>NZ_JAUXXP010000017.1 GCF_030684895.1 Pseudomonas sp. | reverse complement strand
CCGTAGGATGGGTGCTAACCCATCAATTGGCTGATGGGTTAGCACCCATCCTACGGTCTGATACAACAAGGCCCGCTCTGTCTGCGGGCCTTGTCATTTTTGGGGGCTTACTGCGTGGCTTTGGCCTGACGCTGCGCCAGTTTCTGCTGGCGGTAGCTGATGGCGGCAGGCGGCACGGCAGTGACCTTGCCGGTTTCCAGCCAGCGTTTGAGGCGGTTGGCGTCGGCCATGTGGGTGTATTTGCCAAAGGCATCCAGCACCACGAAGGCCACCGGGCGGTTATTCATCACGGTATTCATCACCAGGCAGCGGCCGGCTTCGCCGGTGTAGCCGGTTTTGCTTAGCTGCACGCTCCAGCCCGGCTTGCGCACCAGGTTGTTGGTGTTGCGAAAGCCCAGGGTGTAGTTGGGTTTGCTGAACGCCTGGGTTTTTTCCGAGGTGGTGCTGAACTGGCTGATCAGCGGGTATTGGCGCGCGGCCTTGAGCATCAGCACCAGGTCACGGGCGCTGGAGACGTTGTGCTCCGACAGGCCAGTGGGCTCAACGAAGCGCGAATTCTTCATGCCCAAGGCGCGCGCCTTGGCATTCATCGCCGCGACAAAGGCCGCGTGACCACCCGGATAGTGGTGCGCCAGGCTGGCTGCGGCGCGGTTTTCCGAGGCCATTAGGGCCAGTAACAGCATGTCGCGGCGGCTCAGTTCGCTGCCCACGCGCACGCGGGAGAACACCCCGCGCATTTCCTGGGTGTCGCGAATCATGATCGGCAGCACCTGATCCAGCGGCAGCTTGGCGTCGAGGGTGACCATGGCGGTCATCAGCTTAGTCACCGAGGCAATCGGCACCACGCTGTCGGCGTTGCGCTCGTAGAGCACCTGATTGGTCTGCAGATCGACCAGCAGTGCACTGCCGGCGGCCAGGTCCTGTTGTTTGGCGGGGGCGGCCTGGGTGTTCGATGCAACTACAACGCAGCTGCAGATCAGCAGCAGGCTTACTAGGGTCTGTTGCCGTTTCGCTCGCGGCCGCGCCGGAGCCTGTTTTAGCGCGAGGCCAGGCACGAGACGCGAAGTTTGGTTGTTCCAAATGAGTGTCGAGAAACGCAGTATCGCGCTAAAACAGGCCCGGCCCAGAGGGTTGCGCGAAAAATCTCGCCATGCGTTGTTGGAGGACTTGGCAAGGGAACAACCATTGCCTGCGTCCTCCGCCTTGCCTGGCGAGATTTTTCGCGGCAACGCGGCTTGCGATGAAACGGGAACAGACCCTAACGAATGGCGGATTTTCACGGAGAGCTTCACGGGCAGGTTGAAAGGAGGGCGCAGCGCTGCCAAGTATACGGAAATCCGCGCCTGGGCTTGAGCACTGCCGGCTTAAATCGTCATCGTGGCACGCTATAGTGCGAGCGTTTTTATCGCCGTGAGTTGCCCGCATGTCCGAATCGTCTGCACCACCCGCCGTCAGCCTGCGCGAAGCCTTCTGGTTTTGGCTCAAGCTCGGCCTGATCAGCTTCGGCGGGCCGGCTGGGCAGATTGCGATCATGCATCAGGAATTGGTGGAGAAGCGCCGCTGGCTATCCGAGCGGCGCTTTCTGCATGCGCTGAACTACTGCATGTTGCTACCGGGGCCGGAGGCGCAGCAGTTGGCCACCTATATCGGCTGGCTGCTGCACCGAACCTGGGGCGGGGTGATTGCCGGGGTGCTGTTCGTGCTGCCGTCGCTGTTTATCCTGATCGGCCTGTCCTGGCTGTATATCGCCTTCGGTGATGTGCCGTTGGTGGCGGGGATTTTCTATGGGATCAAGCCGGCGGTGACCGCCATCGTCATGCAGGCGGCCTGGCGCATTGGCTCGCGGGCGTTGAAGAACAACTGGTTGTGGGGCATTGCCGGCGCGTCTTTTGTCGCCATCTTTGCCTTCAATCTGCCGTTTCCGTTGATCGTGATTGGCGCCGCGCTGCTCGGCTACCTCGGTGGCCGCCTGTTGCCGCAACAGTTCAGCCTGGGCGGCGGGCATGCGGCGGCCAACCATTCCTACGGTCCGGCGCTGATCGACGATGACAGCCCGCCGGCGGCGCATACGCGTTTCCGTGCCTCGCGTCTGGCGCTGTTGCTGGTGGTGGGCGCGCTGCTCTGGCTGCTGCCGATGGGCCTGTTGACCGGGCTGTATGGTTGGGACGGCACGCTGACGCAGATGGCCTGGTTCTTTACCAAGGCGGCGCTGCTGACCTTTGGCGGCGCCTATGCGGTGCTGCCGTATGTCTACCAGGGCGCCATCGGTCATTACGGCTGGCTGACGCCGACGCAGATGATCGACGGTCTGGCCCTGGGCGAAACCACGCCGGGGCCGCTGATCATGGTGGTGGCGTTCGTGGCCTTTGTCGGGGCTTATCTGCAGCCGGTGTTCGGTGGCGACTCGGGCTTTGTCAGCGGTGCGCTGGCGGCTGCGCTGGTCACCTGGTTCACTTTTCTGCCGTCCTTCCTGTTTATTCTCGCCGGCGGGCCGTTGGTGGAGTCGACCCACGGCGAGCTGAAATTCACCGCGCCACTGACCGCGATTACTGCCGCAGTGGTGGGGGTGATCCTTAATCTGGCGCTGTTCTTTGCCTACCACGTGCTCTGGCCGCAGGGCTTTGCCGGTAGCTTCGACTGGCCGTCTGCCGTGCTGTCCGTGGCGGCGGCGCTGGCGCTGCTGCGCTTTAAGCGTGGGGTGATGGAGGTGTTGCTGGTGTCGGCGCTGGCCGGGCTGGCGGTGCATCTGTTGCGTTGAGGCCGCAAGCTAGGTGGGGCGTAGGATGGGTGATAACCCATCGCGGCAATTGATGGGTTATCACCCATCCTACGGGTTACAGCCCGTAGCCCGGATAAGCGCCAGCGTAATCCGGGGGGAGTTCCCGGATTGCGCCAAGGCTTATCCGGGCTACGAGGGCGTGGAGCGGTTAGAGAAACCAGCGGTACTCCCGCGCACTGACTTCCTGCATAAAGGCCAGGTGGTCTTGGCGCTTGTTCTCGCAATAGACCATGACGAATTCCTCACCCAGGCCCTGGTTGACCACCGGATGGTCGCGCATTGCGCTGACGGCGCCGAGCATGTCCTGGGGGAAATCGATGCCGCTCTGGCGGTTTTCGTTGAGCGGGGCAATCGGCTCCTGGCCGGCATCCAGGCCGTGCTCCATGCCGGTGAGGATCGCTGCCAGCACCAGATAGGGGTTGGCGTCGGCGCCGGCCAGGCGGTGTTCGATGCGCAGGTTCTTGCCGTCCGACTCTGGGATGCGGATGCACGCATCGCGGTCTTCATAGCCCCAGCTGGCGCGGCTGGCGGCGTTGACCATGGCGCCGTAGCGGCGGAAGGCGTTGTGGTTGGCAGCGAATATCGGCATGCAGTGTGGCAGCAGCTCCAGGCAGCCGGCCACGGCGTGGCGCAGCGGACGCTGCTGGTCGCCGTCGAGCAGGTTATTGCCGGCGTCGTCGTACAGGCTGACGTGCACATGCATGCCGCTGCCCGGCGCGTGCAGGTAGGGCTTGCTCATAAAACTGGCGCGCTGGCCGTGCTTGAGCGCCACGCCACGGGTGCTGCGGCAGAACAAGGCGGCCCAGTCGGCGGCGCGCAGGCCGTCGTCGCAATGGCCGAAGTTGATCTCGAACTGGCCGGGGCCGAGCTCGGCGGTGATCACGTTGGCGTCCACGCCCTGCTCATTGGCGGCGTCGACGATCTCATGCAGCACATCGGCAAAGCGCGACAGGCGTTCGATATGCATGTTTGGCTGATCATCGGCATCGCCGCACAGCGGGTCGCGGGGGAACTGCGGCAGGCCGTCCTGCAGCGTGCGATCAAACAGGTAGAACTCCAGCTCGAAGGCCACCACCGGGCGAATGCCGCGTGCGGCCAGGCGCTTGAGCACGCGGGCGAGTACTTCGCGCGGCTCGAACTCGATCGGTGCTTGCGTGCCGTCGGAGCTGATCAGCATCTGCCCCAGCGGCTGGCTTTCCCAGCGCACCGGTTTGAGCGTGCCGGGGATCAGCCGGCGCGGCGCGTCCGGGTCGCCGTCGTTAAAGCAGTAGTCGCCAATCGGGTGCAGGCCGCCTTGCACGCCAAGCAGCACGCAGTTCTGCGGGATTTTCAGCGGGCTGCCGGCGGCGACCTTCTCGAGCATGTCGATGGGGTAGCGCTTGCCGTAGAAATGCCCGGGAATGTCCAGGCTGATCAGGTCGACATAGCGCACGTCGGGGTTGGCGCTGCGGAAGGCGCGGACTTCGCTGAGCAGGTCGGGGAATGCTGTTGTTATTGTCATGGCGTCTATCTGCGCGGGTTAGGTAAAAACCCAGAGCACTCGTGTGGGGGAATCGGAAAGGTTGGCGTAGCGAAACTGCGCATGCGGCGGCAGCTGGAAACTGTCGTTCGGGCCGAGGGTGACTGGCTCGGCGGCGTCGCCGTACCAGATCGTCAATTCGCCTTCGAGGACAAAGCCGCCTTGCTCGGAGCTGTCGTTCAAATGCCCGTCGCCGCTGGTGGCGCCGGGCTGCAGGTGGCTTTCGAGCATGGAGAAGCCGCCGGCCATGGTTGGCGAGGCCAGTATGTCGGTGATGCCGCCGGCGTAATACAGCGTGCGGCGCTCGCCAGGGCGGGTGACCCAGGGCACGGCGCGCGGCTTGCTCAGGCTGTAGAAATAGGTGGTCGGCACGCCGAGGCTTTCGCTGATGGCGGTGAGGTCAGCCACGGTCGGGCGCGACAGGCCGCGCTCGACCTGGGACAGGAAGCCCACCGAGCGGTCGATGCGCGCGGCCAGCTCACCCAGGGTGAGGTTCTTGTGCTTGCGCAGGTCGCGGATCAGGATCGCCAGACCTTCGACTTCTTCCTGCATATCCATGGGGTTTCCTTTGACGTTTTAACTCCCCTCTCCCGCTTGCGGGAGAGGGGCTGGGGGAGAGGGTCGGCTGCCCCTCTCCCTAACCCTCTCCCCGAGGGGAGAGGGGACTGGCCATCATCAAATCACATCGCGCAGGCGATACCAGGCCTTGCCGACTGCCTCGATGGGCGCCGCCAGCAGGTCACCGCCGGGGAAGCGCGGGTTGCTCAGGCCCTGGTACAGCTCAAGCAGATCGGCGTCACCGAGGATCGCGTCGCTGACTGCGCGGGCGGCGGCCAGGGTCGGCAGGATGCCGTGACCGGAGAAGCCCTGCAGCCAGTACTTCTGCCCGCTGCGGCCGACATCCGGGGTGCGGTGCATGGTGCAGTCGATATGTCCGCCCCAGCCGTAGTCGATCTGCACGCCGCGTAGTTGCGGGAACACCCGCTCCAGATAGGGCCGGGTGGCCGCCGGCACGTCCGCCGGAATGCCGCCCAGGTAGGTGCAGCCGCCGCCGAACAGCAGGCGGTTGTCCGGAGTGACGCGGAAATAGTCCGGCACGAACTGGTTGTCGATGGCGCAGGTGCCGCGCGGGAACAGCGAGCGTGCCAGCTCCGGGTCCAGCGGCGCGGTGGCGACCTGGTAGGAGCCGACCGGCAGCAGGCGCTTCGACAGTTGCGCATCGAGCTTGTCGATATAGGCGTTGCAGGCCAGCACCAGCACATCGCTGCGAATCTCGCCCTGCTCGGTGCGCGCTATATAGCCCTCAGCCGTTTCGCGGTATTCGAGCGCCTTGCTCTGCTCGAAGATCTTGCCGCCAGCCTTCTCGATGGCATCGGCCAGGCCCTGGGCCAGTTTCAGCGGGTTAAGGTGGGCGGCGCCGCTGTCATGCAGGGCAGCGAGGTAACGCGGGCTGGCAATCCACTGCGGCAGCTCGTCCTTGGGGATAAAGCTCAGCTGCGTATAGCCGTACTTCTGCTCGGCTTCTTCCAGGCTGTCCTGCAACTGGCGCACGCGGCGCGGCAGCACGGCGGTGTAGATCGCGCCGGTGCGGTAATCGATATCGAAGTTGTGTCGCTCGGGCAGCTCGCGCATCTCCGTGGCGGCCCAGACCATGCTGTCCCACAGGCGGCGGGCGCGTTCCAGGCCGAGGGCCTTCTCGAACGGCGGCATGTCGCAGGACCAGCCCGGCAGCGCCTGACCACCGTTACGCCCGGAGGCGGCCCAGGCCAGGCGACTGGCTTCCAGCACGACCACCTTCTTGCCGGCCAGGGCCAGGCGCAGTGCGCTGTGCAGGCCGCTGAAACCACCGCCGATAATCAGCACATCACACTGCAACGCTTCCTGCAGGCGCGGGCGCAGGGGGATAGCACCTGGGTAGGTGCCGGCGTAGTAGGTGCCGATATGTTGGGCGGATTGTTTGAACATGGCGCGCCTCATGAAATTCTATTTGAATAATTTCATGAAAATCTACGCTATAAATTTCATAAAACCAAGCGCGAGACGTTTGAGCTAGTTGAGATCGATGGCCAGACGCAGGCGATCCCTATGCTGCCGGCCCTGTTCGAATAGCAAGGATGGGTGCTACATCCCCAGATCCCGCATGGCGCACGGCAGCGCTGCGAAGCTGACAAATATGCCTTGTTGGCGTCCATGGTTATGGGCGCTTCCACCACGCCTACAGCCAGCACCTGTAGCCCGGATAAGCCTTGGCGCAATCCGGGATCGCGGGGCCCCGGATTGCGCTGCGCTTATCCGGCTACATGCCGGTCTTCAGAAGACCGTGGATGGGGTGACACCCGGCCTAACATGCGCCGACTAGCGCACCTGATTGCGCCCATTGTGCTTGGCCGCGTATAGCGCGCGATCAGCCTTATCCAGCAGATCATCGGCACCCGTTGGCGCATCTTCAGTGGAGGCGATGCCGGCGCTCAGGGTGACCGAGAACTGCTGGCCACCCGCAATAAAGTGCAGTTCGGCAAAGCGCTGGCGGATCTCATCGAGGATTCGTAGCGCCTGGTCCGATGGGCAGTCTGGCAGCACCACGAGGAACTCCTCGCCGCCATAACGGCCCAGGCTGTCGATGCGCCGCAGGCGTTGGCGCAGCAGGTTGGCCAGGGCGCGAATCACATTGTCGCCGGCGGCGTGGCCATGGCTGTCGTTGACCTTCTTGAAGAAGTCGATATCCAGCATGGCCACGCTGGCCGGTTTGCCGCTGCGCTGCGCGCGCTCCAGTTCGACTGCCGCCTGCTCCTTGATATCGCCGTGCTTGAGCAGCCCGGTGAGGCTGTCGCGCGACAGCGCGTTGCTCAGCAGGCGCGCGCGTTGGGCACGGGAGAACACCGCAGCGACCAGGGCGTTGTCGGAAATCGGTTTGGTGACAAAATCATCGCCGGCCTTGATCAGCGCGCTCATCTGCCGGTTGATATCGGTTTCCGCCGACAGGTAGACGATGGGCACGCGCAGCCAGTCGTCGTTCATGCGGATGATCTGCGCCAGTTCCGGGCCGGTGCAATCGGGCATGCTCACGTCCAGCAGCACCACTTCGGGGTTGAAGCTGCGCATGCGGGCGAAGATCTCCGCCGGCTCGTGCAGCATCTCCACCAGCATATTGGCGCCACGCAGAATCAGGCTGAAGCGGCTGGCCAGCTCGCGGTCGTCATCGATGATCAGCACCCGATACGGCTCGCCCTGTTGCTGGGCGAAGCAGCGCTCCAGGCGGTTTTCCAGCTGCGGGATGTCCACCGGCTTGGTGAAAAAGCCCATGGCGCCGACGCGCACCGCTTCCAGGTAGGTGGCGAAATCGTCCTGGGTGGTGATCACCAGCAGCGGCAGCGGCTCGTCCAGGCGTTGCTGCAGGCTGGCGGCATATTCCAGGCCGGTCAGGCTCTCGTCGGGCAGGTTGACGTCGACAATCAGCGCATCGGGCAGTTGCTGCTGCAGGGCGGCGTCGAGCTCGCTGATGCGGCTGAAGTGTTCGGCGTGGTAGCCGAAGTTGTTCAGCGTCAGGCGCATGTTCTCGCCAATCGATAGCTGGTCTTCGAGGATATAGATGCGCCGCGCGCTGCTGTTTGGCCGTGGCGGCTTGACCGCGCGGGTAGCGGGTTCCTGGCTGCGTTCGGCCTGGAACTGCTGGCGCGCCAGTTGCTGCAGGCTGTGGCTGAAGTCCTGCAGGCTCTGCTGTTCCTGCTGCAGGGTTTCCAGCCATTGATCGGCCTCCTGCTCCAGCTCGCGGGCGCGCTGGCCGAGGCTGCTGAAACCAAAGGTGCCGGCGGCGCCAGCCAGTTTGTGCAGCTGGTCGCGCAGGCTGTGCAGATGCTGCAGCTGCTCCTGCGGGTCGGCGGCGTGCAGCAGGCGTTCGGCGTTCTGCGCGAGGGCCGGCAGCTCTACCTGCAGGCGCACGGCGAAGGCATTACTCAACTGCTGCAGGTGTTGCTGCAGTTGATCGGCGGCGCTCTTGCCTTTACTCATGGGCCAGGCTCCAGATCTTGCGCACCTGCGCGGCCAGCTGCATCGGGTCGAAGGGTTTGATGATCACATCGCGGGCGCCGAGGCTGCGGTAATGGGCGATTTCCGCCGGTTGCACCTTGGCGGTCATAAAGGCCACTGGCACCTGGCTGATGTCAATCAGCCGGGCCATGCGTGCCAGGGTTTGCGGGCCGTCCATGTCCGGCATCATCACATCCAGCAGAATAAAGTCCGGGGCAAAGCCCTGTAGCTGATCCAGGGCATCCTGGCCGGATGAGCAGCTGAGCACCTGAAAACCGCCGACTGCTTCCAGCGCCAGCTTGGCCACGGCCTGGATCGAGGGGTCGTCTTCCACGTGCAGAATGCGCTGTAGCTCAGACATGCTGGTTTTCCTCAGGGCTGGCCTCTAGGGCCAGGGTAGTCAGTTCGAACCAGAAAGTCGCGCCGTGACCGGGGCTTGAGTCGAAACCGATCTGCCCGCCCATGCGTTCGATGATTTCCTTGCTGATGGCCAGGCCCAGGCCGGTGCCGCCTTTCTGCCGGGTGTCGGTGGCGTCGGCCTGGGAGAATTTGCTGAAAATCCGTGCCTGGAAATTCTCCGGCACACCGGGGCCGTGGTCGGTCACGCTGACGCGCAGGCGCGTGTCGTGTTGCTCTACGCGCACGTCGACGGTCTGGCCCTGGGGTGAGAACTTCGCCGCGTTGGACAGCAGGTTGGCCAGTACCTGGGCCAGGCGCAGTTTGTCGACGCGCACCCGCGCTGCGGTCGGTGGGCCTTGCAGCTGCAATTGCACTTGGTAGTGCTCGGCGTACGGCTGGTTTTCTTCGACGGCCTGTTCCAGCAGCGGTTGCAGCGCTTCGTCCTGCAGCTCGAAGAGCATCTTGCCGGCCACCAGTTTATCCATGTCGAGCAGGTCATTGATCAGCAGGTTGAGGCGCTGGCTGTTGTCCTGGGCGATCTGCAGCATCTGCTGCATGCTCGCCGGCACGGCGCCGAGGGCGCCGCCATTGACCAGGCCGAGGGAGCCGGCAATCGCCGTCAGCGGGGTGCGCAGTTCATGGCTGACGGTGGAGACGAATTCGTTCTTCATCCGCTCAATGCGCTTGCGTTCCTCGATATCGCGGATCACCGCGATAAAGCGCCGCTCGCCCTGGTGGCTGATTTGTGAGACGGCCAGTTCGATGGTGAAGGTTTCGCCGTTGCTGCGCAGGGCGGTCAGCTCGATTTCCTTGCCGAGCATCTGCTGGATGCCGGTTTTCAGGAAGTGGCTGAGGTAGCGCGCGCGCATCGAGCGCTGTGGTTCGGGCAGCAGCAGGGTCGCGCGGTGTCCGGACACTTCCAGGTGGCTGTAACCGAAGATGCGTTCGGCGGCGTGGTTGAAGGTTTCGATATAGCCCTGCTGGTCGATGGTGATAATCGCATCGAGCACGTTGTCGAGCAGGGCGCGCAGGTAATCCTCGCGCTCGCGGATGGCCATTTCTGAGGCGATACGTTCGTTGAAGTCCTGAATCTGTGAGACGAAGTGCACCGGCTGGTTGTCGCTGTCCCGTACCAGGGCCACGCTGAGCAACACCCAGATGATCCGCCCCTGACTGTCCAGGTAGCGTTTCTCCATCTGATAGGCGCTGATCTCGCCAGCCAGAAGCTCTTCGATATGCTGCAGGTCGGCATCCAGATCATCGGGGTGGGTGATCTGCTGAAAGTCGCTGCACAGTAATTGTTCGCGGCTATAGCCGAGCATTTCGCAGAGTTGATCGTTAACTTCCAGCCACTGCCCTTGCAGCGACACCAGGGCCATGCCCTGGGGCGCGAGGCTAAAGGCGTTGCTAAAGCGCTGCTGGCTCAGCCGCAGCTGGTCTTCCACAGCCTTGCGGTCGCTGATGTCCCAGATAAACCCGGAAATCCATTGCAGTTCGCCGTGGCTGTCGTATTCACCGCGGCCTTTCTCCCGCACCCAGACGCTGTGGCCGTCGGCGTGCAGCAGGCGGTAGGTCAGCTCGAAGGACTCCTGGCGCTCGATGGCCGCTACTGCGCGGTAGGTGATCGGCAGATCGTCGGGGTGCACCACGCTGGAGAAGCTGCGTACGCGGTTGTTGATAAAGTCGCTGGCCGGGTAGCCGCTGAGCGCCTGGATTTCTTCACTGAGGTAGCTCATCGACCAGCTTTCATCGTTGCGGCAGCGGTACACCGCCCCTGGCAGGCTGCTGACCAGGCCGCGGAAGCGGCTTTCGCTTTTTTGCAGGGCGCGGGTGGTCTGGTGCAGGTCGCTAATATCGCTGGCGATGCCCAGGTAACCGCTGATCACGCCCTCGGCATCATGCATGGCGCTGACGGTGAGGTTGACGATGCGTTGCTCGCCGTTCTTGCGTTGGTAGGTCCACTGGCGGGTTTCCGGTTCGCCCTGGTCGGGGAGGCGGGTAAACACGGCAAAACCGCTTACTTCAGTGCCCAGTTGTTGGCTGAGCTGGCGGCCGCGGGCCTGGATTTCTTCGGCCAGGTGGAACAGCGCTGGGCTGTGCTGGCCAATCACTTGCGCACTGCGATAACCCAGCAGGCGCTCGGCGCCGGAGTTGAACAGGGTGATCAAGCCGTCGCGGTCGGTGGTGATGATGCTGACGCCGGTGGCCGAATCGAGCACGGCTTGCAGAAAGCGCCGTGCCTCGCGGGTCTGCTCTTCATGGCGCATGCGCTCCAGCGTGGCGCCGACCCAGCGGGCGAACAGGCGCATAAATTCTTCGTCGGCATCGTCAAACGGCGCATCACGCGCCGCGCTTGAGGCGAAGCACAGGGTGCCGAAGCGCTGGCCGGCGACCCAGATGCTGGTGCCGATATAACTTTCCAGGGCGAACAATGGGTAACAGGGGTGCGCGGCATGTTCGCTCTGGCCCATGGCGGCAATGGCCAGCACATCGTTGCTGCGCAGGGTGATGCTGCAGTAGGTATCACCGAGGGTGAAGCACTGGCCGTCCTGTAGGGTGTTGGGCGGCGATACCTGCACCCTGACCTGGTAGGTGTCCGCATTGATCTGGCTGATGATGCCGATCGGCATGCCATAGAACTCGGCCCCCAGTTGCAGCGCCTGGCGCAGCTGCTCGTGGCTGCTCAGCTTGGGCAGCGCGGCAATCTCGTTAAGCGCGCGCAGGGCTGCTTGCTGGCGCTGCATATGTTGCTGGGTTTGCGCGCGCTGGGTATCGCGGCGCAGGGCTTCGAGCAGCTGGCCGAGGGTGGTCAGCAGTGGCTGTAGCTGGGCGGTGAACTGCTCGTCGTAGCCACCTGCGCGGTTGGCCAGGCCGAGCATGCCGCGCAGCTCACCGTTGGCGTGAATGGGCAAGCCGGCAAACGCCAGCAGCGGCGGATGCCCCGGCGGTAAACCGGCGCTATTTGGGTGATTAGCGGGGTCATTGCTGATCAGCGCCTGACCGCTGCGGATCACCTGGCCGAACAGGCTGTCGAGGTTGCGAAATTCCAGGCCCTGCGGCGCATGGTCGGCGTAGAAGGCGCGGCTTTGTGCATCCCAGGCGATATTGCTGATGGCGAAGGTGCGCAGAAAGGGCGCGCCGGCATCGTCATGCAGGATTTCCCCGACAAAGCCGAACTGGCTGGCGCTGACGTCGAGAATCCGCCCCAGCAGGGTGTCGAAGGCCTCGCGCTGGTTGTCCGCGTTGATATAGGCGGCCTGCGTCTGGGTAATCAGCGCCAGCAATTGGCGCGACTCTTCAGTTTGTTGGTGTTTGCTCTGCAGTTCGGCGTGGTGGCGGCGCATCACCTGCTGGCTGCTGTGCCGGGTGGCCAGCAACAGCAACAGCAGCAGTGCTTCGGCGGCGAACCAGGCCAGTAGCCATTTGACCACCAGCCAGCGTTTGTCGCGCTGGTGCAAGCTGTACAGCGCCGTGATGTCGCGCCAGGTCAGCGCCAATACCGGATTGCCGGTGCTGGCCGGATCGGCCTGATAGCCGCCTAAGCGCATCTGGTTGAGCAGGTAAGTGTGGCCTTGATCGTCGAGCAGCTTGAAGGTGTTGCCCTCCTCGGGGGCTGGCAGCCGATGTTGCGCCTGCCAGTGTTGCACCTGCACCTGGGAGAAACCCGCCAGGTGCCAGTAGCCGGCGCTGGTGTCGGCGGCGCGCAGACCCTCGCCACTGAGATCTGGTGCTTGAATGGCGCGTTTGAGCAGCAGGGCAACCCCAGCATCCAGTTCACGGTCCAGCTGTTGCAGGTTGCCCAGTACATCCAGGCTGACTTCCAGCGCGCCGACGTTAAGCACGCCCTCTAGGCTTTCCACTTGCAACGGCACGATGGCGCGCATGCTCAGGTTGTCGCCATCCACCGCCAGGCCGGTGATTGCCGATGCGTGACTCAGGCTGTCGAGCAGCATGGGTCGCTGCGCGCCGGGGAAGTCGGCAAACCACTGCGGCTCATGCACCCGCAGTAGCACTTCGGCGCTAGGCGCCAGATGGATATACAGGGAGAACGGGCGAATGCCTTGCAGGGTGCGCCAGCGCGGGGCGAGCCGGGTGTACAGCTGGTTGCGGATAGCCCCCAGGCTGTGTGTATCGGTCGGTTGATTACTGTGCAGCGCATGGGCCTGGCGCACCAGTTCGACCAGCCAGGCGTCGGCCGCGATGGTTTCGGCCAGCAGCTGCGCCTGTTGTTGCAGCTCCTGCTGGCTGTTGCGCAGGCTCAGGCTTTGCAGTTCATGCTGCTTGGCGATTTGCAGGTTCCACAGGGTTTCCCGCTCGTTGAGGGCAAAGCCGCCGAGTAGGCTGAAGAAGATCGCCAGGCCCAGGCTGCCGAGGCCGACGATCCAGGTAATTGCCGAGTTATTCATCAATCAGGGTCCTGCGCGCCAAGGGCGCCATCAGCTCAGGCCTGCCAGTCGGCGCAGGCGGGCCAGCTCGGGGTCATCCGTTGCGTTGTTGAGTTCGCAGGCGGCCAGGCGCATGAGGATGTTCTCGCGTTTGACGTTGTTGGCCGGCAGGTTGTAGCACGCGCCGATCAGCTCGCGTAGCTGCATCGGTAAATGCCATTGCGCCTTGATGCTGACGGCAAAGGGGCCGCTGAACTGGTCGAGCGCTTGCATCACCTGGGTCTCGCTGAAACTCTGCCCGCTGTCCTGCCACACTTGTGCCAGATACAACACGCAGAGTTCGCCCATGCGGTGCAGCAGGGCGGCGGTATGGAGCGGCGCTGGGTCCATGGCGCACTGGCGGGCGAGGCTGGTGCTGCGCTCGATCAGCAGTTCGGTGCTGTCCAGGTGCGCCTGGGCCAGTAGGCGCAGCAGGGCGTTATCCAGTGTGCTGCATTGGCGCAGGGCCAGGCCCATGGCCAGATTCAGGCTGTTGATCGCGCCCAGTTTGTGCAGCGCCTCAAGTAGGTTGGTGCAGGGGTTGCCAGCCTGGTTATAGGCACTGCTGTTGGCCACGGCGAGCAGGCGCGCGCTAAGTGCCGGATCGTGCTGCCACTCGCTGGCCAGCTCGCGCAGGTCGATCTGCTCGCCCTTGAAACGTTGCAGTAGGCGATCACGTACATGCGCCTTGAGCGGTAATTGCAAGGCGCTGCTGGGCAGGCTACGCAGGTGATTGAGCAGGTCCTGCGGTGTGTTGCTGGCCTGGTGCTGCTGTTCGTCGTTGTCTGCGGGCAGCAGGGTTGCCAGGCTGGCGGCGACATGCGCAGCTTGAAACGGCTTGCTGATAAAGGCGCTGATCTTCAGGGCGCGCACGGCCAGTACGCTGGCGCGGTCGGAGCGGCCGGTGATCACCACCAGCGGCGTGCTGCTGTTGTCGCGGCGCACCTGCTCAAGCAGACGGGTACCGGGGCCGTCCGGCAGGTTCCAGTCGCAGATGACCATGTCCGCCGGGCGCTGCTGCCATTCGCGCAGGGCGGCGCTGACGTTGTCCAGGCACACCACCTGGCTATTGGGGCGCAGGCTGAGAACGATCTGCTTGAGCAGATCGGCGATCCAGCTGTCGTCTTCCAGAATCATGACCCGCATGCGTTGTGCCTTAGTCCGTCGTTGCGGCGCTTAGCGCCAAGTGGGTGGCCAGCTGTTCTGCCGGTTGCGGACGGCCGAAATAATAGCCCTGGGCGTGATCGCAGCCGAGTTGCTGAAGCAGTTCGACCTGTTCGAGCTGCTCAATCCCTTCTGCCAGTACCTTGAGGCCCATGCTGTGGCCGAGGGCGATTACTGCGCGGGTGATGGCTACATCATCCTGATCATGCGGCAGGCCGCTGACAAAGCTCTGGTCGAGTTTGAGTTTGTGCACCGGCAGGCGCTTGAGACGTGCCAGCGAGCTGTAGCCGGTGCCGAAGTCATCGATGGCCAGGCGAATACCGAGGGCGCGCAGGCGTTCGAGCAAGGCCAGGGACGCGTCGGGGTTTTCCATCACGGCGCTTTCGGTGACTTCCAGTTCCAGGTGCAGCGGATCAAGCCCGGTATCGCGCAGCACCTCGGCCACCCGCAGGTCCAGCTCGCCGCGGCTGAACAGGCGGCTGGAGACATTCACTGCGACAAATCTCAGCCGATGCCCGGCAATTTGCCAGGCGACCATCTGCCGACAGCTTTGCTCCAGCACCCAGGCGTCGATGGCGCCGATCAACCCGGTTTCTTCGGCAATCGGGATAAATTCGCCGGGCGCTACCAGCCCGCGTTGCGGGTGCTGCCAGCGCACCAGAGCCTCGACGCCGATCATCTCCTGGCTACGCAGGCAGATCAGCGGTTGGTAATAGACGCGCAGCTCCTGATGATCCAGGGCATGGCGCAGGGCGCTGGCCAGCTCGACGCGCTGGTGCGCATGTTCGGTCAGTTCCTGGCTGTAGAAGGCATAGCTCTCGCGGCCGCTGTTCTTGGCCTTGAACAGCGCCGAGTCGGCATTGCGCAGCACCTGGCCAACATCACTGGCCTCGACGGGGTAGAAGCTGATGCCAATGCTGGCGGTGACGAACAGCTCTTGCTGGTTGATGTTGAAGGCCCGGGTCAGGCAGGCCTGCAGGCGCTGCGCCATTACCGCAGCCTGTTCGGCGCTGCTGCAGCGTTCATCGAGCAGGCCGAACTCATCGCCGCCCAGGCGCGCCAGGGTCATGCGTTTGCCGAGTTGCTGGCTGAGGCGCTCGCCGACGTCCTTGAGCAGCAGGTCACCAATGTTGTGGCCGAGGCTTTCGTTGATGTGCTTGAAATGGTCGAGGTCGATCAACAGCACCGCGCCGCCTTGCTCATCAATTTTTGCGCGTTCCAGGGCACGCTCGACGCGCTCGGTAAACAGCAGGCGGTTGGGCAGGTTGCTCAGCGGGTCGTGGTGAGCCAGGTAATCCAGCTCGCGTTGCGAGCGTTTCAGCGCGCTGATGTCGGAGAACACCGCAACGTAATGGCTGATCTCGCCCAGCTCATCGTGAATCACCCGGATGCATTGCCACTGCGGATAGATTTCGCCGCCCTTGCGCCGGTTCCACACCTCGCCGCTCCAGGCGCCGCGTGTGTGCAGGGCATGCCAGAGGCTGTCATAGAAGCTTTTGTCGTGCCGCCCGGATTTCAGCATGCTCGGTGACTGGCCGAGGATTTCCGCCTGGCTGTAGCCGGTGATGCGGCTAAAGGCCGGGTTGCAGTGCACGACATGCTGCTGCGCATCGGTGACCAGTACGCCTTCCTGGGTGGCATCAAATACCGCTGCGGCCTGGCGCAGGCGTTTCTCGTTACGTTGCAGAGCCTGATGGGCGAGGGTGTGCTGCCGGCTGTGAGCGCGCAGCACGACATGCAGCAAACCTGCGCTGAGCAATACAAAGCCCAGCCCCTTGAGCAGTTGCGCACGTTCCAGTTGCGCCAGCGACAGCCCCAAGGCGATCAGCAGGCCGTCGCTGAACAGCACCCACAGGGCGGCGGCGAGCATATAGCTGAGAGTCAGGCGCCAGGCGCCTTGTGGAGCATTCATGGGATAGAAGCCAGTCCTTTGCCTGAGTGCGGCAGTATAGATGTTGATAAGGGCACGGCATTCTTATGCAAAAGACCAACTGGTTTTCTGATCAAGGTCAGGGATAATGTGTACACATGTGCGCTAGAAAGCGGCCATGTCTTTCCTTTTCCATGAGGCACGTGATCCATGTGGTACAACGGTTTTCTTGACTTGTCGGTCTGGCAGTTGATCGCAGTCACCCTGCTGATGACGCATGTGACCATCGTCAGCGTCACGGTTTATCTGCATCGTTACTCGGCGCACCGCGCGCTCGAATTGCACCCGGCGCTGAAGCACTTCTTCCGTTTTTGGCTGTGGCTGACCACGGCGCAAAACACCCGTGAGTGGACCGCGATCCACCGCAAGCACCACGCCAAATGCGAAACCGTCGATGATCCGCACAGCCCGGTGATCAAGGGCCTGAGCACCGTGCTGCGTACCGGTGCCGAGCTGTATCGCGAAGAGGCGAAGAACCCGGAAACCCTGCGTATCTACGGCAAGAACTGCCCGGAAGACTGGATCGAGCGCAACCTCTATTCGCGCTTCCCGGTTGGCGGTGTGGCACTGATGGGTGCCATTGACCTGGCGCTGTTCGGCGCCGCTGGCATTACCATCTGGGCGATCCAGATGATGTGGATTCCGGTCTGGGCTGCGGGCGTGATCAATGGCCTTGGCCATGCCGTTGGCTATCGCAACTTCGAATGCCGCGATGCGGCGACCAACCTGGTGCCTTGGGGCATCCTGATCGGTGGCGAAGAGTTGCATAACAACCACCACACCTACCCCAACAGCGCCAAGCTGTCGGTGAAGAAGTGGGAATTCGACATGGGCTGGTTCTGGATCAAGCTGTTCAGCTTGTTTGGCCTGGCTCAGGTGCAGCGTGTTGCGCCCATCGCCCATCGGGTTGCAGGCAAGCGCAGCCTGGACATGGACACCGCCATGGCCATCCTCAACAACCGTTTTCAGATCATGGCGCAGTACCGCAAGCTGGTGATCGCGCCGCTGGTGCAGCAGGAGTTGGCCAAGGCCGACGCCTCGGTTCGCCATCACTTCCATCGCGCCAAGCGCCTGCTCTCGCGTGAACCGAGCCTGCTCGATGGAACCCACCAGGCGCGTATCCAGCGCATGCTGGAACAGAGCCAGGCACTCAAGGTGATCTACGAAAAGCGCCTTGCCCTGCAGCAAATCTGGGTAAAAACCAGCGCCAATGGCCACGACATGCTTGAAGCCATCAAGCACTGGGTCAGTGATGCCGAGGCCAGCGGTATTCAGTCGCTGCGCGAGTTCGCCGAACAGCTGAAAACCTACTCGCTGCGTCCGGCTGGGGCCGTCTAACGCCGCCGATGTTGCTCAAGCCCGCCGCTCGGCGGGCTCGTTATGGCCTGCCATCCGTGGCGGTGCACCCTCCAGGTCGTCGCTGCGCGACGTTAAAAATGCCTCCCGACCGTTTTTTATTTCTGGCGTATGCTTCAACCATTGCCTAGCAACTGAGTGCAGTGGCGGTCGTTATGGATGAAGTCAGTAGAGAGCAGCTCGAACAGGAAGAGTTGACCCTGGCGCTGTTGCATACCCGCGCCGAGGTGGCGCGCCTGCAGGAACGCGAGCAGCTGTTCAGCACCTTGTTGGGCAGTGTCAACGCGGTGCTCTGGGCATTTGACTGGGGCGCTCAGCGGGTGATCTACGTCAGTCCTGCCTATGAGCGGATCTTCGGTCGCTCAACCGCGCTGCTGCTGGCTGGCTATGATGAGTGGCGCAACAGCATCTACCCGGATGACCTGGAATACGCCGCCGAAAGCCTTGCCCAGGTGCTGGAAACCGGTGCGGTCGAGGCCCGCGAGTACCGCATCATCCGCGCTGACGGCCAGTTGCGCTGGCTCAGCGACAAGTGCTTTGTCAGCCGTGAAAGTTCGCCGGGCAAGCCGCATATCATCGTCGGCATCGCCGAAGACATCACCGAGAAGAAGCAGCTGGAAGGCGAGTTGCACCGCCTGGCCACCACCGATGTGCTGACCCAGAGCAGCAACCGTCGGCACTTCTTCGAGTGCGCCCAGCGTGAGTTTGAGCAGGCTCGCGAATACGGCAGCCCACTGGCCTTTCTGCTGCTCGATCTCGATGACTTCAAGCAGATCAACGACCGCTATGGCCATCAGATGGGCGATCAGGTACTACAGCGTCTGGCCTACAGCGGCGCCACTACATTGCGCCGTGGCGATCTGTTCGGGCGTATCGGGGGTGAGGAGTTTGCCGCGCTGTTTCCACGTTGCGAGCCGGAGCTGGCCGAGCAGATAGCCGAGCGTTTGCAGCGCGAGGTGCGCCGTCTGAGCTTTAACCATGAGGGCGCGACTTTCGGTGTGACCATGAGTCTGGGCCTGACCAGCCTGCGACCTGAAGACACCAGCCTGGATGCCCTGTATGCGCGCGCCGATGCCGCGATGTACCAGGCCAAACGCCAGGGCAAAAATCAGGTTGTGGCTGACTAACCACGCGCGCTGGCATACGGCTGGCTCGGCCTGTTGGCGATAACCCGCCTTTTTACGTTTTGCCATAGGCAAAAAACCGCTTATTGCCTCTTCCTTAGGCCTACAAAAATCCTCCTATAACCCTGGGAAGCCTTGTAATAGAGGCGTTGGCGGGCTGCTTTTGGCCGCTGGCACAGTATCTGCGTAGGGCTCAGCGTATAACGGCCAGGTTTATTGGCCGACAATAAAAATGAAGAGACCTGCGCCATGATGTTCACCTGTCCGCTGCTACGTCCTCATTCCCCAGCTCGCGCTGACTGCCTTCACGCGCTCACCTGATTTCGGTTGTTGCACGGCCCCTGGCTGGGGCAGCTGTTCGCCTGCCCAGCGTCTGGCCCTGCAATAACCCCCGAATTCGGTGCGCGCCTGCCGCTTCATAGGCTGAAGACAGTACCCGCGCCGATGTGCAACCACACACAACTGGAGAACACATAATGAGAAAGACCTCCCTGGCCCTGGCCGTCGCTGCCAGCACCCTGGGCTTGTCCCTGAGCCAAGCCGCCCATGCTGACTTTATTGGCGACAGCACTGCCACCCTCGAGGCACGCAACTTCTACTTCAATCGCGATTTCCGTGAAGACGCTGGGCAGAACAAGCGTGAAGAGTGGGCGCAGGGTTTTATCTTGCGGGCAAACTCCGGCTTCACTGATGGCACCGTCGGTTTCGGCGCCGATGCTATAGGCATGTTCGGCTTCAAGCTGGATTCCGGCGATGGCACCGCCGGCAGTGACCTGCTGGTGCCGGATCGTTCCGGTGGCTCGCAAGATAACTACTCAGGTCTGGCTGTAGCGGCCAAGGCCAAGGTCTCCAACAGCACCCTGCGCGTTGGCCAGATGCAGTTCAAGAACCAGGCGATTGCCTCCAGCGACGGTCGTTTGCTGCCGCAAATCTTCCGCGGCGGTAACCTGGTCTCCCAGGAAATTGACGGCCTGACCCTGGATGCCGGTTACCTCGACGAGGTCAACAACCGCAACTCGCAAGACTATGAAGACATGACCCTGAACACCTATACCCACAGCGGTATCAGCTTCAAGGGTGGCAACAGTGCTAACAATGCCAACGAGTTTGTCTTTGCCGGTGGTAGCTACAAGCTGACCAAGGACCTGACGGCGGGCTATTACTATTCCAATCTGGAAGACCTGTACAAGCAGCACTCCTTCAACCTGGTGCATGTCCTGCCGCTGGGCGACAAGCAGAGCCTGAAGACCGACGTGCGTTATGCCCGTTCCACCGATGATGGTCTGAGCAATGTCGATAACAAGGCCTTCGGCGCGATGGTTACCTACAGCCTGAGTGCGCATAAATTTGGCCTGGGCTACCAGAAAATGAGCGGTGACACCGGTTTCGCCTATGTCGGTGGTACGGACCCGTTCCTGGTCAACTATGTGCAGATCGGCAACTTCGCTGCCAAGGACGAGAAGTCCTACCAAGCACGTTATGACTTCGACTTTGCTTCTGTTGGCGTGCCTGGTTTGACCTTTATGACGCGCTTCCTGACGGGCGACAACATCGACCGTGGTCGCAACGTTTCTGAGGGTAAAGAGCGTGAGCGCAACACTGAACTGATGTATGTATTCCAAGAAGGCGCCCTGAAGAACCTGGGTGTGCGCTGGCGCAATGCGACCGTGCGCAACAACTTCAGCCGCGACATCGACGAAAACCGTCTGATCGTCAGCTACACCCTGCCACTGCTCTGATTGTGGTAGTTGCAGGCTGAGCTGTTGCATCCAGCCCAGCCTGAGCAGCACAGGAAACCCGGACTCTGTTCCGGGTTTTTTTATGTCTGCCGATTATGCGGGTGTCAGTTGCAGGGCTTGCTAATCAATATATAAAAGAATAGATTGTTTTTATCTTAATTGAGCTTGCCACCATGACACCAGAACAACCCTCGTTCGATATCCAGCAGCTGCGCGCTAATGCTGACGCCGCTGGACAGCTGCTTAAGGCCCTGGGCAATCCGGATCGACTGCTATTGCTGTGTCAATTGTCCCAGGGTGAGCGCAATGTCAGTGAGCTCGAGGCGCTCTTGGGCATTCAGCAGCCGACCCTGTCGCAGCAGTTGGCGGTGCTGCGCCGTGAAGGGCTGGTGGCGACCCGCCGCGAGGGCAAGCAGGTCTATTACTGCATCAGCAGCCCGGCTGCGCTGGCGGTGATCAATACCCTGTATCAACTTTTTTGCGCAGGTGATGAATCATGAGCATCGACTGGTACAACTTCACGCCCTGGAGCGCTTTAGTCGGCGGTGCGCTGATCGGCCTGGCCGCCAGCCTGTTCGTCGTGATGAATGGCCGGGTTGCCGGCATCAGCGGCCTGCTCGGCAGTCTGCTGGAGCGTGGTGAGGGCATGGGCGAGAAGGCTCTGTTTCTCCTCGGTGTGTTGCTTGCCCCGCTGCTCTGGCAGCTGTTTGCCCGCCTGCCAGAGATTGAACTTCACAGCAGCTGGCTGGCGTTGACCGTTGCCGGATTGTTGGTCGGTATTGGCACCCGTTATGGCGCGGGTTGCACCAGCGGGCATGGCGTCTGTGGTTTAGCGCGGCTGTCACCGCGCTCACTGGCCGCCACCTTGAGCTTTATGGCCGCCGGTTTCGTCACGGTGTTTGTCCTGCGTCATCTGCTGGGGGCTTGAACATGCGCAAACTGATGGCGTTTCTTGCCGGGCTGATTTTTGGCATCGGCCTGCTTAGCGCAGGCATGGCCAACCCGGCCAAGGTGCTGGCGTTTCTCGACCTGGCAGGCGCCTGGGACCCATCGCTGGCTCTGGTGATGGTGGCGGCGATTGGCGTGGCGTTTCTGCCGTTCAGTTGGGCGCGCGCGCAGCGCAGCAGTCTGCTCGGTGCACCGATGCAGTTGCCGGGTAAGCGTGAGCTGGATCGCCGGTTGATCGGCGGCAGCCTGTTGTTCGGTATCGGCTGGGGGATTGCCGGTATTTGTCCGGGGCCAGCCGTGGCGATTCTGCTTACCGGGCGCTGGCAAGTGCTGCTGTTTGTGGCGGCGATGCTCGTCGGCATGCTGCTATTTGCTCTGCTGGAGCGTCGTACTGCTACGCTGGGGCGGACTTTATGAGCCTTGCATCAACAACTTCTGGTGGGCCTTTGCCCGCGAATATCCAGGCTTTTTTCGACCCCGCCACCTCGACCTACAGCTATGTAGTCAGTGATCCGGCCACCGCGCAGTGCGCCATTATCGATTCGGTGCTGGATTACGACGCGGCTGCCGGGCGCACCGCGACGGCCAGCGCCGACCGGCTGATCGCCTACGTGCGCGAGCAGGGCCTGCGCGTGCAGTGGCTGCTGGAAACCCACGTGCATGCCGATCACCTGTCTGCCGCGCCCTATCTCAAGGCTGCTCTGGGTGGCCAGTTGGCCATTGGCGAGCAGATCCGTGTGGTGCAGAACACCTTCGGCAAGCTGTTCAATGCCGGCGGCGAGTTCGCTGTCGATGGCCGTCAGTTTGATCTGCTGTTTAAGGACGATCAGGTGTTTCAGATCGGTTCGCTAAACGCCCGCGCCTTGCACACGCCAGGGCATACCCCGGCCTGCATGACCTACCTGATCGGCGCTGCGGCGTTTGTTGGCGACACCCTGTTTATGCCGGATTACGGCACCGCGCGCTGCGACTTTCCCGGTGGCGATGCGCGCGCCCTGTATCGCTCGATTGCCCGGCTGTTTGCCCTGCCAGGCAGCACCCAGCTATTCATGTGCCACGATTACCTGGCGCCCGGGCGCGCGCAGCACCGCTACCAGACCACGGTGGCCGAGCAGCGCGCGCATAACGTGCATGTGCACCAGGGCATCGATGAAGAGGCCTTTGTCGCCATGCGTCAGGCCCGCGATGCCAGCCTGGGCATGCCCGCGCTGATGCTGCCTGCGGTACAGGTGAATATGCGTGGCGGCCATCTGCCTCCGGCTGAAGATAATGGCGTGCGTTACCTCAAGGTGCCGTTGAATGTTCTCTAAGTGGCCATTGCTGAATACCTTGCGCGGTTATGACCGCGACCAGGCCGGTCGCGATCTGCTGGCTGCCTGCCTGGTCTGCCTGTTGCTGGTGCCACAAGCGCTGGCCTATGCGCAGCTGGCCGGTTTGCCGGCAGTGGCGGGGTTGTACGCGAGCATTCTGCCGTTGGTTGTGTATGCCTTGATCGGCGCCAGCCCAGGGGTGGCGCTGTCGTTCGGGCCGGTGGCGGTGCTGTCGTTGATGACCGCTGCGGCCTTGGCCCCAGTGGCTGCCGCCGGTAGCGCGGCTTATCTGGTGGCGGCCACCACCCTGACCCTACTGGTCGGCGTGTTGCTGTTGCTGATGGGTCTGCTGCGCATGGGCTTTGTAGCCAACTTCCTCAGTCATCCGGTGATTTCCGGTTTTGTCAGCGGTTCGGCGCTGTTGATTGCGGTCAGCCAGTTCAAGTACTTGCTGGGCATTTCGGTCGATGGCCTGACGCTGTTGCAGGTGCTGCCCGGGCTGTATGCGCAGTTGCCGGCGCTGCACCTGCCGACGCTGCTGCTGGGTTTGGGCAGCCTGGCGTTGCTGGTGCTGCTGCGTAATCTCGGTCTGTTCGGCTTGCCTGAAACCCTGGCGCTGCGCATCAGGCAGCTGAGTGCATTGTTGTTAATGCTGCTGGCGATGGCCCTTGGCGCGCTGCTGCAACTGGAGGCCTCTGGCGTGCGCGTGGTCGGCACGGTGGCGGCGGGTCTACCGCCGCTGGCGCTGCCGAGCCTGGAGTTGGGCTTGCTGCGCGAGTTACTGCCGGCGGCCGTGTTGATTGCCTTGGTGGGCTTTGTCGAGTCGGTGTCCATCGCCCAGAGCCTGGCGATGCGCAAACGTCAGTCGGTCAATCCGGATCTGGAATTGCTTGGCCAGGGCGCGGCGAACGTGGCCGCTGCCTGCAGTGGTGGCATGCCGGTGGCGGCGAGCTTCTCGCGTTCGGCGCTGGCGTTGCAAAGTAACGTGGCCACGCCGTTGGTCGGCGTGTTTGCCGCCGGCCTGATGCTGGCGGCGGTGTTGGGCCTGGCGCCGTTGCTGCAGCACCTGCCGCAGACGGTGTTGGCGGCGAGCATTATCGTCGCGGTGCTGGGGCTGATTGACCTGCCCAGCATCCGCCGCACCTGGCGTTATTCGCGGCAGGAAGGCGCCGCACAACTGGCCACGCTGCTGGGGGTGCTGTTGCACGGCGTCGAGGCGGGCATTGTGCTTGGCGTCGGCTTGTCGCTGCTGCTGTTTCTCTGGCGCACCAGCCGCCCGCATATGGCGGTGGTCGGCCAGGTGCCGGGCAGCGAGCATTTCCGCAATGTTGAGCGCTACAAGGTGGTGGAAAGCCCCAGCGTGCTGTCGCTGCGCGTCGATGAAAGCCTGTACTTCCCCAATGCGCGCTACCTGGAAGAGCGTATCGCTGCACTGATCGCCACGCGCTCTGGCGTGCGTCATCTGGTGCTGATGTGCTCCGGGGTCAACCTGATTGATGCCAGTGCCCTGGATACCCTGGAGGCGATCAGCGAACGCCTGTACAGCGCCGGCGTACAGTTGCACCTGGCAGAGGTGAAGGGGCCAGTGATGGATCGCTTGCGCCGCTCGGACTTTTTTGAGCGCTTTACTGGGCAGGTATTTGTCAGCCAATACCAGGCCCTGCGCACCCTGGATGCGGAAAGTACAGCGCGAGCCATGCGCCCGCAGTGAAACTGGGCTAAATGTTAACCACAGTGTGTCGATACGCTGGTTGGATCAGGGATGAATCACCGTGCCGCGTGCCCTGCGCAAATCTTGCCCATCTTGAGGCGCTTCGCATGTTCGGATCACAGCTTCGCAGTGAGTTGCAGCAATGCCAGTTGCAACTGGCAACCAGTCAGCAGGTTATCGGGGCCATCCGGCAAACCTTCGCCATGATCGAGTTCACCGCCCAGGGCGAGATTCTCGATGCCAACCCGCCGTTTCTCGCCACCATGGGCTACCGCCTGGAAGAACTTCGCGGCCAGCAGCACCGACTGTTCTGCACTAAAGAGCAGGTGGCGAGCCCGGCTTATGCGCAGTTCTGGCGGCGTTTGGCCGATGGCGAGAGCTTCAGTGACCGCTATATGCGCATTGCCAAGGGCGGCCGTGAGATCTGGCTGGAGGCCAGCTACCTGCCGGTGCGCGATGCCCAGGGCAAGGTTATCAAGGTGATCAAGCTGGCCGCCGACATCACTGCGCGCATGCATACCGAGCATCAGCACGAGAGCTATCTGAAGGCGATCAACCGCTCCACCGCGGTGATCGAATTCAATCTGGCTGGCGAGGTGCAGGATGCCAATGAGAATTTCCTCAGCACCATGGGTTATCGGCTGGAGGAGGTGCGCGGCGTGCATCACCGCCAGTTTTGCACCCATGATGAGGCTGCAAGTGATGGTTATCGGCGGTTCTGGCAGCGCCTGAACCAGGGCGAGTTTATTGCCGACCGCTTCAAGCGCGTGGCCAAAAGCGGCCGTGTGGTGTGGTTGCGCGCCACCTATAACCCGCTGTATGACGCCAGCGGCCGTTTGTATGGGGTGGTCAAGTTTGCCAGTGATATTACCAATCAGGTGGAGCGTCGCGAGGCCGAGTCTGCTGCCGCCCAACTGGCCTTTGATATCGCTCGAGAGACGGATGCCAGTGCGGTCAAGGGCGCGCAAACAGTAGAAGAAACCGTACAGGTGGTGCGCGGTATTGCCGATGAACTGGTAAAGGTTGCCAGCAATATCGAGGCTTTGAGTGCGCAGTCAGAGCGCATCAGCAGCATCGTCCAGGTAATCCGCGGGATTGCCGAGCAAACCAACCTGCTGGCCCTTAACGCGGCCATCGAAGCGGCGCGTGCCGGCGAGCAAGGGCGCGGCTTTGCCGTGGTGGCCGATGAGGTGCGCAACCTCGCCGCGCGTACCAGCCAGGCCACGGTGGAAATCAATGAAGTGGTGCGCCTCAACCATGATCTGGCCTTGCAGGCCGTTGGTGGCATGGATGGCAGTAAGCAGAGGGCGGAGCAGGGCGTGCTGCTGGCGAGCAAAGCCGGTGAGGTGATGCTGGAAATTCGTGATGAAGCGCAGCGCGTAGTGGATGCGATAGGGCAGTTCACCCAGGCCATGCAGGACTAAGAACGCCTGACCAGTCTCTAACTGGCCAGGCGTTAGTCATCAGCGCTGTTGCGGCGCGGGCTGCTGCTGGGTGATGCAGTGGATATTGCCACCGCCCAGCAGTATTTCCCGACCCGGCACCATGACCACACGGTGCTCGGGGAACAGGCGACGCAGAATCGCCTCGGCTTCGGCATCCTTGGGGTCGTCGAACTTGGGCGCGATGATGCCGCCGTTGACGATCAGAAAGTTGACGTAGGAACCTGCCAGGCGGATCGACGGATCACGCTCCTGGGTGCCGGCCGCCAGATCGACCCCGGCGCATTCTTCATCTGTCGCATACAGCGGGCCGGGAATTGGCATCTTGTGCACGATCAGTTGACGGCCCTTGGCATCACGGGCGCTTTCCAGCACGCGCATGGCCGCCTGACAGCGCGGGTAGTTGGGGTCGGTGGCGTCGTCGGTCCAGGCCAGCAGCACTTCACCGGGGCGCACGTAGCAGCAGAAGTTGTCGACGTGGCCGTCGGTTTCGTCATTGAACAGGCCGTCCGGCAGCCAGATCACGCGGTCGATGGCCAGGTGCTCGGCCAGGTACTGCTCGATCTGCTCGCGGTTCAGGTGCGGGTTGCGGTTGGGGTTGAGCAGGCATTCTTCGGTGGTGATCAGGGTGCCTTCGCCGTCGACATGGATCGAGCCGCCTTCGAGGATCAGCTCATCGGTGCGGTAACGCGCGCAGCCTTCGATCTGCAGAATCTTGCGGGCTACCTGATTGTCACGTACCCAGTTGGCATAAAGGCCGCCATTCAGGCCGCCCCAGGCGTTGAACGCCCAGTCCACGCCGCGCACTTCGCCGCTGTTGTTGGTGACGAAGGTCGGCCCGGTGTCGCGCACCCAGGCGTCGTCGGTGGTGATTTCCACCACGCGGATATTGGCGTGGGCCAGGCGCTCGCAGGCGTTCTCGTACTGGCCGGCAGACACGCACACGGTCACTGGTTCGAACTCGGCAATCGCCCTGGCCACGGCGGTGAACGCAGCTTGCGCAGGCTTACCGCCCAAGCGCCAGTTGTCCGGGCGCTCGGGCCAGACCATCCAGGTTTGGCTATGGCTTTCCCATTCGGCGGGCATGCGGAAGCCGTCGGCGCGTGGGGTAGTCGTCAGGGTTGTCATAAATTCACCAAAACATTGAGCGGGGACGGATGGGTATCAACGCTGCGCGTCGCAACCCATCCTACGAGGCGTTTTTACTCGGAGGCCAGGTGGCCGTCGAGGGTTTTTAGCGGGCCGTAGAGGTTCGGACGGCGGTCACGGAAGCTGCCCCAGGCGCTGCGGATATGCTCCAGCTGATCCAGATCGAAGCTGTGCATCAGCACCGCCTCGTCGGTTTCGTTGGCTTCCTGCACCTTGGCGCCGAACTGGTCGGCGATAAACGACGAGCCATAGAAATTGATGTGGTAATCGCCCTGGTCTTCACGGCCGATGCGGTTGCTGGCGATCAGCGGCATCAGGTTGGCGCCGGCGTGGCCCTGCTGCACGCGCTGCCAATGGTCGCGCGAGCTGATGCTTGGGTCATGCGGCTCGCTGCCGATGGCGGTCGGGTAGAACAGAATTTCGGCACCGAGCAGCGCCATGCTGCGCGCGCACTCGGGGAACCACTGGTCCCAGCAGATGCCCACTCCGATCTTGGCGTAGCGGGTATTCCACACCTTGAAGCCGGTATCGCCAGGGTTGAAGTAGTACTTCTCGTGGTAGCCCGGGCCGTCCGGGATATGGCTTTTCCGATAAATCCCGAGGTTGCTGCCGTCGGCGTCGATGATTGCGATGCTGTTGAAACGCGCGCGGCCGGCCAGTTCGTAGAAGCTGATCGGCAGGACCACTTGCAGCTCCTTGGCGATTTTCTGGAAGTGCAGGATTGCCGGGTTGCTCTCGGTCGGGGTGGCCAGTTGCAGATAGTCCGGGTTGGGCTTCTGGCAGAAGTACGGCGCCTCGAACAGCTCTTGCAGCAGGATAATCTGCGCGCCCTTGCCGGCGGCCTGACGCACCAAGCGCTCGGCGTTGGCGAGATTCGCGGCGGTGTCCCAGGAACAGGTCATCTGGGTGGCGGCGACGGTAACGATACGGAGCATGGTTTGGCACCTCAAGAGCAGTTGGGGCGGTCATCTGACACTAGCAGAGGCCGGCGACTGTGCCATGCCTCGCGGGTGAGTCATGGCAGTGGATGGCCTATTTATATCCGATAAAAATCGGCTTTAAAAGCAAAATATAAGACAGATAACGAGTTTTTATCGATTTATATCGAATAAAAATCGAATTAAGTCACTGCGACAAAGCGAGCGTCGATCAAAGGCCAGGCGATACGCAGCCGCGCAGGCTGACGTGCTGCGGGCGTGGGCGGTGTGTGCAGGTGAGGAGTGGGTAAAGCGAGGGATCAAGCGCTGTAGCGTTTGTGCAGCTCGAATTGCTCGTGGCCGTCGTCCCAGCCGGCTTCCCAGGCGGCGATCAGCACATCGGCGGCGAGCCCGCGCGGGGTGTTGGTTTGCCCGGTCATGCCTGCCATGTAGCCCTGTTGGTAAGCCTTGTTGAGGCTTTCCAGGCTCCAGTGCTGGTCATCTTCCGTGTTGAGGTCGGCGCAGGCCATGGTGGCAGCTCGCAGTGGATTTACCTGTGCAATGCTAGCCGCATCGCCTGGGCAGGGCTGCGCCGCTGATCCCGCTTTTGCCACCGCTGGCAGTTTATGTGATGCAGTTGGCGAAATGCCGGCCTGCTTCAGGCCGGCGTGCTCCGCGAACCGCGGCTTAGACCGCGAGGGCCAGAATGCTGGCCTGATAGGCGGCGGCAAAGCTGTCGAAGTCGCCATCCTCGTGCACTTCCAGCTCGGCCTGTTGCTGCAGCGATTGAGCGGTGCTGGCTTCGAAGGCTGCTTGCTGTTCAGTGCTCAGTGGCTGGCTGCGGAAGTATTCGGCGTGCAGTTTGCTCTGACGCAGGGCGAATTCGGTAAAGCTCAAACCCTGTTGCAGCTCTGCGAGTACTTGCGCGGACGGCGTCAGGCTCGGATCGGCGACCTTGGCTTGTTGTGCCTGCAAGGCTTGCTTGTGGGCATTGCTGCCCAGATTCTGGTCGAGCAGTTCGGCCAGTGGCAGGATCTGCTCAAGCAGCTCGCTGGCCCAGGATTGCAGCACCACTGGTTGGCCGTTGCGCTGCAAGTGCAGGCCTGGCCGGCGACCTTCCTTGACCACGGCCAGGAAGTTGTCGGTGCAGGCATGGCATTCACCGCTTTCCAGCAGCGGGCTGTCGGCCAGCGCGCAGAACAACAGGAAGGCATCGAGGAAGCGCGATTCGCTCAGATCAATACCCAACGGCAGGAAGGGGTTGATGTCCAGGCAGCGCACTTCAACGTACTGCACGCCACGGGCCATCAGCGCCTGGATCGGCCGCTCACCGCTGTAGGTCACGCGCTTGGGGCGGATATTGGAGTAGTACTCGTTTTCGATCTGCAGGATGTTGGTATTGAGCTGCAGCCACTCACCGTCCTTCTTCGCGCCGATTTCCACGTAGGGCGGATAGGGCGTGCCGACCGCCTGGCGCAAGCTGTCGGTGTAGCTGGTCAGATCGTTGTAGCAAGGCGTCAGGCCGGATTGCGCGGTGCTCTGGTAGCCCAGATCGCTCATGCGCAAGCTGGTGGCGTAGGGTAGATAGAGGGTTTCTGCGTCCAGTTCCTGCAGTTGATGCGGACGACCGCGCATAAAGCCCTTGTGCAACGCCGGTGAGGCGCCGAACAGGTACATCAGCAGCCAGCTGTAGCGGCGGAAGTTACGGATCAGGGCGATATAACGTGCCGACTGATAGTCCCGCGCGCTGCGCGTATCGCCTTCGGCTTGCTGCTGCAGTTGCCACAGCGTTTCTGGTAGCGAGAAGTTGTAATGGATGCCAGCGATGCACTGCATGGTTTTGCCATAACGCAGGGCCAGGCCCTTGCGGTAGACGTACTTGAGTTCGCCGATATGTGAGCTGCCGTAGCGGGCGATCGGGATCGTTTCTTCGTCCGGCAGGGCACAGGGCATCGACGGGCTCCACAGGTATTCGCCATCCAGCTTGCTGTAGGCGAAACGGTGGACCTGCTCCAGATCGGCCAGGGTGGCCGCCGGGTCGGGTAAGGCTGGGGTGATAAATTCCAGCAGCGACTCGGAGTAGTCGGTGGTGATCTGCGCGTGGGTCAGCGCCGAGCCGAGGGCGGCCGGGTGCGGGGTCAGCGCCAGCTGGCCGTCGCCATCGACGCGCAGGCATTCGCGCTCGATACCGTGCAGGCACTGGGAAAGCAGGGAGAGGTTGGCGCGCTCGCCAAGCTGGGCCAGGCGGCGGGGTAACAGGTCGCTCAAGATTGCATTCCTTCACGCATCGGTCGCCTCAATATGGGGACGACAAGCGTGCTCTACAAGGGGGCGAGAAAACCGCGTTCAGCGGCCGATAGCGCTTTATAACCCGAGGCGGGTGAAGAAGGTTATAGCTGGGCGCTGTGCTTTTGCGTCAGGGCGACGCGCAAGGGCGGGCGCGCGGCCCAGCGGGAAACACGGACATACGGCGTATGTCCGTGTACCAGCGGGTGTTGACTTATTTCTTCAACTGCTTGGCATTGGCAAACAGCGCCGCCATGCCGCCGTTGGTCGGTGCTGGTTTTTCCTGGCTGGAATGGCGTTCGCTGCGCGGCGCATTGCCGGCGGGCTTGCCGCCACGGGATTGCCCGCCACGCGTTCCTTCGATTTTCTCACCTGGGGTGTCGCCCATGCGCATCGACAGGGCGATGCGGTTACGCGGAATGTCGACTTCCATGACCTTGACCTTGACCACGTCGCCGGCCTTGACCGCCTCGTGCGGGTCTTTGATGAACTTCTCCGACAGCGCCGAGATATGCACCAAACCGTCCTGGTGCACGCCGATATCGACGAAGGCGCCGAAGTTGGTCACGTTGGTCACCACGCCTTCGAGCATCATCCCCAGCTTGAGGTCGTTTAGGGTTTCCACGCCGTCCTGGAACTCGGCAGTCTTGAACTCCGGGCGCGGGTCGCGGCCGGGTTTTTCCAGCTCGCTGAGGATGTCGCCGATGGTCACCAGGCCGAATTTGTCGTCGGTGAACTGTTTCGGGTCGAGGCGTTTGAGGAAGCCCGAGTCGCCGATCAGCGAGCGGATATCGCGGCCAGTGTCGGCAGCGATGCGCTGCACCAGCGGGTAGGTTTCCGGGTGCACGGCGGAGGCGTCCAGCGGGTTGCTGCCGTTCATTACACGCAGGAAGCCAGCGGCCTGTTCATAGGTCTTGTCGCCCAGGCGCGGCACCTTGAGCAGGTCGGCGCGGCTGTTGAACGCGCCGTTGGCGTCGCGGAAGGCGACGATGTTCTGCGCCAGGGTGGTGTTCAGCCCGGAGATGCGCGCCAGCAGCGCGGCGGAAGCGGTGTTCACATCGACGCCGACGGCGTTTACGCAGTCCTCGACCACCGCATCCAGCGAGCGCGCCAGCTTGAGCTGCGACACGTCGTGCTGGTACTGGCCGACACCAATGGATTTCGGGTCGATTTTCACCAGTTCGGCCAGCGGGTCCTGCAGGCGACGGGCGATGGACACGGCGCCACGCAGCGACACGTCCATGTCCGGGAATTCCTTGGCGGCCAGTTCCGAGGCGGAATACACCGAGGCACCGGCTTCACTGACCATGACTTTGGTCAGATTCAGGCCCGGCAGCTTCTTGATCAGGTCAGCGGCCAGCTTGTCAGTCTCACGGCTGGCGGTGCCGTTGCCGATGGAGATCAGGTCGACTGCGTGCTTGGCGCACAGCTTGGCGAGGATCGCCAGGGTGCCGTCCCAGTCGTTGCGCGGCGCATGCGGGTAAACGGTGGAGGTTTCCAGCACCTTGCCGGTGGCATCGACCACCGCGACTTTGCAGCCGGTACGTAGGCCCGGGTCCAGCGCCAGGGTGGCGCGCGGGCCGGCCGGGGCGGCCAGCAGCAGGTCGTGCAGGTTGCGGGCGAACACGTTAATCGCCTCGTCCTCGGCGGCTTCGCGCAGTTCGCCGAACAGGTCGGTTTCCAGGTGGGTGTAAAGCTTGACCTTCCAGGTCCAGCGCACCACTTCGCCCAGCCATTTATCGGCGGCGCGGCCACGGGCGCTGATGCCGAAACGCTCGCCGATCATGCCTTCGCACGGGTGCATGGCCCCTGGGGTTTCGTCGCCGACTTTCAGGCTGGCGCTGAGGATGCCCTCGTTACGCCCACGGAAAATCGCCAATGCGCGGTGCGACGGTGCGCCCTTGAGCTTTTCGTCGTGCTCGAAGTAATCGCGGAACTTGGCGCCTTCGCTCTCTTTACCGGCGACTACGCGGGCGCTGAGGATGGCGTTGTCCTTGAGGTAGCTGCGCAGGCTGGCCAGCAGGTTGGCGTCTTCGGCGAAGCGCTCCATGAGGATGTACTTGGCGCCTTCGAGCACGGCCTTGATGTCGGCAAAGCCTTTTTCCACATCGATAAAACGCTCGGCTTCGCTCTCGGGATTCAGGGTTGGATCATTGAACAGCGCGTCGGCCAGCTCGCCGAGGCCGGCTTCCAGGGCGATTTGGCCCTTGGTGCGGCGCTTCTGTTTGAACGGCAGGTACAGGTCTTCCAGGCGGGTCTTGGTTTCGGCCAGGTTGATCTCGCGGGTCAGCTCAGGGGTCAGTTTGCCCTGTTCCTCAATACTGGCGAGGATGCTGGCGCGGCGCTCGTCGAGTTCGCGCAGGTAGCGCAGGCGCTCTTCCAGGTTGCGCAGCTGGGTGTCATCCAGGCTGCCGGTGACCTCTTTGCGGTAGCGCGCGATAAACGGCACGGTGGAGCCTTCATCGAGCAGCGCCACGGCGGCGGCGACCTGTTGCGGGCGTACGCCCAGTTCTTCGGCGATGCGGTTGTTGATGCTGAGCATAGAAAAAGCTACCCACACTGAAACGAAAAACCAGCCACGCAGACCACGGGCCAGACACGAAAGCCGCGCATTATAAACACTGCCTGGCAGTGCGCCGGGAACCAGTCGGGGAAAAATCTGCTAACAATGGGCTGCACGTCGGCTGCGACTCCTGAGCCATAATGCCGGTCATTGCACACTGCCAGCGCGTCCGCGCCCGGCGGATGCCCGGACAAGGAGCCCTGAATGAGCAGCACTGCACTTCCCGCTGAAGGCGAAAAAATCCTTATCGTCGATGACGATGCCCGTCTGCGTCGCCTGCTTGAGCGCTTCTTCGAGGAGCAGGGCTACCGCGTGCGCGCGGTGGAAAACGTCGAGCAGATGGACCGCCTGCTGGCCCGCGAGCTGTTCAACCTGGTGGTCCTCGACCTGATGCTGCCGGGCGAGGACGGCCTGTCCGCCTGCCGTCGCCTGCGTGAGGCGAACAATCAGGTGCCGATCATCATGCTCACCGCCAAGGGCGACGAGGCCAGTCGTATTCAGGGCCTGGAGCTGGGCGCCGACGACTACCTGGCCAAGCCATTCAACCCGCGCGAGCTGTTGGCGCGGATCAAGGCTGTGCTGCGTCGCCAGGCCCCGGTAGTACCGGGCGCGCCGGGCAGCGAAGATGAAAGCGTGAGTTTCGGCGAGTACGAACTGTCCCTGGCCACCCGCGAGCTGAAGAAGGGTGACGAGGTGCATATGCTCACCACCGGCGAATTCGCCGTGCTCAAGGCCCTGGTGCAGCACGCCCGCGAGCCACTGACCCGCGACAAGCTGATGAACTTGGCCCGTGGCCGCGAGTGGGACGCCCTGGAGCGCTCCATCGACGTGCAGATTTCCCGCTTGCGCCGGCTGATTGAGCCGGACCCGTCCAAGCCGCGTTATATCCAGACGGTCTGGGGCGTGGGTTATGTGTTTGTGCCAGACGGCAATAAGTGACCCCGGCGCAATGATCCATCGTAGGAGCGGGCCATGCCCGCGATCCGCAATCCATTCGCGGGCATGGCCCGCTCCTACAAAACCCTGTAAGTGCCTATGAAAACCCCTCTCTGGTTTCCGCAAAGTTTTTTCGCCCGCACCTTGTGGCTGGTGCTGATCGTGGTGCTGTTCTCCAAGGCGCTGACCCTGGTTTATCTGATGATGAACGAGGATGTGCTGGTCGATCGCCAGTACAGTCATGGCGCCGCGCTGACCCTGCGCGCCTATTGGGCGGCGGACCCGGAAGACCGCGCCACCATCGCCGAGGCCGCCGGGCTTAAGCGTGTGCCGCACGAGCAGGTGCCTGTCACCGAGCAGCACTGGCCCTACAGCGAGATTTTTGAGCGGCAGATGCGCACCGAACTGGGCCCGGACACCGAAGTGCGGGTGCGCGCCAAGAGCCCGCCGGCGCTCTGGGTACATGCGCCGGCGCTGGGCGATGACTGGCTGCGGGTGCCGCTGTATCCGCATCCGCTGCGCGGCCAGCGGATCTGGAGTGTGCTGGGCTGGTTCCTGGCCATTGGTCTGCTGTCGACCGCGGCGGCGTGGATTTTTGTGCGTCAGCTCAGCGCGCCACTTAAGCGCCTGGTGTTTGCTGCCCGGCAGATCGGTCAGGGGCGCAGCGTGCGTCTGCCGATCAGTGACACGCCCAGTGAAATGACTGAGGTGTACCGCGCTTTCAATCAGATGGCTGAAGACGTCGAGCAGGCGGCCCGCGAGCGTGAGCTGATGCTCGCTGGGGTGTCGCATGACTTGCGTACGCCGTTGACCCGCCTGCGCCTGTCCATGGAATTTCTGCACACCGACTCGGAGCTGACCGAGGACATGGTGCGCGATATTGAAGACATGGACGCGATCCTCGACCAGTTCCTGGCCTTTATCCGCGATGGGCGTGACGAGCCGCTGGAGCAGCTCGACCTGCTGGAGCTGATTCGTGAAGTGGTCGCGCCCTACAATCAGAAGCAGGAAATGGTGCGCCTGTGTCTGGAAGCCGTACCGGCCTTCCCGCTGCGTCGGGTGTCGCTCAAGCGGCTGCTGGTCAACCTGATCGAAAACGCCTTGCGCTACGGCGGCAATGCGGTGGAAGTGGCGGTTTCCCTGTCTGGCGACCACAGCGCGCCTTATGTGGTACTGAGTGTGCTGGATCGCGGTACGGGCATCGATCCGGCCGAGCTGGGTAGTATCTTCAACCCCTTTATCCGCGGCGACCGTGCCCGTGGCGGCCAGGGTGCCGGGTTGGGGCTGGCCATTGTCAAGCGCATTGCCGCCTTGCACGGTGGCAGCGTCGAGTTGCGCAATCGCTCAGGTGGCGGACTGGAAGCGCGGGTGTGTCTGCCGTTGGGGCTGTTGTTACCGCGCGACGCCGTCTAGAACGCACTGGCATACTGTCATCACTGCGCTGAACTATGCTCTATCAGCGCGATGACATGAGGTCAGCATGCCTGCAGTTCCCCACCGCCTCTATCCATGGACCTGGTTGCTGCCGCTGCCATTGCTCCATCTGGCCACCTGGCTGTCCCTGGCGACCCAGTTCACCGACGGGGCGGCGCTCTGGTATCCACCGTTTGCCCTGGCGCTGGTGTTTGCCCTGTGGTGGGGGCCGCGGGTGCTGCTGGCGGTGTTCCTCAATTCCATGTTGTCGATCCCGCTCTGGGGGCTGGAGTGGCAATGGGCCCCGCTCTATGCGCTGCCGGAAACCCTCGGTGTCGCGCTGGCCTGGCTGTTGTTGCGGTTGCGTCCGTTTGATCCGGCGCTACCCGACCTCAGTCATTTGCTGCGCTTTATGCTGCTTGGTGTGCTGTTGCCGATTATTCCCATGGCGCTGGGGGTGCAGGGCAATCTCTGGCTGATCGGCCATGCGCCGCTGGAGGACCTGCTCTCGGGCAGCATGACCCTGTGGCTGGCCGATAGCCTCACCGCCCTGGCCATCGCCATCCCCTTGTTGGCTTACCTGACGCCCTGGCTGCGTCGGCGCGGTTGGCTGGCTGGGCCCGTGCGCAGCGGCTGCGAGCAGGTGCCCGAGGTGTTGCGCCAGTTGCCGCCCTGGCCACTGCTGGTGCTGCTGTTAATTGGCATGCCGTGGCTGCTCGGGGTGTTGCCATTGACCCTGAATTTGCCGCTGATTGGCGTGATGATGCTCGGCCTGGCGCTGGTTTGGGGCTTTGCCGGCGGCCTCTGTGGCGCGGTGCTCAGCGTGTTGATGGTGCTGATCCTGCCGCTGTTGCGCGGCCTGGTGAATAGTGCGGCCTGGCTTGACCCGCAGCGCCTGGAACTGCACTTCAGTGTGCTGCTGTTTATGCTCGCCACCCTGCTGGTGGGGCGCAGCCTGAGTGATCTGCGTCAGGCGCTGGCGCGCAGTGCGCAGATGCAGCAGCAACTGGCACTGGCCAACCTGGCACTGGAGGCCAGCCCGTTAGGCGTGATCATTGCCGATGCCCGCCAGCCGGCGTTGCCGCTGATCTACTGCAACCCGGCGTTCGAGCAGATTACCGGCTACAGCCGTGAGGAAACCCTGGGCAACAACTGGAACTTCCTGCTGCGTGATGATCATCAGCAACAGGGCTTGAGCCGCTTGCAGCAGGCCGTGCGCGAGGGCATGGGCTGTGATGTGGTGCTGCGTAACTACCGCAAGAACGGCCAGCAATTCTGGAACGAATTTACCCTGGCGCCGATGCGCGACGACCAGGGCATCAGCCATTTCGTCGCCCTGCAGAGCGATGTCACCGCCCGCGAGCAATTGGCCAGCCAGGTGCGCTCGCAGAGTGACGAGCTGCTCAAGCAGAGTTACCTGTTTAGCCAGACCGAGCACATCGCCAATCTCGGTGGCTGGGTGCTGAACATGCCAGCGCAGGACATGGACTGGAGCGCCGGCTGCTTTCGCATCTATGAGCTGGACCCGAAGAACGGCACGCCTGACCTTAACCAAGCCCTGAGTTACCTGGATGCCAGCGGGCGGGTGCTGGCCGAGCAGGTGTTGCAGCAGCTGATCGATGGGCTGGAGCAATTCGACATCGAAGTGCGTCTGCTCACTGCCAAGGGTAAGACGCGTTGGCTGCGTATCCGCGGCATTACCGAGCGCGACGGGACCGAGCTGGTGCGCGTGTATGGCGCGCTGCAGGATGTCAGTGCGCGTAAATACGCCGAGCAGCAACTGCGCGAGCGGGATGAGCGCCTGCGCCTGTTCTTCGAGGCGCCGCTGATCGGCATGGCCCTGACCAGCCCGAACTTTGCCTGGGAGGAGGTCAACCACAAGCTCTGCAGCATTCTCGGGCGTTCGCGCGAACAGCTGCTGGCGTCGAGCTGGGAAGAGCTGTCGCTGGAAGACGACCTGCACAACGAGCTGCCGCTGCTCGATCAGGTACTCAGCGGCCGCCGTGAAGGTTTTGAGCTGGAAAAACGCTTTCGCCGCGCCGACGACAGCCTGGTGCATACCCGCGTCAGCCTGCGCGCGGTGCGCCACAGCACCGGCCGGGTGCGCATGTTTCTGCTGCTGGTGGAAGACATCAGCGAGCGTCTGCAGGCCGAGGCGCGCTACCGCACCATCGTCGAGAATGCGCCTGAGGCGATCATGCTGTTCGACCTTCACGGCACGCTGGTCGAGTGCAATGACAACGCCTTGCGCCTGCTGCGTTACAGCCGCGAAGAAATCGCCAGCAAGCGTGTGTTTGATCTAAGCCCGAGCAAGCAGGCGGACGGTCAGTTAACCGCCGAGCTGGGCCAGGTCTACCTGCAACGGGCGATGTCCGGCGAGGCGCCGGTATTCGACTGGCTGCACCGTGACAGCAAGGGCCGGCAGATTCCGTGCGAGGTCCGTCTGGTGCGCATGCCGGGTGAGCCGGTGCTGATTCGCGGCAGCGTCACCGATATTTCCGAGCGCCAGCGTTATCAGCGTGAGATCGAACGCCTGGCCTTCAGCGACGAACTCACCGGCCTGCCCAATCGGCGCCTGCTGCTCGACCGTCTGCAGCACGCGATGGACCGCGAGCAGCGCGAAAACACCTTGGGCGCGCTGCTGTTTATCGACCTCGATCACTTCAAAACGGTCAACGACAGCCTTGGCCATCTGGTCGGCGACGGCCTGCTGCGCGAGGTCACCGCGCGGCTGGCCAGCGGCTTGCGCGCCGAAGATACCCTGGCGCGGATGGGCGGCGACGAGTTTGTGGTGCTGCTTGAGGGGCTCGACAGCAACCCGCAACTGGCGGCGGAAGCGGCGGCTATCACTGCGGAAAAACTGCTGAAAAGTCTGGTCGGCACCTGCTGGATCGATGGCCATGAACTGTCGATCAGCGCCAGTATCGGCATTGCCCTGCACCCCTTCGGCAGCCAGGTGGCCGCCGACGTGCTGAAGCAGGCGGACACCGCCATGTACCGGGCCAAACAGGGTGGCCGCAACGCCTTGCACTTCTTCGCCCCGGAGATGCAGGCGGCCATCGACCAGCGGCTGCAGATGCAGAGCGAGCTGCGCCAGGCGGTGCAGCGCAATCAGCTGTATCTGGTGTTTCAGCCGCAACTGGCGCTGGTCACCGAGCGTATTGCCGGCGCGGAAGTGCTACTGCGCTGGGTGCATCCGGAGCGCGGCGAAGTGATGCCCGGCGACTTTATCCCGCTGGCCGAAGAAACCGGCTTGATCGAGGAGCTCGGTGCTTGGGTGCTGGAGCAGGCGTGCGCGGCGCTGGCGCGCTGGTTGCCGCAGTGGCCGCAACTGGTGCTGGCGGTCAACCTCAGCCCGCGCGAGCTGCGCCAGCGCGGCTGCGTGGCGCGCATCAGCGAGTGCCTGCAACGCCATCAGGTGCCGGCAACGGCGTTGGAACTAGAGATTACCGAAGGCGTGCTGCTGGAGGAGGTCGAGCAGTGCATCAGCAATATGCAGGCACTCAAGGCGCTGGGCGTGCGGTTCGCTATTGATGACTTCGGCACCGGCTACTCCTCACTGACCTACCTCAAGCGTTTACCGCTGGACCGCCTGAAGATCGACCGCAGCTTTACCTGGGACATGGACGGTGAAGACGGCAGCGGCCTGATGCTGGTGCAGACCATTCTGGTGATCGCCCGCAACCTGGGCCTGGAGTGCGTGGCCGAAGGCATTGAAAGCCAGTGGCAGCTCGACTGTTTGCGCCAGCATGGCTGCTCACTGGGGCAGGGCTATCACTTCAGTCGGCCGTTGAAGGAGGCGGATTTTCAGGCCTGGATGCAGCAGCATCGAGGCCCTCCGCCGCTTTTGTGAGGCTTAGCCTTTACCTTTGGTGCGGGTCAGATTTGGTCCGCTGTTCTTCTCCAGATGCTGGATCACCAGGCTGGCGACATCCTTGCCGGTGGTGGTTTCGATGCCTTCCAGACCCGGCGAGGAATTCACCTCCATTACCAGCGGGCCGTGATTGGAGCGCAGGATATCCACGCCGGCCACGCTCAATCCCATGACCTTGGCCGCGCGGATGGCGGTCATGCGTTCTTCCGGGGTGATCTTGATCAGGCTGGCGCTGCCGCCACGGTGCAGGTTGGAGCGGAACTCGCCGGGCTTGGCCTGGCGCTTCATCGCCGCAATCACCTTGTCGCCGACCACAAAGCAGCGGATGTCCGCACCGCCGGCTTCCTTGATGTATTCCTGCACCATGATGTCCTGCTTGAGGCCCATAAAGGCTTCGATCACCGACTCGGCGGCGGTGGCGGTTTCACAGAGCACTACACCGATGCCCTGGGTGCCTTCCAGCACCTTGATCACCAATGGCGCGCCGTTAACCATGTCGATCAGGTCGGCGATGTCATCCGGTGAGTGGGCGAAACCCGTCACTGGCAGGCCGATGCCACGGCGTGAGAGTAATTGCAGCGAGCGCAGCTTGTCCCGCGAACGGGCGATGGCCACCGACTCGTTGAGTGGGAACACGCCCATCATCTCGAACTGGCGCAGCACCGCGCAGCCGTAGAAGGTCACCGACGCACCGATGCGAGGGATCACCGCATCAAAGCCTTCCAGCGGCTTGCCCCGGTAGTGGATCTGCGGCTTGTGGCTGGCGATGTTCATATAGGCACGCAGGGTGTCGATCACCACCATCTCGTGGCCCCGCAGCTGTCCGGCTTCGACCAGACGGCGGGTGGAATACAGGCGCGGGTTGCGCGACAGCACGGCGATCTTCATTGGGCACCAGGGGAGTCAGCGAGGGTGGGTTTATTCTGTACGTAGGTCAGTGCCGGATTGACCAGCAGTTGCCCATCAACCAGCGCCTTGGAGCCAAGCAACACGCGGTAGCGCATGGTTTTGCGGCAGGTCAGGGTGAACTCCACCGGCCATTCGCGCTCGCCCAGGGTCAGGTTGGTGCGGATCACATAACGCGACTGTGTGTGGCCGTTGGAGCTTTTGATGGTTTTCAGCGAAACCAGCTGCGCCTCGCAGCGGTGGCGGCGTTGCACCAGGGTACCGAGGTGCGCGGTAAAGCGTACCCAGGGTTCGCCATCGCGGTCGAACGGCTGGATCTCGCTGGCGTGCAGGCTGGAGGTGCTGGCCCCGGTATCAATCTTGGCGCGCAGGCCGACCATGCCTAGTTCCGGCAGGTTGATCCATTCACGCAGGCCGATTACGCCAAGTTGGTCGAAAGTCTTCAAAGGGCGATCCATGGTATTTGCGGGCATTCTAGTTGGCCCTTATGACAACTGCATCAGGCAAAATGTCCGCCTGCACAGTGGGCATCAGTGGGGATCAGATGAGCGATAAAGACGACGACAAGGTACGCCTGGATAAATGGCTGTGGGCCGCGCGCTTTTATAAAACCCGCGCCCTGGCCAAGGCGGCTATCGAGGGCGGCAAGGTGCACCATCGCGGCGAGCGCTGCAAACCTGGCAAGGAGCCGAGAGTCGGCGATGTCTATGTGATCCGCACTGGCTTCGAGGAGCGTAGCGTGGTGGTGCAGGCGCTTTCAGTGGTGCGCCGTGGCGCGCCGGAGGCGCAGGCCTTGTATGCGGAAACAGCAGAAAGCATCGAGCGCCGCGAGCAGGCTGCCGCGCAGCGCAAAGCCGGGGCGTTGGGCATGCAGACCGATGGCCGGCCAAGCAAGAAGCAGCGCCGGCAGTTTCAGCAGTTTCACGGCAATCAGGAATAAAGCGCGGCGCCTGGCTTAAGGCAAACCGCCGCGCAGATCAGCCTAGCGGCCGCTGATTACACTCAGGCGGCCCAGTAGGGGCAGCTTGGCCAGGCTCTTGAGCAGCGGCTGGGTGACGTATTCCAGCCATTCGCTGGTTTTGTAGGCAAAGGGGGTAAAGCAGGCCCAGGCCAGGGCCAGCAGGGCGAGGAATACGCCGCCTACCAGGGCGTCCGAGCCCCAGTGTGCGCCCGCTACCAGGCGCGGCAGCATAAAAATCACCGCCATCGTCCAGACCAGCAGCAGGCGCCAGTTGCGCGCGAAGAAGCTCATAAACATCGCCCAGATCAGCAGCACCGAGGCGTGATCACCGGGGAAACTGCGGGTGGCACTGTCCTTCATGTCCCAGCGCTCTTCCCAGGTCGGGAACATCTCAGTCAGCCGCGCGGCGCCTTCAACTACCAAGGACGCGCTCGGGCGCTGCCAGCCCATCAGCTTGACCAGCTCGGCGAAGCCGACGCGAAACAGCAGCAACACGATCAGCGCCGCGAGAAAGGCATACAGCGCTTTGCGCACCTGGGCGCCGCTGAACACTAGGTCGGCCTTGAGCATCACCGCCAGCATCAGCACGCCAACACCCATGTCCACCGGGCGCATGCTGCCGATCGCCCAGGTCTGCGCCCACAGGCCGGCGCTATGCACGGGTTCGTTGAGCAGGGCAAACAGTTGCAGATCAAACTGGTCCCACAGCGCGCGGCTGGGCGCCCACAGCCAACTGGCGAGCAGCAGCAGGGCGACGATATGGCAGGCAACCAGCGGGCGGATACGCCATTGGTCGTTAAGAAAAGAAGGGCTCATGCAGTGGCATCCTTGTCATCTGTAAGGGATTAAGGCGGCGGGCATGCTAGATATTCTGTCTTCTGATTGCAAAGATTCGGCCTGCCTTTTGTCGGTAACTGTGACCCGGGTTGGTATCGATAGCTTCCGCCCGCAGCGCTGATAGATAAGAGGCGCTTGGTCGGATGGGCGTTTGCGCCTAAAATCGCGGGCCGAGTCACATTCAGTGAAGTTGGCATGTCTGATTTTTCCCAACGCTTCTTGTTCGACGACAGCGATATCCGTGGTGAGTTGGTCGGCTTGACCGACAGCTACAGCCATGTGCTGGCCAAACACACCTACCCGCAACCGGTCGCCCAATTGCTGGGTGAACTGCTGGCTGCTGCCTCTTTGCTGATCGGCACACTGAAATTCGAAGGCCTGCTGATTCTGCAAGCGCGCTCCTCCGGTGCCGTGCCCTTGCTGATGGTCGAGTGCTCCAGCGAAGGCGAACTGCGCGGTATCGCCCGTTATCACGCCGAGCAGATCACTGCCGATGCCAACCTGCGTGAACTGATGCCCGACGGCGTGCTGGCCATGACCGTCGACCCGAAATCAGGGCAGCGTTATCAGGGCATTGTCGATCTGGAAGGGGATACCCTGGCCGATTGCCTGACCAATTACTTCGCCACCTCCGAGCAGTTGCCGACGCGTTTCTGGCTCAGTGCCGATGGCCAACGTGCCCGCGGCCTGCTGTTGCAGCAGCTGCCGGCCGACCGTTTGAAGGAAGCCGATGAGCGTGAAGCCAGCTGGCAGCACGCCATGGCCCTGGCCGATACGCTGAAGGCCGAGGAGCTGCTGGGTTTGGATAACGAAACCCTGCTGCACCGTCTGTATCACCAGGAAGCGCTGCGCCTGTTTGACCCGCGCGCCCTGCAGTTCCGTTGCAGCTGCTCGCGTGAGCGCTCCAGCCGCGCGCTGATCAGCCTCGGCCAGGCCGATGCCGAAGCGCTGGTGCAGGAGCATGGCGGCAGCGTGGAAATCGATTGCCAGTTCTGCAACGAGCGCTACCTGTTCGATGCAGCGGATGTACTGCAACTGTTTATCGATGGCAGCATCGAAGCTCCATCGGATACGCGCCACTAAATCCTAAGCAGGTTCTGTGGCAAATAGCCGCAAATCGCACCGGCATGATCTGATCAGAGGCTGCACCCGCAGCTGGCTTTTTCTGGCATAATCCGGCGCACTTTTTTCGCTGTAGTAGTGCTTGATTTTCTACTACAAAACGTTCGGAAGACTCGGCCACGTGGCCGACGGGGACCCACATGACGCAAGCCAACAACGCCGTGTACACCGACATCAGCGCTGCCCAACTGGTCGAAGAAGCCCTTCGTCGCGGTGAAGGCGAGCTGGCCGCCAACGGCTCCCTGGTTGTACGCACAGGCCATCGCACGGGTCGTTCGCCGGCTGATCGCTTCATCGTGCAAGAGCCGAGCACCGAGGCGAAAATCGCCTGGGGCGCGATCAACCGTCCGTTCCCGGCTGACAAGTTCGATGCCCTGTGGGACCGCGTGCAGGCGTTCTCCGACGCCCAGGACAGCTTCGTTTCCTACGTTCATGTAGGTTCTGCCGACGCGCACTACCTGCCGGTCAAGATGACCACTGCCACCGCCTGGCAGAACCTGTTCGGCCGTTGCCTGTTTATCAACCCGGAGCAGTACAACCCGGCTGGCAAAGGTGAGTGGCAAGTGCTCAACGTCGCCAACTTCGAGTGCGTACCGGAGCGTGACGGCACCAATTCCGATGGCTGCGTGATCCTCAACTTCGCCGCCAAGAAAGTCCTGATCGCCGGCATGCGTTACGCCGGTGAAATGAAGAAAGCCATGTTCAGCGTGCAGAACTTCCTGCTGCCGGACGCCGACGTGCTGCCAATGCACTGCGCCGCCAACATCGGTGAAGAAGGCGACGTGACCCTGTTCTTCGGCCTGTCCGGTACCGGCAAGACCACCCTGTCGGCCGACGAAAGCCGCTACCTGATCGGCGACGACGAGCACGGCTGGGGCGTGGGCGTGGTGTTCAACATCGAAGGCGGTTGCTATGCCAAGTGCATCGACCTGTCCGAGAAGAACGAGCCGGTGATCTGGAAAGCCATCCAGTTTGGCGCCGTGCTGGAAAACGTGGTGCTCGATGAAAACCGCGTACCGAACTACGCCGACGACAGCCTGACCCAGAACAGCCGTGCGGCCTACCCGCTGGAGCTGGTTGAGAAGCGCAGCGAGAAGAACCTCGGCGGCGAGCCGAACGCGGTGATTTTCCTGACCTGCGACCTGACGGGCGTACTGCCGCCGGTATCGATCCTCAACGAAGAGCAAGCGGCTTACCACTTCCTCTCCGGTTACACCGCGCTGGTGGGTTCCACCGAAATGGGTTCGGGCGGCGGCATCAAGTCGACCTTCTCCACCTGCTTCGGCGCGCCATTCTTCCCGCGTCCGGCTGGCGAATACGCTGAACTGCTGATCAAGCGTATCCGCGGCTTCGGCTCCAAGGTTTACCTGGTCAACACCGGCTGGACTGGTGGCGGCTACGGCGTTGGCAAACGCTTCAATATCCCGACCACCCGTGGCGTGATCGCAGCGATCCAGAGCGGCGCGCTGATCGGTACCGAAACCGAGCTGCTGCCGATCATCAACCTGAGCGTGCCGAAGTCGGTACCGGGCGTTGAAACCAATCTGCTCAACCCGCGCAACACCTGGGAAGACAAAAACGCCTACGACGAAGCCGCCAAAGGCCTGGCCAAGCTGTTTATCGAGAACTTCCAGAAGTTCGATGTCAGCGACGCCATCAAAAACGCCGGCCCGCAGCTCTAAGTTGTAAGCGCCGTACTGAAAAAACCGCCTTAATCGGCGGTTTTTTTATGCACGGGAAATCACAGCGATAACCGGTGGGAGGCGCTTTAGCGGCGAGCTTTTAATAAGTTGTCGCGGCTAAAGCCCCTCCCACAATGCATCTGTGATGCAGTAAGAAACGGAAAAGCCGCCCGGAGGCGGCTTTGGGTGCGTATCTGCTAGCAGATCAGGCACGTTTGCGGGTGTTGCGTGTTGCGCTCTTGCTCAGGTGGCCGCTCTGCACGGCCTCAGGTGTTGCTATATGGCTGTCTCGGGCCACAGCGCTAACGGGGTTGGCAACTCAGGCGATTTCCAGGGCCTTTGTCTGCGGCTGTCGACTTCAGCATGACTGGCTAGTGCCAGGTAGGTGTCGATATGTCGCGGGTGGCCGCTGGCGCTTTCGAGTTGTATGGCGGCGTTAGGTCTATGGTTTGGCATAACTCACGGCGAACCTGAGTTTTCCCGCCAGACTGCGCATCGGCCTGTGGTTCGCATCAGCTACTCCGGTTCCGCCGGGGTCTATGCTGCGCGGCCATCTGGCCTGGGTGGTGAGCGATCTAGTGGGTAACCGGCAAGCTGCCGCTGAAACCAGATACCTGCATACTCATCTCCTTTTTTATTTGCATGGTTTGAATGTACGCCTGTGTGGCCCGTGGTGTTAGTTGGATTGGCAATAGCAGCGCGGCTTGTAGGAATTAATCAGTGTTTGCCGCCAGTGCGGTCAATGGAGTGACAGCTATGAGTACCCTTGAGCGTGTGTTTGGCTTTCAGCAATTGCGGCCCGGTCAGGAACGCGTGGTGACGGCCGTGCTGGCGGGCCGTTCGGCGGCGGCGATCTTCCCCACCGGTTCGGGCAAGTCGCTGTGCTACCAGCTGCCGGCGCTGCATCTGCCGCACCTGACGCTGGTGGTCTCGCCCTTGCTGGCGCTGATGCAGGATCAGTTGGCGTTTCTGCATAGCCGTGGTATCAGCGCCGCGAGTATCGATTCGGCGCAAAGCCGCGAGGATGCTAGTGCGGTGATGACGCGGGCGAAGTCCGGCGAGCTGAAGATTCTGATGATCTCGGTCGAACGCCTGAAGAATGAGCGCTTTCGCAACTTTATCGCCCAGGTACCGATCTCGTTGCTGGTGATCGACGAGGCTCACTGCATCTCCGAGTGGGGGCATAACTTCCGCCCGGATTACCTCAAGCTGCCGGATTACCAGCGCCAGTTAGGCATCCCGCAGGTGCTGCTGCTCACCGCCACGGCTACGCCGCCGGTGATTGCCGATATGCAGCAGAAGTTTGCCATCGCCGCCGATGACGTGGTCACCACCGGTTTCTACCGCGCCAACCTCAATCTGCTGGTCGAGCCGGTCAGTGGTGCTGACAAACAGCGCCGTCTGGAGCAGTGGTTAGGAGCCAAGGCCGGGCAGCCAAGCATCGTCTACGTGACCCAGCAGAAGACCGCCGAGCAGGTGGCTGCGCGCCTGAGCCAGCGCGGCATTGCTGCCAGTGCCTACCACGCCGGTATGCCGCATGAGGCCCGCGAGGCGATTCAGCGCCAGTTTATGGCAGGGCAGATCAACTGCATCGTCGCCACCATCGCCTTCGGCATGGGCATCGACAAGGCTGATATCCGCAATGTGCTGCACTTCGACCTGCCGAAATCCATCGAGAATTACAGCCAGGAAATCGGCCGCGCCGGCCGTGATGGCCAGCCCTCCGACTGCCTGGTGCTGGCCAATCGCGACAGCCTCAACGTGCTGGAAAACTTCGTCTATGGCGATACGCCGGAGCTGGACGGCATTCGCTGTGTGCTCGACGAACTGCTGAATAGCAGCCAGAGCGGCGAATGGGAGCTGATGCTTAACCAGCTCTCCGAGCAGAGCAATATCCGTCAGCTGCCGCTGAAAACCCTGCTGGTGCAGTTGGAGCTACGCGGCATCATCGCCCCGCGTTACGCCTATTTCGCCGAATATCGCTTCAAATTCCTCTTGGGGCCCGAAGCGCTGCTGGAGAAGTTCGAGGGTGAGCGGCGGCAGTTTGTCGAGGCGCTGGTCGCTACCTCGCAGCGCGCACGCACCTGGTGCACGGTGGACTTCGACCAGCTCTACCAGCAGCACCAGGCTGAGCGCGGCCGGGTGATCAAGGCCCTGGATTACTTCCAGGAAAAGGGCTGGATTGAGCTGGAAAGCAAGCAGATGACCGAGGTCTACGCGCTGCTCGACCCAGGCTTCGACCCAGTTGCCCTGAGCGGCGAATTACACGGCTATTTCAGCCAGCAGGAAGCCAGCGAAATCCGCCGGATTCACGCCATGCTCGCGCTGTTTGCCAGCGAACAGTGCCTGAGCCAGCGCTTGGCCGCCTATTTCGGCGACGCCAACGCGCCGCAGCAGTGTGGGCATTGTTCGGTATGCCGTGGGCAAGTGGCTCAGTTACCTGCGCCACCGGCCTTGCCGCCTCTGAGGCAGCAGGATGTGCACAGCTTATGCGACGGCTTTGTGCGCAAACACCAGGAACTCAAAGGCAGCGCACCAAGCGCCGAATGCCTGACGCGCTTTCTCTGCGGTATCAGCGTGCCGCTGTTTACCAAGCTCAAGGCGCGCCAGCTCGGCGGGTTTGCCGCGTTGGAAGATTATCCCTACGCCGAGGTGCGCAGTTGGTTGGCGGGGCAGCAGGGATAGCAGCTACTCGCCGATATCCTCGTTCCACAGCGTCGGCTGGGCGGCGATAAAGGCCTGCATCAGGTGCAGGCATTCGCTGTTGTGCAGCACATCGAGCTGCACGCCACGCTCGCGCAGCAGCGCTTCTTCGCCGAGGAAGGTCTGGTTCTCGCCGATGATCACCTTGGGGATGCCATACAGCAGGATCGCCCCGCTGCACATCGCGCAGGGCGAGAGGGTGGTGTAGAGCAGCGACTCGCGGTAGGTCTGCGCGCTCTGCCGGCCGGCATTTTCCAGGGCGTCCATTTCACCATGACGGATGGCGCTGCCCTGTTGTACGCGGCGGTTGTGGCCGCGACCAATAATCTGGCCGTTGTGCACCAGTACCGAGCCGATCGGGATGCCGCCTTCGGCCAGGCCCTGGCGGGCTTCATCGATGGCCGCTTGCATAAATTTGTCCATGGTTCGCCCCTTGCTGGAACAACTCAGTTTATTTTTGCTGCGCGCTCTGTCCTTGGTTCAGGGTCCATTCCAGCACCTCGCGGGCCAGTTGGTCGCCGGCCTGGCCGAAGGCGTTGACCACCGCGGGCACCGAGGTGTCGCTGGCCGCCTGGCTGACTTCGAAACGCCGGCTGGCGAGGATGCGCAGGCTGCCGCTCTGCACCAGGCGCGCCTCGAACAGGATGCGCGCGGCCGGGCGGCCGTTCTGGTATTCGCTGTGGAAGGCGCGTAGGTCGCCGTCTAGTTCCAGATCGGCCTGCAGGCGGCTTTCATCGCTGCTGACGGCCTTGAGGCGGCCGTCGTCGAGGAAGGCATCGATCAGCCGGTCACGCAGCAGTAGCGGCGCGCGGTCGCTCCAGCGTACGCCCTGGTAGGCGCTGATCTGGTCGCCGGGCGGCAACACGGCAATCCGTGTGCTGTCGAGCAGCTGGCTGCTGTAGGGCTTGTTCACCCGCAGCGCCCAATCGGCGCTGGCGTCATGGCTGGGCAGGCTGCTGGCCGGCAGGCGGTAGATGCTCAGCACCTGGCTTTTCGGCAAGACCGAGCAGGCGGCCAGGCTGCCGATCAGCAGCAGGGCGGTGAGCAGGCGAAGACGACTCATGGTTGAAACTCCTTGATGGTGTCGCTGCGCAGCAGGTAGCCGGCCGGGTCTTCCTCCAGGCGGCGGGCGAAGGAGCGCAGGGCGCTGAGGGTTTCGCGCAGTTCGATAATGGTCGGGCCCAGCTCGCCGATGCCCTGCATGCCGCCGTCGAGGGCGGCGCGGTTGTCGCTGAGCAGGCGCTCGACGTTGTTGCTGCTGCGCTCCAGTGAGGCCATCAGGCGGCTGGCGCTGTCCAGCGCTTCGCGGCCCTGGCCGCTGAGCAGCTGGTTGGCGTTGCGCATCAGGTCAGCGGCTTCCTGGCTGGCGCTGCTCATCTGCTGCAGGGCGGTGCGCAGTTCATCGCGCTGCTCGGCGACGCTGGCGCTGGTCTGTTCGATGTTCTCCAGGGTGCGCGAGATGCGCCCGATATTGTCGCGGGAGAACAGCTGGTTGGCGCGGTTGAGCAGGCGTGTGACGTTGAGTACCAGGTCTTCGCTGTTTGCCATCAGGCGTGACAGCGGTGATGGGTCGGCGATGATTTCCGCACGCTGATCGTCTTTGCTGAGCAGCACCGGGCTTTCCGGCGAGCCGCTGTATAGCTGGATCAGCGCTGCGCCAGTGATCCCGGTGATCGACAGGCGGGCACGGGTGTCTTGCTTGATCGGCGTGTTGGCGTTGACGCGAATGTGCGCACGCACCTTGCGCGGGTCATTGGGGTCGAGGCGTAGGTTGATCACGTCACCGACCGTGATCCCGCTGTATTGCACAGCACTGCCTTTGGACAAACCGCTGACCGCTTCGTTGAAAATCACGTCATAGTCGCGCAGCTCTTGGTCCGAGCTGGCGTTGCTCAGCCACAGGGCAAAGCCCAGTGCGGCGGCGACCATCAGCACGGTAAACAGGCCAATCAATACGTGGTGGGCACGCGGTTCCATTCAGTTGCTCCCTGGCGCGCGGTTGGCGGCCTGTTCGGCTGCGCGTCCACGCGGGCCGTGAAAATACTCATGAATCCAAGGGTTGTCGGTGGCGGCCACAACGTCCAGGCGGTCGGCCACCAGTACGCGTTTTTCTGCGAGCACGGCCACCCGGTCACAGATGGTGTAGAGGGTGTCCAGGTCATGGGTGACCAAAAAAACGCTGAGGCCCAGAGCATCGCGCAGGGTCAGAATCAATTGGTCGAAGGCTGCCGCGCCAATCGGATCGAGGCCGGCGGTGGGTTCGTCGAGAAACAGAATGTCCGGCTCCAGCGCCAGCGCTCGGCCCAGCGCGGCGCGTTTGATCATGCCGCCGGACAGCTCGGTCGGGTATTTGTCGCCGGCTTCGCGCGGCAGACCGACCAGTGCCAGTTTGACTTGCGCCAGGCGCTCGGCGGCAGCGCGCGTGAGGCCGGCATGTTCGATAAGCGGCAGGGCGATGTTTTCGGTCACGGTCAGTGAGGAAAACAGCGCGCCGCGTTGATAGAGCACACCGAAACGTCGCTCCAGCTGCGAGCGACGCTCGGGCGGCAGGCTCAGCAGTTCTTCGCCGAATACTCGCACGGTGCCGGAGTTGGCGCGGCGCAGGCCAAGAATGCTGCGCAGCAGCACCGACTTGCCGGTGCCCGAGCCGCCGACCACGCCGAGCACTTCGCCGCGATACAGATCCAGCGCCAGGTCCTGGTGTACGGTCTGCGCGCCGAAGCGGTTGACCAGGTTGCGTACCTCGATAATCGCTTCGCCCGTCACCAGCCCATCTCCATCAGAAACAGCGCGGCCAGGGCGTCGAGCACGATTACCACGAAAATCGACTGGACCACGCTGGAGGTGGTGCGCTCGCCCACCGACTGCGCGCTGCCAGTGACTTTGAAGCCTTCCAGGCAGCCGATCACGGCGATCAGGAAGGCAAATACCGGCGCCTTGGCCATGCCCACGACAAAGTGTTTGAGTGCGATATTTTCCTGCAGCATGGCCAGGTACATGGCCGGTGAGATGTCCAGGCTCAGGGCGCAGACCACTGCGCCGCCGAGGATGCCGCTGAGCATGGCGATAAAGGTCAGAATCGGCAGGGCAATCAGCAGGGCGAACACCCGTGGCAGCACCAGCAACTCCAGCGGATTGAGGCCGAGGGTGCGAATGGCGTCGATTTCCTCGTTGGCCTTCATCGAGCCAATCTGCGCGGTAAAGGCGCTGGCGGTGCGCCCGGCCATCAGAATGGCGGTCAGCAGCACGCCAAATTCACGCAGGAAGGAGAACGCCACCAGGTCGACCGTGTAGATGCTCGCGCCAAAGTCGGCGAGCACCGTGGCGCCGAGAAAGGCCACCACCGCGCCGACCAGAAAGGTCAGCAGGGCCACAATCGGCACGGCATTCAGGCCGCTCTGCTGCAGATGCGCGACCAGTGAGGTGATGCGCCAGCGGCCGGGGCGCAGGAGGATGGCGAACATCGCTGCCAGGGTCATGCCGATAAAGCCGAGCAGCGCCACACCTTGCTGCCAGAGTTCTTCCACAGCCTGACCAATCTGCCCGAAGAATTCGCGCCAGGCCGGGATACGCTTGGCTGGCAGCGCGTCACCGGCATCGGCGATGGCATTGCCCACTGCCTGCAACAACGCGCGGCGTTCGCTGGCCAGGCCTGGTGCATCGTTGGCCAGTTGCGCCAGGCGCTGGCTGCCAAGCAACTCCACCAATAGCGCCGCGCCGGCGGTGTCCAGCGCGCCAAGGTCTTGCAGGTCGATGCTGGCGGCGCTGTTTAGCGTGCCGCGCAGTGCCAGCACCTCGGCTTCCAGGCTGGCGTAGTGAGGCAGCGTCCAGTCGCCACCGATACGCAAGCCCGAAGGCGCATCCGTGCGACTGGATTCAAGCGGCGTAATAAAGGGCGCTGTACTCATGGGCCACAGCTTAACCTTCTAGCCGAGGCTACGCCCAGCCTGCCGCAGGGCTTAACCGTCAGCAGTGATTTCAGCGATCAGTTTACGCAGCGCCGCTTCGGCATCCTCGTTGGCCACCTGGCAGGTGCCGGCATTGGCGTGGCCGCCGCCGTTGTAGCTCAGGCACAGCTCGCCGACATTGGTGTTGGAGCTGCGATCGAGGATCGATTTACCGATGGCGAATACGGTGTTCTGCTGTTTGACGCCCCACATCACGTGGATCGAGATATTGCACTGCGGATACAGGGCATAGATGACGAAGCGGTTGACCGCGTAGATCGTCTCCTCGTTGCGCAGGTCGAGCACCACCAGGTTGTGGTAGACCGTGGCGCAGCGCTGGATCTGCGCTTTGGCTTCGCGTTGGTGCTCCAGATACAGCGCCACGCGCTCATCGACATCCGGCAGTTCGAGGATTTCCGCAATGCCGTGGGTCTGGCAGAAGTCGATCAGCTGCATCATCAGTTGGTAGTTGGAGATGCGGAAATCGCGGAAGCGCCCGAGGCCGGTGCGTGCATCCATGATAAAGCTCAGCAGTTCCCAGCCCTGCGGGTCGAGGATGTCGTCGCGGCTGAATTGTGCGGCATCGGCCTTGTCCACGGCCTCCATCATTTCGTCCCAGTCCCGTGGGAAGGCGTCGTGGCCACCGTAGTGCTTCCACACCACCCTGGCTGCAGACGGCGCATCGGCATCAATCAGGTGATTGCTCGCAGGCTGGTTGCGGATGGTCTCGCTGAGGTGGTGGTCAAAGGCCAGGTAACAGCCGGGCACGTAGGGCAGGTTGGTGGTGATGTCGTTGCTGGTGATCGCCACTTTGCCGTCCTGCATGTCCTTGGGGTGGACGAAGAGGATGTCGTCGATCAGGTTGAGGTGTTTGAGCAGGGCGGCGCACACCAAGCCGTCAAAATCACTGCGGGTGACCAAGCGGTAAAGACTGGACATAAAGCATCTCCGGATCGGGCAAGCGGCGGGAATAAAGCAACAGGCCCCCTTCAAGGTAGCACGCGGTTTGCGCATCAGCCTGGGCGAAGGGGCAGCGCTTCCAGGCAGTTGCAGGTCGACCTCAGGACAGTCGCGGCAGGATGGCGGCCCTAGGCTGGCGCCTGTTGTTCTACCGACCTCAGGAGCCACCCATGTCACCGATTACCGTACTGCGTGATACCCAGCCGATTCCACTGCTGGATGCCTGCAAATGGACGCGCATCGCCGGCGAGCCGCACACCGTCAACCTGAACGCCTACACCTCGGCGGACGGCAGCAAGATCATGGGCACCTGGATCTGCACACCCGGCAAATGGCAGGTGGCCTATGAGAAATGGGAGTACTGCCACTTTCAGGAGGGCTACTGCATCATCACCCCAGAGGGGCAGGCGCCGATTCATCTGCGTGCCGGCGATATCTTTATCGTCGAACCCGGGATGAAGGGCACCTGGGAGGTGGTCGAGACGGTGCGCAAATACTTTGTCTTTGCCTGAACCGTCAGGCCCTAGGGATTGAAGTTACGCGCATCCTTGGCCCACACATCCAGCGCTGGCTTGATGTCTTTTAGGCTCAGTTGGGTGCTGTCGTTTTCCAGCTGCAGGCCGTGGCCTTTGCGCACGACGCGGGTCATCGGCTGGCTGGTGCGGCCGTCGATGGCTTCCAGTTCGACATAAATACTGCTGTTGAGGTCGCGGGTGCCGGCAGCGGTGCTGGCGGCCGCAGCAACCAGAGCAATCGGTACCACTTCATAGACCTTGAGCCCTTCCGGTGACAGGTTGACCGCCGTGATGGCCGAGCGCAGCACCAGGGTGTCGCGATCGGCATATTCGACAACCTTTAGTCGTCCGGCCAGCTCCAGGCGTATGGCTTGCTGCAGATAGAGGGCGATTTCGTCCAGGGTCTGCTGGCTAACTTGCGCATTCGGGGTGGGTGCGGGGTAAAACACCGGCCTTTCCACCAGCACCGAACGGTAGTTTTCCGGTTTGAAATCCGCTGATACCCAGCGCATTACTGGTGCGCCGCTGGCCGACTGCGCGGGCTGCAGCTGTGAGTAATCGCTGAGGAAGCCCGAATACTGCGATGGGGTGGGGGTTTGGCTGGCGCAGGCGGCCAGTAACAGGGTGGCGGACAAGGCCAGACCAAGGGTTTTCAGCGTCATTGCGGTGATCTCGCGAGGGGTGGTCGGCTAACTGTAGACCAGTTTTCAATAGGCAATGCTCTGCCCTGGCGAGCCCTCTAAGTCGGGGTTTGCGGGCCTTGTTCGCGGCGAAACACCAGCGCCTTGAGGGCGCTGTCCGGCTGGCTGTCGGGGAACTCCGGCGGGTTGGCCAGACGCTGGCTAAAGCGCAGGCTCGGTGCTTCATCGGTCATGGCCTGAATCAGATAATCCGGGCCGATTTCCGGCTCGTTGCTGCAGGCCAGCACCGCTCCGTCCGCGCTTAAGAGTTCGGGCAGGCGGCGCAGCACCTTGGGGTAATCCTTGCTCAGCACAAAGCTGCCGCGCTGGAAGGAGGGTGGGTCGATGATGATCAGGTCATAGGGGCCGTACTTGCCCACCTTGCCCCAGGACTTGAACAGGTCGTGGCCGAGAAACACCACCTGGCTGAGATCGTGCTGGTTCAGCCGATGATTATCGCGACCTCGGCTGAGCGCGGCCCTGGCCATATCCAGATTGACCACCTGGCGCGCACCGCCGGCCAGCGCCGCAACCGAAAAGCCGCAGGTGTAGGCGAACAGGTTGAGCACGCGCTTGCCGGCCGCTTGCGCCTGCACCCATTGGCGGCCATAACGCATATCGAGGAATAGCCCGCTGTTCTGCTTTTTGCCCAGGTCGAGGCGGTAGTGCAGGCCGTGCTCGCAGATATCCCAGTGCTCCACCGGCTCGCCGAGCAGCCATTGCGTGGGACTTTCTGGCAGGTAGCGCTGTTGCAGCAGCAGACTGTGCGCGCCGCTCTGCTGCCAGGCGGCGGATTGCCCGAGGTCGAGCAGCATCTGCTGCAGCGCGGCCAGGTCGGCATCGCTCAGGGGCTTGAACAGCGCCACCAGCAGCACACCTTGCAGCCAATCCACGGTGATCTGCTCCAGCCCCGGCCAGCAGCGGCCACGGCCGTGAAACAGGCGACGGGTTTCACTCGGCGCGCTATTCAGGGCGTCGAGCAGGTGCTGCTGCAGGGTGACAAGGACGGTTGCTTGCATGGTCGGGACCTGTTTGCGGGGTGCGGATTTTAACAGGCGGGCCACTCCCATCGTCTGTTTCGATAGTTTCTATCGTTAATGGCGTTTGGCATTCGCACTGCCGAGTGCCTAGCATTGCTCACTCGTTAACCCACATTTAAGGAACGCCCATGCACATCGACGAAGCCATCCGCAGCCGCCGCGCCGTCAAAGGTTATGACCCGGCATTTACCCTGAGTGATGCTGAGAAGGATGAACTGCTGCAACTGGCGCTGCTCGCACCGTCGGCGTTCAATTTGCAGCATGTGCGTTTGGTCGAAGTCAGCGATCCGGCGCAGCGTCAGCAACTGCGCGAAGTGGCTTGGGGCCAGGCGCAGGTGACCGATGCGTCGATGCTGGTGGTGGTGTGCGCCAAGCTCGACAGCTGGCAGGAGGATGTCGGCCGCGTTTGGGACGGTGCGCCCGCGGAAGTGCAGGCCTATATGGCCGGCGCCATCGACACCTATTACCGCGACAAACCACAGGTGCAGCGCGACGAAACCATGCGCAGCTGCGGCCTGATGGCGCAGACCCTGATGCTCGCCGCGCGCGGCAAGGGCCTGGATTCCTGCCCGATGGATGGTTTTGATTTCGATGCCGTGGCCAAGCTGATCAAGCTGCCAGAAAACCATGTGATTGCCTTGATGGTCGCGGTCGGCAAGAAAACCATCGAACCCAAGCCGCGCATCGGCAAGCTGCCGTTCAACGAAGTGGTGTTGCGCAACAGCTTCTAATCGCTGGGCAGGTTTCTGAGCGTTCTGGTCATTGTTCAGCCATAACTGTGGTCAGTCTGCGGCTGATCACACCACTAAAGGTTGGATGACAAAAGCGCTGTTGGAGGTGAATCTGGCGGGTATTGCGGGTTGATATAGCGACCTGCAGCCATAACAAGAAGCCTGAGGAGCCCCCATGTCTGCCGAACATCTGGATGTCTTGATCATTGGTGCCGGCCTGTCCGGCATCGGTGCGGCTTATCACCTGATGAAGCACTGCCCCAGCAAGCGCTTCGCCATCCTCGAAGGCCGTGCGGCCCTCGGCGGCACCTGGGACCTGTTCCGTTATCCGGGCATCCGCTCCGATTCGGACATGTTCACCCTCGGCTACAACTTCAAACCCTGGACCAACCCGCTGGCGATTGCCGACGGCCCGTCGATCCGCAGCTATATCGAAGAAACCGCGCAGGAAAACGGCATTCAGGAAAACATCCGCTTTCAGCACAAGGTGCTCAAGGCCGACTGGTGCAGTGAGCGCGCCACCTGGACCCTGCAGGTGCAGCGCGGCGATGAGCCTGAGCCGATCAAACTCAGCTGCCAGCACCTGCTGATGTGTACCGGCTATTACCGTTATGAAGCGGGCTACACCCCGGAATTCAAAGGCCGCGAACAGTTCCAGGGCGAATTTATCCACCCGCAACTGTGGCCGGACAACTTCGATTACAGCGGCAAGAATGTGGTGGTGATCGGCAGCGGCGCCACGGCCGTGACCCTGGTGCCGGCGATGACCGACAAGGCCAAGCACGTGACCATGCTGCAACGCTCGCCGACCTATGTGGTGAGCCTGCCGCAGGGCGATCCGATTTCCGCCTTCTTGCGCCGTTTTCTGCCGGAAACCTGGGTCTATCGCCTGGCCCGCACCCGTCAGGTGGCGATACAGCTGGGCTTTTACAAGCTTGCCAAGGCGTTCCCCAACCTGGTGCGCAAGGCGTTGCTCGGGCTGGCCCGGCATCAGTTGGGCAAGGACTTCGACATGCGCCACTTCAGCCCGCGCTACAAACCCTGGGATGAACGGGTGTGCGCGGTGCCCAATGGCGATCTGTTCAAGGTGCTGCGCGAGGGCAAAGCCACGGTGGTCACCGAACATATCGACGGCCTGACTGCCAAGGGCATTCGTTTGAAGTCCGGTGAAGAGCTGCCGGCGGATGTGATCATCAGCGCCACCGGCCTGGAGCTGCAGCTGTTTGGTGGCATGCAGGTGGCGGTGGACGGAGTGCCCTTCGATGCGGCCAAGAGCATGGGCTATCGCGGCATTATGCTGCGTGATCTGCCCAATGCTGCGGTGGTACTGGGTTACACCAATGCCAGCTGGACGCTCAAGGCGGACCTTTCCAGCGAATACTTCTGCCGCTTGATCAACCATATGGATGCCAACGGCATGCGCCAGTGCACCCCGCGCGACACGGCGCGGCAGGTCAAGAATGCGCCGTTCCTCGATTTGGCCAGCGGCTATATCAAACGCGCGGCTGACAAGATCCCCAGCCAGGGGGATCGCGCGCCGTGGAAGCTCTACCAGAACTACCTGCTGGACCTGGCGCTGTTGCGCTACGGCAAGGTTGAGGACGGTTATCTGGAGTTCAGCTCACCGCATGTCGGCGAATCCGCCGCCACAGCCACAGCGGTCTAAACTGAAAAACAATGTAAGCCAAACGCTATAGCTGCTTGGCGCGTTATGCCTACAGAGATGTGGCCATTTGCCGCTTTAGAAGCAGGCACAGGGCCACTATGCTTTTGTGACAGCTTTCACGGATGAACGGCCGGTATACCTGGCTGCTGTCGCAAAGGAGTCCTCTAGAGGATGAGCAGAATGGAATCGCTTCACCAAGAGCAACGCTACCTGCCAGAGCTGCGGGCGCACATCGACAAACTGCTGGCCAAAGGCTGGGTGATTGCCGAGCGCAGCCCGCTGACCCTGCAGTCCGGGCGCAAGACCTATATGGTTGTGCACGGCATGTTGATTGGCGATAACGCGTTTTAACCTTTGCCCCAGCGTTTCCCGGGCCGCTGCTGATCAAAATGATCGGCAGCGGCCTTTTTTCTGGCTTGGATCAGCCTATATGGCGCGGCAGCTGCCAGTGGGTCGCCGCCAGCCAGTCGGCAAAGGCCGGCGGTGGTAGCGGTTTGCTCAACAGGTAACCCTGGGCGATATCGCAGCCGAGCTGATCCAGGCGTTCGAGGATGGCCTCGGTTTCTACACCTTCGGCCACGATCTTCAGGCCCATGTTGTGCCCCAGTTCGATGGTTGAGCGGACGATGATGTCGTCATCGGGATTGCTCAGCAGGTCCAGAACAAAGGACTTGTCGATCTTCAGTTCATGCACCGGCAGGCGTTTGAGCTGGGCCATGCTCGAATAGCCGGTGCCGTAATCGTCGATTGATAGGTGCACGCCCAATTCGCACAGCTGCTGCAATTGCCCCATGGCCAGTTCCGGGTCGGCCATCACTGCGCTTTCGGTGATTTCCACAATCAGGGTGGATGGCGGCACGCCATGCTCGGCCAGCTGCGCGGCGATAAAGCCAGCGAAGCCGGGGTCGGCCAGATCCAGTGCGGAGATATTGATTGCGGTCTTCAGCGCCAACCCCTGTGCCTGCCACGCGCGGCTCTGCGCCACGGCAGTGCGCACCACCCAGCGGGTTAGGGCGCAGACGTTGCCGGTCTGCTCGGCCAGGGGAATAAATTCGTCCGGCGGGATAAAGCCGTGTACCGGGTGAATCCAGCGCACCAGGCATTCCACGCCATACAGGCTGCGCGCGCGGATATTCAGTTTCGGCTGGAAGTACAGGCTGAGCTGGCCGCCTTCCACCGCACCTTTCAGCTCGCTCATCAACGCCAGGCGTAGCAGGCTGTGGCGGTCCAGCTCCGGGCGGTAGAGGGCGTAGGGTGAGCGCTGCTGTTTGCCCAGGTACATCGCTACTTCGGCATGCTGCAGCAGGCTGCCGGCGCTTTCACCGTGATCCGGATACAGAGCGATACCGATTGTGGCGTTGAGCGTCATGCTGATGCCGCGCACGGCGAATGGCTCGTGCAGGGCGGCGCGGTAATGCTCGGCGGCGGGGATCAGCCAGCCGGGTTGGCAGGGGCTGATCAGCAGGGCAAATTCATCACCACCGAGGCGCGCCAGTTGCTCGCCAGGACGCAGCAGCGCCTGCAGGCGTGCGGCAAGCTGGCAGAGCAACTGGTCGCCAGCCTCATGGCCGAGGGTGTCGTTGAGGTCCTTGAAATTGTCCAGGTCCATCAGCAGCACCGCCACACCTTCGCCCGGCGGGCAGTGCGCCAGGGCCTGTTGTAGCTCGGCGACAAAGCGGTTGCGGTTGGCCAGTTCGGTCAGCGGGTCGCGGTAGGCGAGAAAGCTGATGGTGGTTTCGCGTTCGGCAATGCCTTGCTGCATGGCGACGAACTCGCGGGCCAGCAAGCCGATTTCACCGCTGGCCTGAGTGGCCGGCACCTGCATAGCCACCTGATAGTCGCCGCTGGCGATACGCCGCACATTGTCGACCATCTGGCTTAGCGGGCGGCTGACGGTATTGGCGATCCACAGGGCGCCGAGGCCAGCCAGCAGCAGGGCCATGGCGAAGATGGCTGCCAGTTGCCATTGCAGCGGCTGGTAATCGGCCAGTTCGGCGGACAGCGAGCGCATCAGCAGCACTTGTAATTCGCTGCTGGTGCCGATTAGCGGTGCACGCAGGGCCACCTGTTCCAGGCCCTGTAGCTCGAAGCGAAATACCCCAGCGGCATTTGGCAGCAACTGGCTGGCCAGTTCGGCCCGTGGCAGTGCCTGCAGATTGCTGGCCAGCACCCGGTATTGGCCGGGGCTGCCGTCGAGTAGGGCGACATCGGCACCACTGAGACGGGCCAGATGTGCAGTGGCCCGATCGTCCAGCTCGAAGGCCATCAGCAGCCAACCCATCAGGTTGGGCCGTGGCGCGAAGATTGGCGTGGCGTTGATATGCAGCACCCGCCCGCCAAACACCACCAGTCGGTCGGCGCTTCGCGGGTCGTCTTCATCCAGCAGGTCATCCCACGGCAGTGGCGCACCGGGCAGTAGTTCGCCACTGGTGCCGGCCAGAATCAGCCCCTGCGGCGCGCTGACCAGGGCGAAGCTGGCCTGGCTGCGCGAGGCGAAAGACTCCAGCGCGGCGGACAGCGACTGCGCTTCCTGCTGCGGGCTGGCGATCAGGTCGGCGATTTCGCCGAGCAGGGTGAAATCCTTGGCGATTAGGTCGGCCATGGCGCTTTGCGCCTGACGGCGGCTCTGCAGCTCGTTGCTCAGCACCGCATGGGCGAAATTCAACTGCCCGGCCACCTGGCTCAGGGTGTGCTGGTAGGTGGAGCGATAGACCAGCGCCAGCAGTAGCACCATTACCGCCAGCAACAGCAGCAGAAAGAAGCCGAGAATCTTGCCGCGCAGGGTCATGGCATGTGCCTATGCTTGTGGATAATCGGGCTTGTGGATAATCGGTCGTATGGATAGTCGGCTCGCCGATGGCGAAATGCCTTGAGTATAGAAAGACCTCTGGCGGGCGCAGCACCTGGTATGCACAAGGGGGCGTGGATGCGAATAGCGCGGGCATGGCGCATGCCCTTGAAGTTGCTGGCGCTGGTGTTGCTCAGTGTCGTGCTGGTCGAATGGCTGGCGCGCGCCGGCCTGCTCGACGGCAGCGAGCGGCGTTTGCTGGATCTGCAATTCCAGTTGCAGGGCCAGCGTGATGCACCGCAGCAGGTGACCATCGTGGCCATCGATGAAGACAGCCTGGCCCGCTACCCGGATGATCCCATGCTGTTCTGGACCGACCGGCTCGCCGTGGCGGTCGAGCGTTTGCGTCAGGTCGGGGTGCCGCTGGTGGGCCTGGATATGCTCTACAGCATCAGCCCCGAACGCTGGCTGAGCACGCTGGGCGATGGTCAGTTTCCGGGTGCCAGGGACTATGACCGGGCTTTCCGCGAGCAACTGGCCAGCGGTCAATTGCTGCTGGTGGCCAGTCGTTCCGGCAGCGGGGCGGCGGTGAGCGACTACCTGCTGCCGAGCCCTGATTATCTGCTGGCGCTGCCTGATTATGACCTGCAGGCGCATGTTGGCCTGGCTGATCTGCTGGTCGAGGGTGATGGTCTGGTACGGCGTTTTCGCCTGGCGCCAGTGGATGCGGCGGAGCGAGCGCAGTTGCAGGATGAATTGCCGCAGCTGAGTCTGCCTGCGCTGCTGGCTGTACGCGCTGCGGGACAGGATGTGCGCGCTGCCGCTTGGCAATTGGGCGGGCGCGCCGTGCAGCTGGATCAGCCGGCTGCGGTCATCCCATACCTGGGGCCGCCCGGTACCTTCCACAGCCTGCCCCTGCACCGGCTGCTAGCGGACGACGCCTTGAGTGATCCCGAAGTACTGGCCTTGCGCGGCAAGCTGGTGCTGCTCGGCGCCACCGCCGCTGGGCTTAACGATGCCCACTTCACCCCGTTTAATAGCGATTGGCTGGGCGGGCGTAGCCTGCTGATGAGTGGGGTTGAGGTGCATGCCAATGTGCTGCAGGCATTGCTCGACGGTCGTCAGTTGCGTAACCCCGAGGCTATCTGGCGAGCCGGCGGCCTGCTGGCTCTGAGCCTGCTGCTGGTGTGCGTTCTGCTGCGCCTGCCGGTGTGGGCAACGCTACTGGCCTGGTTACTGGGGCTGGCGCTGTTGCTGGTGCTGGGTCAGTGGCTGTTCCGGCTGGGCTGGTTGTTGCCGCAGAGCGCGGCGGGGCTGACCTTGTCGCTGAGCTTTCTGGGTGTGCTGGGGCTGCGTCTGACGGGGGAAGAGCGTGAGCGCAATCGCTTGCGGCAGATGTTCGGCCGCTATGTTTCGGAGCAGGTGGTTGAAGCCCTGCTCAGCTCGGGCGAGCGGCCGGAGCTGGGCGGTCAGGCGCAGCGGGTGACCGTGCTGTTCTCCGATATCCGCAACTTCACCAGTATCAGCGAGCGGCTCACGGCCAAAGAGGTGGTGGAGATGCTCAATGCCTATTTCGCCCGCGCCTGTGAACCCTTGCTGGCCGAGGGCGGCAGTATCGATAAGTTTATTGGCGATGCGGTGATGGTCGAGTTTGGCTCCCCCGTACCGTTGGGCGACCACGCACAACGTGCCATTCGCGCTGCGCTAGCCTTGAAGAACGTCGCCGAGGAATTCGCCGGCTGGATGCAGCAGCGCTTCCCCGGCCGCGACCTGCCGGCCTTTGCCGTAGGCATCGGTTTACACAGCGGTGAGGTGGTGTTGGGCAATATCGGCTCGCCGGTGCGCATGGAGTTTACTGCCATCGGCGATACGGTGAACCTGGCTTCGCGTCTGGAAGGCATGACCAAGGAGCTTGGCTGCGCGATTCTGGCCAGTGCCGAGTGTATTACCGCAGCGGGCGAGCTGGTGCGTTGCGGGCGCAGCGAGGTGATTCGGGTCAAGGGCCGCGAAGCGCCGATTCGCGTCTTTGAGGTCATCGGGCTACATCAGGGAGACCATGAAAATGCTTAGACAGTGGTGTCGCTTGGGACTGTGTTCTTTGCTGTGGCTGCCCGGTCTGGCGTTGGCGCTTGAGGTCGGCTTGGTCACCGGTCTGAGCGGCACGGTGGCCTTGAATGTGCCGGCGCAGGCGCAGAACAGGACGCTGCAGGTGTTTAGCAAACTGCATGACGGCGATCAACTGAGCCTGCCGGCGAAAACCAGTCTGCAACTGGTGCTCTTCGACAGTGGCGAAGAGCAGGTTTGGCAAGGGCCGGGCGAGTTGCAGGTGCACCGCAGCGGCATCAGTGCCAAGAACGCGGCATTACAGCCGCAGGTACGTCAGCTGCCGAAGTTATTGGTCAAGCAACTGGCCAAGACCCCGGCCCCGGATGCCCAGGTCAAAGCAGGGATGGTGCGGCTGCGCAGTATGCCGAGTGGCGGCACCCTGGAGTCGCTGGAAAAAAATTATGCGCAGCTGCGTAAAGCCGCAATGGCGACAGATAGAAATCCAGAGCTATACCTGTTGGCAGGGTATTTCGAATTGCGTGAGTTTGAATTGTTGCAGCAGGTGCTGACGCAGATGGATAAGAAATCCCCGGGTGATAAGGAAGTGGCGCTGCTCCGCTCCCTTTATGCGCGCGCTGTGAATAACGCCAAGATGGCAGCCGAGCCGTAGCCAGAACAAGAAGACCGCACTTGTAGGAGATTCTTAATGAAAGCCACCTTCAGGCTGGCGCTGGCCGGCATCTGTCTAATATTGCCCTTCTCTGCTTCAGCCAACTGTCTGTACGCATATTCAAACTATCTGTCTGGCGGCATATTTGCCGCAGAGGCGTTATCCAACTATCCAGAGTGTTTTGGCGGCGGGGCGACGACCTCCCAAGTGTTGTTCAATGCCACTGCAGGCCAGCAATCTTTCGCTATCTCGGACAACCTAGCGCGGCGCTGGATTGCCCCTGGCGCGCCTGCGATGGCCGGCAGTGCAGCAGGCCGCGGGATGGCTGCCGGCGATGCGCTACCGGGCTTGAATCTGTGGGCCAGTGCCGCGGATGAAGATACTGACCAGCGTTATGGCAATATTTCTGGTAATACCACGAAGAACGATTTTGATATTCAGAATTACATTGTCGGCGCCGACTTTGGCCTTTCTCCAGCATTAGTTTTGGGCATTTCCCTGGCGATTGATCGCGGAGATATCTCCGGGATCAATACCGCTATTGGTGCAGAAGAAAACGAGCTGACTAGTCGCGGTTTTATGCTCGCGCCTTATCTCGGCTGGCAGTTGAATGAGTATTGGGCACTGGATGCCAGTGTGGGTATTGGTGAAGGCGAGTTGGATGCCAGTAGCAGCAGCCGACAGGAGGTTGACCGCTGGTATGCCGGACTAAACCTCAATTACCAGCGCTGGTTAGGCAGTTGGCAGTTCAGTGGGCGGGCCAGTTACCTGCATGCCGAAGAGTCGTATGACGATATTCGCCTGCGTGGTGAGACCCAGCAGCAGTTGGGTGGGCTGCAGAAGCTGCAGAACTCTGATGCCACCAACAAGCTTGACCGTATTCAGTTGGGTGGTCAGGTCGGTTACTGGTGGAATGGTTGGCTGCCCTACGCCGGGCTGCGCTACATGGACGATGTACATCGTTCGACCACACAGAACTTTGCGCCTTCTGATCCTATAGGTCGGGAGGCCTGGGTCTGGATTTTGGGGGTCAACTACCTCTCCCTGGCTCATGGGATCAGCGCCGGGCTGGCCTACGAGCAAGAGGAAGGCCGTAGCAATCAGAATATGAATACCTGGATGGCCAACCTTAACCTGCGTTTCTGACTATTGTGACGGGCGCAGTGCGCTGGTGCTTGGTGCTGCTGAGTGCATGTATGTGCTGGCTGAGTGGTTGCACTCAGCCAATGCACTTACAGGGTTCGCGGCTACAGACTGAAGCCTGGGTGATGGCCCGGGGCTGGTCGCCAGTGGCACTGGAGGTGCAGCCGTTCAACCTGTTGGGTTTGCTGCGCCAGACTGCTGCCTCGCAAACCCTCACCCTCTATATTGAGGGCGATGGCGCACCTTGGCCTTCCGTCTATAGGCCGCCACAAGATCCCACGCCCATTCGTCCGTTGGCGCTGCTGCTTGCCGAGCGCGACACGGCAGTGGCCGTTGCCTATCTGGGGCGCCCTTGCCAGTACCTGAACAGCAGCGAGTTGCGCCAGTGCTCTCCCTTGTACTGGAGCGAACGGCGTTTCTCCGCCGAGGTATTGCAGGCTATGGACCGGGCGCTAAGCGAGCTCAAGCAACAGGCGGGCGCCGAGCGGCTGCGCTTGGTTGGTTACTCCGGTGGTGGCGTGTTGGCGACCCTGCTGGCGCAGCGGCGTGATGATGTTGAACTCTTGGTAACGCTGGCCGCGCCGCTTGCGCTGAACGAGTGGACCAGGCGCCTGCAGCTGTCACCCTTGCATGGTTCGCTGGACCCGCTGGATGGGCCGCGTCAGCGCGCGCGGGCGCTGCATTTCAGTGGCGCGATGGATCAGGTGGTGCCCACAGCGGTGGTCGAGTATTACGTCGCCCGCCATGGTGGGCGTTTGGAGCAGCTTCCCGGCTTCGACCATGCATGTTGTTGGCTGCACCACTGGCCGGAACTGTTGACGGGTTTGGAGGGCAGGCAATGAAAACAACTTCTTGGTTAGCCTTGGCGCTGCTGGTACTGGTCGAGCCGGTGCTGGCCGATTTTCGCCCGCCGGCTTTTGCCGGCGGTATACCCGGGCGCGTACAGATGCAGGCCATTGATCTGCAGCGGCATCAAGCACGCACGCTGCTGTATCGCGAGGCCCTGGAAGAGTTGCGCCGCAATCCGCGGGTGGTGGATGTGCGTGAGTGCACTGCCGCCGATGATGATCAGGCTTACTGCTTGCCCAAGGCTGCGCTGGGCGGCGTGCCGGCAGCGATAGCCGGGCGGCCGATTGAGCGGCGTGTGGCACTGCTGATTGGTAATAACCGGTATCAGTCGCCAATCCCCGCGTTGCGCACCCCCATCCATGATGTGGAGCGCGTTGCCGCCACTCTCAAGCAGGTGTTGGGGTTTGAGTTGCGCGTGCTGAACAACGCCAGTAAGGCCGATATTGTCCGCGCGGTGGCCGCCTTGGCGCGGGAAATGACGCCGGCCGATGCGGTGTTTGTCTACTACGCCGGGCATGGTTACCTGATGGATGACACCGAGATGGGCTATTGGATACCCAGCGATGGCTCAGTAAAAACGGCGGCGCAATGGATCTCCAATCAGGACATCGCCGCCTTGCTGCGGGCGATCCCCGCGCGTCAGGTATTGCTGGTTTCGGACAGCTGTTTTTCCGGCACCCTGGTGCGCGGCCAGACCTACCAGGGCGGGCGGCTTGCGCCTGGCGAGGTGCTGCGCAAACGCAGCGTGCTGGTACTGTCTTCCGGCGGCGAGGAGCCGGTGTCCGATGAGGGTAAAGACGGCCACTCGATATTTGCCTGGCATTTGCTGCGCAGTTTGCAGGGGCTGGATGCCACAGTGCCGGGCTTTAATCTGTATCAGGTGGTGCGCCGTGGGGTCAGCCAGGACTACCCACAACAGCCGCAGTACGGTGCCGTAGCGATTGCCGGGCATGAGGCGGGTGGCGAGTATCTATTCGAGCGTTTGCCGAATTAGTTGCAGCACTGCTCAGAGGCTCATCGGCTTATTGTTTTGATCCGAGATCAAGGCACGTAGCCGCCTTTACCCTGTGGGCGCATGGCGGGCGCCTTTGGCCGTGGGTCGCGTTTTAGTGCGCCGGTGAGTTGCCAGGTCAGCGTTCCGTCGCTGGGTACGGCGCGGCTTATGGCTTCCTGCGGGTCGGCGATGCGCGGGTGCCAGAGGTGCAGGGTTTGCCCGGCGGCGGCATCGAAGTCCAGGCGGGCTTTGCCCTGTTTGTCGGTCTGAGCGAACCAGGGTGTGTCGAGTACCAGGATAAAACCGAGCATCCAGTCATGGATATTGCAGCCCAGAGTCACCAGGCCTGGCTGGTCGAAACGCATCTCCTGTGGCGCGGCTTTCTGCTGGTGCAGGCGCAGTTCGAAGCGCTTGGCCGGCGAGAAGGAGTAGACGTGGTGGTTGATCGGGTCGGAATTGGGGAAGCTCACCGTGGTGCCGACCTGCACCGGCAGGATATAGGGGCTGAACTGGCGCTTCTGCTGGTCCATCAGCGCCGTCGCAGGCTGGCTTTGCGCCGGCCCCGGCTCGATCCACAGCACCGCATCGCTAAGTGGTTTGCCCTGGTTGTCGAGGAGCACGATCTGCAGATTCGTGGCCTGCGCCAGCGTGCCCAGTAGCGCCAGCAGCAGCGCCAAAGCCGATTTCAGCATGATCGAATCCCCAAGACGGCACGACAGTAACCGTCAGTATAGGAAGGCTTTGCTCGGCTGCCGGGTGATCAGCGCTGGGCGATCTGCTGGATCTGTGCGATCAGCCAGTGCAGCGCCGGGTCGCGCTGGCGCTGGGCCAGGCTGACGATTTCCAGGTGAAACGGGCCGAGGGCAAACGGCAGCTCGAACAACTGCAACGGCAGCAGGCTGGCAAAGTGGCGCGCCAGTTGAGTTGGCAGTACGGCGGCCAGTTCACTGCTGGCGACGATATGCGCGGCCTGCAGGTAGTTGGGTGTGGTGTAGAGGATTTCCCGACACAGGCCCTGTTCGCCCAGCCATTGGTCGACCATGCCGCGGGTCTGGCCGCCATGCACCCACAGGTGGCGCAGCTGCAGAAAGGTCGGCAGATCCATCGGCGTGCTGGCCAGAGGGTGGTCGCGGCGCAGCGCCAGCTGCAGGGTTTCACTCATCCAGTGCTGGCGGGCAAAGCGTGCAGGGATGTCCTCGAAGCGCCCCAGCACCAGATCCAGCTCGCCCTTGTCCAGCGCCTCTGCCGGCAGGCTGGGGCTCAGGTGGCGGATGTCGATGCGCATGCCGGGCGCCTGCTGGCTGAGTTGCTTGAGCAGACCTGGCATGCAGATCAGCTCGACATAGTCGGTGACGGCGATGCTGAAGTGCTGACGGCTGCTGGCCGGATCGAACACTTCACCGGCGCTGAGGCTCTGCTCGATCTGCTGCAGCGCGGCGCGGATCGGCGTCTCCAGTGACTGGGCGCGCGGCGTCGGCTGCATGCTGCGGCCAACCCGCACCAGCAGTGGGTCGTCGAGCAGTTCGCGCAGGCGACTCAGGGCATTACTTACCGCTGGCTGACTGAGCGACAGGCGTTCGGCGGCGCGTGAGACATTCTGCTCGCGCATCAACGCATCGAACACGCGCAGCAGGTTGAGGTCGAAGGTTGAGATATTCATTGGCTGAATACGACTTATCACAAGACTAAATTTCAAAAATAGTAACGCCTTGCTTAAGGTGGTGGGCGATTTTCTATATGCCAGCAGGTGCCCGTGCCGGATGACGCACGCACTGCATCCTGTAGGAGCGGGCCATGCCCGCGATTCGCGGCCATGGGCCGCTCCTACGGGAATCACATCCAAGCGACATAGCCATTTATTCTCCAGCCAGAGGACCCTCGATGAGCCACTCCGCTTTTACCGTTCAGCAGGCCGCCGTGATCGGCGCGGGCACCATGGGCCGCGGTATCGTGATGAGCCTGGCCAACGCCGGCATTCAGGTGCTGTGGTTGGACAACAACCCACAGATGCTTGATCAGGCCATGACCGTAGTGGCGCAAACCAACGCGCATAACGTCAAACTGGGCCGCATCAGCGAAGAACAGTCGGCTGCGCGCCTGGCCTGCGTCACCCCGGTGGGCGACTACACAGCGCTGGCCGATGCCGATCTGGTGATCGAGGCGGTGTACGAGAATCTCGAGCTCAAGCAGCAGATCTTCCGCACGCTCGACGCCACCCTGAAGCCGGGCGCGATTCTCGCCAGCAACACCTCGGCGCTGGATATCGACGCGATTGCCGCCGTGACCAAACGCCCCGAACAGGTGCTGGGCCTGCACTTCTTCAGCCCGGCGCACATCATGAAACTGCTGGAAATCGTTCGCGGCGCCAAGACTGCCCCGTCTGTATTAGACGCGGCTGTGGCCTTGGGCCAGCGCATCGGCAAGGTCAGCGTGGTGGCCGGCAACTGCGACGGTTTTATCGGCAACCGCATGCTGCACACCTATGTGCGTGAGGCGCGCATGCTGCTGCTCGAAGGCGCCTATCCGCATCAGGTGGATGCCGCGTTGCAGGGCTTCGGCTTCGCCATGGGGCCGTTGCGCATGTATGACGTGGTCGGCATCGATCTGGAATGGCGCGCCCGCGAGCTGGCCGGCAAAGGCCAGGATGATCCGACTGTGCAGGTGGATAACCGTCTGTGTGGCCTCGGCCGTTTCGGCCAGAAGGTACGCATGGGTTATTACCGCTACGCCGAAGGCAGCCGCCAGGCCGAGCACGACCCCGAGGTGGATGCGCTGGTGCTGCAGGTGTCCGAGCAGCTGGGTTTTGTCCGCCGCGAGATTGGCCCTGAGGAAATCCTCGAACGCTGCCTGCTGGCGCTGGTCAACGAGGGCGCGAAAATCCTCGAAGAAAATATCGCCGCCAATAGCCACGACATCGACCTGGTCTATCTCAACGGTTACGGCTTCCCGGCCGACAAGGGCGGGCCGATGACGTGGGCCGACAGTCAGGGTATGGCGGCGATTCATGACCGTTTGAAGGCGCTGCAGGCGGCGTTCGGTGAGCACTGGCTGCCGGCACGCCTGATTGAAAAACTGGCCAACAGCGGCCAGCGCTTCGTTGACGTGCGGGTATCCGATGTGCAGGAGGGCCGGGTATGAGCTATCAGGCCCCGCTGCGTGATATGCGCTTTGTGTTGCATGAACTGTTCGATGTCAGCAGTCACTGCGAGCTGCTCGGTAACGGTCTCGACCGCGAGCTGATCGACGGCGTGCTGGAAGAGGGTGCGCGCTACACCGCCGAGGTGGTGGCGCCGTTGAATCGCAACAGTGATGAACAGGGTTGTCAGCTGAGTGACGGCCAGGTGAGCACGCCGGACGGCTTTGCCGAGGCCTATCAGCAATACGTTGATAACGGTTGGGCGAGCATGACCGGGCCGAGCGAGTACGGTGGCCAGGCGCTGCCGCAGATGCTCGCGTGCAACTTCCACGAGATGCTGATGGGCGCTTCGCTGTCGTTCCGCGTGTATTCCGGGCTGACCGAGGGTGCGGTGCTGGCGCTGTACAAACATGGCAGCGAAACGCTGAAAGACAGCTACCTGCACAAACTGGTCAGCGGCCAATGGGCCGGCACCATGTGCCTGACTGAACCCCAGGCCGGCACCGACCTGGCTTTGCTGCGCACCAAGGCCGAGGCGCAGGCGGATGGCAGCTATAAGGTGAGCGGCAGCAAGATCTTTATCAGCGGCGGCGAGCAGGACCTTTCGGAAAACATCATTCATCTGGTGCTGGCGCGTCTGCCGGATGCGCCAGCCGGGGTGAAGGGCATCAGCCTGCTGCTGGTGCCGAAATTTATCGCCGCTGTCGACGGTACGCCGGGCGCGCGCAACGCGCTGTCCTGCGGCGCGATTGAGCACAAGATGGGTATCAAGGGCGCGTCCACCTGCGTGATGAACTTCGACGGCGCCACTGGCTGGCTGATTGGCGAAGCCAACCAGGGCCTGGCCTGCATGTTCACCATGATGAACGACGCACGCTTTCAGGTCGGTTTGCAGGGCTTGGGCATTGGCGAAGCGGCCTTCCAGGGCGCGCTGCGTTATGCCCGTGAGCGCCTGCAGTCACGCGCCCTGAGTGGTCCGGTCGAGCCGGGCAAGGCGGCCGACCCGATCATCGTTCACCCTGATGTGCGGCGCATGCTGCTGACGCAGAAGAGCCTGGTCGAAGGCAGCCGTATGCTCGCGGTTTACTGCGCGCGCCAGCTTGATCTGGAACACGCTCACCCGGACGCCGCCGCACGCAAGGCCGCCAGCAAGCGCGCGGCGCTGCTGATCCCGATCGTCAAAGCCTTCTTTACCGACATGGGCCAGGAAGTCGCCAGCCATGCCGTGCAGGTGTACGGCGGGCACGGTTTTATCCGCGAGTGGGGCATCGAGCAACTGATGCGCGATAGCCGTATTACCCAGTTGTATGAGGGCACCAACGGCATTCAGGCGCTGGACTATATCCGCCGCAAGGTACTCGGCGATGGTGGTGCCGAACTGTCGGTGCTGCAGGCTGAATTCAGCGAGTTGTGCGACGCCCAGGCCGACCGACCGCCGCTGGCGGCGTTGGCCAAAAGCGTGCAGGCGCGTCTGGGCGAATGGCGCGAGCTGAGCAGCGAAGTGATTGCCGCCAGCCAGCGCGATGTGCAGGAGATTGGCGCGGTGTCGGTGGATTTCCTCCAGTATTCGGCCTATGTGTTGCTGGCCGGCTTCTGGCTGCAGGCGGCGGCACGTGCGCAGGATGCGTTGGAGGCGGGCAGTGGCGAGGCCGCGTTCTACCAGGCCAAGCTGCAGTCTGCCGACTTCTACCTGCGCCGGGTGTTGCCGCGGGCCAGCGCTCATCGCGAGTCCCTGCTGGGTGGCGCGGCGTGCCTAATGGCCATGGATGAGGCGAGTTTCGCGTTTTAACCGCGAATCTCTGTAGGAGCCAGCTTGCTGGCGACGCTTTTGACCTGCCGGGATCGCCAGCAAGCTGGCTCCTACATGAACGTTACATAACAACAAGAGGATCACCCCATGCTGCCCTTTAGCTTTGCCACCACCGCGCAGATTCTCTGCGAGATCGGCGCGTCGCGGCGCTTGGCTGAACTGTGCCGCGAGCGCGGCGCGCAACGGGTGCTGATTGTCACCGATCCGGGCATCAGCAAGCTTGGCCTGTTGGCGGATGTGCTGCCAGGGTTTGCCCGCGCCGAGCTGACGGTCGAGGTGTTCGATCAGGTCGTGGCCGACCCGCCCGAAGCCATTCTGCTGGCGGCGGTCGAGCAGGCCAAGGCACTCCAGGCGCAGCTGATCGTTGGCTTTGGTGGCGGCAGCTCGATGGATGTGGCCAAGCTGGTGGCGCTGCTGGCGCACCCCGAGTGCGGCCAGCAGTTGGCGCAGATGTATGGCGTCGGCAATGCCCGGGGCCAGCGCCTGCCGCTGATCCTAGTGCCGACCACCGCCGGCACCGGTTCGGAAGTCACGCAGATTTCCATTATCACCACCGGCGCAACCACCAAGATGGGCGTTGTATCGCCGTTGCTGCTGCCGGACCTGGCGCTGCTGGATGCCGAGCTAACCCTCGGCTTGCCGCCGGCAGTTACCGCTGCCACCGGTATCGACGCCATGGTGCATGCCATTGAGGCCTATACCAGTGCGCTGAAAAAGAATCCGCTGTCCGACCTGTTGGCGCGCGAGGCACTGCGCTTGTTGGCGGCCAATCTGGATGAGGTGGTGCACAACGGCGCTAACCGCGAGGCGCGCCAGGCCATGCTGCTCGGTTCTTGTCTGGCGGGGCAGGCGTTTGCTAACGCGCCCTGTGCGGCGGTGCATGCGCTGGCCTATCCGCTGGGCGGGCATTTGCATATTCCTCACGGTCTGTCGAACGCCCTGGTGCTGCCGCATGTGCTGGGCTTCAACGCCAGTGCGGCGGCGCCGCTGTATGCCGAGCTGGCACCACTGGTGCTGGGCGATCAGCTGCGCGCGGGCAGCGTGTTGCAGCAGACCGAACAGTTTATCGGCGCACTGGCCGATTTCAGCGTGCGCAGCGGCCTACCGACGCGTCTGCGTGATGCCGGTGTGCCGCAGGAGATGCTGCCGACCCTGGCCCGCGATGCCATGCAGCAACAGCGCCTGCTGGTAAATAACCCGCGTGAAATGACCGAGGCTCATGCCTTGGCCATCTACCAGGTGGCCTATTAAGGCTGTTTCGCGGCTAAAGCCCCTCCCACGGGAGCGCGCTGTACCGTGGGAGGGGCTTTAGCCGCGACGCTTCCAGATTGCCGTCCATTACAAGGATTCCCGATGAGCCAACCCCAACATCTGCGCAGCGATTACCGGCACTTTCAGCCAATCACCACGCGCTGGCATGACAACGATGTCTACGGTCACGTTAACAACGTTACCTACTACAGCTTCTTCGACAGTGCGGTGAACACCTACCTGATCGAGGTCGGCGGCCTGGATATTCATAACGGCGACGTGGTGGGCTTTGTAGTCAGCTCCAGCTGCGATTATTTCGCCTCCATCGCTTTTCCCGAGCGTATCGAGATCGGCCTGCGGGTCGGCAAACTGGGCAACAGCTCGGTGCAGTACGAACTGGCGGTGTTCAAGGAGGGAGAGGATGAAGCCTGCGCAGCCGGGCGCTTTGTGCATGTCTTCGTCGACCGCAGCAGCAACCGCCCGGTGAGCATTCCCGAGAATCTGCGCGCGGCGCTGACGGTGCTGCTGATGGGGCCAGCGACATAGCTGAGTAGGATGGGTGATAACCCATCAACTGGCTGATGGGTTATCACCTAGGCGGTCCCCCATCCTACGTTCTGTGCCATACGCAAAAAGCCGCTGTTAGGCGGCTTTTGGCTGTCAGCACTCGGCACTTAGTTATGTTTGTGCTTTTTATGCTTCTTGTGTTTTTTACGGTTGTCGTGGCCGCGATCCCGCTCGCTGCCGCCAGCGTATTCATTGGCCAGCGCGCCACCCGCGGCGCCGCCCAGGCCAGCCCCAATGGTCGAACCGGTGCTGCCGCCAACCTTGTTGCCCAGTACCGAACCACCGGCAGCACCCAGGCCGCCGCCCAGTGCGGCCTCGGTCTTGTTGCCGTCGCGTGCGGTAATCACCCCGCCAGCCGCGCCACCCAGGCCCGCGCCAATCGCCGCGCCGGTGCTGCCGCCGACCTGTTGGCCGATCACATTGCCCAGGGCGCCACCCACACCGCCGCCAATGGCAACCTTGCCGGTATCGCCCGCCACGGCGAGGGGCGAGACCAGAGTGCTGAACAGCAACGCAGAAAATAATGTACGCATACGGCAGACCTTCTCGACTAAATGGGTGTGCGAACCTAGGCCTTTGTTTTTAAAGGACGAATGATCCGCGCATAGTCTTAGAGCGCGTTTCGCCGAAAAATTCCCTGCCGCCGGTCGCCAGTGTGATCGCCGCCACAGATCCGCTCAAAGGATGCGCGCTTCGGCCTGATGCGCCTGCAGACGAATGGCCACGTACTTCGAGGTTGGGGTAAAGCTGCCCGCGCCAAAGCTCTGCAGCGGCACCAGCGGGTTGGCTTCCGGGTAATAGGCCGCAGCCTGGCCAGCGGGAATATCGAAGGCCAGCAGGGTGAATCCAGCTACCTTGCGTTCGATGCCGTCATCCCAGATGGACTGAATGTCGACCTGCTGCCCTGGCTGAAAGCCCAGGCGCAGGATGTCCGCTTCGTTGACGAACAGCACCTGACGCTGGCCTTTGACGCCACGGTAGCGGTCATCCAGGCCATAAATGGTGGTGTTGTATTGGTCATGGGAGCGCAGCGTTTGCAGGATCAGGTCCGGCGTCTGCCCGGTGCTGCGTACCTGCGGTGGCAGCAGGTCGGCGGGCAGCGGGTTGGCCTTGAAATTGGCCTTTTGGCTGGCGGTGAGCCAGCGCCGTTCGGCAGCAGCGTTGCCCAGGTAGAAGCCACCGGGGTGTTGCAGGCGCTGGTTGAAGTCGCTGAAGCCGGCAATAGTGTCGGCAATCAGCTCGCGGATGCGCCGGTAATTGGCAATCAGCGCATCCCAGTCGACCGGATGATTACCCAAGGTGGCTTTGGCGATACCGGCAATGATCGCCGGCTCAGAGCGCATCTGCGCCGACAGCGGCTCAAGCTGGCCGTAGGACGCGTGGATCATGCTGAACGAGTCTTCCACGGTCACCGCCTGCGGACCGTCGGCCTGGTGGTCGATGTCGGTACGCCCGAGGCACGGCAGAATCAGCGCATCCGTGCCGGTGGTCAGGTGGCTGCGGTTGAGCTTGGTGCTGATCTGCACGGTCAGTGCGCAGCGGCTCAGCGCGGCGTGGCTGCGCGGACTGTCCGGGGTGGCCTGGGCGAAGTTGCCACCCAGACCGATAAACACCTTGGCCTGACCGTCGAGCATGGCGTTGATCGCCTCGACGGTGTTGTGGCCCTGGGCGCGCGGCACCTGAAATTTAAAACGTTGTTCCAGCGCATCAAGAAAGGCCGCTGGAGGGCGCTCATTGATGCCCATGGTGCGGTCGCCCTGCACGTTGCTATGGCCGCGCACCGGGCACAGGCCGGCACCGGGCCGGCCGAGGTTGCCGCGCAGCAGTTGCAGGTTGACGATTTCCTGAATGGTCGCCACCGAGTTGTGGTGCTGGGTGATGCCCATGGCCCAGCAGATGATCACCCGCTCGGCGCGGCGGTAGAGCAGGGCGGCGTGTTGCAGCTCATCCAGGCTTAGGCCGGATTGCTCGACCAGCGACTCCCAGCTGCTGGCATCCAGCAGCGCTAAATAGTCGTCCACGCCGTTGGTGTGTTCCGCGATAAAGGCCAGATCGAACACCGCCGGTTCGCCCTTGGCCAGCGCTTCGCGGTGCCACTGCAGGAGGAACTTGGCCATACCGCGCAGGGCGGCTAAATCACCACCCAGGGCTGGGCGGAAGAACGCCGTGTTCAACGGTTCAGAGCCGTTGGTGAGCATTTCCAGGGCGTGCTGCGGATGCTGGAAGCGTTCCAGGCCGCGCTCTTTTAGTGGGTTAAAGCACACCACCTGTGCGCCGCGTTTGACCGCCTCACGCAGCGGTTCGAGCATGCGCGGGTGGTTGGTGCCGGGGTTCTGCCCGAGTACGAAGATCGCGTCGCTGTGCTCGAAATCGTCGAAGGTCACGCTGCCCTTGCCGACACCGACGCTCTGGCCGAGGGCCACGCCGCTGGCTTCGTGGCACATGTTTGAGCAGTCAGGGAAGTTGTTGCTGCCAAAGGCGCGGACGAACAGCTGATACAGGTAGGCCGCCTCATTGCTGGCACGGCCGGAGGTGTAGAACTCGGCCTGATTGGGGCTTTCCAGTGCCTTTAAATGCTCGGCGATCAGGGCGAAGGCGGCGTCCCAGCTGATCGGCTGGTAGTGATCGCTGGCGGCGTCATAGCGCATTGGCTCGGTCAGGCGGCCCTGATATTCAAGCCAGTAATCGCTCTGCTCACGCAGCTGACTGACGCTGTAACGGGCAAAGAAGGCGGCATCCACGCGGCGTTTGGTGGCTTCCCAATTGACCGCTTTGGCGCCGTTCTCGCAGAACTTGATGTGGCCGTCTTCCGGCGAGTCGCCCCAGGCGCAGCCGGGGCAGTCAAAACCGCCGTGCTGATTGGTTTTGAGCAGGGCGCGGAGGTTTTTGAACGGCTGCTTACTGTCCAGCCAGAAGTGCGTGACGCTGCGCAGCGCGCCCCAGCCAGCGGCGGCCCCTTTGTAGGGTTGATAGCGTGGGTTGATCGGTTGCAGGCTCATGAACGGGCGACTCCGGGCGCGGCTGCTGGGCTGTACACCCGTGGCGCGCTCTGCTGGGGAATATGGATCAGATTGAGGTTGTGCTGGCGTGCCCATTGCACGCTCAGGCTGGTCGGTGCCGACAGGCTGACCAGGGTGCCGATACCGGCGCGCAGTGCCTTGTGGATTAGTTCCAGGCTGCAGCGGCTGGTGACCACGGCAAAGCCCTGACGCAGGTCTTCTCCTTCGCGATGAAGCGCGCCGAGCAGCTTGTCGAGGGCGTTATGCCGGCCGATGTCTTCGCGGCACAGGCGAATCTGCCCTTGAGCATCGACAAACAGCGCCGCGTGCACCGCGCCGCTATGGCGGGCCATGGTTTGTACGCTTTGAATACGTTGGCGCAGGCCCTGCAAGTGGGCAGGTGCGGGCAGTGGGCTGGACGGCAGATTTTGCAGGTGCGGCAGCGCCTGTTCCAGCGCTTCGACCCCGCACAGACCGCAGCCGCTATTACCGGCTAAGGTGCGGCGCTGCTGCTTGAGCGCCCAGAACGCGCGGTTGCTGACCTGCACCTCGGCACTGATGGCGCTGTCATGCTGCTGCAGGCGAATGTCGTAGATCTCATCGAAGCTATCGATCAGACCGGCACTCAGGCTGAAACCGTAGATAAAGTCTTCAAGGTCGCTGGGCGAGACCATCATCACGCTGTGGCTGATGCCGTTGTAGCTGATCGCCAGGGCGGTTTCGCTGGCCAGCGCGGCGGCGCCATCCAGCTGCGCCTCTGCCAGTTCGACATAGCTGTAGGTGGGCGCCGGCAGTAATGCCGGTGAGCTGGGTGGCGGGCTGGTGGGCGCGTGGCGTGGCATGGGCAAGGCTTCCCGGCGACGGAGTGACTTTCGCCAGCCTAGGCCGCTGTGCCGGGTGCGTCTAATCGCTGTTACTGATCTGCTGATCGACGCTGTCTATCAAGGTTTCAAGCCCGGGCCTTTTAGCCGGTTTTGCCAGGTAACAGTTTGTGCGCTTTTGCGCATGGCCCAGTCATGTTCGACGTTACCATCGGCCTGTAATCGTCGTCATTTCCCTATGTATAAGGCGAGAGCAGCAGCGTTTAGGCGAGAGGTGGGTCGGCGCAAATAAAAAAGGCACTCCCAGAGAAGTGCCTTTTCAGGAAGTCGTTGCGCTGGCTGGCCGAACCTACCAGGGATACTTGCCACCTGCTGCTTCGAACTGCTTCTGCATATGCTCCTGATAGGCGGACAGGCCGAGCGGTCCCCATCCAGTCGAAGATAGAGGCACACCCAAGGTCCGCATCATCTGATCCAGCGCATGGGACGGGGATGGTAATGACCACGAAATCCAGTAACGTTTTCCGCGATTGTCCGACTTGATCGACTGCATCCTATCTTCGGCGCGAGCAACATCTCGTGGAGTCATGCCCGAGTTCCACAAGGCCGCATCCGTTTTTAGCATTCCTTTGTTCGTATTCCAGGTGTTCGCGTCGCAACCGCACATCTTTTTGACCAGTTCCGAGTCGGCGGGCAGATTCAGGAAATAGTCGATATTGGCAAAAAAATCATCCAGCGACCTAACCGTTGGTTGTGCCGCCGGAGTGGGGGTGTCGGCTGGAGGAGCGGGTTCCTCGATAACAGCATTCTTGACGGCTTCATTCGCCGCATCGGCAGCACTCTGTACTGCTGCGTCAACCGCTTGCTGTGTCGTGTTGCGCACCGAGTCCTCGACTGCGGCAGCTACTGAATCATCGACCACCGAGCCGCCGCACGGCACCATCGAATGAGTGCCGGGGTCGTAACAGAGACCGGCGGCACTCGCCGACAATGGCACCAATCCGAGCAGCAGCGTGGCAAGAAGGGTTCTCGTGGCAACGTGATGTTTGACTTTCATAAGTGGAGCCCTCGAATTAGAACGACGTGCTGATCGATGTCAGGAGGCTGTTTTCCCGGCTTTGCGATTTTCCGGCGACGCCGGCATAGCCAAGGTTCAAGCGGGTCTTGGGCGTGAGCGCGTAGGCCACGCCAAGATTGACGGTGAAATAGTCCTTGTCGTCGACATTGCGAGTCAGGTTCTGATTGGCGCGGTTATAGGCAATCCCGGCCGATGGTGACCATGCGCCCAGTCGCCAGTTCAAGCCACCACCAAATGAGGCTTGGGTTCGTGCTGAACTGTCCGAACCATGCCGGGTCGGCGTACTGTCCCGATAGGCGTCGCTGTTGCTACGTGAATGGCTGAGGCGACCGTTCAAGGTTGCTGACAGCGTTGGAGACAGCAAAAAGGCCTGGGTGATACCTACGCCGACTGTCCAGAAATTGGTGTCGGTGTCGAAGTCGACGGGCACTCCAGCGTTGCGGTAATCACCATCGAGCATCACTTTGCCGTAACCAAGCGACAGGTCGAGAAAACGCAGTGAGCCGATCTCACGCACGCCGAACACGGCCACCGACGTTGCATCGTTGGAGAAGCGGCCGCGGTTGAGATCAGCATTGGTTTTGCTTTCTCCAAGGCTGATGCTGCCGCCAAGCTGCGTTTTCGCATCAAGCCGTCGAGTGAGCGACGCATTGAGGTAGGTCGAGCGCCCGTCACTCGGATTCGAGTCCAGGGTCGATTTGGTTTCGGAAAACTTCAGGCCGACATTCGCCGACCAGTCGTCCGCATGAACGTGTGCGCTCCCCGCCGCGCACGCTACAGCCAGGCAGATCTTGAGTCTCATCAAGGCAGATTCCTAATTATTGTCAGGCCAGGTTCTTGTGCAACACCGCAAGGCCGGTCCGGAGAAACGCTCAGGCTGGAAGCCCACCATCGTTTTTTCGGTAATCGGTAAGCCATCCTAGGCAGTTTTCTGTTGCAGGCAAAGTGCCACCTCGAAAGACGTTGGGGCGGCTCTGGAAAAGTCGATCTGCCTTTTCAGGCGATGTGTTCACCCCTCAAAGAAAAGACAGTCCAGGGCCTGCGCCTAGAGCGGTAGCGGCTATCGCCCCGCGAGAAACTGCTGGGCTTCGGCAAAGCAGGCTTCGGCCAGGGCCGAGCGCGGCGCACTGCGGCGCAGGATCAGGCCAAGCGGGGCGAGTGTGTGTGCGTCCTCGATGGGCGTCAGCGCCAGGTGCTCGGTGAATTCCGCCAGGCCGCTGTTGAGCGGCATGATCGCGCAACACAAACCGGCGCTGACCGCTTGCAGCAATTGATGCACGGCATCGGTTTCCAGGCGTGGGCTGGGCGTTAAGCCACGCGAGCGGAAGCTGTGGTCAATCGATTGACGGAAATGCATGCCAGCCGAGAGCAGGCCCAACGGCAGATCGATCAGGCTTTCCCAACGCAGAGCCGGGCGGGTGAACTGGAAGTGCCGGCGGTCATACAGCAGGCCCATGCGGGTTTCGGCCAGCTCCAGGCTGTCGAAATGCTCAGGGTTAAGGCGGTCGAGGTAGGACAGGCCAAGGTCGAGCTGATTGCGCCCCAGGCGTTCGAGAATCTCCTCGCTGCTCAGGGCAAACAGCTGAAAGCGCAGCCCGGCATGCTGCTCGGCGAAAAACTGCACCAGGCGCATTGGATCGAAGCCAGCCAGCGGCACCACACCCAGGCGCAGGGTGCCGACCAGCTGGCCACGGCAGGCGGCCGCTTCCGCATACAGACCGTCGTGCGCGGCCATCAGGCTGCGGGCCCAGGCCAGAATACGCTCGCCCTCGGCACTGAACCCCTCGAAGCGCTGACCGCGATGCACCAGTTCCAGGCCTAGCTCGTCTTCCAGCTGGCGCAGGCGCATCGACAGGGTCGGCTGGGTGATATGGCAACGCGCGGCGGCCTGGCCGAAGTGGCGGGTTTCATCCAGGGCGATAAGGAACTTCAGCTGCTTGATGTCCATGATGATCCTTCAACGCCCTGGTTTTTGCCGATTCTAGCAGGCAGTGGAGTGCTTTCTTGAGCCGAATACGGCCTATGACGCGGCCTGCAGCGACAGCGCCGGGCCTGGCACCTTTGTCACGAATCAGGGTCTAGACTTCTGGCTCCGAGCGGCGTCGCTCGGCCCCCTTTCCAAGGAATCAAGAGGAAGCCTTATGAGTCTGTTTGCCTTTGTTAAAGAAGCCGGTACCAAGCTCTGGGAATCACTGGTCGGCCAGGAGGTCCAAGCGGCCGAGTCATTGACCGCGCATGTCGCCAAGGTGGGCTTGGGTAACCCGGCTATTCAGGTGAGTGTTGAGGGTGAAAAAGTCATCGTCCGTGGCGAGGTGGCCAGCCAGGAAGAGAAGGAGAAAATCCTCCTGGCCCTGGGTAACGTCGCTGGCGTGGCCGAAGTGGAAGACCATATCAGCGTGACTACGCCGGCCCCGGCGGCGCGCTTTGTCACGGTGAAGAAAGGCGACACCCTGAGCGCGATTGCCAAGGCCGAATACGGCAACGCCAATGCCTACCCGAAAATCTTTGAAGCCAACAAGCCGATGCTCAGCCATCCGGACAAGATCTATCCGGGCCAGGTGCTGCGTATTCCCGAGTAGGTGACACCTGTGGGAGGCGCTTCAGCGGCGACCGTCGCGGCTAAAGCCCCTCCCACAAATCATCAGTCGTTCCCCTTAAGGTCGCGCAGCAACTCCCGGTAATCCTCCACCGCAGCAAACTCCTCGGTGTCCTTCGGCCCCGCCTGGCTGTCTGGCTGGCGTACGGCGAGCAGGTGGCCGATGCCAAAACGTCCGGCGCTGCGCAGGATTGGCAGGCTGTCATCAATAAACAGGCTGCGCGCAGGCATGAAGCTGATGTCCTGCTGCAGGGCATGCCAGAACTGCTGGTCTTCCTTGGGGAAGCCATAGTCGTGGGAGCTGATCAGTCTGTCGAAGTAGGGCGCCAGCTCGATGCGTTCCAGCTTCAATGACAGCGAGTCGCGGTGCGCGTTGGTGATCAGCACCACCTGCTTGCCGGCTTGGCGCAGGGCCTGGATAAAGGTGTCGGCGTCCGGGCGCAGGGCGATCAGATGCGCCACTTCACGCTTGAGGTCGCGGATCGACAGCTTCAGTTCGCGGCTCCAGAAATCCGTGCAGTACCAGTTGAGGGTGCCGGCGTGCTCGCGAAACAGCGGCAGCAGTTCAGCTTCGGCCAGCGCGCGGCTGACGCCGTGATGCTCGGCGTAGCGCTGCGGCAGGTGCTGCAACCAGAAGTGGTTGTCGAAGTGCAGGTCGAGCAGAGTGCCGTCCATATCCAGCAGGACGGTGTCGATGGCGTTCCAGGGCAAGGAGGGCATGCGCAGTTCTTCGGGCTGATGCGCAGGGCGTCGCGATTTGCGCCACCGGCGTCGTGATCGCGCAATCTCCTACGCAGATAATAGGAAAAGCCGCGTTATGATAACCCGCTATGTCCTGCCCAGGAGCCGTCCCATGCGTCAGAAACCCAGCGTACTCGCCCGCGAAATCGTCGCCAGCAGCCGCCTGTTCCGTGTCGAGGAGCTGCAGCTGCGCTTCAGCAATGGCGTGGAGCGCACCTATGAGCGGCTGGTGGGCAAGGGCGCAGGTTATGGCGCAGTGATGGTGGTGGCGATGGTCGATGACGAGCACGCGCTGCTGGTCGAGGAATATTGCGGCGGCACCGATGATTACCAGCTATCGCTACCCAAAGGGCTGATCGAGCCGGGTGAGGACGTGCTGGACGCGGCCAATCGTGAGCTGAAAGAAGAGGCCGGCTTTGGCGCGCGCAAGCTTGAACTGTTGGCCGAGCTGAGCCTGTCGCCGGGCTATATGAGCCAGAAGATTCAGGTGGTGCTGGCCTCGGATTTATATGAAGAACGCCTGCCGGGCGATGAGCCGGAGCCAATGCGCGTCGATCAGACCAGCCTGCGCGAGCTGTCGAGCCTGATTCAGCATCCGCAATTTACCGAAGGTCGCGCCCTGGCGGCGTTGTACCTGGCCCGTGATGTGCTGACTCAGCGTGGGGTTTTCAAGGTATGAGCCAAACCATGAGCCATCCGCTGATTCCTGCAGTCATCGAACTGGTGCGTCAGGCCGGCGCGGCGACTCTGCCGTACTGGCGCGCCGATGTGACGGTGAATGAAAAAGCCGATGCCTCGCCGGTGACCGCCGCCGATATGGCCGCGCACCACATTCTTAATGACGGCCTGCTGGCCCTCGTCCCAGATATCCCGGTGCTTTCTGAAGAGGCGGCCGATATTGCCCTGAGCGAGCGCGGGCAGTGGAGCCGCTGGTGGCTGGTCGATCCGCTGGATGGCACCAAGGAATTTATCGCCGGCAGCGAGGAGTTCACCGTCAACGTCGCGCTGATCGAGCAAGGCCGCGTGGTATTTGGCGTGGTCGGTATTCCGGCCACCGGCCTGTGCTATTACGGCGGCGCAGGGCTGGGTGCCTGGCGCGCCGATGCGGCGGGTGTCAGCGAGGAAATCAGTGTGCGCCTGGCTCCGCAGGAGGCTTTTACCCTGGTCGCCAGTCGTCGCCATTCCAGCCCGGCGCAGGAGGCGTTGCTGGCCGGGTTGAGCGAGCGCTTTGGTGATCTGCAGCTGGCCAATGTTGGCAGTTCGCTGAAGTTCTGTCAGCTGGCCGAGGGCAATGCCGATTGCTACCCGCGTTTGGCTCCGACCTCGCAGTGGGACACCGCAGCGGCGCAGGGCGTATTGGAAGGGGCGGGCGGCGAGGTGCTGACGCTCAAGGGCGAGGCGCTGACCTATGAAGCGCGTGAGTCGTTGCTTAATCCGTATTTTCTGGCGCTGCCAGCGGCGGCCGCATGGCGCACCGAGCTGATTCAGCTGGCCCGCGCGCTGGATTAAGCGACGAGTCTAGCGTTGTGGGCAGGCACAATCGCGGCTAAAGCCCCTCCCACAAATCGCGGCGCTATAGCAGCCCGTAGCCCGGATGTAATCCGGGGATAAAGCCACAGAAGCCCCGGATTGCATCCGGGCTACGTCGCGGAGTATTCGGCGATGGCTTGGCTTACTCGAGCATATCGCCGTAGCGCTCATCCTTCTTGAACACCAGCGGTTGGGCAAAGCCCGGCACCTTGATCTGCTCGCAGTTGATCTCGATCTGCTGGTCGTCGATCAGGTCGTTGCCGAAGTTGTAGATAATCCCCAGATCACCCAGCAGCGCTTGCGCGTCGTAGGCCTGAGCAGCAGTGCGGGTGGCTTCGCGGCGTTGCAGGTAGGCAGCAAAGGCCGCTTCGCCATGGCGCTTGCGCAGCATGCGTTCGGCCACATGCGGGGCCAGCAGCAGGGCGCTGGCGTTGTTGCCGCCAAAGCCCTTGGAGTTGATCACGCACAGGTCCAGTTGTTCGGGTGCGCGGGTGCGGTCGGCGGTGGCAAAGCTTAGGTGCTGCTGGTGCACGTCTTCGGCCACTGCATCAATGGTTTTGATCCCCGGAATGATGCCGTACTTGAAGCTGCCCAGAGCGGAGATCAGCTGATCACCACTGGCGGTGGCCAGGGAGTGGCCGACAAAGGCTTTCACTGCTGTGACCGGCCACTGCTTGATGGCGAAGGCGCTGGCGATGCGGTCGAGAATTTCCGACTCGGTCACCCGGTTGGCTGGCGTGCTGGAGCCGTGGGCATGCACAAAGCTGCGCTCACGCACTGAGTCGATGCCCAACAGTTGCACGGCGCTGGCCACGGCCTTGGCCACGGTCAGGTAGTTGCCAGGGCCGGGGGCGGAAATGGATTTCTTGAAGCCGTCGGCGTTGATAAACACATCCGGCACCGCGCCGTGGATATCCGCGCCCAGTTCCAGGGCCAGCTCGTCGTCCATCAGCACCACGAACTGGCAGGCTTCGGCCAGGGTAAAGCCACAGTTCTCGCCAAACGGGCGGCTGGCGCGGCGGAAGTCGACGGTCTCTTTCCCTTCTATCTGCCGCAGGCCATCTTCGGTGGCCAGGGCGCCCATGGCGCCGTAACCCTCGATGCATTCCTGATTGATCGGCGCTTCGCTGTTGCCGACGATGGCCACCCGCGCCTTGCCCGAATTGATCAGCTCGATGCCTTTCTGCAGGTTGTAGAGGAAGGTGGCGCAGGCGCCGGTGACGCTGCCGGTGGTGCCGACGCTGCCCAGCACATAGGCGTTGATAAAGTCCGCCGGCATGGTGTTGAGGCCCAGGGCCAGCTGCTTGGCGGTGACGCGCCCACCTTTGAGGCGTGACTGCATCAGTCCGCCGAAGCCGTTTTCGTCGAGCTGGCTCATGATGCTGCCAGCAAACACCGCGACTTCATCCGGTGCCACGTGCTGCATGATGGTCTGCCACTCAATACCGGTGGCACGCAGCGCATCGGTGACGCCGACAATGGTCATGGCCAGGCCACGCGGGTGGAAGCGCGCGTTGTACAGCTCGCTCGGCTCGAAGCCAGTAGGCAGCTGCCCGGCGGATTTCACCGGCAGGGCGCGGTAGCTGTCGACCTTGAATTCGCAGTTGTCGTGCAGGGTCACCAGCACTTCGCTGGCGTTCAGCTCGTCCACCGTCCAGTCAGATGGCAGCGGTTCGGGCAGGTGTTTACGCAGGGTAATAAAACTCAGCGGCTGGCCGGCGGTGGCGCTGATGTCGATGGTCTTCTGCCAGTGTGCGGCGTCGACATCCAGGTGCTGTTTTCCGATGCGGCGCACCAGGGTCGAGGCAAGAATCTGCTCGGCGAAGCGAGCGTCGATCTCGGCCAGGCTCAAGGCATTGCCGGCGTCATCCTGATAGCCGCCGTCGACTACCTTGATCAGCTTCATCATCACCGCCAGGCCGGCCAGGGTCTGCTGGCGCGCGGGGGTGTCCATGGACTCGATAACGGTACGGCGGAAACCATGGTGGAAGGAGCTGCGCCCAGCCGCGTTATAGCCACCAAAACCAACGATCACAGGTAAGCGTGAGGTCACTCGATAACTCCTTGAAAAGATAACGCCAGACAAGCCGAGATAAAGCTATGGAGGCTTGTCACACAGGCCGAATCGCTCTGCGGCGGTTACTACGCCGCGATCAAGCGACCAGCATGGCTGTTCGGATGCCTATGCTGACGTGATTGCTGACTTGCAAGTCACGGTTTCGACCAAGGTCGCGCATCGCTAAAACCACACGGCTGTTATGGTTTCTGCGCACAACGGCCCAGCTGGAGAACAACAATGTACAGCGTCAATCCCTACGAATATGGCATGCCCCGCGATGCGGCAAATTTTCAGGCGCTCAGCCCGCTGAGCTTTCTCGAGCGCGCCGCCAGCGTCTATCCGCAGCGCCTGGCGCTAATTAACGGCAGCCTGCGCCAGACCTGGGGCGAAACCTATAGCCGCAGTATTCGTCTGGCCTCGGCGCTGGCCCAGCGCGGCATTGGCCTGGGCGACACGGTGGCGGTGATCGCGCCCAACGGCCCGGCGATGTTCGAGGCGCATTTTGGCGTGCCGATGTGCGGCGCGGTGCTGAATGCCATCAACACCCGTCTGGATGCCGAAGCCATCGCCTTTATCCTGCAGCACGGTGAAGCCAAGGTGCTGCTGGTGGACAAGGAATTCGGTGAGTTGGCGCAGCGCGTGGTCGGCCATTTGCCGCAACCGCCGCTGGTGATTGGCATCGATGATACGGAATATGCCGAGGGACTGCTGATCGGCCAGCTGGATTACGAGGCGCTGCTGGCCGAAGGCGACCCGGACTATGCCTGGCAGTTGCCCGCCGACGAATGGCAGGCGATCTCGCTCAATTACACCTCCGGCACCACCGGCAACCCCAAGGGCGTGGTTTACCACCATCGCGGCGCGCACCTGAATGCGCTGTCCAATGCCATGTGCTGGGACATGGGCCGCTTCCCGGTGTACCTGTGGACGCTGCCGATGTTCCACTGCAACGGCTGGTGCTTCCCCTGGGCGCTGGCCGCCTATGTCGGGGTCAACGTGTGCCTGCGCCATGTGCGTGCCGAAGCCATCTACCCGGCGCTTGCCGAGCATGGCGTCGACCATTTCTGCGGCGCGCCCATCGTGCTGAATATGCTGGCCAACGCCGATGAGGCGCTAAAAGCCCTGAAAACCCGGCCGGTAAAAGTATTGACCGCCGGCGCCGCACCACCCGCTGCGGTAATCGAAGCCATGGAAGCCCTGGCGTTTCGCGTGACCCACGTCTATGGCCTGACCGAAACCTACGGCCCCAGCGTGGCCTGCGAGTGGAAGAGTGAGTGGGACAGCGAAAGCCCGGAACAGCGTGCGCGCCTGAAATCCCGCCAGGGCGTGCGTGCGCCGCTGCTCGACGGCCTGATGGTGGCCGACCCCGATACCCTGCAGCCGGTGCCGAAAGACGGCCAGACCATCGGCGAAATCATGATGCGCGGCAATGTGGTGATGAAGGGCTATCTGAAGAACCCGTCGGCCACCGCCGAAGCTTTTGCCGGTGGCTGGTTCCACTCCGGCGACCTGGCGGTGTGGCATGCCGACGGTTATGTGGAAATCAAGGACCGCAGCAAGGACATCATCATTTCCGGCGGTGAGAACATCTCCTCCATTGAGGTGGAAGACGTGCTGTACCGTCACCCGCAGATCCTCGAAGCCGCCGTGGTGGCCATGGCCCATGCCAAATGGGGCGAAACGCCGTGCGCCTTTATCACCCTTAAACCGGGTGCCGAGCTGACGGCCGAGGAGGTTATCGCCTTCTGTCAGCAGCGCATGGCGCGTTTCAAAGTGCCGGGCTGCGTGGTGTTCACCAGCCTGCCGAAAACCAGCACTGGCAAGGTGCAGAAGTTTGTGTTGCGTGAGCAGGCCAAACAGTTGGCCGCGCAGCAGGCGGTGGCATAAGGAGTGTGAAGGCGCTTGTTACAGGTTTAAATGGATAACGAGTTGAGAAGCTAAATGTCATTCACTACTATTTGGCACCTTAACTCGTCTATACCAAGAGGCACTACACCATGCAGGTAAGCAAAGGCTTGTTCGCCGCACTCTCTCTCACCGCGCTGGCCAGCACTGCGCAGGCCGCCGATGAAGTGGTGGTGTATTCCTCGCGTATCGACGAGCTGATCAAGCCGGTGTTCGATGCTTACACCGCCAAGACCGGGGTCAAGGTCAAGTTCATCACCGACAAGGAAGCGCCGCTTATCGCCCGTCTGAAAGCCGAAGGTGCCAACACCCCGGCCGACCTGCTGATCACCGTAGACGCCGGCAACCTCTGGCAGGCCGAGCAGGAAGGCGTGCTGCAGCCGACCCAATCCGAGCTGATTGCCGCCAATATCCCGGCCCAGTACCGTTCCAGCACCGACAGCTGGACTGGCCTGTCACTGCGCGCGCGGACCATTTTCTACTCCACCGAGCGGGTTAAGCCGAGCGAGCTGAGCACCTACGAAGCCCTGGCTGACAAGAATTGGGAAGGCCGCCTGTGCCTGCGTACCAGCAAGAAGGTCTACAACCAGTCCCTGACCGCCACCCTGATCGAAACCCATGGCGCGGCCAAGACCGAAGAAATCGTCAAGGGCTGGGTCAACAACCTGGCCACCGACGTGTTCGCCGATGACACCGCGCTGCTGCAAGCCATCGACGCCGGTCAGTGTGACGTCGGCATCACCAACACCTACTACTACGGCCGCCTGCACCAGCAGCAGCCTGATCTGAAAGTGAAGCCGTACTGGCCGAACCAGAACGACCGTGGCGTGCACGTCAACCTGGCCGGTGCCGGTGTCACCAAACACGCGCCGCATGCCGAAGCCGCGCGCAAGCTGCTGGAGTGGATGACCACCGAAGAAGCGCAGACCATCTTCGCCGGCGTTAACCAGGAGTTCCCGGCTAACCCGGCGGTTGCACCGTCCAAGGAAGTCGCCGCGTGGGGCACCTTCAAGGCTGATTCGATCGCCACCGAAGTGGCTGGCAAGCGCCAGGCCGAAGCGACCATGCTGATGGATCGTGCTGGCTGGAACTAAGCGCAGATCGTCAGCAGCTAGTGCGTAGGATGGGTTGAGCGCAGCGATACCCATCGCATCCAACACGATGGGTATCGCCGCTACGCGCCTCAACCCATCCTACGCCGTTATACTCGACGCCCCGGCTTAGCCCGGGGCGTTGTGTTTTTGTCTTGAGGATTTTGCGTGGCCCATCCTGCTCAGCGCCGCTGGTACCCCATCGCCTTTGCCGTTGCCTTGCTGGTGCTGCTGCCGCTGAGCGTGCTGATGTTCAGCTGGCATGAGGTCGACCAGCAGATCTGGGCGCACCTGTGGCAAACCCAGTTGCCGCGTCTGCTCGGCAATACCCTGGTGTTGGTGTTGGGTGTCGGTGTGGGCGTGACGCTGCTTGGCGTCAGCCTGGCCTGGCTCACCAGCCTCTGTGAGTTTCCCGGTCGGCGCTGGTTGGATTGGGCGCTGATGCTGCCGTTTGCCATTCCCGCCTATGTGCTGGCATTTGTATTTGTCGGCCTGCTGGATTTCGCCGGCCCGCTGCAGACCCTGCTGCGCGAGTGGTTCGGCAGCGGTGTGCGCTTCCCCCGCGTGCGTTCCACTGGCGGGGTGATCATCGTCCTGGTGCTGGTGTTCTACCCCTACGTTTACCTGCTTGCGCGCAATGCCTTTCTGGCCCAGGGCAAGGGATTGATGGAAGCGGCGCGGGTGCTTGGTCTGAGCCCGTGGCGAGCGTTCTGGCGCGTTGCCCTGCCAATGGCGCGCCCGGCGATTGGCGCCGGCCTGGCCCTGGCGATCATGGAAACCCTGGCGGATTTCGGCGCGGTCTCGGTGTTCAACTTCGACACCTTTACCACCGCCATTTATAAGACCTGGTACAGCTTCTACAGCCTGACCAGTGCTACTCAACTGGCCAGCCTGCTGCTGCTGGCGGTGATGCTGGTGCTCTACGGCGAGCGCCGCGCCCGCGGTGCGGTGCGCCCGGTAAATGAACGGCCACGCGGCAAGGCGCTGTATCACCTTAAAGGCGGCCAGGCGTTGGCGGCCAGCGCTTGGTGCGGCCTGGTATTCGCCTGTGGTTTTGTCATCCCGGTACTGCAGCTGATCGTCTGGTTCTGGCAGCGCGGTCGTTTCGATCTGGATGAGCGCTACAGCGCCTTGATTCTGCATACCCTCTACCTGGGCGCGATGGCGGCGCTGATCACCGTCAGCGTGGCTTTGCTGCTGGCCTTCGCTCGGCGTCTGGCGCCGACTCGGCTGATGCGTTCAACCGTTGGCTTGGCCAATCTCGGGTATGCCTTGCCGGGTTCGATGCTGGCGGTGGCGATCATGCTGGCGTTCAGTTACCTGGATCGTGAACTGGTTATTCCGCTGTCCAGCTGGCTGGGCGGCGCAGGCAAGCCGGTGCTGCTCGGCAGCCTGTCGGCGCTGCTGCTGGCCTATATGATCCGCTTTCTGGCGGTGGCCTACGGGCCGCTGGAAAACAGCCTGGCGCGCATTCGTCCGTCCTTGCCGGAAGCCTCGCGCAGCCTCGGCGTCGGCGGCGTCGGATTGTTCTTCAAGGTCTACCTGCCGCTGCTGGTGCCGGGGGCGCTGTCGGCAGCGCTGCTGGTATTTGTCGATGTGCTCAAGGAAATGCCCGCCACCCTGCTGATGCGCCCCTTTGGTTGGGACACGTTGTCGGTGCGGGTGTTTGAAATGACCAGCGAAGGCGAGTGGGCGCGCGCTGCGCTGCCGGCCCTGACCCTGGTGCTGGTCGGGCTGTTGCCGGTGATTCTGCTGATCCGCCGTTCGGCGCGTCGTCACGGGTAGGGTGGGTTAGCCGCGTAGCGGCGTAACCCGCCAGGCTTGTTCAGTACAGGCAAGACCAAGATGACCGCCCCCGGTGTTGCGGCTACAATGCGCGCCATTCGCAGCGGCCGATCACCTTGATAGCCCGTGCCAGTGCCCGATTGTGTGGGCTCAGCCAGGTTGCCGCTGCACTGCCCAGCCCGCAAGGAGACACTTATGGGACAGCGCACACCGCTCTATGACCTGCACCTCGCCTTGGGTGCCAAGATGGTCGACTTCGGCGGTTGGGACATGCCGTTGCACTATGGCTCGCAGGTCGAGGAGCACCATCAGGTGCGTCGCGACTGCGGGGTGTTCGATGTGTCGCACATGACCGTGGTGGATGTCAGCGGCAGCCAGGCCAAGGCTTATCTGCAGCACCTGCTGGCCAACGACATCGAGCGTCTGCAGAGCATCGGCAAAGCCCTCTATAGCGGTATGCTCAACGAGCAGGGTGGGGTGGTGGATGACTTGATCGTCTACCTCACCGACTTCGGTTACCGCGTGGTGGTGAATGCCTCGACCCGCGACAAGGACCTGGCCTGGATGCACCTGCAAAGCGTCGATTTCGACGTGCAGCTGCACGAGCGCGCCGAGCTGGCGATGCTGGCCATTCAAGGCCCGCAGGCGCGCAGCAAGACCGCCGAGCTGGTCAGCCAGTCGCGCGCCAACCTGATTCAGAGCCTCAAGCCCTTTGAAGGCCAGCCCGATGGCGAGTGGTTTATTGCTCGCACCGGTTATACCGGCGAAGACGGCCTGGAAATCATGCTGCCAGCCAGCGAAGTGTTGGCCTTCCTTAATGAGCTGGTCGGTGCCGGTATTTCCCCGATCGGTCTTGGCGCGCGCGACACCCTGCGCCTTGAAGCCGGGATGAACCTATACGGCCAGGACATGGACGAAAGTGTGACCCCGCTGGCCGCTAATATGGCCTGGACCATCGCCTGGGAGCCGGCCAGCCGTGGTTTTGTTGGTCGCGCCGCGCTGCAGAAGCAGAAGGCCGAAGGCGTTGCCTCCAAGCTGGTCGGCCTGGTGCTGGAAGAGCGCGGCGTGCTGCGTGCGCATCAGGTAGTGCGAGTTGAAGGGGTGGGCGAAGGCGAGATCACCAGCGGCAGCTTCTCGCCGACCCTGGGTAAATCCATCGCCCTGGCCCGCGTGCCGGCGGCTACCAGCGAGCGTGCTGAAGTAGAGATTCGCGGCAAGTGGTACCCGGTGCGAGTGGTCAAACCGACGTTTGTGCGTAACGGCAAGGCGCTTATCTAAGCCTTGAACTGGCCATGGATGGTCGAGAACGCCCCGGTTTGTAACGGTGCGTCAGGTTTTTAAAGACTTTCTTTCGGTATGGCCAAGGCCTGCTAAATTTCCATGACGGCGTGGTCGCCGTCATGTCAGATGAGGAACGACACATGAGCACTATCCCCGCCGATCTGCGTTACGCCGCCAGCCACGAGTGGGCGCGCCTGGAAGCCGATGGCAGCGTTACCGTAGGCATTTCCGATCACGCTCAGGAAGCCCTGGGTGATGTGGTGTTCATCGAGCTGCCAGAAGTCGGCAAGACCCTGAATGCCGGCCAGGAAGCTGGGGTGGTGGAGTCGGTCAAGGCCGCGTCCGACATCTATGCACCGGTTTCCGGTGAAGTGATCGCGATCAACGACGGCTTGGCCGACAGCCCGGAAAGCGTCAACAGCGACCCGTACGGCAGCTGGTTCTTCAAGCTCAAGCCAAGCGACGCCAGCGAGTTGGACAAGCTGCTCGACGCGGCCGCCTACAAGGCCAGCGCTGACAGCGACGCCTAAGCGCCATGCGTAAACGACAACGCCCCGCAATGCGGGGCGTTGTCGTTTACAGCCTTGGCCATCAGTCCGACTGCGCGGCTACAACCCGCAGCAGCACACCATCCTGGCCCACCACCCGTACTGGCGTGCCGGCCGGCAGGTCAGCGCCGATTACCAGCCACAGGCTGTCGCCGGCCTTGATCTTGCCGCGTCCGCCGTTGATGGCTTCGTGCAGGACAAAGGTGCGGCCGACGAATTCACTGCCGCGCTGGTTCAGTCCTGGTTGGTCGGAAGGCTTGGCCGCGCTGCGCTGGCGTTGCCACCAGAACACCGCCGTGAGGATCGAGAGCAGGCCGAACAGGATGAACTGCGCTGCCCACGGCAGGCCCGGGAAGACAAAGGTCAACAGGCCGACGCTGGCGGCGGCCAGGCCGATCCACAGCAAATAACCGCCGGCACCGAACACTTCGAGAATCAGCAGCAGCGTGCCGAAAGCCAGCCAGTTCCAGTACGACAGGTGCTGTAAAAAGTCCCACATGGCTTAACCCTTCTTCTCACCGAAGGTGGCTTTGACAATTTCGCTGATGCCGCCGACGGCGCCGATGACCTGGCTGGCTTCCAGCGGCATGAGGATGACCTTGCTGTTGTTGGCGCTGGCCAGTTGGCCGAGGGCTTCGATGTATTTCTGTGCAACGAAGTAGTTGACCGCCTGCACGTTACCCTTGGCGATGGCTTCGGAAACCATACGCGTGGCTTCGGCTTCTGCCTGGGCGGCACGTTCGCGCGCTTCGGCTTCGAGGAAAGCGGCTTGGCGTTGACCTTCGGCCTTGAGGATGTCGCCCTGCTTCTGCCCTTCGGCGGTGAGAATGGCAGCGGCACGCAGACCTTCGGCTTCGAGAATTTGTGCGCGTTTGATCCGTTCGGCTTTCATCTGCCCGGACATGGCGGCCATCAGGTCGGCGGGCGGGCTGATGTCCTTGATCTCGATACGGGTGATCTTGATGCCCCAGGGTGCGGTGGCTTCATCGACAGTGCGCAGCAGTTTTTCGTTGATCGCATCGCGCTGGCCGAGCATGGCGTCCAGCTCCATCGAGCCGAGCACGGTACGGATATTGGTCATCACCAGGTTGCGGATGGCGTGTTCGAGGTTGTTTACCTCGTAAGCCGCTTGGGCCGAGTTGATGATCTGGAAGAAGCAGATGGCGTCGATCTGCACCGTGGCGTTATCGGCGGTGATCACTTCCTGCGGCGGAATATCCAGCACGTTTTCCATCACGTTGAGCTTGCGGCCGACCCTGTCCATGATCGGTACGATGATGTTCAGGCCCGGCTTGAGGGTGTTGGTGTAGCGGCCGAAGCGCTCCACTGTCCATTCGTAGCCCTGTGGCACAACCTTGAAACCCATAAAGACGATGGCGACGGCGAGGCCGACAAAGAGAAAAATGACACTGCCGATTTCCATGTGGTGTAGCTCCTTAGCGAGTTGAGGTCTGCTGATTAGCGGTTCAGGTATCTAAGCACAGTTGGCGTTGGCGCAGCTGTCGATGGTGTTGCAAGGTGCGCCGATCAGCGGTCATGGCTGCGGCTCAGTGCGCGTTTGGCGCCAGGGCGTTGACCAGGCGTGCGTCACGGGCGTAGATGTCCGGGTAGTAGCGCAGGGCTCCATCCTTGGTGGCGTCGGCGGTCCAGTAGGCAATCAGTAGTGGTACCGGATGTTGCAGCCGGTACTGCTGGGTGTCGCCACTGGCGATGCGCGTCTGCACGCTGCTCAGCTCATCCGGGCTGAGCAGCCAGGCGAGCAGGGTGTCGACGGCCTCGACCCGCACGCAGCCCGAGCTGAACGCACGCGGGGCCTTGTTGAACAGTTGCTGGCTGGGCGTGTCGTGCAGATAGACCGCGAATGGGTTAGCGAAACGTACGGCGACGCGGCCAAGCGGGTTATGGCTGCCGGCCGACTGACGCAGACGGATCGCCCCGGGGTTGTCCCAGTCGATGCTGTGTGGGTCGAGCAGCGTGCCGTCGCGGTCGAGCACGCTCATCTGCTGGCGTTCCAGGTAGTCGATGTCGTCGCGAATGGCCGGCAGTTTGTCTTCGCGCAGGATGGTCGGCGGCACGGTCCAGGTCGGATTGAGGGTCAGCCGCACGATGCTTGAGGCAAGCAGCGGCGTTTGCCGTTCGGCGCGACCAACCTGGGTACGGGTGCGCCAAAGCAGCTGGTTATTGCGCCGCACCTGTAGTTCGGCGGCCGCGACATTGATCAGCACCTCGGCCTCGCCCATGGAGTCTGCCAGCCAGCGCAGGCGTTCGAGATTGGCGCGCAGTTGCTCGCGGCGCAGCGGTGCGCTGATATTCAGTTCGGTCAGGCTGGCGGGGCCGAGAATGCCATCCGGGTTGAGGCCGTGGTCGCGCTGGAAACTCTCCAGGGCGCTTTGCGTGGCCAGATCATAAGCGCTGCCCAGTTCTTCTAGCGGTACAGCCAGGTAGCTCTGGGCGATCAGCCGTGCGCGCAATGCTGGCAGCCGCGCATCCTTGCCGCCGGGTTTGAGTTGTGCACCGCTGGCCAGCGTCGTCCACGCCTGTAGCGGCTGTAGGCGTTGTTGTGCATAAGCGCTACGCAGCCGCTGATAGTGCACGGTGGCCGGCCGTGCGCTGGCAAAGGCCAGGGGCGGCGTGTACAGGTGCAGCAGGGCCAGGGAGAGGGTCGCCAGTTGCGGATCTGGATTGGTTTGCCCTGGTGCCTGCCACAGCGGTTCCAGGCGCTGTTGCAGCAAGCGGCCACGGCGCAGGTGCAGCAGCGCCTGCAGGTAGCTGTGGCTGGTCAGCAGTTCCGCGCAGTCGCGTTGTTCGGCGAAGCTTTCCGCAACCAGGCTGGGCAGCAGATAGTCGCTGGGCTGCAGGCCGTCATCGGCCAATTGCGCCAGCTGCTCGCGCAATTGCAGCAGCTGTTCGCCGCTCTGCCAGGCCGGTTGGCCGTCACGTTGTGCATAAAAAGCCTGCAGCAGACGCTGAGCATTCTCGTCTAGGCTTGTCGGTAATGGGCTGCAGTGCTGCGTCAGCTGGGCCAGCAATGGGCGCAGATCGGCGCTGGTGGCAAAGGGCGCATCGGTGGCGTTGGCGACCAATGGCAGGGTGAGCAGGGCAGCGCTCATGTAGAGTGTGCGTTTTTTGAACAATCTACTGCTCCAGTCCATGGGCTAAGAACAACTTGGCCGCAGCCAGTATAGGCGGGCGATGGTTGGATCTTGTGACAGGACGTCCGAAGGTACTAGAGGTATTTGCGCAATGTTTGGACGTCTTGGCAGGTTCTGCCTGATTGGATTTTGGCTTTCGTGGATGCCCTTGTCGGCAACCGCCGCCGAGCAGGATGGGCTGCTCAGGGATCTGGCGCTGATTGCGCCTGGTCTTAATCAGCAGGCGCTGCAGCATGCCCTGGCGGCCATGCAGTGCGCGGTCAATCATGGTGCTGAGCCTGCGCGGCGCCTGGCGGTGATCGATTATTCGCGGCCTTCTACCGAACGGCGTTTGTGGATCTTCGATCTGCAGCGCAAGCGTTTACTGCTGCGTGATTTTGTCGCCCACGGCCGCAAGTCCGGGGAGAACTTCGCCGAGGTGTTTTCCAATCGTCTGGACAGTAATCAGACCAGCCTGGGTTTGTTCCGCACCGCTGAAAGCTACAGCGGCAAGCACGGTTATTCCCTGCGTATGGATGGTTTGGAACCTGGGCTGAATGATCTGGCCCGTGAGCGTGCAATCGTTATTCACGGTGCTTCATATGTCAGCTCGAGCCTGGTGCAAAGCCAGGGGCGGATTGGCCGCAGCCTGGGTTGTCCGGCGGTGCGTCCGGAAGTGGCGCGGATGGTGGTCGACCAGCTTAAGGGCGGGCAGTTTCTCTTCGCTTGGCATTCCAATCAACGCTGGTTGCAGGCTTCCGCCTACCTGGATTGCAAGCCGCAGCGGGTGGCGAGCATCCTCGCCCGCCAGCAGCGTTTGCCTCGCAGCTGAAATTCGCGGGCTATGGTTATTTCTGCTCGCTCTGCGGAGTCACCCGCAGCACTTCCTCAATGGTGGTCAGGCCAGCGGCGACTTTCTGCGCGCCGGACAGGCGCAGGCTGCGCATACCTTCCTTGAAGGCGTGGCGGCGCAGGGCGACCAGGTCGGTGTCGGCGGTGATCAAGGGCTTCATCGCATCATTGATCAGCATGATTTCATACACGCCAGCGCGGCCGCGGTAACCGGTGTCGCGGCATTCCAGACATCCGACGGCGCTGCAGGCCTGGGTCGGCAGCGGTGCACTCCAGGGTTTGGTCAGGCTCTGCCAGCCGTCTTCATCCAGTGTCTGCGGTGCCTTGCAATGCGGGCACAGGGTGCGTACTAGACGCTGGGCCATCACGCCGAGCAGGGTGGACTTGAGCAGATAGTGCGGTACGCCCAGCTCCAGCAGGCGAGTGATGGCGCTCGGTGCGTCGTTGGTGTGCAGGGTCGACAGCACCAAGTGACCGGTGAGCGCCGCCTGGATCGCCATCTCGGCGGTTTCCAGGTCGCGGATTTCGCCGACCATGATGATGTCCGGGTCCTGGCGCATCAGCGCGCGCACGCCGCTGGCGAAGGTTAGGTCGATATTGTGTTGCACTTGCATCTGGTTGAAGGCCGGCTCGACCATCTCGATTGGGTCTTCAATAGTGCAGAGGTTCACTTCCGGCGTGGCCAGTTGCTTGAGCGTGGTGTACAGCGTGGTGGTCTTGCCTGAGCCGGTCGGGCCGGTGACCAGGATGATGCCGTTGGGCTGGCTGGTCATGCTCTGCCAGCGTTTCAAGTCATCGGCGGAGAAACCCAGCTGATCGAAACTTTTCAGCAGCACTTCGGGGTCGAAAATCCGCATCACCATCTTTTCGCCAAACGCGGTGGGCAGGGTCGACAGGCGCAGTTCCACTTCGCCGCCGTCCGGGGTCTTGGTCTTGACCCGGCCATCCTGCGGTTTGCGCTTTTCGGCGACGTTCATCCGGCCCAGACTTTTCAGGCGGCTGACGATGGCCATGGTCACCTGGGGTGGGAATTGGTAGACGGTGTGCAGCACGCCGTCGATGCGAAAGCGCACGGTGCCCTGCTCGCGGCGTGGTTCGATATGGATATCACTGGCGCGCTGGGTGAAGGCGTACTGGAACAGCCAGTCGACGATATTGACGATATGCGCATCGTTGGCGTCGGGCTCCTGATCCTGGGAGCCGAGGTTGAGCAACTGCTCGAAGTTGCCCACGCCGCTGATCTTCGTGTCACCGGCCGAGGCGCCGCTGACCGATTTGGCCAGGCGGTAGAACTCCACGGTAAAACGCTGAATATCCACCGGGCTGGCCACCACACGCTTGATCGGGCGTTTGAGCACATGGGTCAGGTTGGCCTCCCAGCTGTTGACCAGCGGCTGGCTGCTGGCAATGGTCACGCTGTCGCTGTCCACTGCCACGGCAAGAATCTTGTGGCGCTGGGCGAAGGCGTAGGACATCAACGGGGTGATGGCGGCGACGTTGATTTTCAGCGGATCAATGCGCAGGAAGGGCTGGCCGCATTGCTCCGCCAGCCAACTGGTCAGTCCTTCCAGCTCAAGCTTCTTGCCCGGGTTTTTCAGGTCGTCGAGTTGCTGGGCCGCGAGAAATTCCAGCGGGTGTTGCTGGTTGCTGACGGCGCTGCGGCGGATCGCCAGGCATTGCTCGGCATTGTCCTGATGGGTCCGACCCTGGGCGACCAGCTCGCGCAGTAGATCGGCGAGCTCCAACTGGCGATCATGGGCGGACGAGACGAATGCGGACATAAAACTCCCTGACGATCCTGATTACGTTTTAACGGCCTGCTAAGCACTGCCGGCAGCATGACGCCAAGGGCGCGTGCTGTCTGCCGACTTGATCCATTTTTGCACAGCCGCCAGCTATTGCTGCTCTAAGCGTCAGGCGCGCTTAAGGGTTTTCACGCCTTCTGCGGTGCCGAGCAGCAGCAGGTCAGCTGGACGGGCAGCGAACAGGCCATTGGTGACCACGCCGACGATGGCGTTGATCTGGCTTTCCAGCTCCACCGGGTTGGTGATCGACAGGTTGAATACATCGAGGATGATATTGCCGTTATCGGTCACCACGCCCTCGCGGTACACCGGATCGCCGCCAAGCTTGACCAACTGGCGGGCGACATGGCTGCGCGCCATCGGGATCACTTCCACCGGCAGCGGGAAGGCGCCGAGCACCGGCACCAGCTTGCTGGCGTCGGCGATGCAGATAAAGGTCTGCGCCACGGCGGCAACGATTTTCTCGCGGGTCAGGGCCGCGCCGCCGCCCTTGATCAAGTTGAGGTGCTCGTCGCTCTCGTCGGCGCCGTCGACATAGAACTCCAAGTCGTTGACCGTATTCAGCTCATACACTGGAATGCCATGGCCTTTAAGGCGCGCGGCGGTGGCTTCGGAGCTGGCGACGGCGCCGTCGAATTCCATCTTGTGCTTGGCCAGGGCGTCGATAAAGCAGTTGGCGGTGGAGCCGGTGCCGACCCCGATCACACTCTTGGCGTCGAGTTTGGGAAGAATAAAGTCGACGGCAGCCTGGGCGACGGCTTGCTTGAGTTGATCCTGGTTCATCATGGGGCCTGGTGTGGGAGTGAGGAAAGGCGCGAATTATAGCGCGGCTGGGCGGCCAGGTGGCCTGAGGCGGGAAAACCCTGCGCGTTATGTGGTCGATCGGCGCGGGGCTGGGGTAGACTCGCGGACTCCCTGAAAAGCCGCCTGCGATGCCCGCCATGCTCGAACAGTACGTCAAGAAGATCCTCACCTCGCGCGTCTATGACGTGGCGGTGGAAACCCCGCTGCAAGCCGCCAACCAGCTTTCCGAGCGGTTGGGCAACCAGATTCTGCTCAAGCGTGAAGACCTGCAGGCGGTGTACTCGTTCAAGATTCGTGGCGCCTACAACAAGCTGGCGCAACTCTCCGCTGAAGAACAGGCGCGTGGCGTGGTCACTGCATCGGCCGGCAACCATGCCCAGGGTCTGGCGCTGGCGGCCAAGGTGCTGGGGGTCAAAGCCACCATCGTGATGCCCAAGACCACCCCGGAGATCAAGGTGCAGGGCGTGCGCTCGCGTGGCGGCAAGGTGGTGTTGCATGGCGACAGCTTTCCCGAGGCGCTGGCCTATTCACTGAAGCTGGTCGACGAGAAGGGCTACATCTATATCCACCCCTACGATGACCCGCACACCATTGCTGGCCAGGGCACCGTGGCGATGGAAATTCTCCGTCAGCAGCCGGGTCAACTCGACGCGATCTTCGTGCCGGTCGGCGGCGGCGGGCTGATCGCAGGGATCGCCGCTTATGTGAAATACCTGCGCCCGGAAATCAAGATCATCGGCGTCGAGCCGGACGACTCCAACTGCCTGCAGGCCGCCATGGCGGCCGGCGAGCGCGTGGTGTTGCCGCAGGTTGGGCTGTTTGCCGATGGCGTGGCGGTGGCGCAGATCGGTCAGCACACCTTTGACGTGTGCAAGGACCATGTCGACGAGGTGATCACCGTCAGCACCGACGAGATCTGTGCAGCGATCAAGGACATCTACGACGACACCCGTTCGATCACCGAACCGGCTGGCGCCCTCAGCGTGGCCGGGATCAAGAAGTACGTGGAGCGCGAAGGCTGCAGCGGCCAGGTGCTGGTGGGTATCGACTCGGGTGCCAACGTCAACTTCGACCGCCTGCGCCACGTCGCTGAGCGTGCCGAACTGGGCGAGAAGCGCGAAGCCATCATTGCCGTGACCATCCCCGAGCAACCGGGCAGCTTCAAGGCGTTCTGCGAGGCCATCGGCAAGCGGCAGATCACCGAGTTCAACTACCGCTACCACGAGGATAAAGAAGCGCACATCTTCGTTGGCGTGCAGACCCACCCTGAAAGCGATCCGCGCGCCGCGCTGGTGCAGGGCCTGCGCGAGCAGGGCTTCCCGGTACTGGACCTGACCGAAAACGAGCTGGCCAAGTTGCATATCCGCCATATGGTCGGCGGTCATGCCGCAGCGGTGCCGGATGAATGCGTGTATCGCTTCGAGTTTCCCGAGCGGCCGGGCGCGCTGTTTAATTTCTTACAGAAATTGGGTGGGCGCTGGAATATTTCGATGTTCCACTACCGCAATCATGGCGCTGCCGATGGTCGCGTGGTGGCGGGCCTGCAAGTGCCACAAGCCGAGCGCCATCTGGTGCCGGCGGCGCTGGAAGCCATCGGCTACCCCTATTGGGACGAGAGCGATAATCCGGCGTACAAACTCTTTTTAGGCTAATCGGCAGGAGCTGAATCGATGGAACATTACCCACTGCTGAAAATGTTGCACATGTTGCCCGGCATCCTCTTGCTGGTTGGGGTGGCGGTGCATCTGTTTATGTTATGGAAAGCCTCACGTGGCGCTGATGCAGCCGTTTTGCAACGCAAGTTGAAACGCACCCGTCTGATTAGCATGCCGGTTCTCGGACTGCTGGCCCTAAGCCTGCCGGTAACCGGCTGGTTGCTGGTTGACCTGATCGGTTGGCCGTTGAGCCAGACCTGGCTGCTGCTCAGCAGTGTGCTGTTTGCTGTGTTGATGGTGGTCGGTTTGTTGCTGGCGGGCCGCCTGAGCGCCTGGCAAGCCTTGAACGGCACTCCGGCACCCAAGCGCCTACTGGGCTTCTGTGCGGCCTATGCCGGGCTGATCGTGCTGCTGTTACTAGTGATCATGGGGCTGATGGGCGCCAAGCCGGCCTGACCAACACCCAAACAAAAACGCCGCCTGATCAGGCGGCGTTTTTATTGGGTGGCTGTCAGCCTCGTAGCCCGGATGCAATCCGGGGGAACAATGTCGGCTGCACAACCGATCCCCGGATTGCGCCGGAGCTTATCCGGGCTACGGGCCTATGCCCGAGTGTCCACGGGAAACGCCATAGCATGGGCCGAGTCGCGCAGGTTGAGCGCAGCGATACCCATCAATCTCAGCGCAGCGAAATCACCGGCCAGCCGCGTTTTTCCGCTTCGGCGCGCAGCTTTGGATCGGGGTCGACGGCGAAGGGGTGGGTGACCTGTTCCAGCAGTGGCAGGTCATTCAGCGAGTCGCTGTAGAAGCTGCTGTCAGCCAGGTTCAGGCCGCTTTCCGCCAGCCAGCGGTTGAGGCGGGTGACCTTGCCTTCCTTGAAACAGGGCACGTCGGTGGTACGCCCGGTATAGCGGCCGTCCTGCATTTCACATTCGGTGGCCAGCAAGGTGTCGACACCCAAGCGCGCGGCAATCGGCGCGGTGACGAAGCGGTTGGTGGCGGTGATGATCAGCAACTTGTCGCCGGCTTCGCGGTGCTCGGCCAGCAGTGCTTCGCCTTTGGCGAGGATGATCGGCTCGACGCAATCGCGCATAAAGTCGCGGTGCCATTGCTCCAGTTGGGCCATTTCCGTACGGCCGAGGATTTCCAGGCTGAAGTTCAGGTAATCGGTGATGTTCAGGCGGCCGGCCAGGTAGTCCTGATAGAACGCATCGTTGCGCGCCTTGTAGGCGATGCCGTCGAGGATGCCGCGCTCACACAGGTAGTCGCCCCAGGCGTGATCGCTGTCGCCGCCGAGCAGGGTGTTGTCGAGATCGAATAAAGCCAAACGCACGGGGCACCTATCATCGCAAGGGTCTGAGGGCGCTGAGGATAGCGGCTTTTAGAGGTCATTCCTATTACGCGGGACGCTCGCGTTGCTGCTGCCGCGGCCTTTGTGGAACAATGCCCGCATGTCTTAAATTCAGGCGTTTACGAGGTTGTGTGCCGTGATCGATTCCGATGGTTTTCGCCCGAATGTCGGCATCATTCTGACCAATGATGTCGGCCAGGTGCTGTGGGCGCGTCGGATAAACCAGGACGCTTGGCAGTTCCCGCAGGGCGGGATCAATGACCATGAGTCGCCGGAAGAAGCGCTGTACCGCGAATTGAATGAAGAAGTAGGCCTTGAACAGCAGGATGTGAAAATTCTCGCCTGCACCCGGGGCTGGTTGCGTTATCGTTTGCCTCAGCGCCTGGTGCGCACGCACAGCCAACCGCTGTGCATCGGGCAGAAACAGAAGTGGTTCCTCCTGCGTTTAACAGGTGCAGAGGATCGGGTACGCATGGACCTGACCGGTAAGCCGGAGTTCGACGGCTGGCGCTGGGTCAGTTATTGGTACCCGCTGGGCCAGGTGGTGACATTCAAGCGCGAGGTGTACCGTCGCGCCCTCAAGGAACTCGCTCCGCGCCTCTTGGCGCGGGACTGACACAGGCTAGAGCCAAGCATGCTCAATACGCTGCGCAAGATTGTCCAGGAAGTAAATGCCGCCAAGGACCTCAAGGCGGCGCTGGGCATTATCGTGCAGCGGGTGCGCGAGGCCATGGGCAGCCAGGTCTGCTCGGTCTATCTGCTGGACCCGGAAAGCAATCGCTTCGTGCTGATGGCCACCGAGGGCTTGAACAAGAAAGCCATCGGCAAGGTCAGCATGGCGCCCAACGAGGGCTTGGTCGGCCTGGTGGGTACCCGCGAAGAGCCGCTCAACCTCGAACACGCCTCCGAACACCCGCGCTATCGCTACTTTGCCGAGACCGGTGAGGAGCGTTACGCCTCCTTCCTTGGTGCGCCGATCATTCACCACCGCAAGGTGATGGGTGTATTGGTCATCCAGCAGAAAGAACAGCGCCAGTTCGATGAGGGTGAAGAAGCCTTCCTCGTCACCATGAGCGCGCAGCTCGCCGGGGTTATCGCCCACGCTGAGGCCACGGGCTCGATCCGCGGTCTGGGTCGGCAGGGCAAGGGCATTCAGGAAGCCAAGTTCGTCGGCGTGCCAGGCTCGCCCGGTGCGGCCGTGGGCACGGCGGTGGTGGTATTGCCGCCGGCCGATCTGGAAGTGGTGCCGGATAAAACTGTCGATGACATCGCCGCCGAGCTGACCCTGTTCAATAACGCCCTGGAAGGTGTGCGCAGCGATATGCGCGCGCTGTCGGCGAAGATGGCCACTCAGCTGCGCCCCGAAGAGCGCGCGCTGTTCGATGTATATCTGATGATGCTGGAAGACGCCGCCCTAGGTAACGAGGTGGTCAAGGTCATCCGCACTGGCCAGTGGGCCCAGGGCGCACTGCGCCAGGTGATTGGCGAGCACATCAATCGTTTTGAACTGATGGACGACGCCTACCTGCGCGAACGCGCCAGCGACGTCAAAGACCTTGGCCGGCGCCTGCTCGCCTATCTGCAGCAGGCGCGTCAGCAAACCCTGGTCTATCCGGACAACTGCATTCTGGTCAGCGAAGAACTGTCGCCGGCGATGCTCGGCGAAGTGCCGGAAGGCAAGCTGGTCGGTCTGGTGTCGGTGCAGGGTTCGGGCAACTCGCATGTGGCGATCTTTGCCCGGGCCATGGGTATTCCCACGGTAATGGGTGTGGTTGACCTGCCGTACTCGAAGATCGACGGCATTCAGCTGATCGTCGACGGTTACCACGGCGAGGTGTTCACCAACCCCAGCGAAGTGTTGCGCAAGCAATACGCCGAAGTGGTCGAGGAAGAGCGCCAGCTGGCCCAGGGCCTCGATGCGCTGCGTGCCTTGCCGTGCGAAACCCTCGATGGCCACCGCATGCCGCTGTGGGTCAACACCGGCCTGCTCGCTGATGTAAAGCGCGCTCAGGAGCGCGGTGCTGAAGGTGTTGGTCTGTATCGCACCGAAGTGCCGTTTATGATCAAGGAACGCTTCCCCAGCGAGAAGGAACAGCTGGCGATCTATCGCGAGCAGCTGGCCGCCTTCCACCCGCTGCCGGTGACCATGCGCAGCCTGGATATCGGCGGTGACAAGGCGCTGAGCTACTTCCCGATCAAGGAAGACAACCCCTTCCTCGGCTGGCGCGGCATCCGCGTCACCCTCGACCACCCGGAAATCTTCCTGGTGCAGACCCGCGCCATGCTTAAAGCCAGCGAAGGCTTGAACAACCTGCGCATTCTGCTGCCGATGATTTCCGGCATTCAGGAGCTGGAAGAGGCGCTGCACCTGATTCACCGTGCCTGGGGCGAAGTGCGCGACGAAGGCACCGATGTGCCGCTGCCACCGGTTGGGGTGATGATCGAGATTCCGGCGGCGGTCTATCAGGTGCGCGAGCTGGCACGCCAAGTCGACTTCCTCTCGGTCGGCTCGAATGACCTGACCCAATACCTGTTGGCCGTAGACCGTAACAACCCGCGCGTAGCCGACCTCTACGACTTCCTCCACCCGGCGGTGCTGCAGGCGCTGCGCCTGGTGGTGGCCGGTGCCCATGCCGAAGGCAAACCGGTGAGCATCTGCGGTGAGATGGCCGGTGACCCGGCGTGCGCGGTGTTGCTGATGGCCATGGGCTTCGATGGCCTGTCGATGAACGCCACCAACCTGCCCAAGGTGAAATGGCTGTTACGCCAGATCAGCATGGGCAAGGCCCAGGAATTGCTGGGTCAGGTGATGAGCATCGACAATCCGCAGGTGATCCACAGCACCCTGCAACTGGCCCTGCGCAACCTCGGCTTGGGCCGCATGATCAATCCGGCGTCGGATATCCAGGCGTGAGCGCCCCCGCTCGTGCTGAACCCTGCAGATAAGCGCCTGGCGCTGCGCCAACTGGCAACCCTGTGCCTGTCGGCGGCCAGCGCACTGGTGCGTCAGGGCCAGAGCCTGTGGGTGCTGGCCGACGATGCGCTGGTGCTGCAACGCTACAGCCTGAGGGGCGACTGGCAGGCCGAGTTGACCCTGCTGCCCGGCGAGTTGCCCGAGGATGCCAAGCAGCGCAAACGTCTTAAACCTGACTTCGAAGCGTTGCTGTCATTACCAGGCGACTGCCTGCTGGCTCTCGGTTCGGGTTCGACCAAGCGCCGCTGCCGCGGCTGTCTGGTTGAGGCCGGCAGCGTGCGCGCTATCGACCTCAGCCCCTTGTACCAGGCGCTTGCCGAGCACTTTCAGGACCTGAATATCGAAGGCAGCGTGGTCTATCGCGAGCAGTTGCTGCTGGCGCAACGTGGCAACGGTCGTGGTCGGGAGAATGCCCTGGTGCTGCTCGATTTACCCCAGGTGCTGCGCGATCTGCAGGATGGGCAGCTGAGCGCCGCCGCGCTGCAGCGGATTGTGCCGCTGCCATTGCCTGAGCTGGACGGCGTACCGTTGAGCCTGACCGACCTCAGCGTGGCGCCCAGTGGCGCGCTGTATTTCACCGCGACGGCGGAGGCTACCGACTCCAGCTACCTCGACGGTGCCTGCGTTGGCAGTGTGCTCGGGCGGCTGGATGCACAGCTGAGCATCGTCGAGCTGAACCACCTGACGCCGGTGGTGAAGATCGAGGGGCTGACCTTTCAGGCCGATGGGCGGCCGTTGCTGGTGGCCGATGCCGACGATCCGACGATTGCCTCGCCGCTGTTTACCCTTGATAAATTCAGCGAACCTGCCCACAGCAACTAGCATGCCGTTGAAAAACTACCTGCGTTGCCATTGCGGCGTTAAAAACAGGCTCAAAATGCTCATTTACAGCTCGTAAACTCCGCTTTTTCGCCTGTTTTTGCCTTGCACTGGCTGCCTCGCCAACGTTTTCAACAGCCTGCTAAGCGGCTTCAGCAGTGCACAACCACCTCACCTAAACAGCTGCCATTGCTGCCGAACGTACGCTCGGCCAGCACGCGGCTGCCGTCGGCATTGACGATCAACGCAGTACTGGCGCGGGTGCCGTAGGTGACGCTGGCAATAAACACGCTTGACAGCAGGCGTTCGCCGGTCAGGCCGATACCGGTTTGCGGCAGGTCAGCGTCTGCCGCGCGGGTGGGGTCGGCCAACAGCTTGAGCAGCATCTGCGGATGCGGCTCATGCAAGCCGTTGTGCAGCGCCTGCTTGGCCCGCTGCAGCTTGGGCCAGGGCGTGTCCAGATCGGCATTCGACAGGCCGTGCACGCCTTCCGCCAATGGTGTGGCGCGCCCGGTTAGGGAGTTGAAGTGCCAGAGTTGCTGGCGGTCGCCGAGCAGCAGGTTGAAGCCGCTGTAGTGGCGGCGCCGCTCGTGCAGGTCATGCAGAAAATCTTCGACGCTAAGGCTGCCGGCGAGAAAGGCTACCGGCAGCTCGCCCCGTGAGCGGCTGCCCTGCGCCTGGCCAGGGTCGCGAATATTAGTCAGGGCGGCAAAGCGCCCGCCGGGGCCGACGCCTAGCCAGGTGCCGCCGGCCTGCAGATCGCGTCCGGCAAACACTCCCGGCACATCGGGCCATTCGGCCAGAGGCTGGCTGGGCCGTTCATAGAATTCATCGCGGTTGGCGGCCAGCAGTAGCGGCTGGGCATGACCCGGTCGCCAGGCCAGGACGATCAGGCACATGAGTTAGCTCCTTAACTTCGCCAGCACGCCGGCGTTGTCCAGTTCGTTGCCCAGGTGCAGGCGTACCTTGCGCGCGCCGCAGCCCAGGCCGAGTTCCAGCAGAATGCGCTCCTCGACCTGCGACAGACCGCCTTCCAGGCGCTCCAGTGGCTGGATCAGCAACTGCGGTGAGCGGTTCAGACGCAGCAAACGCTTGGGCAGGATTTCCTCGACGCCGCGCTGCAACAGTTGCTGCGCCGCCGCAAAATCCGCCACCAGCAGGCGCTGATTGCTGAATGCCGGGTCGGCCTGCAGGTGCAGCGCGCGGCCACTTTGCAGGTGCGTCAGGTGCATCTGGTTACAGCTCAGCTTCAGGTACAGGGTCGGGCGCATGCTGGTCTATTCCACAGGCGATGCGGGCACTTTACGCAAAGCCTAAGCGGACATCCATCGCCCAAAGTAGAGTCCGGCCCTGTGCATCCGTTACCATGCCGGATTGTTTGTGGGGGTGCTGATGGAACTGCTGCTGTATTTGGGGTTAGGGGCTGCAGCTGGAACGCTTGCCGGGTTATTTGGCGTAGGCGGCGGCATTATCATCGTGCCGGTGCTGGTGCTGAGTTTTGCTGCGCAGGGCTTTGATCCGATGATTTTGACGCACCTGGCGGTAGGCACGTCGTTGGCGACCATCATCTTCACCTCGATCAACTCGGTGATTGAACATCAGCGTAAAGGCGCCGTGCTGTGGCCGGTATTTGCCTGGATGACCCTGGGGATTCTGCTCGGCGCAGGGCTTGGCGCGATGACTGCCGCCGCCATTCAGGGGCCGCTGCTGCAGAAAATCATCGGCGTATTTGCGATTATTATCGCCGTACAAATGGCCCTGGAACTGAAACCCAAAGCCAGCCGCACTGTCCCAGGCAAGCCAGGGTTGACGGTGGCGGGTGTGGTGATTGGCTGGGCCTCGGCGATTTTCGGCATCGGCGGCGGTTCGCTGACCGTGCCGTTCCTGACCTGGCGCAGCGTAGCGATGCAGCAGGCGGTGGCCACCTCTTCTGCTTGTGGCCTGCCGATTGCGATAGCCAGTGCCCTGAGTTTTATCTGGCTGGGTTGGGATAAGCCCGCGCTGCCGGAATGGAGCCTGGGCTTTGTCTACCTGCCGGCGCTGGTCGGTATTGCCATCCCCAGCATGTACTTTGCCCGCGTCGGTGCACGCCTGGCGCACAAGCTGTCGCCGCGTCTGCTCAAACGCCTGTTTGCCCTGCTGCTGTTTAGCGTGGGATTAAGTTTCCTGATCTAAGGAGTTTTTGATGCTGCCTTACCCGCAGATCGACCCGGTTGCACTGGCCCTTGGCCCGCTGAAAATCCATTGGTACGGCCTGATGTACCTGATCGGCATCGGCGGCGCCTGGTGGCTGGCCTCGCGCCGGGTCAACGCCTTCGCACCGAGCTGGAACAAGGAGAAACTCTCCGACCTGGTGTTCTGGGTCGCAATGGGTGTAATCCTCGGTGGCCGTCTGGGGTACGTGCTGTTTTACGACCTGGCGGCCTATATCGCCGAACCGGTGCGCATGCTGCGCATCTGGGAAGGCGGCATGTCGTTCCACGGCGGGTTGATCGGCGTAATGCTGGCCACCTGGTGGTTCGGCAAGCGCAACAACAAGAGCTTCTTCGAGCTGATGGACTTTATCGCGCCGCTGGTGCCGATCGGCCTGGGTGCCGGGCGCATCGGCAACTTTATCAATGCCGAGCTGTGGGGCAAGGCCACCGACGTGCCCTGGGCGATGATCTTCCCCACCGACCCGCAGCAACTGGCGCGCCATCCCTCGCAGCTGTACCAGTTCGCCCTGGAAGGCGTGGCGCTGTTCACCATCCTCTGGTTCTACTCGCGCAAGCCGCGACCGACCATGGCGGTGTCCGGCATGTTTGCCCTGTGCTACGGGATCTTCCGCTTTATCGTCGAATTCGTCCGCGTGCCGGATGCCCAGCTCGGTTACCTGGCGGGCGGCTGGCTGACCATGGGTCAGGTACTCTGCCTGCCGATGATCCTCGGCGGCCTGGGCCTGATCGCCTATGCCTACAAACGTCAGGCTGCACAGGAGGCCGTGTAATGCAGCAGTACCTCGACCTGATGCGCCTGGTGCGTGAGACCGGCACCTTCAAGAGTGACCGCACGGGCACTGGCACCTACAGTATTTTTGCCCATCAGATGCGCTTCAACCTGGCCGACGGCTTCCCGCTGGTGACCACCAAAAAGTGCCACCTGAAATCGATCATCCACGAACTGCTGTGGTTCCTTGCGGGCGACACCAACATCAAGTACCTGAAGGACAACGGCGTACGCATCTGGGACGAGTGGGCCGACGAGAACGGCGACCTCGGCCCGGTGTACGGCTACCAGTGGCGCAGCTGGCCCGCGCCGAACGGCGAGTCGATTGACCAGATCAGCAAGCTGATCGAGATGATCAAAAAGAATCCGGATTCGCGCCGCCTGATCGTCTCCGCCTGGAACCCGGCGCTGGTCGAGCAGATGGCCCTGCCGCCGTGCCACGCGCTGTTCCAGTTCTATGTGGCCGACGGCAAGCTGAGCTGCCAGCTGTACCAGCGCTCGGCGGACATATTTTTGGGCGTGCCCTTCAATATCGCCAGCTATGCGCTGCTGACCTTGATGGTGGCCCAGGTCTGTGGGCTGCAACCGGGCGACTTTATCTGGACTGGCGGCGACTGCCACCTCTACGCCAACCATATCGAGCAGACCGACCTGCAGCTAAGCCGCGAGCCGTTGCCGCTGCCGGTGATGAAGCTCAACCCCAAAGTGAAGGACCTGCTGGCGTTCAAGTTCGAGGACTTCGAGCTGGTTGGCTACCAGGCGCATCCGCATATCAGCGCGCCCGTCGCGGTCTGATCGTTAATCGCGGCCATGGGCTCCTACAACGGTGGTTTCCGTAGGAAGTACCATGGCCGCGAAGCCTTTAAAGCTAGAGCAGCTCCGCCGCCAACTGCTGCACCTGTTCCTGGCGTTCGCCATCCTCAAGCCGGGCATTAGGATTCAGCGATGACCATTCCGGGTGGGCGCGGGCCTTGTGCAGGGCGTCCGGCAGTTTGCCTTCACGCCAGCTGGCGTCCTGCGGCGTACTCAGGCTGATGGCCTCGACGGCGGCATGGCCACGGGCTTCCAGTGCTTGCAGCAGCCGCTGCTGGCGCAGGGCAAGCAGGCGCAGCACGGCGTCGTCCACGGTCAGCTCGCGCTGGCCCTTGAGTTTGCCTTTCAGCCGCGCGCCATAGCCGCGTAGGGTCTGCGCGCTGCCGCCGAGCAGGGCGCCGATCAGCGCCGCCGCGCCGAGGGTAATCCCGCCCACCAACAGATCGACGCCGACGCCGGTGGCCGCGCCTGCTGCCATGCCGCCACCGATATTGATGCCGAGCTGCTTGAGGGTTTCCGGGTTGAACAGATCGTCGCCCCAGCGCCCGTCGAGCAAGGGCAGGTCGCTGGCCTTGGCGTCGTCCTGGCGGAAGGCGTACAGGCGCAGCAGGGCTTCCACGCAGCGTTGTTCGCGTTGCCGGATGGTCTGGTGCAGATCGCGGATGGCGCCTTGTTCCAGCACGGCTTGCGCGGCCACGCTACGGCGGCAGGCGGCGCAGTCCAGCAGCAGTTCGGCGATCAGCCGCGCGCCGCTGCTTTTGCGCAGTTGGCGCTGCGCCAGGTGATCGTCGATCAGCCGTTGTAATTGCGGGCGGGCTTTTTCCTGCAGCAACGCCAGGCTGTCGTATAGGCGGCGTTCGCCATCCAGCGGCGGCGCCACGCTGTCGAAGCACACCAGGGCATGCAGGCCGAGGCGGGCCAGGGCGTCGCGCCAGTCCTGCTCGCGGTGCTGGCTGCTGCTGACGAAGTTCAGTACCGGTAGCAAGGGCCGGCCGCACATGCTCAGCACCGCCAGCTCATCGCGGTATTTGGCCAGCACCGGTTCGCGGGCGTCGATCACATAGAGGCCGGCATCCGAGGCCAGCAGTTGGCGCAGCACTTTGGCCTCCTGCTCGAAACGCTGCCGCGCTTCACTGCCATCGAGAAAGCGCGCCAGCCGCGCCGGTCCATCCAGGCGTTCGCCGGGGCGATCCAGACGTTCCAGGTAATCCAGCAGGGCGATGGCGTCTTCCAGGCCGGGGGTGTCGTACAGCTCCAGCAGCGCCTCGCCGTCCACCGACAGCCGTGCGCCTTCGACGTGGCGGGTGGTGCTGGGGCGATGGGACACCTCGCCGAAGCCGACATCGCGGGTCAGGGTGCGCAGTAGCGAGGTCTTGCCGACATTGGTATGGCCAACCACGGCCAGCTTGAGGGCTTTAGTCATGGCCATGCTCCAGCCAACTGAACGGCGCGCTGTCGCTGTAGCTCAGCTGCAATTGCTCCAGCGCGCGGTGCCAGTCGCCCAGGCGCGCGCTGTCTAGTGCTTCGCCGGGTGGCGGTGGCAGCAGCCAGATCCGCGTGGCGGCTGCGCTGCGCGCCAGTTCGCCGAGCAGTGCCAGGCTGCCGCGATCCGGCGAGCGGCGGGGATCGCAGGCAATCAGCAGGCGTGCCGGCGGAAAGCGGTTGAGCTGGTCGAGCAGTTGGTTGCGCTGCTCGCGGCTGTCGATCACCCCGGCATCGCCGATGCCCTTGGGTAAAACGGGTGGCCAGTTGCGCTGTGGGTCCAGTTCGACTGCCACCAGCAGCGCGCCCTGGCTGTCTTCGCTGTGCTTGCCGGCTTGCGGTTGATGCAGCTGCGTGGGTGCGGCATCGCACACGCCGAGGCGTTCGCTGCTCGGTTGCAGACGTTCGCGTAGTAGGCTGTAGCCAGGCAGGCTGAGATCCAGGCTCAGCACCGCACAACCGCTGCGCCAGCGCCACAGGCAGAGCAGCAGCAGGCCCAGGCGCGGCAGTATGCCGTAGACCACCAGCACACCCACCAGCCAGCCGGCCCAGCTCAGCCGCGCGCTTTCGTTGGCCAGGGCGCTGTCGCCGCTGGCGCGGATCAGCTCGGCATCCGGCAGGCTGAAGCCGAGCAGCGCCGGCAGGCTGCCGATGGCCTGGGTCATGGCGATAAAGCTGTCGCCACCGAGCAGGGTGCTTTCCCAGACAAAGCCATAGCGGCGGGTCGTCAGCAGGGCCAGTAGAGCCAGCAGTGCGGTAAGCAGGGTCAGCAGCCAGAAGCCCTGCACCAGTACGCCCAGGCCCCAGCGACTCAGACGCTGGCGTTGCAACATCAACAGCAGGGCGGGGGCCAGTTGGGCGGCCTGGGCATCGCGGGCCAGTTTGGCGCTTAGCCATAACCACAGATGGCCGAGGGCCCCTGTGCTGTCACGGCTGAGCAGCAGGCCCAGCGCCCAGCCCAGCAGCAGAAGCAGGTTCAGCCCGAGCAGGCTGCCCAGGGCCCAGAACACATTGACCGGGTGTAAACCATCGCCCAGTGCCGCCACTGCCAAGCCGCTGCCGCTAAGAATGGCCAGCAACAGGAGAAACAGCCCGGCGAGGCGCGCGCCCTGTAACCAATGCTGCAGCGCCTGCACCTGGCCATCGCGTTCGGCAAGCAACCAGGCACGGGTCTGGATGCGTTCGTCGAGTGCGCCGCCCTGGGCCTGGGCGCTACGGTTGGCTGCACTGTCCTCCAGCGGGCCGGCATGTTCCTCGCGCAGGCGGATGGTTTCGCTGAGCCAGAGGCGCTGCAGTCGGCTGGGCGTGGGTTTATCGAGTGGGCTCACGCGGTGTTCCATAAACGGGTGGAAGCCAGAGCATAACCGCAGCGGCTGGCACATGGCACAGTTGCGCTCGCGTGTACTCCGCTGGCCAGTCCAGCTAGGCTGCTGGTAGTGGGCGGCCGAATGCCTCGGTCAGCAGCCGCTGGACGCATAACAAGAAAAGCGAGTGCCATCGTGAAGTTACCGCATCTGGAGTGGGTCAATCAGGATTCGCCGTACCTGCGTCAGCATCAGCAGGGCTTTCGCGCGCTGAGTTTTGACGATGAACTGGAGCAGGCGTTCAAGCGCTATCACGCCAACGTGTTCCTGCGGCGTATGCGCTGGTCATTGCTGGTGGCCACGCTGCTGGCGTTGCTGTTCGTGCTGCTGGATGCGATCAACCTGCCGGACCCACTGCGCGGCCGGATACTCGCCCTGCGCCTGGGGGTAATCCAGCCGATGCTGCTGCTGGCCTGGTTGGCCACCTATCGACCGGGCTTGCGTGATCACCTGCAGCTGATCGGCGGCATTGTGGCGTTGCTCTCCGGGCTGGCCGTGGCGGGCATTATCGGTCTGGCCCGCTATCACAGCTTTGCGCTGCCTTATGAGGGCATCATCCTGGTTACCGTGTTCTTCTACTTTCTCACCGGGCTGCGCTTTGCCACCGCCGTGCTGTGCGGCTGGCTGACTTTTGTGGCGTATCTGGTCGTGGAAGTGAGTATTGGACTATCGGGCGAGATGCTACTGAACAATGCCTTGTTTCTGGCCCTGGCCAATGTCATCGGCTCGGTGGGCTGCTATTCCCTGGAATATGCCACGCGGCAGAACTTCCTTGCCCATGGCCTGCTACAGGACCTGGCCGAGAAGGACTTTCTCACCGGGCTGCTCAATCGCCGCGCCTTTACCGAGCGTGCCGAACGCAGCTGGCGCCAGGCGCAACGGGAAAAGCAGGCCCTGGGCGTGGTGATGATGGATGTCGACTTCTTCAAGCGCTACAACGACCACTATGGCCATGCGGCCGGTGACGAGGCGTTGCGCCAGGTCGCGCGGGTGATTGGCGAGCATGCCCGGCGGCCGCTGGATTGCGCGGCGCGTTATGGTGGTGAGGAGTTTGTCGGTGTCTGGTATGGCCTGGATGAAGCGCAACTGCTGGCGATTCTGCAGGACATCCGCAGCGCCATCGAAGCCCTGGGCCTGACGCATGCCCATTCGGATGCTGCCGGTGTGGTTACGCTGAGCATCGGCATGGCCTACCTCACGCCACAGCCGCATCAGAGCCTGGTCGATGCCCTACGCCTGGCGGATGTCGCGCTCTACCTGGCCAAGGAGCAGGGGCGCAACCGCGTGGTGGGCAAACGCCAGGATGGTTAAGACAACTGAACGGAGAACCGGCGCGGAGGGAAGGCTTCAATGATCGCCGCGCAGGCGGTATTCTCGCGCCTATGAAAAATTCCCTGCCTCTCTGCCTGATCGCCGCCCTCGCGGAAAACCGCGTGATCGGCCGCGATAATCAACTGCCCTGGCACTTGCCGGCGGACCTCAAGCACTTCAAGGCGCTGACTCTGGGCAAGCCGATCATCATGGGGCGCAAGACCTGGGATTCCCTCGGCCGGCCCTTGCCGGGTCGGCTCAATCTGGTGGTCAGTCGCCAGCCTGGCTTGCAGCTGGCGGGCGCGGAAGTGTTCGCCAGCCTCGACGCCGCGCTCGAACGTGCCGAGGCCTGGGCGCGCGAGGAAGATGCCGAAGAGCTGATGCTGATCGGCGGCGCGCAACTCTACGAGCTGGGCCTGGCCCAGGCCGAACGCCTGTACCTGACTCGCGTCGGCATCAGCCCTCAGGGTGATGCCTACTTCCCCGAAGTGGCCGAGGCTGACTGGCACCTGTCTTCCGCCATCGAACACCCGGAAGGGCTTGAGACCCCCGGCTATGTGTTTGAGGTGTGGGATCGCAAATAGCCCGTTCGGGCTGAGTTTTTCCGCGCTGCATTGATTTCCGCCAGGGTGGCCGCCGGTAGGGCGTGCCACCCTTTGGCTCGTGTTGCGTAGCGTTAACGCATGTCTTGCTGGCCGCTACGCTGTCTATTGCCGTTTGCCCTCTACAGGTTGTTCCCCATGCATGACGCTGATGCCGATCACGCCGAGCCGGATCGTATTGCCGCGATCTTTATTCGCCATCCACTCTGGGAAGACGGCCTGGCGCTGCTGCTGGGTACGGCCATGGTGGCGCTGGGGATCACCCTCTACAGCCAGGCTGGTTTGCTGACCGGCGGCACCGTGGGTTTGGCCTTTCTGATGAAGTACTTGCTTGGCTGGCCGTTCGGTCTGGTGTTCTTTCTGATCAACCTGCCGTTCTACGCCCTGGCCATCTGGCGCATGGGCTGGCCGTTCACCCTGCGCACCTTCTGCGCGGTGGGGATGGTTTCGCTGTTGGCTGAATTGACGCCGCAGTGGATTGGCTTCACCCACCTGAACGTGGTGTATGCCGCGCTGTTCGGTGGTTTCGCCATGGGCCTGGGCTTACTGATGCTGTTCCGCCACCGCGCCAGCCTCGGCGGGGTGAATATCCTTGCACTGTACCTGCAGGAGCGCTTCGGCCTGCGCGCCGGCAATGTGCAGATGGCCATCGATGTGCTGATCGTGCTTGGCGCGGTAATGGTTGTGCCGCTGGACAAGGTGGCGCTGTCGATCCTCGGCGCGCTAGCGCTGAATATGGTGCTGGCGATCAACCACCGCGCCGGGCGCTATATGGGGGTTAGCTAAAAGGGCGTCAGGTCGGCCAGCTCACATCCAACACCCTTACAAATACACGCTGACGCTCCTCCTCGTTCAGTAAGGCTTCAAGCCTGGCTTGCAACTCTTGCGCAGACTTGGGCTTCTTGCCTCCGTCCAGAGTGGCGGGCATGGGCTTTTTCGGATCGCCAAACCAGAGCACCAAATAAATGCCATGGCCTTGGGTTTTCGGTGCATTTACGTACTGTGCCATCAACTGGTTGCGCAGGGCTTTCCAGAGGTCAGGATGGCTGTCGCGCTTGATCTCGATGGGCAGGGTGGACTGGTTGCGGTAGTCCAGTTGCAGATCGGCACGTTTATCTGCGGCATGGTCGGCTTCTGGTGCGATACCCACCCCTTGTGCGCTTAATCGTGGTCGTAGGCGTTGTAGCAACGCATCCCTGCACAGGTTTTCGTCTCGCTGGCTGGGCGGTGTGCCTTGAGTAATGTTCCAGAAACTGCGGTAGCCGTCATCGTTTTCATGGCGCAGCTCATGGGCAATTTCGTCGAGATGGTCGATGGCCAGGGCCGTCAGGTCGTCGACGTTGGCCGGCGCTCTATTGAACAGCACCTGGGCCACTGCCTCGGGAGTGAGAAAACTGAATTGGGCTTCGCGGCGTTTAGTGCGTTGCTGATCCAGCGTGCGCTGGAGGGTATAGCGCAGCTTGCTCAGGTCTGGTTTCGCCAGCAGCCGTTGCAGCTCCTGCTCGGCTTCTTCGCTGATGGAGGCACCGAGCTGGTCAACCATGGCGCGAATCAGATCGCCACGCTCCCAGGCTTCAGTTCTAGAGCGTCTGCCCAGTTCCATCTCGGCATGCGGCGCAATCAACTCGATTAGCCGCCCCAGCGTGTGTGCAGGCATGGACGCTCGCGAGGCCCTATTGTCGAAGCCTTGGCAAATAAACTCGGTCAGCAAGGATGCGCGGGTCGGTGATGTGCCGATATGGCGCCATAGCGCCTGCGCCTGCTCCTGGTGCTCGGGGTTGAGCAGCAGTGCGACGGCGAACCACAGCGTTTTCTGTGCAGCATCCACGCCCTTGAGTGAAAGTTTGTGCCGCGCCAATTCTTCCAGAGCGCTTGGCGCTGCTGCCAAGGCGGTATTGAGTAGCCGTTTAAGGCTGTGCAGTTGATCTTTCTTGGCGCGCAATGGGAAATTACGCAAGAGCTGGGGTGCTGCCAGCGCGCTGACTTGGGCGTAGTCGTCGTTCTTGCCGAGTAAATGGATCAACTCTACCGAGGTTTCGCCGGCCTTGAACGCGGCACCGGCATAGCGCACCAACAGGTCGGCAAACAGTTCCGGGCGCTGCCGCGCCGTCTGTGCCAGCCACGCGTCGATCTCTACGAGTGGCATGTTCAGGCGAAAGGCCAGAAGCCGCTCTACAAGATTGTCCGGCAGGGGCTGCACTTGCTTGGGATCGTTCTCCCATAACAGCTGCAAGCCCAACAGACAGGGCTTGCTGATCCAGTGGCGTCGTTTCTTCAAGCCGAGCGCAATAATTTCGTCGGCACTGGGCAAATCGTCGCGCTGCAGACTGAGTTTGAATCCAGATTCTGCCGCCTGCATCAGTTCGTCGCCAAACTCGCTGTAGTTGGCGAAACGGTCGCTCGGCGTCTCGCCGTGGATGTCGGAGAAATGGTTAAGCCATACCCCCGCTAATTGATCGAGCAGGTGTGGTGCGGCCGTTCCGGCGGTAATGGCTGGTAGATAAGGGGCGGTATTAAGGGTGCGCGTATGGCGTGCTTCCTGGCGTTTGTGCCGGTACTCCCTGGTGCGGGCTGCATCCTGCAATCGCCACTCTTCTACTGGCCAGACAAGAAGCTCTTCTACCCAAGCAGCTCGACCGGGATTGAGCTGTATCCACTCAGCCAGTGTTTCCAGTGTTAAACCTTGATCGCCGCGCTTCAGGTTGATCGCTTCAATTGCCTCACGCAGGTGGATTCTCGCCACTACCTCTGTTGCATGGGTTGCCTGTTGTAGGTGCCAGAGACCCAGGTCAGCGGGTGGGGACATATGGGGCAGATTAATGCGATAGCGGTTCCGGCCTTGGTCTGCTGACTGAATAGCTATCCCCAGCACGGCTTTGTAACGTTCAGGCCTCCTCTCAAGCCATTTCTGGATAACTGCCTGTGCTTTCTGTTCTCGACGAGTGCGGCCATATTCGTCGGCTCCTGAGCCAAGCCAAGTAGTTATTTGCTCGTCGGTGGCATCGTCCCCCAGCGCCTCCAGGGCTCGGGCAACCAATTGACCAGTTGCACGGGAGAGATCTCCGTCGTATTGGGTATCCCTGAACATGTCCCTGCGTTGGCTTAGCCCTATCAGCAACGCTGAAAGATGATGGTCGGGGACCCGTTCAGGTAGTTGGTACTCCCAGAATATGGAGCCGCCAACCTGGCGGGAGTCTTTTTTTGGATGCAGGCATTGCAGTAGTTCATCTGGCTCTAGATAGGCCGGGTATAGATGTTCGAGGAGTTTCTCCAAAAGCCTATTGTCGTCATCCTCTACCTGACCGCTGTTGATAGTCATCAGATACGCTTTGGCTTCAAGCGGCGTGGTTAGTGTGAGCAAGGAATCCAGAGCGCTGTTGCGAAGTTTGAACCACAGCGTTGCATCCTTGACCACGGCCAGCAGCGGCTCTGTCAAGGCAGGTATGGCACCGCCGTACCGCAGAATATCAAGCACGCAGTCCATCAGGGCCTGCGTGGCCTCATCACGTTGAGGATCTTGCAGGATTTGCCGGAAATCCTCGGTCAGCGCCTGGTCAGCCAGCGCACCGAACGCCTCCTGATCATGGTGTAGATACCAGCGAAAGCCTGGGAAGTGTTCCGCTTGTTGGCGCAGTGCCTGCAGCAGGTGGCGTTTATCGGCTGTGCTCAAGGGGCGGGCGTCGCCATAGAGCACGATACCGAGCGGGTCGATATCGATCAGTCTGGGTCTGGCCAGGGCGCTGCATTGAGCGAGCCAGGCGAACAGGCCGCGCAGGTCGGCCACCACGCCGCCATCACAGCCCAGCAGCAAGTTGAGCAGGCGACCAAGAGGGAGCTCATTACTGTCCAGACGTTTACCCAGCCAGTCGGCAGCCAAATGTTCGGCCACGCTGCGGTGGCAGGGGAGCAGGCGTTCATCGTGGTTCGCGGCGGGAATAAAGAGCGCGCTTTGCAGAGCCTTGGTCGCCGTTGCCGTATCCGCCGGTAGCAGTTGCTGCAGGGTGGGGAATTCGCTGTTACTGGCATCTTGGTCGAGGGCGATGCCGCTTTTGCCCGCCAATAGCAGCACGGAGAAGAGCTGTCCCGCTGCTTGCAGGATGGCTAAGGTCTCGGTAGGGGCGTTGCGTTGTGCGTTTCTGTGCCGCCGATTGGTTTCTTGAGCGAGTGTCTCGCAGGCGAGGCGGTAGACGTCTGCTCGGTTATCGGGCCATTGCTCTTCGCGAATGGCCTTGGCGATCAGGCTTAGGGTCTGCGGGTTGCGTAGCAATGGTGCTATGCCGTGGCGTTTGGTCCGCTCGGCAAAACCCTCGGCGTCGGCTATGCCGTGATTGCTGCGCAGTATGTGGCGGATGTCTTCGTCGTTCAGTGGGCAGAGTTGCAGGGTAATCAGTTTGCCGTCTGGGCTGAGGTGTTGCAGGTCCGTTCTGTCGCTTGGTCCGTACCAGTCTGCGGCTCGGCAGGCGAGGCGAAACGCTGGGCAGTCAAGGTTACGCAGCTGGTTGCTGATACGCAGCGTCAGGCTGTCCACACCCTCCGCGCGCGATTCATCCAGGGCATCGATAAACAGTGTTTTGCCGCGCCATTGCCCCGGTATAGGGTTTGCAGTGATCAGTTCGCGCGCGGTCAGGTAGTGGCCGCCCGTTGCTTCGGCTTCGATATTAAGTGCTTCACTTTTGCCGGCACCCGGTTCGCCCAGCAGTACCCAAGCAGGCGTGTCGCGGAAGTCGCTGAGCGGCTGTTCTGTCAGCCGCTTCTCGCCATCTTGCGATTGCTCGAGTGGCTGTACGCGTCGGGCTACCAGGCTCATGTTCGCTCCAGCCAATAGCGAGCGGGCTGGGTGAGAAACTCGGCCAAGGCAACGCCCCCTTCGCCGACGATCAAGGTGCGTGCGTGCGGGTAGTGGCTGGAGAAGCGTTCCAGTCCTTTGGGTTTGGCGAAGGTTTTGCCGCTCTTGACCTCGATGGCCAGCAGGCCTTTGCCGTCGTGCAGCACGAAGTCGACTTCATCCGGGCTTTCTCGCCAGTACTGCACCTGGCAGTTGTCGTTGGCGCTGTTGCACAAGTGAGCACCTACGGCGCTTTCCACCAGTCTGCCCCAATGCGAGCGGTCTGCTCGGGCCTCGGTGAAGCTGTAGCCGCTCAGCGCGGAAATCAGGGAAGTATTCAGCGCGTTGAGCTTGGGGCTGGAGCTGCGTTGGCGGTGTTGTTCTCCGGCATATTTGCTGAGGCCCCGCAGCAGGCCGGCCTGTCCCAGCAGGTTGAGGTAGTGAGCCAATGTCACGGTATTACCTGCATCCTGCAATTGGCCCATGAGCTTGGTGTAGGAAATGATCTGGCCGGAGTAGTTGCAGCCAAGCTCGAACAGGTTCTTCAGCAGGGCCGGTTTATCCACGCGGTTCATCTGCAGGATGTCCCGCTCGATGTTCGGGTGGATCAGGGTGCCGCGAATGTAGTTGCGCCAGCGCGGTTCATCGCCAATGAGTTGGGCGCTGCCGGGGTAGCCGCCAAAGTACAGGTATTCCTCCAGGGACAGGTCGAAGGCTTCCTGCATTTCAGGATAGGACCAGTGGCTCATGGCGATGGTCTCGAAGCGTCCGGCCAGACTCTCGGTCAGGCCTTTTTGCATCAGCCAGGGCGATGAGCCCAGCAGGATTACATGCAGATTGAGTCCGACCGCGCGGTCGGCGTCCCATAGGCCTTTGACGACCTCTGACCAGCGGGGGATCTTCTGAATTTCGTCCATGGCCAGAATGTAGGTCTGATCCTCGGGTAAAGCCTTGGCTTCGGCGCGGGCGCGCAGCCAGTGCTGGACGATCCATTCGCTTGCGGGGGCTTCACCCGGAATACCATAGGAGCTGCTGGCATCTCCCCCAAAGGTCTGCCAATCGAACGGGTGATCCGTGGCCACGAAGCTGTGTGGGTAGCGGCGCAGAACATTTCTGACTAGGGTGCTTTTCCCCACTTGGCGAGGGCCAGCGACCACGGTAATGAAACGCGTGGATTCGCCAAGCCGCTGGTGCAGAAGGTTCGATTCAGCGCGTTCGAAAGGCATATTTAATCTACTGAGTAAATTTACTCATAGATTTAAGTCTTGTGTCGCGTTAATGGCAAGTCAATGTTCAAAGCCGGGCAGTCTAGTTCCTGTCGTGCCTTTTTTCAGGCACAGAGGATGAGCCTGGAACATTTAGGCTGTGTAGTGCCTCAAGCTATCTGCACTGCAGGTGTCATTGATCCTTTCTATAAAAGCAAAAACCCGGCATTGAGCCGGGTTTTGTTTACAGCGACTGACTTACGGCACCAGCTTGTCCAGCAGGGCCTTGTCACGCACTGCACCTTTGTCGGCGCTGGTGGCGAGCAGGGCGTAGGCCTTGAGCGCTGTGGTGACTTTGCGCGGGCGCACTTCCACCGGCTTCCAGCCTTTCTTGTCCTGTTCCACGCGGCGTGCGGCCAGCTCTTCATCACTTACCAGCAGGTTGATCGAGCGCTCGTGGATATTGATCAGGATCTTGTCGCCTTCGCGCACCAGGCCGATGGCGCCGCCTGCTGCGGCTTCCGGCGAGGCGTGGCCGATGGACAGGCCCGAGGTGCCGCCGGAGAAGCGGCCGTCGGTGAGCAGGGCGCAGGCTTTGCCAAGGCCTTTGGACTTCAGATAGGAAGTCGGATAGAGCATTTCCTGCATGCCCGGGCCGCCTTTCGGGCCTTCGTAGCGGATGATGACAATGTCACCCGCTTGCACTTCGTCGGCGAGGATGCCGCGTACGGCGCTGTCCTGGCTTTCAAAGATCTTCGCGTTACCTTCGAAGACATGGATCGACTCATCCACGCCGGCGGTTTTCACTACACAGCCGTCGACGGCGATATTGCCGTAGAGCACGGCCAGGCCGCCTTCTTGCGAGTACGCATGCTCGACGCTGCGGATGCAGCCGTTTTCGCGGTCATCATCCACGGTGTCCCAGCGGGTGCTCTGGCTGAACGCGGTCTGCGTCGGGATGCCGGCTGGGCCGGCGCGGAAGAAGGTGTGCACGGCTTCATCGTCGGTCTGGGTGATGTCCCATTTGGCGATGGCCTCACTCATGGTCTTGCTGTGTACGGTCGGCAGGTCGGTGTGCAGCAGGCCGCCTCTAGCCAGCGAGCCGAGGATGGAGAAGATGCCGCCGGCGCGGTGCACGTCTTCCATGTGGTACTTCTGGATGTTCGGCGCCACTTTGCACAGTTGCGGCACTTTGCGCGACAGGCGGTCGATATCGCGCAGGTCGAAATCGACTTCGCCTTCCTGGGCGGCCGCCAGCAGGTGCAGGATGGTGTTGGTCGAGCCCCCCATGGCGATGTCCAGGGTCATGGCGTTCTCGAACGCCTTGAAGTTGGCGATGTTGCGCGGCAGCACCGACTCATCGTTCTCGCCGTAGTAGCGTTTGCACAGCTCGACGGCAGTGCGCCCGGCTTGCAGGAACAGCTGCTCGCGGTCGCTGTGGGTGGCCAGAGTGGAACCGTTGCCCGGCAGGGCGAGCCCTAAGGCTTCCATCAGGCAGTTCATCGAGTTGGCGGTGAACATGCCGGAGCAGCTGCCGCAGGTCGGGCAGGCGCTACGCTCGTATTCGGCGACTTTTTCGTCACTGGCCGAATCGTCGGCGGCGATCACCATGGCGTCGACCAGGTCCAGGCCGTGGCTGGCCAGCTTGGTCTTGCCCGCTTCCATCGGCCCGCCGGAAACGAAGATCACCGGGATATTCAGGCGCAGGGAGGCCAGCAGCATGCCGGGGGTGATCTTGTCGCAGTTGCTGATGCAGACGATGGCGTCGGCGCAGTGGGCGTTGACCATATACTCCACGGAGTCGGCGATGATCTCGCGGCTCGGCAGCGAATAGAGCATGCCGTCGTGGCCCATGGCGATGCCGTCATCGACCGCGATGGTGTTGAACTCTTTAGCCACGCCGCCGTGTTTCTCGATCTCGCGGGCAACCAGCTGGCCCATGTCCTTCAGGTGCACGTGGCCGGGCACGAACTGGGTAAAGGAGTTGGCGATGGCGATGATCGGCTTCTTGAAGTCTTCGTCCTTCATCCCGGTGGCACGCCACAGGGCACGGGCGCCGGCCATATTGCGGCCGTGGGTGGAGGTCTTCGAGCGGTAATCAGGCATGGCGATAAATCCTGCAAAGGCTATTCAGGTCACGCGTGCACGGCGAAGGCGCTGTGCGGGCAACGGGCTGTTGCTGCGTATGTTGAGCCGGGTTCAGGCCCAAGGCAAACGCAAGTGCGCATTTACCGGGCCGGGGCGCTGCCTGGCGCGGGGTGGGCGCTGGCGTGGCTGGGCTACAAGGTCCGCCTGGATAGGGCAGGAGAGCGCCGATTCTAGCAGGCCGTTGAAAAACTACCTACGTTGGCAATGCGGCGTTAAAAACAGGCTCGGAATGCTCATTTACAGCTCGTAAACTCGCGTGCGAGCCCAGTCCGTCCTCGCCTGTTTTTGCCTTGCCTTGCCTTGCCTGCCTCGCCTACGTTTTTCAACGGCCTGCTTTTTCGGCGCGCTCGCAAGGAAGGCCGGTATGCCCAGTGGTGCGGGTTCTGTCAGTCGCTGGCGACTATCAATAGGTTGTTCATCTCGTTCTCCCGCACGCCGCAAGGCATGCCAAGGCAGGCGGCTGGCCGATTGCGGCCAGCTACCTGTGGGCTCAGTTCAGGCTCAGTACCTGGCTGGCGATGGCGAAGTACACCAGTACGCCGGAGGCGTCGGCGATTGAGGTGATCAGCGGGGCGCTGGCGGTGGCGGGATCGAGGCCCAGGCGGTGCAGCACGAAGGGCAGGCTCATGCCGATCAGGCTGCCGACTATGACAATCACCACCATGCTACTGGCGACCACCAGGGCGATCTCCGGGCCGCCGCGCAGCAGGCCGAGCAGCGATACGGCAACAGCCATGGTGATGCCCAGCGCCAACGCCACCACACATTCGCGGCGCAGCAAGCCGAGCCAGTCACGCAGCACCACCTCGCCAGTGGCCAGGGCGCGGACCATCAGGGTGGCCGATTGCGAACCGGCGTTGCCGCCACTGTCGACCAGCAGCGGGAGGAAGAACACCAGGGCAATATTGGCCGCGATCACGTCTTCAAAGGCGGCGATACCGGCTCCGGAAAACAGGTTGCCGAACACCAGCAATACCAGCCAGAACACCCGCTTGCGGTAGAGCAGGCTGATGCTGGCGTCCTTCAGGTTACCGATCAGGGTGCTGACGCCCGCGCCTTTGTGGAAGTCCACCGTGGCTTCTGCGGTGACCACATCCATTGCGTCGTCGTAGGTGACGATACCCACCAGTTGCGCGCCGCCATTAGTGATCGGTAGCGCCAGCAGGTCATAGCGCTCGATCAGTTTGGCCACCTGCTCCTGGGACGTGTTGACCTGGGCGCTGATCATCTCGCGCACCATCAGCTGGCTGATCGGTGTGTCGGCCGGTGCGAGGATCAGCTGGCGCAGTGATACGGTGCCGAGCAGGCGTCGCTGTTCATCCACCACATAGCTCTGGTACAGGGTTTCGGCGTCCGGGGCGGCATGGCGCAGGCTGTCGATGGCCTGTGCGGCGTTCAGGCCGACTGCCAGAGTGGCGTAGGCCGATGTCATCAGTGCGCCGGCGCAGCCTTCGGGGTATTCGGCCAGCTTGCACAGGTCTTCGCGTTCGGCCTGGGCCAAGGCGGGCAGCAAGGTGGCGCGCAATCCGTCATCCATCTGATTGAACAGGTCGGCACGTTCGTCGGCAGACATGGCGGCGACCAGCTCTACCAGCTCAGCACGTTGCAGGTGGTGACTAAGCGCCAATTGTTGCGGTGTGGCGCAGTAGCCGAAGACTTCGGCGCGGCGTTTGCCTGGCAATTGCTCGAGCACTTGCCAGGCCTGGTGGGTTTCCAGCAGGTCGAGGGTGTCGGCGAGGTCGGCCGGGCGCAGGCTGTGCACGGCTGCCAGGGCGCTGCCTGGGTCGTTCTGTTGCAGGGCGAAGCGCAGGTTTTGCGCAAGGGTGAAGACATTCATTGTTGCTCTCCTGGGCACGCGCCATGGGCGCCTGGAGAGCCGTAATCAGACCGTGCTGATACGGGCCCGCAGACGTGCCGCTGACGGGTACGCCGGTTGCCAAGTTGTAGCCGCTAAGGGGCAATAACTGGGAAGGTCCATTAAGGTCTGATCTCTGATACCGCTTATGCGGCGGCGCGATGGTAGGCAGCGAGGGGTGGCCGGTCAACCGGTTGTAGAGGCTTTGCCGCAGTCGTTCAGGTCAGGTTCAGCAAGCCTGAACGATGCGGGGCAGGGATTACTCGATCAGCTCAATCCCACGCATGCGCTCGGCGCGGCGGCGCAGCAGTTCGATGGTCACCAGCAGGGCGATGGACACCAGAATCAGCAGGGTGGCGATGGCCAAGATGCTCGGGTTGATCTGCTCGCGCAGGCCCGAGAACATCTGCCGGGGGATGGTGCGTTGCTGTGGGCCGGCCATAAACAGGATTACCACCACCTCATCGAACGAGGTGATAAAGGCGAACAGTGCGCCGGAAATCACCCCGGGGCGGATCAGCGGCATGATGATGTCGAAGAACACCCGCAGCGGTGTGGCCCCCAGGTTCAGCGCGGCGCGGGCCAGGCTGTAGTCGAAGCCGGTGAGGGTAGCGGTGACGGTGATGATCACAAACGGCGTACCCAGCGCGGCGTGGGCGATGATCACCCCGAGGTAGTTGCCAGCCAGGCCGAGATCCGAATAGAAGAAGAACATCCCGGCGGCGGTGATGATCAGCGGCACGATCATCGGCGACAGCAGCAGCGCGGTGATCAGCCGGCGCATCGGCATATCGTCGCGCGCCAGCCCCACTGCCGCACAGGTGCCAAGCACGGTGGCGATCAGGGTGGCGAAGATGCCGATCAGAAAGCTGTTCTTGATCGCCAGCAACCACTTGTCGTCGTTGAAGATGGCCGTGTACCAGCGCAGCGAATAGGCCTCGGGCTGCAGGGTGAGCATGCCTTCGGTAAAGCTGAAGAACGGCTCGACATTGAATGACAGCGGGATGATCACCAGGATCGGCAGGATCAGAAACAACAGCACCAGCCAGGAGCTAGTCTTCAGCAGCCAGGCGCCGAGGTGGTGCCAGAAACCGTAGTAGGCGGGAATCTTCATAGGCAAGCGTCCAGTGTCAAACAGTCGGACGAAGGGGTAGCCCGGATGCAATCCGGGGGCGGTGTCGTGGCGAGGTGCGCGTCCCGGATTTCATCCGGGCTACGGTGCGCGCGGCAAAAGAATCTAAGCATGTTCATCCCAGCTTGATATTGCTGGCGCCGACAAAGCGGTCGTACAGCCAGTACAGCAGCAGGATCAGACCGAGCAGCAAGGAGCCCAGCGCAGCGGCCAGTTCCCAGTTGTTCGAGCGCTGCATATGGAAGGCGATGATGTTGCTGATCATCTGCCCATCGGTGCCGCCGACCAGTGCCGGGGTGATGTAGTAGCCAACCGAGATGATGAATACCAGCAGTGCGCCGGCGCTCAGGCCCGGCAGAGTCATTGGAAAGTAGATGCGCAAGAACGCCGGGATCGGCCGTGCGCCCAGAGACAGCGCCGCGCGCAGGTAGCTGGGGTCAATCCCGCGCATCACGCTGTACAGCGGCAGGATCATAAACGGCAAGAGGATATGGGTCATCGCCACCACGGTGGCAAACGAGGTGTAGAGCATCTCGATGGGTTGACCAATCACGCCGATGCCGAGCAGGAAGGAGTTGATCACCCCGTTGGTCTGCAGCAGGGCGATCCAGGCCGTGGTGCGCACCAGCAGCGAGGTCCAGAACGGCAGCAGCACCAGCACCAGCAGCAGATTGGCGCGGTTCTCCGGCAGGCCGGCCAGGTAGTAGGCCAGTGGGTAGCCAAGCAGCGCGCAGAAAATGGTGATGACCAGGGCCATGCTCAGGGTCTTGCTGTACAGCTGCAGGTAGATCTGCGTGTCTTCGCGTACCTGAATGCCCTGCTCGGGGTGCAGTTCCAGGTCGAGCGCGGTCAGGTAGTAGTCATAGGTATAGGGTTTGCCCGCGCGCTGGATGGCGTACCAGATTTCCGGCTTGCTCCAGTTGCGGTGAGACTTGAGCAAGGTGTCGGCGCCCTCTTGCTGCAGTTGCGCATCGTGCAGTCGGCTGAGCTTACGTGCGCTGGCCTTGACCACGCTGGACATGCCCGCCGAGGCGCGGTTGAACTCTTCGGCCAGTTTGCCGGACTGGCGCTCTTTGGCCAGGCTGTGCAGCTCCTGGGCGAATACGCTCAGGGTTTTCTCATCAGGAATCGTTTTGCCGTCCCAGCGTTGCAGCTCGCTCAGGGTCAGCGGAATCAGGGCGGCCACCGTCGGATGGTGGACACTGCGCCAGAGCATGCTGGCAATCGGTGCGACAAAGCTCAGCAGGATAAACACCAGCAGCGGCACGACAAACAGAAAGGCGGTGAGGCGTTTCTTGTTGCGGGCGCTGGAGGCTTGGCTGGCTTCGGTAGACGTGAGGGAGGACAAGGCGTTACTCCGAAAATCCTGACCCCTCTCCTGCTGGAGAGGGGTCATAGCGGGTTACTTCAATAGCCACTCGTTGAATTTCTCACCGAGGGATTCGCCATAGTCAGCCCAGAAGTCCGAACCGGCCTGGATGCCTTTGCTCAGGTGAGCGGTCGGCAGGTGCGGTGCGGCGCTTTGGTCGGCCAGCGGCATGGAGGATTTGCGGGTGGGGCCGTAGGCCACGTCCGGCATGCCGGCCAGTGGGGTGGAGCCGGTGGCGTAGGCAATGAATTTCAGTGCCAGGTCTTTCTTCGGCGAGCCTTTGACGATGGCCCAGGCGTCGAGGTCGTAGACGTGGCCGTCCCAGACGATAACGAAAGGTTTGTTTTCCTGGCGGATGGCGTCATAGAAGCGGCCGTTAGCCGATTGCACCAGCACCGCGCCACCATCGTTGAGCAGTTGTGGCGCCTGCGACCAGGAGTCGAACCAGACGATGTCCTTCTTGAGGGTGTCCAGCTTGGCGAAGGCGCGGGCCTGGCCTTCCGGGGTAGACAGCACGTCATAGACTTCGGCCGGCGGCACGCCGTCAGCCAGCAGCGCCCATTCCATATTCACCTGTGGGCGTTTGCGCAGGGCGCGCTTGCCAGGGATTTTGCTGGTGTCGAAGAAATCGCTGATGCTCGCAGCCTTGGTGCCGCCGATGGTTTTCTCGTTGTAGGCGAACACCACCGACCAGACGATATTGCCGACCGCGCACTCACTGGCCAGGGCTTCGGGGATAAAGTCCTTCTCGGCCGGCACGCCGTCTACACCTGGCGGCAGGATGTCGCGTGGGATGCTTTCCAGCAGGCCTTCGGAGCAGGCGCGTTCAAGGTCGATCACCTCGAAGTCGACCACGTCCCACTGAATATTGCCGGACTCGACCTGTGCTTTGATCTCGGCCACGCCGCCGGTGTAGTCCTCGAACAGCACCTTGTTGCCGGTGTCTTTCATAAACGGGTCGATCACGTGTTTCTGTTGGGCCGCGCCGTAGGCACCGCCCCATGACACCACGGTCAGAGTCTCCTGCGCGCTGGCGGCGAAACTTGCCGTGCCTAGCGCGGCAGCTAAAGCGAAGGTGGAAAAGCGGGTGGTCAGTGTTCTAGCCATTGCTGTGCTCCATTGCTTCTTATAGGTCAGGGGGTTGTTACGGGGCGATCCAGGGCCTGGCTATCTTGCGGCAGCCAGGCCAGGGCGACTTCTTCCTTGGCACTGAGTTGCGGGGCGCTGCTGTCATTCATGTTTTTCACCACCAACTCGGTGCCATCGGCGGTTTCGAAGTGGTAGCGAATGTATTCGCCGACATAGTGGCGGGTGACGAAACGCGCCATGACCTGGTTGCCGGCGGCGCCCAGACGGTCGGTAAAACTGAGTTTTTCCGGGCGGATCGACACCGTAGTGGGCAGGCCGACTTCCGTGCAGTTGGCCTTCAGCGAGCTGACCATGGCGCCGTCGTCCAGGCGCACCTGCACGCTGTCCTCGCCGACGCTTTGGATCACGCCCTTGAGCTTGTTGCTCTCGCCGATAAAGTCAGCGACGAACAGGTTGGCCGGACGCTCGTAGAGCACATGGGGCGGCGCGCACTGCTGAACGATGCCGTTATTGAATACGGCGATGCGGTCGCTCATGGTCAGCGCTTCGGTCTGGTCGTGGGTCACGTAGATCACGGTAAAGCCGAGCTGCTCGTGCAGGCGCTTGATCTCGAACTGCATCTGCTCGCGCAGCTTCTTGTCGAGCGCGCCCAGCGGTTCGTCCATCAGCACGATGTCGGGGGCGAAGATCAGCGCGCGGGCCAGGGCCACGCGCTGGCGCTGGCCGCCGGAGAGTTGTCCGGGAAAACGGTTACCGAAATCCAGCAGCTCGACCAGCGACAGGTACTCATCGACCTTGGCGCGGATCACCTCTTTGGGCTGCTTGCGGATCTTCAGCGGGTAGGCGAGGTTTTCACGCAGGGTCATGTGCGGGAACAGCGCGTACTGCTGGAACACCATGCCGATATTGCGCTGGTAGGGTGCGATGCTGGTGACCGAACGGCCGTTGATCAGGATCTCGCCGCTGGTTACGTCCTCGAACCCGGCGAGCATCATCAGGCAGGTGGTTTTACCCGAGCCGGAAGGGCCGAGCAGGGTGATAAATTCGCCCTTGGCCACATCCAGATTGAAATCCTTGACCACCAGATTCTTGTGGTCGTACGTCTTCTTGACGTTGGTGAATTGCAGGAACGGTTTGTCCCCAGCCAGGTCAGCCATACCCCTCCCCAAATGTGCTCTGAACAGACAGCAGCTTGTGACCGTTATCTGCATGCTTGAATTCGCAGCCCCGCCTCGATGGTGCAGCGGGAACTTGTTTGAATGTTCAAGTTACGCAAGCACTGTGCCAGACCGCTGCGGTACATCGCGGGCGCTGCAGTGCTGGGGGGTAAGCCTAGCCCAGGCGCGGGGTTGCGCCAGGTAGGTGTGGGGAGTGGTAACAGCGCGGGAGAGAAAGAAGCACCTGCCGACACGCACTCGGCAGGTGCAGGTGCTCAGCTATTGGGCAGCAGGCGCACGGTCAGGCTCTTGATATAGCGGGTCTCGTTGATGGCCGGGTGGACTGGGTGATCCGGGCCTTGGGCGCCGCGTTCGAGCAGCTGGATATTGCGGTCCAGGTGACGCGCGCTGGTCAGCAGGATGTTCTGCAGGTTGTCTTCTTCCAGGTGCATGGAGCAGCTGGCGCTGATCAGGATGCCGTCCTTGTTGAGCAGGCGCATCGCCTGTTCATTAAGACGGCGATACGCGCCTTCACCGTTCTTCTGGTCTTTCTTGCGTTTGATAAAGGCGGGCGGGTCGGCGACGATCACGTCGAAGCGCTCTTCCGAGGCCTTGAGCTGTTTCAGCGCCTCGAATACATCGCCTTCCACACAGGCGACCTGGTCGGTCAAACCGTTCAGTGCGGCGTTGCGCTCCACGCCGTCGAGGGCGAAGCCGGAGGCATCCACGCACATCACGTCGCTGGCGCCGAAGGCTGCAGCCTGCACGCCCCAGCCGCCGATATAGCTGAACAGATCGAGTACGCGTTTGCCTTTGACGTAGGGCGCCAGGCGCGCGCGGTTCATGCGGTGGTCATAGAACCAGCCGGTTTTCTGCCCTTCGATCACTGGCGCTTCAAACTTCACGCCGTTCTCTTCCAGGGCGACCCACTCCGGCACCACGCCAAACGGGGTTTCCACATAGCGCGCCAGCCCCTCGGCATCGCGGGCGGCGGAGTCGTTCTTGAGCAGGATGCCGCTGGGTTTGCACACCTGAATCAGCGCGGCGAGCACGTCATCCTTGTGCCGCTCCATGGTGGCGGAAGCCAGCTGTACCACCAGAATGTCGAAGAAGCGGTCGACCACCAGGCCCGGCAGCAGGTCGGAGTCGCCGTACACCAGGCGATAGCAGGGCTTGTCGAAGAGTCGCTCGCGCAGGCTCATGGCGACGTTGATGCGGTGCACCAGCAGGGATTTGTCCAGCACGTGTTTGACGTCACGCGACAGCAGGCGCGCGCAGATCAGGTTGTTCGGGCTCATCGCGACGACGCCTAACGGCTTACCGCCGGTCGCCTCGAGAATGGCCTGATCGCCAGCCTGGAAACCGCTCAGCGGGGTGGCGGCGACGTCGATTTCGTTGCTGTAGACCCACAGATGGCCGGCGCGCAGGCGTCGATCGGCGTTGGCTTTCAGGCGCAGGCTGGGCAGGGACATGCTGGGGACTCCGAAAAAAGAGCGGAATTATAGCTGGTTCGCTGGCCTTACGGCGGTTACAAAAGTCGCCTGTGGAAGTGCTGGGGGTTTAGCTAGACTGTTCATCACTTCTCATTCCGGTTGTTCCTGTCATGTCCCAAGAGCTTTCCGCCGAATATATCCAGCAAGTGCTGCAGGGCATCAGCGTGCCGCCGCAGCCGCAGATCATGGTGGATTTGCAGATGGAGCAGGTGATGCCGAGCCCTGATCTGCGCGCCATCGCCAAGCTGATCGGGCAGGACCCCGGCCTGTCCGGCGCACTGCTGAAATTGGTGAACTCGCCGTTTTTCGGCCTGGCCAATCGCATCGCCTCGATCCAGCAGGCGGTCAACCTGCTGGGCTGCAACACGGTGATCAATCTGATCAATGCGCAGTCGATCCGTGGCGAATTGACTGATGAGGCCATCGTCACCCTCAACCGTTTCTGGGACACCGCCCAGGATGTGGCCATGACCTGCCTGACCCTGGCCAAGCGCATCGGCTACCACTCGCCGGATGAGGCTTACACCCTCGGCTTGTTCCACAACTGCGGCATTCCGCTGATGATCAAGCGTTTCCCCAATTACATGAACGTGCTCGAGGAGGCCTACGCCAGCGCCACTGGCGAGCGCCGCGTGGTGGATACCGAAAACCGTTTGCTCAACACCAACCACGCGGTGGTCGGCTACTTCACCGCCAAGTCGTGGAACCTCCCGCTGCACCTGTGCGAGGCGATTGCCAGCCACCACAACGCCTTGGCGATTTTCACCGAGGACGCCAGTCGCGATGCGCAGCTGAAAACCCTGCTGGCGATTCTGAAGATGGCCGAGCACATCTGTGAAAGCCATCTGGTGCTGGGCAATCAGCCGGACGACCATGAGTGGCAGAGCATCGAGCAGCTGGTGCTGGAGTATGTCGGCCTGTCCGGTTATGACTTCGAGAACCTGCGCGAGAGCATTCGCGACCTTGGGGCAAGTTAGCAGGCTGCCTCGTCGCTGCGGGGCGATCCTGCTAAGGTAGGTGCCCGCTCGGATTGCTCAGCTGATCACTCGTTATGCCAGAACTTCCTGAAGTAGAAACCACTCGCCGTGGCATCGCGCCGTTCCTTGAAGGCCAGCGCGTCAGCCGGGTGATCGTGCGCGAACGTCGGCTGCGTTGGCCGATCCCCGAAGACCTGGATGTCCAGCTGTCTGGGCAGCGTATCGAGTGCGTCGAGCGGCGCGCCAAGTACCTGTTGATCAAGGCCGAAACCGGCAGTTTAATCAGCCATCTGGGTATGTCCGGCAGTCTACGTTTGGTCGAGGCGGGGCTGCCGGCGGCCAAGCATGAACATGTGGATATCGAGCTGGAGTCCGGCCTGGCCCTGCGTTACACCGATCCGCGGCGTTTCGGCGCACTGCTCTGGAGCCGTGATCCGTTGAGCCATGTGCTGCTCAGCAAGCTGGGGCCGGAGCCGTTGACCGAGTTGTTCGATGGCGAGCGATTGTTCCAGCTGTCGCGTGGTCGAGCCATGGCGATCAAGCCCTTTATCATGGATAACGCCGTGGTGGTTGGGGTCGGCAATATCTACGCGAGCGAGGCGCTGTTTGCTGCGGGCATCGATCCGCGCCGAGAGGCTGGCTCGGTGTCGCGGGCGCGCTACGTAAAGCTGGCGGATGAGATCAAGCGCATCCTCGCCCATGCCATCGAGCGCGGCGGTACGACGCTGCGTGACTTTGTCGGCGGCGATGGCCAGCCTGGGTATTTCCAGCAGGAACTGTTCGTCTACGGGCGCGGCGGTGAATTCTGCAAGCACTGCGGCAGCACCCTGCGCGAGGTCAAACTGGGCCAGCGCGCCAGTGTTTATTGTCCGCGCTGCCAACGCTAGGGATTTTTCGTCGGGCTAGATTTGGCCTGTCTGCCCGAACCGATTACACAACAATAAGAAAGACCGAGGTTTTTTGATGTCCGGTAACTATCTGCCCCGCAACCCTCTGGCTGAGTGGGTCGGCCGTGTGGCGATGAAACTGATGGGCTGGCGTATCGAAGGCCAGCTGCCGAAGCTCGACAAGTTTGTGGTGATCGGCGCGCACCACACCTCCAATTGGGACTTTGTGATTTTTATCGCAGTGAAATTCGTGCTGCGTCTAAATGCCCGCTGGTTTGGCAAGCACACAATCTTCCGCTGGCCCTTTGGTGCGCTGATGCGGCTGTGGGGTGGTATCGCCATCCGCCGCGAACGTCAGGGCAATACGGTTGAGCAGGCAGTGCGGGCCTTTAGCGAACATCAGCAGTTTATGCTGATCCTCTCGCCGGAAGGCACGCGCAAGAAGGTCGAGCGCTGGAAGATGGGCTTCTATCACATCGCCCTCGGCGCAGGCGTACCTATTGTGCTGGGGGCGTTGGACTATCAGAACAAGCGGGTTTTTATCGGCCCGACCTTTATGCCTACGGGGGATGAAACGGCCGATCTCAAGGAGATTCTGGCGTTTTACCGGCCCTTTATTCCGAAAAAACCTGAATACGCCTTTTATGGCGATTGACGGCCGTCACGCTGACAATTACCAATGCGCTGTTATAGTTAGTCTTACCGCCTCCTAATAGCTGAAGGATCGCCCCATGAAACTGTTCCGCTCAACCGCTGCTGCTCTGGCGCTGACCACTGGCCTGCTGGCGCTGCCGGCTTATGCTGACGTAGCGCAGCAGAACACTAGCGGAGACCCTCTTTATACGGCTAACGCACCCAAAGCCTTTTCGATGATTGGCGATCTGCTGATTGCGCGGCCATTGCTGATTGGCGCAACTGCCATCGGTGCTGTGGCATTTGTGGTGAGCCTGCCGTTCACGGCTGCTGGCGGCAATATTGGCGAAGCGGGCCATGCACTGGTCGTTGAGCCAGGCAAGGAAGCTTTTGTGCGCTGCCTGGGCTGCACCACCAGCGGTTACAAGCAGAACTGATTGCTTTACCTGCTTCTGGGCTGCCGCGCTGTTTGGTTGGGCAGCCCTGAGACGTTCTCATCAGGCGCGTCAGTTATCCGCATTACTGCGGTACAGCTGGAGTGACCACCGCAGTACCGATCCCGCGCGGATCGCTTGCCGCGGCAACTTTCCCGTCTTGCTTGTCCCAGTACAGCACCTGCTGATTGCCGTACTGCCTGCCGGTTGCTTTCAATTGATGCCCGAGCGCTTCTAGCGCCGTGATTTCTGCTGGGCTGAATGTGTCCGGCTCATGCTCGATCAGGTCCGGACGGAACTGATGGTGGTAGCGCGCGACGCTGGGCCAGTGCTCAATCGGTTGCTGATCCAGGTACTGCAGCATCGCCAGCAGCACCATGCTGGGAATCCGGCTGCCGCCCGGCGTGCCGAAGCTGGCGAAGTCCTCAGCGCTTTCGATAAAGCTTGGGCTCATGCTCGACAGCGGCCGTTTGCCGGCAGCGATGCTGTTGGCCTGACTACCAGTCAGGCCGTAAGTATTAGAGCCCTGAACATCGGCGGCAAAGTCATCCATTTCATTGTTCAGCAATACCCCAGTGCCGGGTGCGGTAAAGGCTGCGCCGAACGGCAGGTTGACCGACAGGGTCGCGGCCACCGCATTGCCTTCGGTATCGAGCACCGCGAAATGGGTGGTGTGGTCGCCTTCCTGCCAGGTTTTGCTGGGCGGCAAGCTGTCGCTCGGCGTGGCGCGTTGTGGGTCGATGCTGCTGGCCAGCTGTTTCAGGTAAGCCGGGGCCAGGAGTTGCTGCGCCGGGTTGCGGACAAAGTCCGGGTCACCCAGCAAACCACGATCTCGGTAGGCGCGACGCAGGGTTTCGACGATCAGGTGAGTGCGCTGCACGCTATCAGCCTGTTGCCAGGGCAGTTGTTGCAGCATCAGCAGGCTTTGCCCCAGGGCAATGCCGCCGGCGGACGGCGGTGGTGCGCTGATCAGCTCGCGGCCTTGATCCAGCTGGACGCGCAGTGGCTGGCGTTCAACGATGCGGTAGTCGGCCAGGTCCTTGAGTGTCCAGATGCCGCCGGCATCACGCACTGCCTTGACCAACTGTGTGGCCACCGTTCCGGCGTAGAAGCCCTGAAGGCCCTTTGTGCCCAGCTGTTCCAGGGTGCGGGCGAGTTCCGGTTGGCGCAGCAGGCCGAACTCTTCGGGTATTTCGCCTTTGTCGAGGAAGATTCGTGCGGTTTCCGGGTCGTCGCGCATGGCAGCCAAGCGCCAGCCAGCGCGTTCACGGTAAACCCGGTCGATGCTGACGCCGCTGTGCGCCAGGCGGATGGCCGGCGCCAGCGAGTCGCGCAGCGGCAGGCGGCCAAAGCGTTCGGCCAACTCGACCAGTGCCGCCGGCAGGCCAGGAATGGCGGCGGCCAGTGCGCCATTTAGCGAAAGGTCTTTGCGAATTTCGCCGTCGACCCGATACAGGTCAGCATGCGCCGCCTGGGGCGCGCGTTCGCGGGCATCGAGAAAGCGGTAGATTGGGTGTTCGCCGGCTTCGCGCAGTAGAAAGAAACCGCCACCGCCCAGCCCGGAGCCGTAGGGTTCGACCACCGCAAGCGCTGCGCTGATGGCCACTGCAGCATCAAAGGCGTTGCCGCCCAGGGCCAGGGTTTCCTGGCCGGCCACGGTGGCGGCTGGATGTGCGCTGGCAATGGCGATGCGTTCAGGCTGAGCTGCGGCATGCAGTTCAAGGGCGCAGAGTAGAGCAAGCGCACCGAGCAGAGGGCGCCAGGGGAGGTGGCCGCGGATCAGGCGGCCGGTCTTCATGCTTTACCGGTAATGATCAGGTACTTCTGCATCAACTCATCCTTGCTCTCGACATTGTTCTCATCGAGCGGGATGCAATCGACCGGGCAGACCTGCTGGCACTGCGGCTCGTCATAGTGGCCGACGCATTCCGTACACAGGTTGGGGTCGATCTCGTAGATTTCTTCGCCCTGGGAAATCGCTGCGTTCGGGCATTCGGGTTCGCAGACGTCGCAGTTGATGCAGTCGTCGGTGATGATCAGGGACATGACAGAACCACTCCTGCTGCCGCTCTGGGGCGCAGCCTAGATGTGTGCAGAAAGACTATGGCGCGAATTGTGCCGCATCGGGGCCGCGCATGCACGCGGCCTGGCGGTAATGGCTTAGCGCTTGAAGCGCTCGGTCAGCGCTGCGGCCACGGCGGGGTGCACGAAGTTGGAGATATCACCGCCCAGTGCGGCGATTTCGCGGACCAGGGTCGAGGAGATAAACGAGTACTTTTCCGACGGGGTGAGGAACAGGCTTTCCACGTCCGGAGCTAGCTGGCGGTTCATATTGGCCAGTTGGAATTCGTACTCGAAGTCCGATACCGCGCGCAGGCCGCGCAGGAATACGTTCGCGCCTTGTTCTTTGGCAAAGTGCGCCAGCAGGGTGGAAAAGCCGACTACTTCAACGTTGGGCAGGTGCTGGGTGACTTCCCGGGCCAGCTCGACGCGTTGCTCCAGGCTGAACAGCGGGTTCTTCTTCGGGCTGGCGGCGACCGCAATGATCACGCTGTCGAACAGCCGCGCGGCACGCTCGACCAGGTCGCCGTGCCCCTTGGTGATGGGGTCGAAGGTGCCTGGGTATAACACTCGATTCATCGTGACGTCCTGGCGGGTCCGTTGGGGAGTCGGATGGTAGCGCAGCGCATCCCCTTGGCCAAGTCGACCGCGGCTTATCCAGGGTATTCACGGGCGCAGAATGGCCCGTGAATACCCTGATATCAGGCGTGCTTGAGGCGTTCGGCGAGTTTTGTCGCGAGTTTGGCCGTCAGACCATAGATCGACAGCTGCGGGTTGGCGCCGATGCTGGTGGGGAACAGCGAGCCATCATGGATCGACAGGTTGCTCAGTTGATGGTGACGACCCAGGCTGTCGGTGACGGCCTGCTGCGGGTCTTCACCCATGGCGCAACCGCCCATGACGTGGGCACTGCCGAGGCGGGTGCGGTACAGCTCCAGGCTGAGGTTGTCGATCAGGCTTTTCGCCTCGGCCAGGGTCTTCACATAGCCGGCATCGGCATGCAGCGGCAGCACCGCCTTGGACCCGGCGGCGAACTGGATCTCGGCCATGGTATGGAAGGCGCGGCGTACGCCGTCCCAAGTGTAGTCGGTCATCTGGTAGTCGAGCACCGGGCTGCCATCGCCGCGTAGTTCCACTGTGCCTTCGGCGCTGTCCGGGTGGAAGCCGTCGCGCAGCAGGGCCAGCATCACGTTGGTATTGGGCAGTTGCTCCATGCGCATGGCATTGTCGATGCCGAAACGGCCGAGCAGGGTGGCGGTCAGTGCCGGCTGCAGCGGCGGTACTTCGAGCTTGTAGGACAGGCGTCCAGCGGTGCCGTCATCCCATTGGAAGTGGTCGGAGTAGATCGATTGCGGCGCGCCGTAGAAGGGGTTGATCACCTGATCGAACAAGGCTGCGGAGAAGTTCACCAGGTGCAGGAAGGTGCGCTTGCCGGTGCGCTGGTGCGGGTCCGGTGCATTCGAGCGCAGGAGAATCCCTGGGGTGTTGATGCCGCCACCGGCGAGTACGTAATGCTTGGCCTTGACCGTGATCGTGCGGCCATTGGGGGCGACGCTGCGCTCGTCCATACCGAGGCATTCGATGCCCGTGACCTGATCGCCGTCGATCAGCAACTTGTTGGCGCGGGCCAGATAAAGCAGTTCGCCGCCTTTATCCAGGGTCGCGGGGATGGTGGTGACCAGCATCGACTGCTTGGCGTTGGTCGGGCAGCCCATGCCGCAATAGCCCAGGTTCCAGCAGCCGCGCACGTTGCGTGGAATGACCTTCCATTCATAGCCGAGCTTTTCACAGCCGCTGCTGATCACGGCGTTGTTGGCATTCGGCGGCACGACCCAGGGCGCGACGCCGAGGCGCTGTTCCATCTGCTCGAACCAGGGCGCCATTTCTTCGGGGCTATGGCCTTTGACGCCGTGCTCCTTGGCCCAGTGTTCCAGGGTTGGTGCGGGCGTGCGAAAGCTTGAGGTCCAGTTGATCAGCGTGGTGCCGCCCACCGCGCGGCCTTGCATGATGGTGATCGCACCATCCTTGCTCATGCGGCCGATGCCTTCCTGATAGAGGCTGGCGTAGGCCTTGTCTTCGAGCATCTTGAAGTCGTCGCTGGTCTTCAGCGGCCCTTCCTCGATCAGCAGCACCTTGAAGCCTGCCGCGCTGAGGATTTCTGCGGTGGTGCCGCCGCCGGCGCCGCTGCCGACGATGGCCACGTCGGCTTCCAGGGTCAGGTCGCTGTCCAGGCGCGAGCCGTTATAGGTCTTCCAGCCACGGGCCAGGCCCTCTTTGAAACTATCCGGTACAGGCATTTCAAGTTCTCTTTTTTATGATCGCGCTGCATAAAAGGTTGAGCGAGCTAGAGTCAGGCTAGGCGCAGATGCGCGAGGACGCGGAGTTTACGAGCTGTAAATGAGCAGTACTCGTTTCACTCGCCCTTGCGGGCCGCCCTCCGGGCGTTCGGTGACAAGTCACCGTCCGAGGCATCTGCAACAACGCCTGGCCGACGCGCAGCCAGCCGCTAGTCAGACCGTCGGAGGGCCGGGGTAGCCGCAATGCGCCCAGGACTCTGCGCGGCTATACCAGCTCATCATCACCAACTGCAGCAGCGAGGCGTGGCCCATTTTCAGCAGGCCAATGGAGCTGTTCTGCCAGCGTTCGAGGAAGGCCTGCACGTCGGCGTTTGAGGCGTTTTCCCAGCTGCCCCAGACGCCGGTCAGTGGCCCGCGGGTGATCGGCATGGCCAGCACGTCGAACAGCTGCACGGTCAGCTTGAGCAGTTCCGGCGAGACGTGATTAAGGCTGTAGTCGAGGCTGGCGAGGGTGCCTTCGACTGCTTGCGGCATCTTCTCGGCCGTTACCGCGCCGGCCAGCATCACCGGAATCAAGGCATTTAGAAAGGCCAGATCGGACTCGCGGATTACCGCAAAACCGGCTTTCGGCGTACTCGCCGAACAGCCGCTGAGGCTGGCAGTCAGCCCGGCAGTGGCGAGAAAGGCTGAGCCCATCAAGCCGACCTTGAGCAGGTTGCGCCGAGTCAGGTTCGGCGCTTCAAGCGTGGTGTTGTGCATTTATTGTTATCACCGATTCAGGCCATTTGGGGTTAGCGAACGAACAGCTTGTACACCAGCTTCTGCAGGGCCTTGCCGTAGGGTGGGTAGATCAGTTTGGCGGCGTTGAAGCGCTGCTTGATAAACACGCCCTTGGCCTTGCTGAAGGTGAGGAATCCCTCATGGCCGTGGTAATGCCCCATGCCGGACGGGCCGACGCCGCCGAATGGCATATCGTCCTGGGCCACGTGCAGCAAGGTGTCGTTGAGGCATACGCCGCCGGAGTGGGTTTCGTGCAGCACGCGCTGCTGCTCACTCTTGTCGTAGCCGAAGTAGTACAGCGCCAGTGGCCGGTCGCGCTCATTGATAAAGGCGAAGGCATCTTCCAGCTTGTCGTAGGGGATGATCGGCAGCAGTGGGCCGAAGATCTCGTCCTGCATCACCTTCATCTCATCGGTCACGTTCAGCAGCACGGCCTGCGGCATGCGCCGGCCCTGAGCTTCGGGGTACAGCGGAATAATGGTCGCGCCTTTGCTCTCGGCGTCCTGCAGGTAGCCATTGAGGCGCTGCTGCTGACGCTCGTTGATGATTGCGGTGTAATCCGGGTTGTCCTTGAGTTGCGGGTAGAAGCTCTGCACCGCATTGCGGTAAGCCTCGACAAAACCCTCCACGCGGTCTTTCGGCACCAGTACGTAATCCGGTGCGACGCAGGTCTGGCCGGCGTTCATGGTCTTGCCGAAGGCGATGCGCTCGGCGGCGTCGCTCAGCGGTACGGAGGCCGAGACGATGGCCGGCGACTTGCCGCCCAGCTCCAGGGTCACCGGGGTCAGGTTCTCGGCGGCGGCGCGCATCACGTGCTTGCCGATGCTGGTGGCGCCGGTAAACAGCAGGTGGTCGAACGGCAGTTTGGAGAAGGCCATGCCGACTTCCGCCTCGCCCAGCACCACGGTTACCAGATCCTCGGGGAAGACTTTAGCCAGTAGATCCTTGACCAGCTGCGAGGTGGCCGGGGTCGACTCACTCATCTTGATCATCACCCGGTTGCCGGCGGCCAGGGCGCCAACCAGTGGGCCGATGGCGAGAAACAGCGGGTAGGTCCACGGCACGATCACCCCGACCACGCCCAGCGGCTGGTAGATGACCTTGGCCGAAGCCGGCATAAATTGCATGCCTACGCTACGCCGTGAAGGCTTCATCCACTTCTTGATGCGCTTGGTCGCGTAGTGGATGCCATGCAGGCTCGGCATCAGCTCGGCGAGCAGGGTTTCATCGGCGCTGCGGTTGCTGAAATCTTGGGAGATGGCGCTGATCAGCGCGTCCCGCTGGTTGCTGAGCAGATCGCGCAGCACGTTGAGCCACTGGATGCGCTGCTCGGCCGAAGGCATGGGGTTGGCCTTGAACGCCTGGCGCTGACGGGCAAAGCTGCTCTCCAACTGGCTGAGCTGCTGTTGGCTGCGTTGCAGGCTTTGTTCTAGGTAGGCGACGTCGGCGACCATGGTGATACTCCTCGGCATTCCAGCAATGCAGTGCGTCAGATGAGCTGAGGCCGCTGCAGAAAAGGTGTGCTGGATTTTTAGAGCAATTGCTCTAATCTGTCAAATAGCATGGCGCTGTCAGCCGACGGACGCAGCCCAACGAAAAGTTAGCGCGCAGGATTGAGAGGCGCGCAGGTAACACTTTGGCGGCGGGTGCGTGTACCTTTGCCGGGCTTTTGAGCCGAGATCGAGCCGTTATGTCAGCCCCACTGAAAACCCGCGAACGCATCATTCAGGAGAGCCTGGCGCTGTTTAATGCCCAGGGCGAGCGCAGCGTCACCACCAACCATATCGCCGCGCACCTGGGGATTTCACCGGGCAACCTGTACTACCACTTCCGCAACAAGCAGGCGATCATCGCCGAGCTGTTTGCCCTCTACGAAAGCCAGGTGGATACCTTTCTGCGCCGCCCCGAAGGCCGCGCGCTGACGGTGCAGGACAAAACCTTCTATCTGGAAGCGCTGCTCGCGGCGATGTGGCACTACCGCTTTCTGCACCGCGATCTGGAGCACCTGCTCGACAGCGACGCCGAGCTGGCCGAGCGCTACAAGCTGTTCTCGCAGCGCTGTCTGCAGCGTGCACAGGAGATTTATCAGGGCTTTGTCGAGGCCGGCATCCTGTTGATGAATGCGCCACAGATCGAGGCGCTGACCCTCAACAGCTGGATCATCATGACCTCCTGGGTGCGCTTTCTCTGCACCACTCGCGGCAATCCCGGCGACCTCAGCCAAGAGATGCTGCGCCGTGGCATCTACCAGGTGCTGACGTTGGAAGGCGGTTATATCGCCCCGCAAGCACGCGAGGCTGTGGAGGCGCTCTACGCCAAGCTGCATGTGCCGCTGGAACAGGTGATCTAAGAACGAGTCGCCAAATTTGTAGCCCGGATAAGCCTTGGCGCAATCCGGGGTTGCTGTCCCGGATTGCGCTGCGCTTATCCAGGCTACGGGTTGAGTTGTTGTTTCAGTCGTAGGGTGGGCAACGCGAAGCTTGCCCACCGTCACCTACACAACCACTCGAATATCACCTGTCCTGTAGGGTGGATGATAAGAGCGTCATCCACCCTACAGGAGTTTCGCGGCCTGCTCGGCCAGCCACTGTGGAATGCGCCGTTCCAGGTAATAGCCTGGTTTAGCCAGGCTGCCTTCGACAAAGCCGACATGGCCGCCGTGGGCGTGCAGTTCGAATTCGATGCTGGGCGACAGTTCGCTGGCTTCGGGCAGGCTGTGCGGGAACACAAAGGGGTCGTCGGCGGCCTGGATAATCAGCGTCGGCGTCTCGATCTGGCCGAGGAAGTAGCGGCTGGAGGCGCGGCGGTAGTAGTCCTGGGCATCGGCGTAGCCATGCAACGGCGCGGTGATGCGTCCGTCGAAATCCCAGAAGGTGCGCATATTGTCCAGTGGGCCGAGTTTCTCCAGGGTGGACAGCCGATCAGCCATGCCCCGGTGAGCAAACAGGCGCTGTTTGTCTTTCACGTAGGCCACCATCTCGCGCATAAAGTGGCTCTGGTAGACCCTGGAAAAGCCCATGCCGATGCGGTCGGCGCACTGATCCAGACGAAACGGCACCGACACCGCCGCAGCGCCCTGCAACTGACTCTCTGCGCCGCTTTCCCCCAGGTACTTGAGCAGTACATTGCCGCCCAGGGAATAACCCACGGCATACAGCGGCGCCATCGGCCGTTGGGCACGCAGGTGGCGCACTGTTTCTGCCAGGTCTTCGCTGGCGCCGGAGTGGTAACCACGGGCCAGCAGGTTCGGCTCGCCGGAGCAGCCGCGCCAGTTCAGCGCCACGCTGGCCCAGCCCTGGGTCGCTAATTTTTGCTGCAAGCCCAGCACATACAGCGAGTCGGATGAACCGGTCAAACCGTGCAGCACCAGCACCAGCGGCGCATCGGCCTGGTGTGGGCCGTGCCAGTCCAGATCAAGAAAGTCGCCATCCTCCAGCCACAGCCGTTCGCGCGTGCGCTCAAGCTTCGCCGGTTGGCGACACATCGGGTTCCACAGAGTTTGCAGATGCGGGCCGGGTAGCCACCAGGCGGGCTTGAAGGACGTTTGCATGACAAATATCGATTGGGAAAGCGCTCAGGCTAGGGCCTGAGGCGGTGAAACGGAAGCTAAATGAGTGGGGCGAATAACAGAACCTGACCGGGCTTCACGACGTGAAGCCCGGAGTTTGCCTCAGGCTGCAGCCGTGCGCTGCCATAGCGCGTAGTACACCTGGCCCGCCTTCTGTTCGCGGTGTAGGCGCCAGTTGCCGGGCATGCCGAGGCTGGAGGGTGAGTTCTCGCTTTCGGTGTAGACCCAGGCATCCGCCGCCAGCCAGCCGTTCTGCTCCAGCAGGGTGCAGGCGGGGAACAGCAGGTTCTGGTTGAACGGCGGGTCGAGAAACACCAGATCGAACGGCGTCGCCGCCGGGTTCTGCAGGTAGAGCAGGGCGTCGGTCTGCTGCAACTGGCCGTTGTCGCAGTTCAGCGTTTGCAGGTGGCTGCGCAGGCTGGCGATAGCCGCTGGGTTGAGGTCCAGGGCCAGGGCGCTGCCGGCGCCGCGTGACAACGCTTCGAGAAACAGCGCGCCGCTGCCGGCGAACAGGTCGAGCACCTTGGCGCCTTCGACATAAGGCGCCAGCCAGTTGAATAGCGTCTCACGCACGCGGTTCGGTGTCGGTCGCAGGCCAGCCGCCATGGGGAAGTTGAACTGCCGCGAGCGCCATTGCCCGCCGATGATCCGCAGCTGGCCATCGCCGCTGTGGGCGGGGTTGGCTTTTGGCGGTTTGGGTCGCTTGCTCATCAGTGCTCCGGGACGCCAGTGGGTTGCTCGGCAGGGTTGTCGGTGGGCGGTGGCAGTTCTTTCTGCGCCACGCTCGGGCCGGCGGTGACGATCACCAGGGCGTCGGGGTTGAGGTGCTTGGCCATGGCGGCCTTGACCTGTTCCACGCTCAGCGCTTCGACGTCGCGCATAAAGTCTTCCAGGTAGCTCAGCGGCAGGTCATAGAAACCCATGGAGCCCAACTGGCCGACGATAGCGGCATTGCTCGCAGTGGACAGCGGGAAGCTGCCGGCCAGCTCGCGCTTGGCGTTGTTCAGCTCATCAGCGGTCGGGCCGTTGGCGATAAAGTCGGCGAGCATGCTTTTGACCAGTTGCAGGGTGCCGTCGCTGAGTTCGGCGCGGGTCTGCAGGGTGATCATAAAGGGGCCGCGCGCTTGCATGGCGCTGAAGCCGGAGTAGACGCCATAGGTCAGGCCGCGTTTCTCGCGCACTTCGGTCATCAGGCGGGTGCCAAAACCACCGCCGCCGAATACCTGGTTGCCCAGGTAGAGCGCGGCGTAGTCCGGGTCGCGGCGGTCGATGCCGAGCTGGGCAATCATCAGGTGGGTCTGGTTGGACGGGAACTCGATGTGCTGCAGGCCCGGCTTAGGGACTTCCGGCTGGGCGATACGCTGCAGCGCCGGGCCTTGCGGCAGTGCGGCGGATACCTGGCTGGCCAGGGCTTCGGCATCACTGCGCGAGAGGTCGCCGACCAGCGCAATAATCGCGTTATTGGCGGTGTAGGCCTTGGCATGGAAGGCCTGCAGCTGCTCACGGCTGATGGTCGGGATCGACTCCGCATTGCCGTCGCTCGGGTGCGCGTAAGGGTGGTTGCCGTACAGGCGCTCGAACAGCGCCAGGCTGGCCAGCTTGCCGGGGTTCTGCTTCTGATATTCGAAGCCAGCCAGCAGCTGGTTCTTGATCCGCGCCAGTGAGTCTTCTGGGAAGGTCGGTTGGCCGAGCACCTGATTGAACAGCTGCAGCGCCGGCTCGCGTTTGTCCGCCGCGCTGAGGCTGCGCAGGCTGGCGATGGCCATGTCGCGGAACGCGCCGTTGCCGAAGTTGGCACCGAGGTTTTCGAAGCCGGCGGCGATTGCGCCGACATCCTTACCCGGCACGCCTTCGTTGAGCATGGCGTTGGTCAGCATGGCCAGACCGGCGACGCCGTCGTCATGGCTGCTGCCGGCGGCAAAGGTCAGTTGCAGGTCGAACATCGGCAGCTCGCGGGCTTCGACGAACAGCACCTTGGCGCCTTCGGCGGTTTGCCAGGTCTGGATATTCAGATCGCGGCGGCTAGGCGGCTGATCGCCAAGGGCGGCCAGGGATTCGATGTGGGTCGATTCGGCGGCCGGGGCCGGGGCCGGGGTTGGACTGCTATCCGGGCGGTTGATCACCAGGGCCAGCAGCGCCAGCAATATCAGTAGCGCCAGGCCAAGCAGGCCGTAGCGCAGGCCATTGCGCTCACTCATTGCGCTTCTCCTCAGGCAGAACATGGGCGACGCTCAGGCGGTCGCGGGTAAAGAAGGTGCTGGCGGCTTGCTGGATATCGGCCGGGGTCACAGCCTCCAGTTCGGCCAGCTCCTGGTCGATCAGCTTCCACGACAGGCCGACGGTTTCCAGCTGGCCGATGGCGGTGGCCTGGCTGGTGATCGAATCACGCTCGTAGACCAGGCCGGCAATCACTTGTGCACGCACTCGGGCCAGCTCTTCGGCGCTTGGCGGGGTATTTTTCAAGTCTTCCAGCTCACGCCATAGGCCGGCTTCGACCTGCTGCAGAGTCTTGCCGGTCTGCACGTTGGGCGTAGCGGAAAGGATGAACAGGCTGTCGCCACGGGAGAAGCCGTCGTACCAGGCAGAGGCGCCGGATACCAGTTCCTCGCCACGCTCCAGGCGCGTGGGCAGGCGGGCGCTGTAGCCGCCATCGAGCAGGGCGGCGGCCAGGCGCAGGGCATGCACCTGGCGCGGCTGTTCGGCGGTGGCCAGGCCAGGCACGTTAAAGCCCATCATCAGGCTCGGCAGCTGGGTTTTCAGGTGCAGGGTGAGGCGTCGTTCGCCCGGTGCGGCCAGCTCACGCGGCGCTTTCGCCGTGGGCACGGTGCGCTTGGGAATGGCGCCGAAGTAGCGCTCGGCAAGGATCTTCACCTCGGCGACGCTGACGTCACCGACCACCACCAGGGTGGCGTTGTTTGGCGCGTACCAGGCTTGGTACCAGGCGCGCAGCTCTTCGACGGTCATGCGCTCAAGGTCGGCCATCCAGCCGATAGTCGGCGTGTGGTAACCGCTGGCGGGGTAGGCCATGGCCTTGAAGCGCTCATAGGCCAGGCTCGACGGTTTATCGTCGGTGCGCAGGCGGCGCTCTTCCTTGATTACCTCGATTTCCTTGGCGAACTCATCGGCCGGCAGCTTGAGGCTGGCCAGACGGTCGGCTTCCAGCTCCAGGGCGACGGCCAGGCGGTCACGGGCCAGCACCTGGTAGTAGGCGGTGTAATCGTCGCTGGTAAAGGCGTTTTCCTCGGCGCCCAGTTCACGCAGGATGCGCGAGGCTTCACCGGGGCCGAGCTTGCGGCTGCCCTTGAACATCATGTGTTCGAGGGCGTGGGACAGGCCGGTCTGGCCGGGCGTCTCGTAGCTGGAGCCAACCTTGTACCAGAGCTGGCTGACCACCACCGGGGCGCGATGGTCTTCGCGCACGATGACCTTGAGGCCATTGTCCAGGCTGAATTCGTGGGTCGGCTGCGGCTCGGCGGCCAGGGCCAGCAGCGGGCAGGAGAGTACGCCGAAGCAGAGGGCGGCGACACGATGGGCAAGCGTTGGCATGGGAGTCTGTTCACCGTAAATGGCAGGTTGCCGGGGCGCGGAGGGCGACTCGGCACGCTGTGAAGCGCAGGTATAAGGTGTTGGGCAAAACCTGCGGCAGAGTATCGCGTGTTGCGGCAGTCAATCCATAGAACCTGTGTGCGATCTGCATAGCCTCGGCCTTTTGGGCGGCTCAGGCAGGGGCGGAGTTTAACGGCAAGCGGCGCGCAACAGAACCGTGAGACCTTGCCGGTGTGGGCCGGTTCCACCAGCGCCGTGGCTATTGTTCAGGTCTTGGTGGCGGGGTTGAGGCCCAGCCCGCGGGCGTCGAGAAAGGCCGCCAGGTAATCGATAAAGGCCTGCACCTTGCGCGTGGCGCGCCGGTGGCTGGGGTATACGGCGAGGATCAACGGGCCGAAGGCATCCGGGTCAAAGTCGTAATCGCTCATCACCTGGACCAGTTGGCCGCTGTCCAGATAGGGCTGCACGCTCCAGGTCGGGCAGCCATAAAGGCCAGCGCCGCTCAGCGTATTGGCCAGCAGCAGGTCGTAGTTGTCACTTTCCAGGCGGGCAGTAGGCACCGGGACGCGCAGGCGCACACCGTTTTGCGCCAGCCACCAGAAGTGCTGATCCAGCGATGGGTGGCGGTAGAGCAGCCACTGGTGCTGGGCGAAGTGTTCCGGGCGCACGGGAGTCGGGTTGGCGGCCAGGTAGGCCGGGCTGGCGCATAGCACGATACGGTTGTGCCCCAGGGGTTTGGCGATCAGTCCCGGCAGGTCGCTGCGGCCCTCGCGCAGGGCCAGGTCATAACCACCGTCGACCAGATCGACAAAGGCGTCGCTCAGATCGACCCGCAGGCGGATCTGTGGGTTGGCGGCGAGAAAGCCACCACAAGCCTCATCGAGAAACGCCCGACCAAAGCCCAGCGGCGCGGTCAGGCGCAGGTTGCCATGCAGGCCGTGCTTGAGCTGGCCAATTTCCTCACCGGCATCGTGCAGGCGTTGTAGCACCTGGCGCGCGGTATCCAGATAGAGCCGCCCGGCTTCGGTCAACGCGGTGCGCCGGGTGCTGCGCTCGAACAGCTGCGCGCCCAGTTCGGCTTCCAGATGGCTGACCGCCTTGGTCAAGGCCGAGGGGGTTTTGCCCAGCTGCTCGGCCGCACGGCTGAAACTGCCGTGCTCGGCGGTGGCGACAAACATGCTCAGGGCGCTGAGCTTGTCCATAGAGTTTTTCCTGTTTGGCAAAAGCGTTTTGCTTGGCGCTGCGGTTCTGCACCGCTGCGCCAGGCGCTAGTCTCGCGGCGAAACCAATAAGAACAAGAGGCTAAGGCAATGCAACGATTTATTCCAAGCCTGTTGGTCGCGGCTCTGGCTTTTTCCTCGATGGAAGCCATGGCTGCTGCCGACCTGCTGCTATTTAACGGCAAGGTGTACACCGCTGAACCCGGCCAGCCTCTGGCGCAAGCGGTCGCGGTGGCCGATGGCAAGATCCTCAAGGTGGGCAGCAATGCCGAGATCAAGGCCCTGGCCGGTGCTGATACGCAACTGATCGACCTGGCTGGCAAGGTGCTGATGCCGGGCATGATCGACACCCACAGCCACCCGGTTGTGGCGGCCTACGACAGCATGGGCTCCAACCTGTATGACGAAGTGAAACCGCTGGCCGAACTGGAGCAGTGGATCATTGCCCAGGATCAGGCCGGCGCGGCGCGGGTGGGCGATATCATCGTCATCTCCGGCGCCAGCTCGGGCTATTGGGAGCAGAGCGCCGGGCTGGGCCAGATATTCAACCAGGGCCGCTGGGCCGATCAGCCGGTGGTGCTGAATGGCATCGACGGCCATACCGGCTGGGCCAACAACGCCATGCTCGCGCGCGTGAAAATCGACGCGGCGCTGGTGAAGAGCCTGCCGGAGAAGGAGCGCAACTATATCGGCCACGCTGCCGACTTCACCCCCAGCGGCTACCTGGCGGAAAACGGCTGGGATCGGGTGCGCAGCCAACTGCCTGCGCCCACCGAGGCGGTGATGCTCAACGCGGCGCGTGAGGCGGTGAAGGTTAACAACCAGGTCGGCGTTACCGCCTGGATGGACGCGGCGGCCAATGCCGGCAGCGGCGATTCGCTGTTCGAGCTGCGCCCCACCGAGCAGGATGTCGGCGTACTGCCGCTGTACCGCAAGCTGGCCGAGAACGGTGAGCTGAGCGCCCACGTCGCGGCGCTGCTGATCACCCATCCGCAAAGCCAGCCGGCCGACCTCGACGTGCTGGCCAAGGTCATGCAGCAATTTCAGGGCGTGCCGAACCTGACGTTCCCAGGGGTTAAGATTTTCGCCGACGGCGTAATGGAGTTCCCCGGCCAGACCGCTGCGGTAATCGACCCGTTCAAGAACAGCCTCAAGCGCGGCGAGTTGCTGATCGACCCGAAGCACTTCGGAGAATTGGCCGTGGCGGCTGAACAGCGCGGCTGGATCATGCATGTGCATGCGGTCGGCGACCGCGCGGTGCGTGAAGCGCTGAATGGCTTCGCGTACGCCCGCTCGCTCAAGCCGGCGCTGGTGCCGCACAGCATCAGCCACCTGCAGCTGGTCAATCCCAAGGAGTTTGTGCGCTTCAAGCAGCTCGGCGTGATCGCCTCAATGCAGCTGCTCTGGGCCACCGCCGAGGCCTACACCGAGGAACTGGTCAAACCCTATGTCAGCGCTGCCGCCTACCAGTACCAATACCCGGCGCGTTCGCTGCACCAGGCCGGCGCGACCATCGCCGGGGCCAGCGATTGGCCGGTATCCAGCCCCAATCCGTGGAATGCCATCGCCCAGGCCAGCACCCGCAAGGGCCCTATGGGCGTGCTAAATGCCAAGGAAAGCATCGACCGCGAAAGCATGTTCCAGGCCTACACCCTGAATGCCGCCAAGGCCCTGCGCCTGGACAGCCAGATCGGCTCCCTGGCGCCCGGCAAGCAGGCTGACCTGATCGTGCTCGACCGCGATGTGTTCACGGTCAGCGATGAAGAGCTGTTCGACACTCAGGTGCTGCGCACCTTCTTTGCCGGTAAACAGGTTTACGCCCCGGCCTCCTGACTCCGACTCCGTCCGCTCCGCCTTATCGGTACTGCTCCCCGCATCGGGCGGGGCGGGCGGAGCCTTGCCCAGCAGTCGCCACAGACCCATAACAATAAGGAATAGCCAATGCGCGCATTACCCACCCTCACCCTCACCCTCACTCTCGCCAGCCTGACGCTGCTGCCCATCTGCTGCCAGGCAGTGGAACTGAATGATCAGTTCGCCCTGCTGATTACCCCCAAAGTGGTCAGCGACTACCGCTCTGACGGCGTCTCGCAAACCCTCGGCGACCCGGCCGCGCAGCTCGACGTGATGCTCAGCCACGCCAGCGGCGCTTACCTCGGGGCCTGGACCAGTCATGTCAATTTTGGCTACGACTGGGAACATGACGATAACTACGGCACCCGCCAGGAAGTCGATTACTACGCAGGCTACTACTGGCAGATCAACGACAACATCAGCCTGGACGCCATGTACAGCAAGTACACCTACCCAGGCGAAAGCCAGTTCAACAGCAGCGATATCATCGTCACCCTAGAGGCCTACGGCGCCTATGTCGGCGGCAAGTATTCGGTCGATACCGACGACGACAAGCTCAACGCATACATCGGCTATCGCACCCTGCTGCCGTTGGACGTGGCCCTGGATGCTCGCTACGGGAATGTCGACTACAAGGACGACGTGCTTTGGAATGAAGACTTCAGCCGGTCGCGGCAGAGCTATGGCTACTGGCAGGTCGACCTGACTCGCGACCTGATCGGCGTGACCTGGGGGCTGAGCTACATCGACACCGACCAGTCGAAAGCCGAGTGCTTGAACTTCAACGGCTATGACGACCTGTGCGGGCCGACCCTGGTCGCCAGCGCCAGCAAGACCTTCTAAACGGCAGTACAAGCTGTCGGACGCGCCCGCTTGGTCTTAGCGCCGGTGGGCGCGGAGGTGCTAGGATACGCATCCGTTTTACTGGCGGCCGTGTCTGCTGGGGCATCCGGGTATTACTGCGCACACTCTTCAGCTCTGTTGCGCTGCGTGGGTAATACTTTCTGAGCCTTGTACCGGCGTGTCGCACCTTTCGAGATAGCCGTCCTCCATGTTTGGTTCCAACGACGACAAAAACACTCCCGCGCCTTCTGCGCCGGCCTCTGCCGAGAAGCCAGCGGAGAAGAAAGACCTGTTCGGCTGGCTGCGTAAAAAGCCACAAGCACCGACCAGCCCTGAGCCGCAACCAACTCCGGTTAGCGAGCAGCCGGTTGTTACGGTTGCGCCGGCTACGGAGCCCGCTGAGCCCGCAGCTGCGCCCGTTGCGCCGGTAAGCGAAGTCGCTGCGCCAGTCGTAGAGCCGGTTATTACCGCTGAGGTCGTTGCCGCGCCGCAGCCTGCGCCGGCGGTCCCTGGCCCGGTTGAACAGGCCGCTGCCGCCATGCCCGCGCCGGTTGACGCCAGCGAAGCCAATCCACAGCCACGTCCATCGCGTTTCCGTATTAATGCCGGCAGCGAAGTGCTGCATGCCCATATTGAACAGCCTGCGCTGGTTGAGCCGGTCGTCGTGCCACCCGTGGCCGAGCCTGCTGTCGTGCAACCTGTTGCCGCTCCGGTTAAAAGCGCCGAAGAAACCCGGGCGGGCTTTCTCGAACGCCTCAAGCAAGGCCTGTCGAAAACCAGCGCCAGCCTTGGCGAAGGTATGGCCAGCCTGTTTCTCGGCAAGAAGGCCATCGACGATGACCTGCTCGAAGACCTGGAGACCCGCCTGCTGACTGCCGACGTTGGTGTCGAGGCCACCACGGCGATCATCGGTAACCTGACCAAGCGTGTGGCGCGCAAGGAGTTGGCCGACAGTGGCGCGTTGTACAAGGCCCTGCAGGATGAGTTGGTGGCGTTGCTCAAGCCGGTCGAGCAGCCGCTGCAGATCGACAGCAGCAAGCAGCCCTATGTGATTCTGGTGGTCGGCGTAAACGGCGCGGGCAAGACCACCACCATCGGCAAGCTGGCGAAAAAACTCCAGCAGGATGGCAAGAAGGTCATGCTCGCTGCCGGCGACACCTTCCGCGCCGCTGCCGTCGAGCAACTGCAGGTGTGGGGCGAGCGCAACCAGATTGCGGTGATTGCCCAGCACACCGGCGCGGATTCCGCTTCGGTGATTTTCGATGCCGTGCAGGCCGCCAAGGCGCGCGGCATGGACGTGCTGATTGCTGATACCGCCGGGCGTCTGCACACCAAAGACAACCTGATGGAAGAGTTGAAGAAGGTCCGCCGGGTGATCGGCAAGCTGGACGACACCGCGCCGCACGAAGTGCTGCTGGTGCTGGATGCCGGTACCGGGCAGAACGCGATCAATCAGGCCAAGCAGTTCAATCAGACGGTCAACCTCACCGGCCTGGCATTGACCAAGCTGGACGGCACCGCCAAGGGCGGGGTGATCTTTGCCCTGGCCAAGCAGTTTGCTTTGCCGATTCGTTATATCGGGGTGGGCGAGGGCATTGATGACCTGCGCACCTTCGAGGCCGAGGCCTTCGTTCAGGCGCTGTTCGCGGAGAAATAGGATGATCAAGTTCGAGCAGGTCGGTAAACGCTACGCCAACGGCCACGTCGGGCTGCACGAGCTGAGCTTCCACGTGCGCCGTGGCGAGTTCCTCTTCGTCACCGGGCATTCCGGCGCCGGCAAGAGCACCTTGCTGCGCCTGCTGCTGGCGATGGAGCGGCCGAGCAGCGGCAAGCTGCTGCTGGCCGGGCAGGACCTGTCGCATATCACCAATGCGCAGATTCCCTTCCTGCGTCGGCAGATCGGCGTGGTGTTCCAGAACCATCAGCTGCTGTTCGACCGCAGCGTGTTCGACAACGTGGCACTGCCGCTGCAGATTCTCGGCCTGTCCAAGGATGAGATCGGCACCCGCGTGCGCACTGCGCTGGAGCGTGTGTCCCTGGCCGACAAGGCCGAGCAGTCCCCAGGCGACCTGTCCACCGGTCAGCAGCAGCGCGTCGGCATTGCTCGCGCCATCGTGCATCGCCCGGCCCTGCTGCTGGCGGATGAGCCCACCGGTAACCTCGACCCGCGCCTGGCGGCCGAGATCATGGGGGTGTTTGAAGACATCAACCGCCTGGGCACCACGGTGCTGATCGCCAGTCACGATCTGGCCCTGATCGCGCGCATGCGCCACCGCATGCTGACCTTGCAGCGTGGCCGCCTGATCGGCGACGGGGAGGCCGCATGAGCGCCACCCGCATGCCGCCACCGCAGCCCGCGCAGCGCGTCGGCGCTGCACCGAAGAAATCCGAATCGCCGACGCCGGACGACGACGGCCCGAGCTTTACCCACCAGCTGCATGCATGGTTGGAAAACCACCGCGCCAGCCTGGTCGACAGCCTGCGCCGGTTGGGCAAGCAGCCTATAGGCAGCTTCTTTACCTGTTTGGTGATGGCCGTAGCCTTGAGCCTGCCCATGGGCTTGGCGCTGCTGCTGGATAACGTCGAGCGCCTGGGTGTGTCCTGGCAGCGCGCGGCGCAGATTTCCCTGTTTCTACAGATCGACGCCACGGACGCTCAGGGCCAGGCGCTGCGCGAGCAGATCGCCGAGATGGACGATGTGGAAGAGGCCGAGTGGATCAGTCGCGAACAGGCCTTGGCCGAGTTCCAGCAACAATCCGGTCTTGGCGAAGCGCTTAAGGAACTGCCGGATAACCCGCTGCCTGGGGTGATCGTGGTGACGCCGCAGCAAGTCGACAAGGTCGCCCTGGAAGCACTGCGCTTGCGCTTGGCCGAGTTGCCACGGGTGCAGCAGGCGCAGCTGGATCTGCTCTGGGTCGAGCGCCTGAGTGCCATGCTCAAGCTGGGTGAGCGCTTCGTCTTCGGTCTGACCCTGTTGCTGGTGATGGCGCTGCTGCTGGTGATCGGTAATACCATTCGTCTGCATATCGAGAACCGCCGCACCGAGATCGAGGTGATCAAGCTGGTCGGCGGCACCGACAGCTATGTGCGTCGGCCATTTCTTTATATGGGTACGCTCTACGGTTTGGGCGCCGGGCTGCTGGCCTGGCTGCTGCTGGCTTACGGCCTGGGTTGGTTGAATGATGCCGTGGTGCGCCTGGCCGGTTTGTATGGCAGCGACTTCGCCCTGGCGGGCGTGCCGCTAGCCGATGGTCTATCCCTGCTGCTCGGCGCGGTACTGTTGGGCTATATTGGCGCCTGGCTGGCGGTCGCACGGCACTTGAGCGAACTGGCCCCTAGGTAGTAAGTTATTGTTTTGCTTGATATTGACTATGTGTAAGGGAACTTGTACCCCGGTATAAAGTCCCATGGGGCAGTGCTAGACTGCTCCACGATTCGTAAGTCGGAGGATTCAAATGTCCACTTCTTTGCAACCTGTTCATGCTCTGGTTCCGGGTGCCAACCTGGAGGCATACGTGCATGCGGTAAACGGCATCCCGCTGTTGACCCCCGAGCAGGAGCGTGAACTGGCGGAAAGTCTCTTCTACAAACAAGACCTCGAGGCCGCCCGGCAAATGGTGCTGGCTCACCTGCGTTTTGTTGTGCATATCGCCCGCAGCTACTCCGGTTATGGCCTGGCCCAGGCTGACCTGATTCAGGAAGGCAACGTCGGCCTGATGAAGGCGGTCAAGCGCTTCAACCCGGAAATGGGTGTGCGCCTGGTGTCGTTCGCCGTGCACTGGATTCGCGCCGAAATCCATGAGTTCATCCTGAAAAACTGGCGCATCGTCAAAGTCGCCACCACCAAGGCGCAGCGCAAGCTGTTCTTCAACCTGCGCAGCCAGAAGAAGCGTCTGGCCTGGCTGAACAACGATGAAGTGCATGCCGTGGCCGCAAGCCTCGGCGTTGAGCCGCGTGAAGTGCGCGAGATGGAGAGCCGTCTGACTGGCCACGATATGGCCTTTGACCCGGCTGCCGAGGCGGACGACGAAAGCGCCTTCCAGTCGCCGGCGCATTACCTGGAAGACCACCGCTACGACCCTGCGCGTCAGCTGGAAGATTCCGACTGGAGCGACAGCTCCACCGCCAATCTGCACGAAGCGCTGGAAGGTTTGGATGAGCGCAGCCGTGACATCCTTTATCAGCGCTGGCTGGCCGAAGAGAAAGCCACGCTGCATGACCTGGCTGCCAAGTACAACGTGTCGGCCGAGCGCATCCGTCAGCTGGAAAAGAACGCGATGAACAAGCTCAAGGGCTCAATCGCCGCGTAATCGCGCTACTGTCAGAAGCCGCACCCAGGTGCGGCTTTTTTCTGCCTAAGGAAAAGCCCGTGAAATTACCGCCCATACGCCCGCAGCACTGGCTGATCTTTGCCGTGGTCGCCGCCTTGTTCTTTGCCTGGGGGGCGTGGTTGATGCGCCCGCAGCCGGCTGCGCAGCCTCTGCCCTGGCTGGCGCAATGGCAAACCAGAGTGCTCGCGCCGTTGGCCGATGATCGCTTGAGTCTGGTGCACCTGCATGATGCTCTGGATGGCGAACTCTGGCTGCAGCCTAATCTGGAAGGCGCACGCCTGCTGTATCGCGGCGACTTGCAGGATGCTGATGGCAATTGGTCGTTGGAGGCGGAAGTCGGTCTGGATAAGGCCGAGCGAGAGAGCCTGCTGGCCGCCGCTGGGCTAAAGCCGACGGACAAGGAGCAGCCGCTGGGCAGCCAGTTGCTGGTGCCATTGGCCAATCGCCCGATTATTGCGCTGACCTTGCTGCCGCCGGCGCCGCTGGATGTTGCGCGACTCGCCGCGAGTATCGGTCAGCCGCGTCTGACCCTGGAGTTGGCCGAGGGGCAGGCCTGGGTCTATCCCGAGTTGGGTATGACCGCGCATCTGCAAGATGAAGAGCTGTACTTCCTCTATGCCGTGCCGCGGCGCCTGCTTAAACAGCGCTGAGCTAGACGCCCTTTAACCAGCTCGGCCACCACTCGGGGCGGCTGGGTTGCAGGCGGTTGAGGTAATGGCTGCCGCCCAGTTGCCACATCTGCTGGCGAATCCAGCTGGCCCGACGGCTGATGTGCGCACTCGGGCGGCTGGCGCTCCACTCGCGCGGGTTGGGCAGCACGGCGGCCAGCAGGCTGCTCTGCTGGCGCGACAAATAAGGTGCGCCGACCTTGAAGTGATGCCGCGCTGCCGCCTCGGCGCCGAACACGCCATCGCCCCACTCGACGCTGTTGAGGTACATCTCAAGAATCCGCTGCTTGGGCCAGAGCAGTTCGATCAGGCCGGTAAACCACACTTCCATGCCTTTGCGCAGCCAGCTGCGCCCAGACCAGAGAAACAGGTTCTTCGCGACTTGCTGGCTGAGGGTACTGGCGCCGCGCAGTGAGCCGCCTTGCTGATTGTGCTCCAGGGCGGCCTGGATGGCCGCGACATCGAAGCCCCAGTGTTCGGCGAACTTCTGATCTTCGCCGGCAATCACTGCCATCTTCAGGTCGTCCGGCAGTTCACTCCACGGCCGCCAGCTGCGCTGCAGGTCGATGGGCCGGTCTTCGAGCCAGGATTCGATCTTGCGCTCGACCATCAGCGCTGTGCCGGGTGGCGGTACCCAGCGAAACAACAGCACCAGCAATACCGAGCCGAGGATTAGCCAGAGCAGGAGTTTGAGCAGGCGACGGGCGATGGATCGAAACATGCGTGCTTGGCCAGGGTGATTTTGCCGGCCATTATAGCCAGCCCTGTCTTTATAGCTGGAGTGATGCATGGCTCGTCTGTGGTTATTGCTGTCTGCCTGTGCCGGTTTTACCGGTGTTGCCCTCGGCGCCTTTGCCGCGCATGGCCTGAAGGATCAGCTGACGCCGGCCTATCTCGCGGTATTCCAGACCGGTACTCACTACCAGCTGATTCACGCGCTGGCGCTGTTCGGCGTCGGCCTGCTGGCCTTGCTGCGGCCCGCGCCGCTGGTCAATTGCGCCGGCGCACTGTTTGCCCTGGGCATCGTGCTGTTCTCCGGTAGCCTGTATGCGCTGACCTTGAGCGGCATCAGTGCGTGGGGCATGGTCACGCCTTTCGGCGGCCTGGCGTTTCTTGCCGGCTGGCTGTGCCTGGGCATGGCGGCCTGGAAGCTTGGCGGGCGTCATAACGCCTGACCCATAAGTCAGAAAGCAGGACGAGCGGCAGCCTTCAGCCTTGGTCAACGCCCATGATCAGGCTAGAATGCCGGCCCTTTTCCCAGTTGTGACCGACCCGTCATGCATATTCAGTTAAACGGTGAAACATTCGAATTGCCCGACGGCGCCACCGTCGCCGGGTTGATCGACCGTCTGGATCTGGCCGGACGCCGCGTGGCGGTTGAGCTCAATCTGGATATCGTGCCGCGCAGCCAGCACGCCACCACCGCCTTGCGCGAGGGTGACCAGGTTGAAGTGGTCCACGCCATTGGCGGTGGTTGATCCCCGCTCATCGGTTTATCGCGTTCAGACAGCCGCCCACCTTCACGAGGATTACCCATGAGCCATGCGCCCAGCGACAAGCCCTTTACCCTGGCCGGCCGTACTTATCAGTCGCGTCTGCTGGTGGGGACCGGCAAGTACAAGGACCTCGAAGAAACCCGTCTGGCCATCGAGGCTTCGGGTGCCGAGATCGTCACCGTGGCGGTGCGGCGGACCAATATCGGGCAGAATCCGGGCGAGCCGAACCTGCTGGATGTGATCTCGCCCGACAAGTACACCATCCTGCCGAACACCGCTGGTTGCTACGACGCCGTTGAGGCGGTGCGTACCTGCCGTTTGGCCCGTGAGCTGCTCGACGGTCACAAGCTGGTCAAGCTGGAAGTGCTGGCCGACCAGAAGACCCTGTTCCCCAATGTGATCGAAACCCTCAAGGCCGCCGAAGTGCTGGTCAAGGACGGCTTCGACGTGATGGTCTACACCAGCGATGACCCGATCATTGCCCGCGAACTGGCGGCCATGGGTTGCATCGCGGTGATGCCGCTGGCCGGTCTGATTGGCACCGGCTTGGGCATCTGCAACCCGTATAACCTGCGCATCATTCTCGAAGAGGCTACCGTTCCGGTATTGGTCGATGCCGGTGTCGGTACCGCGTCCGATGCCACCATCGCCATGGAACTGGGCTGCGAGGCGGTACTGATGAACAGCGCGATTGCCCATGCGCAGAACCCGATTCTGATGGGCGAGGCGATGAAGCACGCGATCATCGCCGGACGCATGGCCTACCTGGCCGGGCGCATGCCGAAAAAACTCTATGCCAGCGCTTCTTCGCCGCTGGATGGCCTAATCAAGTAAGGACTACGATTTGCTGCGCGTCGGCCCTGCTGCGTTAGAAACAGGCTGGAGCGCCAGCCCGGTCGTAATGCTCATTTACAACTCGTAAACTCCGCTTCCTCGCCTGCTTTGACCAGCCGGAGGCTGTTACTAACGTAGCGCCTTGCATGGCTCTAGCTCGCGAAATCGTAAAAGCACTCTAAAAGCACTTTAAGAGCACAGCATGACTGATTTGCCACAACAACCTGAGCCGGCTGAAGACACCTCCAAGCACCGCGCGATCAAGAGTTTTGTGATGCGTGCCGGGCGCATGACTGAAGGCCAGCAGCGCGGCCTCGATCAGGGCTGGCCGAAGTTCGGCCTGCAGCTGGAGGACGGTCTGCGCGATTTCGATCAGGTGTTCGGTCGCAGCGCGCCGCGCACCTTTGAAATCGGCTTCGGCATGGGTCATTCCACCCTGGAAATGGCCGCCGCTTCGCCCGAGCAGGACTTTATCGGGGTGGAAGTACACCGTCCGGGTGTCGGCGCGCTGCTTAACGGCCTGATGACGCAGAACCTCAACAATATGCGCGTCTACAGCTGCGATGCGCTGGACGTGCTGCGCACCTGTGTGGCCGACGCCAGTCTGGACCGGGTGCTGCTATTCTTCCCGGACCCCTGGCATAAGGCCAAGCACAACAAGCGGCGTATCGTGCAGCCGGCGTTTGCCGAGCTGGTGCGGCAGAAGCTCAAGGTTGGCGGTGTACTGCACATGGCCACCGATTGGCAGCCCTATGCCGAGTACATGTTGGACGTGATGAATGTTGCGCCCGGTTACCAGAATCAGGCCGAGGACGGCCAGTATGTGCCGCGCCCGACGGAGCGCCCGACCACCAAGTTCGAGCGCCGCGGCGAGCGTCTGGGGCATGGCGTATGGGACCTGAAGTTCCAGCGCATCGACTGATTGATTCACGCGCTGAGATATCGGCGCAGCAAGACCATAAGCACAGGGACGATTGCACAAGATCGGAATAATCCGACGCCCGCCAGGACGGCTCCTCACCAAGACGGCACATAAACCCGGGCAGCACTGCCCCGGTCATAAAAACAGCAGCCCTGCCTCAGGCCAGGCTGCGAGGAGATCGCTGTGTTGAGAACGCTTTCAATTCTGCTGCTGGCTACGTGCGCGTTACAGGCACAGGCCAAAGTCGACAGTACCCAGGCTGCACGCCTGGGCCAGGACCTGACCCCGCTGGGCGGTGAGCGCGCGGGCAATGCCGCCGGCACCATTCCGGCCTGGGACGGTGGCCTGGCGCAACCGCCGGCCAACTACCAGCCGGGCATGCACCACCCTGACCCCTACAGCGCCGATGCACCGCTGTATCAGGTCAACAGCCAGAACCTGGCGCAGTACCAAGCGCAGCTGCCGGCGGGCCTCAAGGCGTTGCTGGAAAAGAACCCGGATTACTTCCTGCGGGTATTCCCGACCCGTCGCAGCGCGGCCGCGCCGCAGCGTATCTATGACGCCACGCGCTTCAATGCGCAGACTGCCGAGCTGATTTCCGGCGGTAATGGGGTCGACGGTGCCGCCGCCGGTATCCCCTTCCCGCTGCCGAAAACCGGTCAGGAAGTTATCTGGAACCACATCATGCGTTACCGTGGTGACCAGATCAGCTTTGTCACCAACCAGGCAGCGGTGCTCTCCAACGGTGCTTATAACCTGCTCAAGTTGGAACGCGATATTTACTTCCTCTACGGTCGTGACGGCGTCAGCCCGCAGGACTTGGACAACACCCTGTTCTACTACAAGTACAAAGTGGTCGCGCCGGCCAAGCTTGCCGGTTCGGCGTTGGTGGTGCAGGAAACCCTCGATCAGGTACTGGCGATCCGTAAAGCCTGGCGCTTCAACCGTGGCGAGCGCCGTGTGCGCCGTTTGCCGATGCTGGCCTACGACACCCTGCAACCGGATAGCAACGGCATGGCCACTGCCGATCAGGTCGACTCCTACAACGGTGCACCGGATCGTTACGACTGGCAGTTGATAGGCAAGCAGGAAATGCTGGTGCCGTACAACAGCTACGCCGTGCACCAGAAGGGCATTCCCTACGACAACATCCTGCGCAGCAACACCGTCAACCCGGATCTGTTGCGCTATGAGCTGCACCGCGTTTGGGTGGTCGAGGCCGAGCTGCGCAAGGGCTTTAGCCATCCGTATGCCAAGCGTCGTTTCTATATCGATGAAGACAGCTGGCAGATCCTCGCCGCCGATCTTTACGACAAGAGTGGCGAGCTGAGCGGCGTGCAGGAAAGCCACCCGATCAGCTATTACGACGTACCGATGTTCGGCAGCACCCTGGAAACCATCTACGACTTCAAGGGCAAGCGCTACTTTGTCGACGGTCTGGATAACAACGAGCCGATGTACAACTTCAATGCCAAGCTGGGCCCGCGTGATTTCACCCCGCAGGCGCTGCGCCGCGAAGGCAACTGAGCCTCGGCAGCACTAAAAAACCGCCTCTTCGCAGGCGGTTTTTTTATGGCTGGAGATCCACAAGGGCTGTTTGTGGGCAGCGCTTTGCCTGCGCCGGGCGTTGATACAGGACAAGTATGCAGGGTTTTCATCCAGCTACAGTCAAGGCTCTGTGCTAGCGCATACAAGGAGCCTGACCATGAGCATGATGAAAGCAGCGGTGTTTATCGAGCCTGGACGCATCGAACTGGTGGATAAGCCCATTCCGCCAGTGGGGCCCAATGATGCGCTGGTGCGGATCACCACCACGACCATCTGCGGCACCGATGTGCATATCCTCAAGGGCGAGTATCCGGTAGCCAGAGGGCTGACCATTGGCCATGAACCGGTTGGCATCATCGAGAAGTTGGGGAGCAACGTGCAGGGCTACCATGAGGGGCAGCGGGTGATTGCTGGGGCCATCTGCCCAAGCTTCAGCTCCTACGCCAGCCAGGACGGTTATTCCTCCCAGGATGGCGGTTGCAGCTGTCATGGTTACAAACCCATGGGCGGCTGGCGCTTCGGCAACAGCATCGACGGCACCCAGGCCGAATATGTGCTGGTGCCCGATGCTCAGGGCAACCTCGCGCCAGTGCCGGATGGCCTGACTGACGAGCAGGTACTGATGTGCCCGGACATCATGTCCACCGGGTTTGCCGGCGCGGAAGCGGCCAAGATCAAAATCGGCGATGTGGTGGCGATCTTCGCCCAAGGGCCGATTGGCTTGTGCGCCACGGCCGGCGCCAAGCTGCGCGGGGCGAGCACCATTATCGTGGTCGATGGTGTCGAGCAGCGCTTGCAGATCGCCCGCAAGATGGGCGCGGACGTCACCCTCAACTTCAATCAAGTGGATGTGGTCGAGGAGATTTTGCGCCTGACCGGTGGCCGCGGCGTGGATGCGGCTATCGAGGCGCTGGGCCTGCAGTCCACCTTTGCAAGCGCACTGCGGGTACTCAAGCCCGGCGGCACGCTGTCCAGTCTGGGGGTGTATTCGACGGATCTGGTGATACCGCTGGGCGCTTTCCATGCTGGCTTGGGTGACCACAAGATCGTCACCTCGCTGTGCCCTGGCGGCAAGGAGCGCATGCGTCGGCTGATCAATGTGGTGGCCTCCGGGCGCGTCGATTTCGGCGCGCTGGTGACCCACCAGTATTCGCTGGATGACATCGTGGCGGCCTATGATCTATTTGCTCACCAGCGCGACGGCGTGCTCAAGGTGGCGATTAAACCGTTCCAATAGGCTTTAGTGGGTAATGCCAGGGAGGTGTTATGCGACGACTAAACCGTTATCTGCTGCTGGGGGCTGCACTGCTGGTCGGTTGCAGCACCCAGGGCGAGCGCAGCATTCAGGAGGTGGCTGGCAGTTGGTCGATTCGCCAGTTCATTCAAAGCAGCTTTGCCTTGGGTAAGAGCAGCCATTATCGGGTTTATCACCGTGGTCAGCTGGTGCGCCTGACGCCGCCGCTGGTCGCACGGGAAACCAGCGAGCTGCTGGCGGTAGGGCACTTCAACCCTGGGGTGTTTCCCTATCCGGACCTGATCGTGTTGGTGCATGACCGTTTTAACAATGCGCAAGGCTATGGCGATGCCAAGCTGCGCGCGTTTCAGCTGATCGCCAAGCAGGATAGCTTCGAGATCGTGCCGATTGAGATATCCGCTGCGGGCTTTTAGTTGCGGCTGCTGGCCTGACTAAGCAACCCGGTCGCGATGGGGTTGGCTGCAGGTGTAAGTGGCTGGCTGGGTTTGTCCGGGAAGTGCAGGCTCTCGCGGCGACCGTGGCGCAGCAGGGTGACATGCTGGCGCTGCACGCTCTCAAGGGTGACGCCTGGGGCGATGGCGGCACCGACCATAAAGCGCTCAGGAGGCTGACCGGCCTGGCCAATAATGGCGCTGGAGCGGCTGCTTTGTGGGTGATTGAAGGCGGCCATCAAGGTCAGTTGCAAGGATGTGGCCGGAGCCGGGCCGCCACTGTCGAGTAGAGGGACGCCGAACAGTCCCGCCAGTTGCTGTTGATCAATAACCGGCTGCACCGGGGCGTGCTGCACGGGCGCCAGGTTGATCGGGCTGTGCAGTAAGCGCCAGAACGCTGCACCCTGATAGGCCAGGCTGAGGCTGCCAGCCAGCAGAAGCAACAGGCACAGGCTCGTGATCAGAGGCTCCGAGGCCACTGGCCGGGCTGGTTTATTGGGCTGCAACATAAAGAATCCTTAATGAAAAAACCCATGACTGCTGAGGCAGTCATGGGCTTGGGTGCTGCTGGGTGTTTACAGCTTGCCGATGCTGACGTTGTCGATAAACAGCGACTCGCTACGTTGGGTGCCCAGGATCAGCAGGTCGACGCGGCGCAGCGTGCCGGTCGGCAGTTGCACCTCATGCTGCAGCTTGCTCCAGCTGCCACCACGGGTGGCGCGCTGGCCAAGTGGCAGGTACTGGCCACGACCATTACCATCCTCGACATACAGGTAGGCGTAGGCGATGGCGCTGACTGCACTGCTACGGCCAATACTCAGGTCGGCCGAGACGCGATAGCGATTACCGGCCTGGACATTGCCGAGCAGGCTGACGCTGGCACCGGCGCCTTCGTACTGGCGCTGATAGGCTTCCAGGGCCTGCCGGCTGTCGCTGGCGAAGGTGCTGGCGCGGGCGCTGCCATGGAAGCCAGACCAGCCACCAATGCCATTCTCGAAGTTCCAGCCGAACTGGGTTGGTGCAGGTGGTACAGGAGGTGCGGCGGCCTGGACTTCCTGCAGTTCGACTTCATCAACCAGCAGGCTGCTGCCGCTGTCGCTCCAGATCGCCACATACAGATTGCGCACGTTGCTCGGTGTTTTATAGGTAAAGGCTTTTTCCAGGCGGCTGAACTCGTTGCCGGTCACGGACAGGCTGGCCGTCTGCTCGGCGCTGTAGGTAAAGCGACCATCGGTGCTTTCCTGGAGGATCGCCACGCGCACGTTCTCACGGCTGTCGCGGGCCTTGAGCATGGCTTTGGCTTTCAGGCGATATTGCGCACCGGCTGTCAGGCTACTGACTGGCGTGGCCAGGATGTCGAAGGCCCGCGCATCCATCTGCAGGGCGTTGTCGCGGCAGTTCAGCGCCACGTTGACCAGGCTCAGCTGGCTCTGGCCGAACAGCGCACGCCAGCCTTCGCTGCTGTTGAACTCGCCGTTGCTGACCAGGCCCTTGAGCGCTGGCTTGCTGCACCAGGGCAGTTCGGCCGGCGGCTTGGTCGGAGTGCCCGTGCCGGGATTGCTGGTGATGGGCACCTGGGTGGCGCGGAAGGCGGCGATCTGTCCGGCCATGGCGTTGAGCGCGCGCACGGCATCGGAGCGATCCGGCATGCCGCAGGGCTGGTTGGCGCAGTCGGCGTCGTTCAACCGTGGGTTGGAAAATACCGGCGCCTGACGGCGTGCGTTGAAGACCTGCGGGTAGGCCATGATGGTGCTGAACTGGCCCTGGACGCCGTAGCCACGGCTCCATTCGTGGGTGCCGTTGTGGCCGTTGGCGTTGTAATAGCCTTCCTGCTGGTCCTGCTCGTAGGAGTGGCGCAGGCCCATATTGTGGCCGGCTTCATGGGCGAAGGTGCTGAGGCTGCAGTCGACACCGGTCAGGCCATAGGCCATTTCCTTGGCGCCGCTGTTAAAGCGGTCGCTGTTCTTCGTGCCAGTGCCCATCCAGGCGATACCGCAGACGCCATAACCCTGGCCCTGGGTGGTGCGGTTGATCAGCTGTACCACGTCGGCGCCGTATTGCTCACGCAGGCGCTTTACCTGGGCGTCGTCGGTGAACTTGTTCAGGGTGGCGCTGGACACGTCGTAGTAATTGGCCCAGTCGAGCAGTTGCTTGTGCACCAGGCGCAGGCGGATGTTCACGCCGCTTTTGGCATAGGCCGTGTTGGTGTATTCGATATAGCTGGCGATGCGTGCGTCGATATCGCGGCCGTTGGGCAGGCTCTGCGCGTCTTTGGTGTAGAGCACCATGATGTCGACGGTTTGCGGGTTGGCCTGGGCGCTATGGGCGGTCAGGGCCAGTGCGAGGGCAGAGAGCCATTGCACTTTCTTCATGTCAGCGTTCCTTGTGCGAGGTGGGTAAACGGTGATCAGCCCTGGGCTGGCGGTGGCAGCGGGGCCAGTTCTTTATGGTCGTAGTGCAGGTGATCGTTGGGATCGGCCCGCAGTACCAGCTGGTTTTCATCGGTGATCACCGTCTTGCCGGTGGCGTTATCGATGATGATCGACAGGCTGCCGTCGAGCGTAGCGACGGTGATATGGGTCTCCAGCGCGCCCTTGATCAGGGTCATGCTTTCCACCTCATCGCCATCGATCAGACTGCCTTGCCATACGGCGCTGCCGGCGGTGTTGCGGGTTTCGCCGAGGCTGGCGCGGGTTGGGCTGCTGCGCCCCGGCAGTGCCAGAGAAACCACCTGACCGAGCGCCAGGTTGTTGAGTTGCTCCGGGTCGACCTGGGTCAGGTGCTGGGTGATGCCGTTGCTCTCGGTTTCCTGCAGTGAGTCTGCATCCCAGAGCGTGGCCTGCGCGGCGCTGGGGTTGGCCGCGGGCGGTTTGGCTTGCAAGGTGGTGACGCCGCTTGCGCCTTGGCTGGCTGCTGGGCTGACAGGCGCAGCGGTGCTTGCGCTGGGCGCGGGCGATTCACCCTCGGGATTGTTATTCGATGCCACTTGGCTTGGCTTGGGCTCAAGGTCAGCCGAGAGCACGACCCCCAGGACGCCGCCGACAATGGCGGTGGCGACTGCGGCTGTAATCCAGCGTTTTGACATGCGACTGCTCCATTAGTCTGGAAAGTTAAAGTCGCGCAGTCTAGGTAGAGCCTTTACGGTTATTCGCTATGCAGTTCACAGGCAGAGGCTATGGGCAGGGCGAGCTTGTTTAATTTGGACGCTGGTCTCATATCCAGGGTGTGCCACGTCTCGCTCGGAATGGGGCACAGTTCCACGCCGTTCGGCTTTGGCGTTGCGGCGTGGTGCTGCAACGCCTCTTTGCTCACTCGGGCAGGGCGCTGGCGCCGCGTTTGGGCAGCTGCTCGGGCAGGGCGGCCAGGGCTTTGAGCGCAGTCTCGCGGTTCGGGTAGCTGCCATAGAGCACGACGTAGCGGGTTTCCCCGTCCTGCTCGCGCTCGGCCAGGCGCAGCGGCTGTTTGGGGTGACGCTCAAGCAGGGCCTGCATAAATTCGCGGTTACTGCCTTCGACCAACTGGATGGTGTGGCGGCGTGCGACAACCTTGGGTTGGCTTTCGCCGCCACGGCCATCACCGAGGGTGCTGGGGTCTACAGGTTTGGGGGTCTCGATCAGGCTCTTGCTCGGTTTTGCCGGGATGGCTTTGGCCGGCTGGCGCAGGTCGGTCGCAGGCGCCTCAATGCCCTGGTCGAACAAAGCGTGGACCTGTTGCGGCAGTTGGTCGTAACCGTTGGCCTGGCCGAGCAGGCGCAGGTCGCGGTATTTGCCCAGGCTCAGGTTGGCCAGGCCGACACCGTCGCGCGCCACGGTCGGGCGCAGAAATACCATCAGGTTGCGCTTCTGCCGAGCTTCGCGGGTTGAGCGGAACAGCCGACCGACTCCGGGTATATCGCCGAGCAGTGGCACCTTGCTCTCGCTGCTGGTGATGTCGTCCTGAATCAGACCACCGAGCACGATCACCTGGCCGTCATCGGCCAGCACAGTGCTCTTGATCGAGCGCTTGTTGGTGACCAGATCCACCGCCTGGGCATTCAGCCCGGTGCTCGGGGCGATGGAGGAGATTTCCTGTTCGATCACCAGGCGCAGGGTGGCGCCCTCATTGATATGCGGGGTGACCTTGAGGGTCACGCCGATATCCTTGCGCTCGATGGTGGTGAAGGGGTTGCTCGAGCCAGCCGCGTCGGTGGTGTAGGAGCCTGTCTGGAACGGCACGTTCTGCCCGACCAGAATCTCGGCGGCCTGATTGTCCAGCGTCAGCAGGGTGGGGGTGGAAAGCAGGTTGCTTTTGCCGGTCGAGGACAGCGCAGTGATCAGTGCGCCAAAGTTGTCGTTGCCGACGCCGAAAATCGCCCCATTGGGCAGTGCCTTGGCCAGCTCGCCGGGTTCTTTGCTGGCGATGGCGCCAAGCAGGGTGCCGACCGACAGCCCGGCATTGCTGAAATTGACGCCGCCCAGGCCACCACCGCTGCGGCCATCGATGGCCCATTGCACGCCGAGGGCGTCATTGATGTCGCCGGACATCTCGACGATGGCCGCCTCCACCAGCACCTGGGCGCGGGGTATATCCAGCTGGCGCACCAGGTCCTCGAACATATTCACGATATCGGCTTCGGCCATGATGACGATGGCGTTGAGGCTCTCGTCGGCGCGGATCATCAGCTTCAGCGGTGCGGCGTTTTCACTGCCTTGGCTCTGGCTCAGGTTGTCGCCGAAGTCGCCGAGGGTCTTCGCCATCTCCTTGGCATCACCATGGCGTAGGCGGATAACCCGGGTGTTGGTCGAGCGTGAGCTGGGCGTGTCGAGGCTCTGCGCTAGTTTTAACAGGCGCGCGCGGGCGTCGCTGGGTCCGAGCAGCAGCAGGCGGTTGGCGCGGGTGTCGGCGATCACCTGGGCGCCGCTGGCCTGGGCATTTTTCAGTGAGCTGTTGATCACTGCCGCCAGCTCATGGACCCAGGCATGGCGCAGGTCATAGACACTGAAATCGTCCTGATTCTGGCTGTCGAGCTGGCGGATGATTGCGTCGATGCGCTCGATATTGGCAGGGGTGTCGCTGATGATCAGGCTGTTGGAGGAAGGCACGGCGGCCAGGTGACCGTAGTTGGCTACCAGCGGGCGGATCAGCGGCAGCAGGTCGTTGGCGGCGCCGTGTTGTACCTGCAGTACACGCGTTTCCAGATTGCCGTTGCTGCCTGCGGTGGTCTTGGCATCGCTGCTGGGGATGATGCTTAACTGATTGCCCTGCGGCATTACGGCAAAACCATGGGTGCTCATTACCGAGAGGAACAGCTTGTAAACCTCGGCGATATTCATCGGCTGCTGGGCAATCACCGTGACCTGACCTTTTACCCGTGGGTCGATGATAAAGGTCTGCCCACTGATGCTGGAAATCTGCTCGATAAAGTCGCGAATTTCCGCGCTCTGCATATTGATCGTCCAGCTGTCCTCGTCCTGCGCCGGCATCTCGACCTGTGCAGTGGCCTGGCCGGCAGCGCCGAGCAGCAGCGCGGTGTGCAGAAGGAGCAGGCGGAGTAAAGGGCGCAGGGCAGGCATGGTCATGGCAAGGGCATCGGTATGTGTGGCCGTAATGCACTGCCGCACCTGGCGTAAGGCCGGGCAAGGAAAGGCTGGAGGCGCTGTTTGAGTGGGAGAAAACGGCTGCAACCAGCACTGCGAGCAGTGTTGGGGGCGCAAGGCTAATGAAAAAAAATGCGGAGTGTTAAAGCATGATGGCGATCTGCGATGATCGTCACAGTCAGCCGGCAATTTGTTGCCAGGGCGTGATGGGCGTCAGTTGGCGGTTGCGCCTGTAGCCGGGAGCCCGTGGCCGGGCTGTCGATCAGTGGGCGCGCAGCTTAGCTGCGGTCGGCGAGGATACCGATGATAAAGAACACCAGAATCAGCACCGGGGCCAGGGTGAAGTTGTTGAAGAAGCCCAGGCCCTTGGCCAGGTACGGCGTGGCGAAGACGATCAGCAGGCCGTAGCCGACCGCGCAGAGCAGCACGAAGATCAGCGTGCGCAAGATGAAATTCATGCTGCTGGTATTGCGCTGCACCCAGGCATTGACCCCAGGCCCGAACAGCACCAACAGCGTCGCGATAATTGCCAGGGAGATGTCGTAGAGGTGGCTGCGGCTCCAGCGCGACAGGGTGACGATCAGGTCGAGTAGCAGGTCCATCAGGTTTCCTTAGCCGGGTGGGCGCATGCGTCAGGGTAGAAAGTGTTGCAGCAGATCATTGAGAAACAGCTGGCCTTCGCGGGTGGCGCTCAGGCGTGTCGGGTCGCTGTGCAGCAGGCCGCGTTGCTCGGCTTCGGCGCGCGCCGCCGCGAGCTGGCTGAGCGGCAGACCGGTGCGCTGAGTGAACAGCTCGCTGGCGACGCCGTCCGTGAGGCGCAGCACATTCATCAGAAATTCAAAGGGCAATTCATCGGCGCTAAGGGCGCGCTCGCCAGCGTTGAAGCGCTTGCTGCGGTCCAGGTAGTCCTTGGGCAGGCGGGTTTTCCAGCTGCGGCTGATGCGCCCGTCCGGCGCACTGAGCTTGGCGTGGGCGCCGGCGCCGATGCCGAGAAAATCGCCAAAGGTCCAGTAATTCAGGTTATGCCGCGCCGCCTTGCCGGCCTGGGCGTAGGCCGAGACTTCGTACTGCGCGTAGCCTTCGGCGGCCAGCAGGGCCTGCCCGGCTTCCTGAATGTCCCAGAGAATATCGTCCTCGGGCATCACCGGTGGCTGGTTCCAGAACACCGTGTTCGGCTCCACCGTCAGCTGATACCAGGACAGGTGCGTCGGCCCTTGGGCGATGGCGGTGCGCAGGTCGCTCAGGGCGTCCTCGATGGACTGATCCGGCAGGCCGTGCATTAGATCCAGGTTGAAATTATCGAAGCCGGCGGCGCGCGCCATATCGGCTGCGTGCACGGCTTCATCGCCGTCGTGGATTCGCCCCAGGGCGATCAGTTTGGGCGCCTGGAAACTCTGCACGCCAATCGACAGGCGATTGATGCCCAGGCGGCGGTAGTCCTTGAACTTGGCCTGTTCGAAGGTGCCGGGGTTGGCTTCCAGGGTGATCTCGATATCGGCGGCAAACGCCACACGCCGCTCCACGCGCTCAAGCAGATGGCCGAGGGCCTTGGCCGAAAACAGGCTGGGGGTGCCGCCGCCAAAGAAAATCGAACTCAGCGGGCGGCCATGCACCTGCGCCAGGTCAGCATCCAGATCCGCCAGCAGGGCGTCGACGTATTCTTCTTCCGGCAACGTTGGCCCGGCGGCGTGGGAGTTGAAGTCACAATACGGGCACTTCTTCACGCACCAGGGGATGTGCACATAGAGTGCAAGTGGCGGTAGCGCGAAGCCGCTGCCGAACGCCGTGGTCATGCCAGGCCCAGCCGTTGTTTCAACAGGGCCATGGCGCGGGCACGGTGGCTGATCTGGTTTTTCTCAGCAGCCGGCAGCTCCGCGCTGGAGCACTCGCGCTCGGGCACCCAGAACAGCGGGTCATAGCCAAAGCCCTCCACGCCTTGCGCGGCGTGCAGGATGCGCCCGTGCCAGAGGCCTTCGCAGATAATTGGCAGCGGATCGTCGGCATGCCGCACCAAGGCCAGGCAGCAGACGAACTGCGCACCGCGCTCGGCATCTGCAACATTTTTTAGCGCGTCGAGCAACTTGGCGTTGTTCGCCGCATCACCCTGACCATCGGCGTAGCGCGCCGAGTAGATACCCGGCGCCCCGCCGAGAAAATCCACCGCCAGGCCTGAGTCGTCGGCCAGTGCCGGCAAGCCGGATAGGCGTGCGGCGTTGCGCGCCTTGAGAATGGCGTTTTCGATAAACGACAGCCCGGTTTCTTCCGGCTCGACCATGGAGAACTCACCGACCGAGCGTACGCGTACGCTGCTGCCAAGCATGGCCTGCAGCTCCTTGAGTTTGCCGGCGTTATGACTGGCGAGTACAAGCTCGTTGAAGTGGATCATTCGTCTGGGAAGAATTCCTGGTTGAAGTCGAAACTGTGCGCCACGCCATCGGCTGCGCGCACATTGATGGTGAACCGCAGCATCTCGCGCTGGCTGAAGTTGAATTGCGCCAGGTAATAAATGGCGGCGCCCTCGTTAACCTGCTTGAAGGTCAGCGGCTGGCTGCGGCCGACCAGGTCTCTCACTTCACCGCTGACGCTGGCGCTGCTGGCGGTGCCGGCCTTGAGCACGGAAATGTTCACCACGCCCTGGGTCTTGCTGCGCACCAGGCCGTTGGCGGCGGCGATATTCGGCTGCAGAAAACCGGAGTTGAAGGCGATGTAGTGCACGTCGAGATCGCCAAAGGTCTGCTTGCGTTCAGCCAGCGCCGGCAGGCTCAGGCACAGGGCGATAAACAGTAGTGCTATGCGACGCATAAGGGTTCTCCAGATAGACGGCGGCTTGTGACAACGCCGCTCAATTGGCGATTTGAACATCCTGGGCAGTCGGCCCGCTGATCCGGTAAATGCCGATCTCACCTAACAGATTAGGCCAGATCCGGCTGGCCCAGCCGTGCCGGTGGTCGCGGTCCACGGCCAGGCGATCCATGACTTTGGCGCCCTGGTCGTGGCACAGGTTTTCAAAGTCGGTGAAGGTGCAGAAGTGGATGTTTGGCGTGTTGAACCAGGTGTAGGGCAGAAAGTCCGACACCGGCATGCGGCCCTTGGTGGTGAGGTACCAGCGGCAGTGCCAGTGGCCGAAGTTGGGGAAGGTGATGATGCAGGTCTTGCCGACGCGCAGCATCTCCGCCAGCACCTTATCCGGGTAATGCAGGGCCTGCAGCGACTGGGTCATGACCACCACGTCGAAGCTGTTACTGGCGAAGTTGCCCAGGCCTTTGTCGAGGTTCTGCTCGATCACATTGACGCCCTTGCTCACGCACTGGGCGATGTTGTCCGCATCGATTTCCAGGCCGTAGCCGCTGACCTGCTTGTGTTCGGCCAGCCAGGCGAGCAATTCGCCATTGCCGCAACCCAGGTCGAGCACGCGGCTGCCAGCGGGAATCCACTCTTGGATGATTTCGAGGTCCGCGCGCATGGCTACACCTTAATCCGTTTCATATAGCTGTCGAATGCCTGCAGGTAGCGCGGGATCGGCATGAGGAAGGCGTCGTGGCCTTGGGGCGCATCGATTTCCAGGTAGCAGACGTTTTTCCGCGCAGCGGTCAGCGCATCGACGATTTCCCGCGAGCGCGCCGGCGAGAAACGCCAGTCGGTGGTGAAGGAGATCACGCAGAAGTCCGCTGTGACGTGAGCCAGGGTCTTGGCCAAGTCATCATCGAAGGCGGCTGCCGGGTCGAAGTAGTCCAGCGCCTTGGTCATCAGCAAGTAGGTGTTGGCATCGAAGCGCCCGGAGAACTCCTCGCCCTGGTAGCGCAAGTAGCTTTCCACCTGGAACTCGACGCTGTGGAAGTCGTAGTTGAGCTTTTCGCTCTTCAGGCCGCGGCCGAATTTCTCGCCCATGGCGTCATCCGACAGGTAGGTGATGTGGCCGACCATGCGCGCCAGCATCAGCCCGCGTTTGGGGATTACGCCCTGTTCCTGGAAGTGCCCGCCATGGAATTGCGGATCGGTGAGGATCGCCTGGCGCGCCACTTCGTTGAAGGCGATGTTCTGCGCCGACAACTTGGGTGCCGAGGCAATCGCCAGGCAGTGACGCACGCGCTCGGGATAGCTGATGGTCCATTGCATGGCCTGCATGCCGCCCAGGCTACCGCCGATCACTGCGGCCCACTGGCGGATGCCGAGGTTGTCGGCCAGGCGCGCCTGGCTGTGCACCCAATCCTCCACGGTCATTACCGGGAAGTCCGCGCCGAAGGGTTTGCCAGTGGCCGGATTGAGGCTGCTGGGGCCGGTGGAACCGTTGCAGCCGCCAAGGTTATTGAGGCTGACGACGAAGAACTTGTTGGTGTCGATGGGTTTACCAGGGCCGATGCAGCTGTCCCACCAGCCCGGCTTACGGTCTTCTGCACTGTGATAACCGGCAGCATGATGGTGGCCGGACAGCGCGTGGCAAATCAGCACGGCGTTGTTTGCCGTGGCATTCAGCTCGCCATAGGTTTCGAAGATCAGTTGGTAGTCGGCCAGGCTGCGCCCGCAGGCCAGCGCCAGAGGGTCTGCAAAGTGCAGCACCTGCGGAGTTACCAGGCCAACAGAGTCTTGGGGAAAGGCAGTCGACATCGACCCTGCTCGCAATAAAGGAAGAGCCGCAGTCTAAAGAGCGCCGCCCCAGGCGGCAAGCGCATGGGGCGGCTGGGTAGTGCTGATGAGAAGGGCTATTCGCCGATGCTATGCGGGCGTGCGGCCCCTGGCAGGTTGACCACCTTGCCTTGACGTTGCACGGGGGCTGGGCGACGCAGGATGCGCAGGATGTCGTTGGCTTGCGCCAGTTGCTGCTCCAGCTCGCCGCTGTAACGCGCCAGTTGTTGGCCGCGCTGGCGTGCCTGCTGGGTTTCCTGAGCCAGGGCCTTGAGCCGCAGCATGTGGGTTTCCAGCAGCTGTTTGTGTTCCAGGGTGTGCTGCATCAGCGGCATCAGCGCATCGCTGGCCCACTGCTCGGCTTCCTGGCGCATGCGCTGGTGCAGGCCGATGACTTCCTGCACCAGGGTGGCGAAGAAACGTTTGGTCAGGCTGCGCTGTTCGGTCAGCAGGGTTTTCAGCTGCAGGCGGAACTGGTCGGCCTTGGTCTGTTGCTGCTTGAGCTCACGCAGGTAGCGGTTGACGTTGAACTGCGGCGCGTCGACGCCGTGCAGCGGGTTCTCTTCGTTGTGCCGACGGTAGATGGCCGCAACCATCTTGTTGGCCATCTCGGCTTCCTGCGCCAGGTTGTGCAGGTCCTGCTCAACACTGCGGAAGAAATGCAGGATGGCCTGGTTAATACCCAGGGTGGTCCAGCTGCCGGTGAGGTTCTTGCGCACCTTGTTCAGGTGTTCGTCCAGGCGTTCACTGCGCGAGGCGTGACGCAGCAAATCGCCCTGACGCTTGAGCAGGCGCTGGTTGGTTTTCAGGCCAAGCAGGCGCTTGTGGTGCTGGCTGTGGTCTTCCTTGGTCTTGGCGGTCAGCTCGAACAGCATCTGGCCGTTGTCGTGCTGATGGTTGCTCAGCAGCGCCTGCTGTTCGTTGACCTTTTCCAGGCGCAGGTTGAGCACGTGCTGACTGTTCTGCAGCAGGGCGAGCACCTGATTGACCACGCGGTCTTCGAGCAGGCGTTCCTTCTGCGCGATGATGCGCTCGCAGAGCAGGTTTTCCAGGTTGCTCATCTGGCTGCGGGCCAGCAGTTCCGGATCTTTGCGTACCTTGGCCAGCATCGCTTGCTTGGCCGACAGCGGCAGTACGTCCTCCACGCGGATACCGAGCTGGCGCGCGGTGCTGGTCTGGATCTGGCGGATGGCGTTCTGCACAAAGGCTTCGCCGGCCAGGTCATCCCAGAGCACGTCGATCTTGTTCAGCACGGCGAACAGGCTGGTCTGGGTGTCTTCGTCGAGCTGGCGGATATGTTGTTGCCACACGGCCATGTCGCTGGCGGTCACGCCGGTGTCGGCGGACAGCAGGAAGATGATCGCCTGGGCGCTGGGCAGCATCGACAGGGTCAGCTCCGGCTCGCTGCCCAGGGCGTTCAGGCCCGGGGTGTCGAGAATGCGCAGGCCCTGGCGCAGCAGCGGGTGATCGAAGTTGACCATGGCATGGCGCCAGGCCGGCACCAGTACTTCGCCGGGTTTATTGGTGCTTTCCAGCATGTCCGGGTGGAAGCCCAGGGCAATCGCCTGCTCCACCGGCATGGGTTTGGTCCGCGCAACCTGGACAAAGGCCTGAACCATGTTGTCCGGGTCGCTGAGGTCCAGTGGGATATTGACCCAGTGCCGTGGAATACGTTTGAACTGCGCCACGCTGGCTTCGGACACGCGGGTCTCGATCGGCAGCAGGCGGATATAGGAGCGCTCCGAGCGTGGGTCGAAGAACAGCTCGGTAGGGCACATGGTGGTGCGCCCAGCCTGGGACGGCAGCATGCGCTGGCCGTAGGAGGAGAAGAACAGGCTGTTGATCAGCTCGGTCTTGCCGCGCGAGAACTCGCCGACAAAGGCCAGGGTGATGTGGTCCGTGCGCAACAGTTTCAGTGCGCGCTCAAGCTTGGCTTCCACGGCCTCGGAGTTCAACCGATTGGTCACCAGCCAACTGCGATAGCGGGTGATTTCGCGCATCAGCTCGCGCTTCCAGGTGACGTAAGCATCGACCTGCTGACTGAGACGTTCCATGCTCATCCTGGGCTTTCCTCCGGTTGGCGCATCCATTGTGGGGCGACTGGGGCTATACGGCACCCAGGTTAAGTCGGGCACACATTGAACGATGCTGCGCAGCTGGCTGACGCAGCAGATAACGCTTTAAAGCCTGTGGAATTACGCCAGATCCACGACGTTCGTGGATTGACCTGCTTGGCATTATGCGGGTCGCAGCTATGGCGTCAATTGCATGTCGTCGCACGCCCGCCTTATGGTCGGTCAGGGTGACCGAGCGGTCAGGGCGGCTTCATCTGGCAGGCGCTGCGGTTGTTTGATGCGTACGCGCTTTTGCCGGCTTTGCTGACCGCTTTCCAGGCTGACCTGGCTTTTGCTCACGGCAAATGCGCTGGCGAGAAAGGCCAGCAGCTGGGCGTTGGCTTTGCCCTCCACGGGCGGCGCGGTGAGGCGGATTTTCAGCCGATCACCGTGCAGCCCGGCGAACTCATCCTTGCTCGCCTTGGGCTGCAGGTGGCAGTCGAGGATCAGGTCGGCGCCGTCCCAGCGAAAGTGGCTCATCCGGCGTTCGCGGTCAGATCGCCAGGCTCAGGCCTTTGTACATGCCGGTCATGATCGCCAAGTTGCGGATCACCAGCATGTCGATCAGGTTGAGCAGCAGGAACGCGACGATTGGCGACAGGTCCAGCCCGCCCATGCTCGGCAGAGTGCGGCGGATCGGCGACAGCAGCGGCTCGCAGATCTGGTTGATCAGCATGGCGGTCGGGTTATGGCTGCCCTGGGCGACCCAAGAGAGAATCACGCTGATGATCAGGGCGAAGAAGAACACCTTGAGGAACAGCGCGGTAACGCCAATGATCGACCACACCAGCAGCTGCAGCGGGTTGTCCAGGCCATAGCCGAGCAGCAGCAGGGTTACTGCCATCAGCAGCAGCTGCACCAGAATCGCCAGCACCAGCGAGGCCAGGTCAAGTCCGGCCAGGCTGGGGATGATCTTGCGCAGCGGTTTCAGCAGCGGGTGGGTGGCGCGCACGATAAACTGGCTGACTGGGTTGTAGAAATCTGCCCGCACCAGTTGCAGGATAAAGCGCAGCAGCACGATCAGCAGATACAGGCTGCCAATGGTCTGCAGGATATAAACGGCGGCGGTGTTGAGTCCGATCATTTTCGTTCCTTATTGGCCGAGTTGTTCGGCCAGCTCGGCAGAGCGGTGGGCGGCGGCGTTCAGGGCTTTCTCGACCAAAGCTTCGAAGCCGTTGGCCTGGAAGGTCTTGATCGCCGCTTCGGTGGTACCGGCCGGTGAGGTTACCCGGCGGCGCAGTTCGCTGGCATCGACATCGCTGGCCACGGCCATGCGTGCGGCGCCAAGGGCGGTGTGCAGGGTCAGCTGGGCGGCGGTATCACGCGGCAGGCCGAGTTTCTCGCCAGCAGCGGTCATGGCCTCAATCAGCAGGAAGAAATACGCCGGGCCGCTGCCGGAGACGGCAGTCACGGCATCGATCTGCTCTTCCTTATCCAGCCACAGGGCCAGGCCGACGGCGCTGAGCAGCTGCTCGGCCTGCTGGCGTTGGGCCGGCGAAACCTGAGCATTGCCATACAGGCCGCTGACGCCCTGGCGCAGCAGTGCCGGCGTGTTGGGCATGCAGCGCACAATGGCACGCGGGCCGAGCCAGCTTTCCAGGCTGGCGCAGCTGATGCCGGCGGCAATCGACACCACCAGCTGCTGTTCGCCGATATGCGCGGCGAGGTCCAGACAGACTTCTTTCATCACCTGCGGTTTGACCGACAGCACAATCACGTCCGCAGCCTGAATGGCCTCGGCGTTACTGGCAAAGGTTTCGATGCCATGCTCGGCGCTGATCGTGCTGCGTTGTTCGGCGCCGCGGTCACTGGCGCGAATCGCGCTGGCGTCGATGCCCTGGGCACGCAGGCCGCCGATCAGGCTGGCGGCCATATTGCCAGCACCGATAAAGGCAATGCGGGGAGTGGTCATAACGGGCTTCCTTAATAAGGCTGAAGGCAAACTCAATCAGTTATTGCTGTAGTCGCGCGCGCCGAACAAGGCGGTACCGATGCGTACCCAGGTCGCGCCTTCGGCAATCGCAGCTTCCAGGTCGTGGCTCATGCCCATGGACAAGGTGTCGAGGTCCAGGTTCAAGCCGTGCTGCAGCTCACTCAAGCGGGCGAAGGCGGCGCGTTGCGCGCGGGGGTCATCGGTCGGTTCGGGGATTGTCATCAATCCGCGCAGGCGCAGGTTGGGCAGTTGTGTAACCGCTTGTGCCAGTGCCGGCAGCTCGTCCGGGTTGCAGCCAGACTTGCTGGCCTCGCCGCTGACATTTACCTGCAGGCAGATATTCAATGGCGGTAGATGCGTCGGACGCTGATCAGATAGGCGCTGGGCGATCTTCAGGCGGTCCACCGAATGCACCCAGGCGAAGTGTTCGGCGATGGGCTTGGTTTTGTTCGATTGAATCGGCCCGATAAAGTGCCAGGTCAGCGGCAGGTCGCTCAGTTCGGCCTGCTTTTCCAGGGCTTCCTGCAGGTAGTTCTCGCCAAAATCGCAGGCGCCGGCGGCAAACGCCTGGCGAATCGCCTCGGCGGGTTTGGTTTTGCTCACCGCGAGTAGGCCAACAGACGCACAATCTCGCTGCGAGGCTTGCGCCGCCTCACGGATGCGCACTCCGACCTTTGCAATATTCTCTGCTATCGTGGACATTACTTGCGCCCGCCGCCTGGGTTTCGCGGCATTCTACCTGCTTGTCTGTCATTAGGGAGTCCCATGGATATCACTGAATTGCTGGCCTTCAGCGCCAAGCAAGGTGCATCGGACCTGCATCTCTCCGCTGGCCTGCCTCCGATGATTCGGGTCGACGGTGATGTTCGCCGGATCAATTTGCCTGCGCTGGACCATAAACAGGTGCACGCACTGATCTACGACATCATGAACGACAAGCAGCGCAAGGATTTCGAGGAATTCCTCGAGACCGACTTCTCCTTTGAAGTCCCCGGCGTGGCGCGTTTCCGGGTCAACGCCTTCAACCAGAACCGTGGCTCTGGTGCGGTATTTCGGACCATTCCGTCGAAAGTGCTGAGCATGGAAGACCTCGGTATGGGCGAGATCTTCCGCAAGATTTCCGATGTACCGCGTGGCCTGGTGCTGGTAACCGGGCCGACCGGTTCGGGCAAGTCGACCACCCTGGCGGCGATGCTCGACTATATAAACAGCAACAAGTACCACCACATCCTCACGGTCGAAGACCCAATCGAATTCGTTCACGAATCGAAAAAGTGCCTGATCAACCAGCGTGAGGTGCATCGCGACACCCTCGGCTTCTCCGAAGCACTGCGTTCGGCGCTGCGGGAAGACCCGGACATCATTCTGGTCGGCGAGATGCGCGACCTGGAAACCATCCGCCTGGCCCTGACCGCCGCAGAAACCGGTCACTTGGTATTCGGCACCCTGCACACCACCTCGGCGGCCAAGACCATCGACCGTGTGGTTGACGTGTTCCCGGCTGAAGAGAAGTCCATGGTCCGCTCCATGCTCTCCGAATCCCTGCAGTCGGTGATCTCGCAGACCCTGCTGAAGAAGATTGGCGGCGGTCGCGTGGCAGCCCACGAAATCATGATCGGCACCCCGGCCATCCGTAACCTGATCCGCGAGGACAAGGTGGCGCAGATGTACTCGGCGATCCAGACCGGTGGCTCGCTGGGCATGCAGACCCTCGACTCCTGCCTGAAGACCCTGGTAACCAAGGGCATCGTCAGTCGCGAAGCGGCGCGCGAGAAAGCCAAAACGCCAGAAAATTTCTAAGCACGTTTGAACTTGAAACGTACCCGGCCGGCAGTCGCTTGTCGGGTTCAGCCCAGCGGCAATTCACGCGTCTGCCGCTGGCCTTGCATAACCGCGTGATGCACATGGGCGAACAACGATGGAATTCGAAAAACTGCTGCGCCTGATGGTGGAAAAGGGCGGCTCCGACCTGTTTATTACCGCTGGCGTACCGCCGTCGATGAAGGTCAACGGCAAGATCATGCCGATCACCAAGACGCCCATGTCGCCGGAGCAGACCCGCGAAACCGTGCATGCGGTGATGAACGAGCAGCAGCGCCGCGACTTTACCGAGAATCACGAATGCAACTTCGCCATCAGCGCCCGTGGCGTTGGTCGTTTCCGCGTCAGCGCCTTCTACCAGCGCAACCTGGCTGGCATGGTGCTGCGCCGTATCGAGACCAATATCCCGACGCTGGACGAGCTGAAGCTGCCGGAAATCCTCAAGAAGCTGGCCCTGACCAAGCGCGGCCTGGTGCTGTTTGTCGGCGCAACCGGTACCGGTAAGTCGACCTCTCTGGCGGCGATGATCGGCTACCGCAACAAGAACAGCAGCGGCCACATCATTTCCATCGAAGACCCGATCGAATACATCCACCAGCACCAGAGCTGCATCGTTACCCAGCGTGAAGTCGGCATCGACACCGAGTCCTTCGAGGTGGCGCTGAAGAACACCCTGCGCCAGGCGCCGGACGTGATTCTGATTGGTGAGGTGCGTACCCGCGAGACCATGGACCACGCCGTGGCCTTCGCCGAAACCGGCCACCTGTGTTTGGCTACGCTGCACGCCAACAACGCCAACCAGGCGCTGGACCGCATCATCAACTTCTTCCCGGCGGACCGGCAGAACCAGGTATGGATGGACCTGTCGCTCAACCTCAAGGCCATCGTCGCCCAGCAGTTGATCCCCACTCCTGATGGCAAGGGCCGCCGCGCGGTGATCGAGGTATTGATCAACACCCCGCTGGCCGCCGACCTGATCCGCAAGGGTGAGGTGCACGAGCTCAAGGCGCTGATGAAGCGCTCCACCGAGCTGGGCATGCAGACCTTCGATCAGGCGCTGTACAACCTCTACAGCCAGGGCGAAATCACCTACGAAGATGCGCTGCTGTACGCGGACTCGGCCAACGACCTGCGCCTGATGATCAAACTCGGTTCGGAAACCGATGGCGACCATCTGAGCAGCATGGCCCAGGGCTTGTCGCTGGAAGTCAGCGAGGAAGATCCGGGTCGGCGTTTCCGCTGACGGCTGGCGGCTGCGCGCGGGTGTGGCGAATGCGTTTGCCGCCCTGGCGCGCAACGGCTTCGGCCTGGCCATCGCGTTGCGCGCCGGCGCGGGCCTGGCTCATCAGGCGTGGAATCAGCGGGCCTTCCGGCAGGTTTTTCCAGAAACGCACCGGCAGGCTGGTTTCCAGGGCGCTACGATTCAGTCGCGCTGGGTTGAAGGTGCTGCCGTAATAGGCCAGCCACAGCGCTTCACCCTCATCCTCGGGCGTTTGCGCCAGGCGTTGCCACTCACTCGGGCAAGGCCGTTGGTAGTGCAGGCGCTGGCCATCCCAATACACGCCGTCATCTGGCGTGGCAATCAACCAGGTACTGCGTCCCAGACGCTCGGCAAAGTGCCCGCTGGCGCTGGCCAGAATGTCGTGGGCCGGTTCGTGCCAGGCCACCAGCTGCGGTCCTTCGGCGGCTTCCGGGCGTGGATGAAAGCGTAGAAAGGCATGCAGGTGGTGGGCTTCACGACGTACCGCTTTCAGCCGTTTATGCAGCTGGCTGCCGTCAATATCGCCCGGCAGCATGGCGGCGCGATCACCCTGGGCGACGCGCCAGAGAATCCGATAGAGCAGGCTCCAGCGATCCTCAATGCGAAAACGTGCAGCGCTCTGCAGCAACTCCAGCAGCTGCTTGGGAATGCGCGGTGCGGGGCTTGTTACGGCGGTGCTGAGGCTTATCGGCGTCTGGTCAAACAGCCCGCCGCTGTCGCCATCGCCCAGCCAGCTGACCTGATGCGGCGGCACGCCTTGCTGCAGCAGGCTTCTGGCTACTTCACGCCAGCCAGCAAAGCTGCCATCGAATTGCGCGTTTTGCATCACCACAGCGCCATCTGTGCGGGCGTTTCGCTGAGCTGTTGGCGTAGCAACAGGGACTCGCGGCTGGCCTGCACGGGGCGGTAATCCTGGGTGACGATAAAGGGCTTGGCCTTTTCCAGGGCGCAGCGCAGGCGCGTCAGATCCTCGAAGCGGATACGTTTCTGCCGGCGCAGGGCGACCAGGCGTTTCGCGCTGAGCACGCCGATGCCGGGTACGCGGGCGATCATCGAGGGTTCGGCGCGGTTTAGATCGACTGGGAAGTGCGCACGGTTATTCAACGCCCAGGCCAGTTTCGGGTCGATATCCAGGGCCAGGTTGCCGGGGCCGCTGAGCAGTTCGCCCACCTCGAAACCGTAGCCGCGCATCAGGAAATCAGCCTGATACAGACGGTGTTCGCGCAGCAAGGGCGGCGCTTCGAACGGCACGGTATTCGGGCTTTGCGGGATTGGACTGAACGCCGAATAGTAGACCCGGCGCAGGCGGTAGTCGCCGTAGAGCGAGGCCGCGGTGTGCAGGATGGTGCTGTCATCGGTGGCGTCGGCGCCGATGATCATCTGCGTGCTTTGCCCTGCCGGGGCGAAACGTGGTGCGCGCTTTTCCGCGCGGGCCTCGCTTTCACCCTGATGGATCGAGTGCATGGCTTGCTTGATGGTGAGCACCTTTTTCTCCGGGGCCAGGCGGATCAGGCTGGCTTCGGTGGGCAGCTCTATATTCACGCTGAGGCGGTCGGCGTAGCGTCCGGCTTCGGCAATCAGCAGTGGGTCGGCGTCGGGGATGGTCTTGAGGTGGATATAGCCGCGAAACTCATGCTCTTCGCGCAGTAATTTGGCCACGCGAATCAGCTGCTCCATGGTGTAGTCGGCCGAGCGGATGATCCCGGAGCTGAGAAACAACCCGCTGATGCAGTTGCGCTTGTAGAAGTCGAGGGTCAGGGTCACCACTTCTTCCGGAGTAAAACGGGCGCGTGGCACGTCACTGGAGCGGCGGTTGACGCAGTACTGGCAGTCATACAGGCAGAAGTTGGTCAGCAGGATCTTCAGCAGCGCCACGCAGCGCCCGTCCGGGGTAAAACTGTGGCAGATGCCCATGCCATTGGTCGAGCCGATTCCACTCTTGCCCTTGGAGCTGCGGTTGGGTGCGCCGCTGCTGGCGCAGGAGGCGTCGTATTTGGCGGCGTCGGCGAGGACGGTGAGTTTTTCGATCAGCTGCATGGTGCTGCCTGCTTAACTGGTTATGCATACAGTATTTAGCAATCCAGTGGAGGCTTCAAGCGCGGCGATGCGGGTGGCTGCGCTGGATTTCCCCAGGCGGCGAACCTTGCGTAGAGTGTGGCGTCAAAGCGTTACCCGCCATCAGGAGCACACCTATGCAGCGACAGGACACGCACAGCAAACTTATCGGCTATCTGCTGTGGATTTTCGGTTTTCTCGGCGCGCACCGTTTCTATTACGGCAAGCCAGTAACCGGAACCATCTGGTTCTTCACCTTCGGCCTGCTGTTTATCGGTTGGATCATCGACCTGTTTCTGATCCCGGCGATGGACCGTGAGGCTGACCTGCGCTTTACCGCCGGTGATACCGATTACAACGTGGCCTGGATTCTGCTGACCTTCCTCGGCATTTTCGGCGTGCACCGCATGTACCAGGGCAAGTGGATCACTGGGATCATCTACCTGTTTACCGGCGGCTTGTTTCTGCTCGGCGTGCTGTATGACTTTTGGACACTAAACACCCAGGTGTCGATCAAGAATGCCCAGCGCGGCTGATTCTCCGGCACACAAAAAATCCCGCCGAGGCGGGGTTTTTTGTGTGTTCAGGTTTTAAGCCTGGTAGCTGACGTGCCCGTCCACCAAGGTGTAACGCACGGCACCTGGCAGGCAGTGGCCAATAAACGGGCAGTTGGCACCTTTTGAATACCAGGTTTCGCCGGCCAGAGTGGACGCTTGTGGATCAAACAGCAGCAGGTCGGCGGGTGCGCCCACGCTCAGTTTGCCAGCTGGCAGGCGCAGCGCCTGCGCCGGGCCGCTGCTCAGGCGAGCGAGCAGGGTGGGCAGGTCGAGCAGGCCGTCCTGCACCAGGCTCATGGCCAGCGGCAGCAACAGTTGCACGCTGCTGATGCCCGGCTCAGTAGCGCCGAAGGGTGCCAGTTTGGCGTCGCGCTCATGCGGCTGGTGGTGACTGGCGATGGCCGAGATCACCCCGCTTTTTACTGCGGCGCGCAGGCCGTCGCGGTCAGCGGCGGTGCGCAGCGGCGGCTGTACGTGGTACAGGCTGGAGAAATCACTCAGCGCTTCATCGGTAAGAATCAGCTGATACAAGGCCACATCGGCGGTGACCGGCAGGCCACGGGCCTGAGCCTCGGCGATCAGCTGGGCGCCACGGGCGCTGGTCAGTTGGCTGAAGTGTGCACGCACGCCGGTCTGTTCGACCAGCAGCAGGTCGCGGGCCAGTGCCACGGTTTCGGCGGTTTCCGGAATGCCCGGCAGGCCGAGGAAGCTGGCGGTGGCGCCTTCATGAGCGAGGCCGCCTTCGGCCAGATCATGGTCCTGAGAGTGGAAGATCACCGTCAGGTCGAAGGTGGCTGCATATTCTAGGGCGCGGCGCAGGGTGCGGTTATTGCGAAAGCTATCCAGGCCGTTGCCGAAAGCCACGCAACCGGCGTCGCGCAGCGCCACCAGCTCGGCCAGCTGCTCGCCTTCGAGGCCTTTGCTCAGCGCGCCAATCGGGAACACCTTGGTGTGCCCGGCTTCGCGAGCGCGGTCGAGAATCAGCTCGGCCACCGCCGGGGTGTCCAGCACGGGTTTGGTAAAGGGCGGGCAGCACAGGCTGGTAACGCCGCCGGCTGCTGCGGCCAGGGTTTCTGTGGCAATGCTGCCTTTGCGGCTATAACCCGGCTCGCGTAGGGCGACGTTAAGGTCGACCAGGCCCGGCGCAGCGACCAGGCCCTGGGCGTTGATGCTCTGTTCGGCGACGAAACTGGCCGGCGCCTGGCCGATGGCGAGAATCTTGCCGCTTTCGATATAGATATCGGCAAGCTTATCGAGGCCGCTGCTGGGGTCGATAACGCGGGCACCGAGGATACGGATGCGCATCAGTTTTGCTCCTCGGCATCTAGATTGATTTGGCGCTGGGCGTTTTGTCCGCTCATGGCCATGGACAGCACGGCCATGCGGATGGCGATGCCGTAGGTGACCTGATTGAGAATCACCGACTGCGGGCCATCGGCCACTGCCGATTCGATCTCCACGCCACGGTTGATCGGGCCCGGGTGCATGACAAGCGCATCTGGCTTGGCCAGCTTCAGGCGTTCTTCAGTCAGGCCGAACAGGCGGTAGAACTCGCCCTCGCTGGGCAGCAGGCCGCCGGTCATGCGCTCACGCTGCAGGCGCAGCATGATCACCACGTCGACGTCCTTGAGGCCTGCAGCCATGTCGCTGTAAACGGTCACGCCGTATTGCTCGATGCCGACCGGCAGCAGGGTTTTCGGCGCGATTACGCGGATATCGGGGCAGCCGAGGGTTTTCAGCGCAAGCATATTCGAGCGGGCCACCCGCGAGTGCAGGATGTCGCCGACGATGGCCACCGAGAGGTTTTCGAAGCTGCCCTTATGCCGGCGGATGGTCAGCATGTCGAGCATGCCCTGGGTCGGGTGGGCGTGACGGCCGTCGCCGCCGTTGATGATCGCCAGGTTGGGGCACACGTGCTCAGCAATAAAGTGCGCGGCACCGGAGTCGGCATGGCGCACCACGAAGATATCGGCGGCCATGGCTTCGAGGTTGCGCAGGGTGTCGAACAGGGTTTCACCCTTGCTGGTCGAGCTGGTCGACACGTTGAGGGTGATCACGTCGGCAGACAGGCGCTGGGCCGCCAGCTCGAAGGTGGTACGGGTACGGGTGGAGTTCTCGAAGAACACGTTGCACACGGTCTTGCCGCGCAGCAGCGGGACTTTCTTCACTGCACGGGCGCCGACTTCGAGGAAGGAGTCGGCGGTGTCGAGGATTTCCGTCAGCAGCTCGCGCGGTAGGCCGTCGAGGGACAGGAAGTGGCGCAGTTGGCCTTGGTCATTCAGCTGCAGCGGGCGCTTGGTGGCTAGGGTCGTCATCTGGCGAGTCTCAGTGGGCAAGCGTCTGGAGTTCGAGGGTCAGCGGCGTGGGGCCGGACAATTTTACCCGCTGGTCGCCGTCCAGCGACAGGGTGGCACCGACCACGTCCGGGCGGATCGGCAGCTCGCGGGCATTCAGGTCGAGCAGGCTGACCAGGGTTACGCTGGCCGGGCGGCCGTAGTCGAACAGCTCATTGAGCGCGGCGCGAATGGTGCGGCCACTCATCAGCACGTCATCGATCAGCACCAGGTGTTGGCCTTCGATCTCGAACGGCAGCTCGGAGGGTTGCACCTGCGGGTGCAGGCCGTTCTGGGTAAAGTCGTCACGGTAGAAGGACACATCGAGGATGCCCAGTGCGTCGTCGCGGCCGAGGGCTTCCATTAGCGCCTGAGCAACCCAGACGCCGCCGGTGCGGATGCCGATAAAGCGCGGTTCGCTGATCTGCCGCTGATTCAGGTGGCGGGTCAGGGCGTCGGCCATTTGCGGTAGCAGTTCGGCCGGGTTGGGTAAGCTCATGGCAACACTCCAGGTACAAACTAAGTGGGCGTCAGCCCAGGCAATTTTCTTCGAGCCAGCCCTGTAACAGCAGGGCGGCGGCCAGGGCGTCGACCGGGCGCTCGCGGTAGCCGCTATTCTGCCCTTGCTGCAGGCGCTGGCCTTTGGCTTCATAGGTGGTCAGGCGTTCGTCGTGGGTGTGCACGGGCAGGTTAAAGCGGCCATTGAGCCGGCGGGCGAATTTCTCGGCGCGGTCGCTCATCTCGCTTTTCGTGCCGTCCATGTTCAATGGCAGACCGACGACGATGGCGTCCGGTTGCCATTCCTTGATCAGCGCTTCGACCTTTTGCCAGTCAGGCACACCGTTTTGTGCCTTGAGGATGCACAGCTCACGAGCCTGGCCGGTGATCACCTGACCGACCGCAACGCCGATCTGTTTGCTGCCGTAATCGAAGCCCAGCAGCAGGCGCAGTGGTTTTGCATTCGCCTCGGCCATCAGGCGTGCCCGGCTTGTGAGGTGAGCAGGCTGAGGTTGACGCCCAGGCGCGCGGCTGCGGCATTCAGGCGCTGGTCGAAAGGCAAGTCGAAGAGGATGGTGTTATCGGCCGGGCAGGTCAGCCAGGCGTTGTCGGCCAGTTCGGCTTCGAGCTGTCCGGCTTCCCAGCCGGCGTAACCGAGGGTGATCAGGTATTTCTCCGGGCCGCTGCCATCGGCAATCGCGAACAGCACGTCCTGGGAGGTCGACAGGCCCAGTTCGCCCAACTCCAGGGTGGCCTGAAACTGCGGGCCGCTGGGATGCAGGACAAAGCCGCGATCGGTTTGCACCGGGCCGCCGGTAAAAATCGGCAGGCTTTGGCACAGCGCGGGCGGCTCGTCATCCGGGCGCAGCTGCTCAAGTACGTCAGCCAGGTTGAGGCCATTGGGCTTGTTGATCACCAGGCCCATGGCGCCGAACGCGTTGTGGTCGATCAGGTAGGTGACGGTCTGCGCGAAATGCGGATCGGCCATGTGCGGCATGGCAATCAGGAAGTGGTGCTTGAGGTAGCTGGGGCTGGCGTCTTTCATGGCACTAGTTTGGAGCTTCAAGCTGCAAGCCTCAAGCGCCTAGTGCAGATTCAGTTGCTCGACAGGCGGTCGCCACGCTCGAAGCGCCAAGTGCGGATGATTTCCAGTCGGTCGATGTCGGCTAGGTCGCCGGTAAAGGGGGCGAACGGTGCAGCCAGGCGCACAATGCGCAGAGCGGCCTGGTCGAGCGTGCGCTGGCCTGAGGACTCCAGCACCTGCACTTCATACAGGGTGCCGTCGCGGTTGATCGACACCAGCAGGCGCAGGCTGCCGTAGATGCCCTGGCGGCGCGCTTCATCCGGGTAGTTGAGGTTACCGACCCGCTCGACTTTCTTGCGCCACTCATCCTTATACCAGGCACCTTTGTCGCGCATGGTCGAGGCGGCGTTGAGGCGGTGGATCTTCGGACGTTTGGCGTATTGCTGGACTTCCTGGGCCAGTTCGGCTTCCAGGCTGGCGATCTCCGACGACAGTTGCGCGCTGTCGAACACCGGCGCTGGTCGCGCTTGTGGCGTGGGTTTGGCTTCTTCGCGCTTGACCGGGGTTTTCTGCTGTTGCGGGGTGTGGGTGGCGACGGCGGCCTTCGGTGCTTGCTGGCGTACGGCCGGTTGTTGCGGCGCGGCGGGCGGGGTAACGCGTTTGACTTCGCTGTCCTGAAACAGCGCCTGCTCGGTGGTTTTCGGCGCGGCCTTGTGCTCCAGGGTGCCACTGCCTTGCTGGTTGTCCTGGGCTAGGAAGTCGGCTTCTTTGGGCTTTTCTTCGCTTTTGAAGGTGGAGAGGGTGATTTCCAGGGTTTTGCTGATTTGGCTCGGCTCGGCCAGGGTAAAGCCCAGGCCGAGGATCAGCGCAGCATGCAGCACAGCGGCGAGGAACAGGGTAAAGCCCAGGCGGTCCGCCGGCTGTACGCCGGCGCTGGAAAGTTCAGGGAGTTGGGCTGCTGCGTTCATCGCGTGTCGGGTCTGCTCAGGTTGCCGCGCAGTCTGCCGAGGGCGCATGGAAAAGTCTATGAAGCACTGCGCGCATTGAGCTTCTCGGCAATCTTGTCCATCAGCTGCTCGCCGATGCGCGTATCGAAGGCGGCATCGATCTCGCGGATGCAGGTCGGGCTGGTGACGTTGATCTCGG
>NZ_JAUXXP010000004.1 GCF_030684895.1 Pseudomonas sp. | reverse complement strand
AACCACCTGATCCCATCCCGAACTCAGTAGTGAAACGATGCATCGCCGATGGTAGTGTGGGGTTTCCCCATGTGAGAGTAGGTCATCGTCAAGCACCTATACCAAAACCCCCGATCAGGAAACTGGTCGGGGGTTTTACTTTGTGCGCCGAAAAACGGAAAGAGTTCTACGGTCAAGGTGCGCCCGTATGAGCGTAACCGCTCCACAACCCCCACCTTCAAATAATCCCTGTACGACCTGATGCTGTGCTCCCGATTTCGTTCTGGAACCAGCCCATTGTAGTGGTCTAATTTCCCCGGACACCTCGATAGGTGGAAAATACATCTATCGAGGAGTTTGCCCATGGCCCACAAACGCAGAACATTCGATGACAGCTACAAGCTGGAAATCGTGAAGATGATTAAGGATCAAGGCCTGACCGTTGCACAGGTTTGCCGAGATCAGAGTATCGGTGAAACCGCCGTACGACGCTGGGTACAGCAGTATGAGGCTGAGCAACTGGGGCAGGCCGGAATCGGCAAGCCGCTGACGGCGGAACAGCAGCGCATTCGGCAATTAGAACAAGAAAACCGGCAGCTCAAGATGGATAACGACATCTTAAAAAAGGCTACAGCCTTCTTTGCCCGCGAACTGAAGTGACGTATCGACTGGTTCAGCAACTGCAACAGAAGGCTTATTCGGTGTCGCACCTTTGCCGTTTACTGAGCGTCAGTCGATCTGGTTTCTACGAGGCCCAGAGGCGTGCGCAAGCGCCGACTCAACAGAGCTGTCCCATTGTTGTGCAGCTCAAGGCGTCGTTTGCTGAGAGCGGCAGCTGCTACGGCAGTCGGCCACTACGCAAGGCGTTGCAGGCCAAGGGCATAGAAATAGGCCTCCATAAAGTCCGTCGTTTGATGCGTACCAATGATTTGCGCGCGACCTGGAAGCGTAAGTTTGTGCATACGACGGACAGCAAGCATGACCTGCCAATTGCCGAGAATGTGCTGAACCGGCAGTTTGAGCCCGATGCAGCGAACAAGGCTTGGGTAGCGGACATTACCTATATCCGGACACGCGTCGGGTGGCTCTACCTAGCGGTAGTGCTGGACTTGTTCTCGCGCAAGATAGTGGGGTGGTCGATGGCCCCAAATATGCCCGCAGAGCTGGTGTGCAGCGCGATGCAACTAGCCATAGCGCAGCGCCAACCGCCACCGGGTCTGATCGCTCACTCGGATCGCGGCAGCCAATACGCCAGCGCGAGCTATAGAGCACTGTTGGCCAGAAACGATATGCAGCAGAGCATGAGTCGTAAAGGTAACTGCTGGGATAACTCAGTGATGGAGCGCTTCTTCCTGAGCTTGAAAATGGAGCGGGTATGGCGGCGCGATTATGCCAACCATGCCGAAGCGACACGCGACATCACTGAATATATCGTTGGGTTTTACAATAACGAGCGACTGCATTCGAAACTGGGATATCTGCCACCGACCGTTTACGAACAGAAGATGGCGTCAGAACGACCTATCGAGGTGTCCAGAATTAGTTGACCACTACACATGATGCGCCCCGACCCCAAGGTCAAAGCCGTTTACCTCTATCCCAAGCCGGTCGATTTCCGCAAATCCATCAATGGCCTGGCGGCCCTGGTCGAACTCGATATCAAGGTGGCGGTATTCGACCCGGTGTTGTTCGTCTTCCTCAACCGCACGCGCAACCAGATAAAGATTCTGTACTGGCATCGCAACGGCTTCTGCCTGTGGCTCAAGCGCCTGGAGGCCGAGCGCTTCAAGACCAAGCCAGATGCAGGTGACGAAGCCATCGAACTGACGGTGCGCGAGTTGAACCAACTACTGGAAGGAATCGACCTCTGGGGCAACCAGCCGCACAAGGTGCTGACGCCACGTTTCGTCACCTGAGTTGGTATAATCCACGGCATGATTTCCATGCCTGAAACCCTTCCTGGCGACCCCATTTTGCTGAAGCAGCTTCTGCTGTCGCTGCATGAACAGGTTGAATCGCCCCCGGTTTTCTAGACACTCTCCAAGCTCTGGAAATAGCGTTTTTCAAACTCTACCGGTGACAGCTGATTGTTGAAACCGTGTCGGCGTTTCGGGTTGTAGAACATCTCGATGTAATCGAACACATCGGCCCT
>NZ_JAUXXP010000002.1 GCF_030684895.1 Pseudomonas sp. | reverse complement strand
ACCAGAAAAACGGAATCTGCGGCAGGATGCCAAACGGCCCGTGCCAGCCGCCGAAGAACAGGGTGACCAGCAGCGCCGACACGGTGACGATGGCCACGTATTCGCCGACGAAGAACATGCCCCATTTCATCCCGGCGTATTCGATGTGGTAACCGTCGGCCAGATCCTGCTCGGCTTCCGGCTGGTCGAAGGGTTGGCGGTGTGTCACCGCCACGCCGGCGATAAAGAAGGTACAGAAACCGAAGAACTGCGGAATGATGAACCACAGGTTCTGCGCCTGGTAATCGACGATGTCGCGCATGTTGAACGAGCCAACCTGGGCGACGATGCCCATCAGCGCCAGCGCCAGAAACACCTCGTAGGACACCGTCTGCGCCGAGGCGCGCAGCGCGCCGAGCAGGGCAAACTTGTTGTTACTCGCCCAGCCAGCGAACAGCACGGCATACACCGACAGCCCAGCCATGGCGAAGAAGAACAGGATGCCAATATTCAGGTCCGCCACGCCCCAGTTCGGCGTGATCGGGATAATCGCAAAGGCCATCAACATGGCGGCGAAGGCGATCATCGGCGCGAGGATAAAGATGAACTTGTCGGCGAACGGCGGCGTCCAGTCCTCCTTGAAGAACATCTTGATCATGTCCGCCGCGATCTGAAACATGCCGAACGGCCCGACCCGGTTGGGGCCGTAGCGGTCCTGCCACCAACCCAGCAAACGGCGTTCGACAAAGCTCAGCAGCGCGCCGCACACCACCACCACCAGCAGAATCACGATGGCCTTGAGTACGGCGACCAGCACGTCCAGCACTTCGGGGGTCAGCCAACTCATTGCGCGGCCTCCTCAATGCGAGTGACCACGCTACCAGCGATCAGCGCCGGCATGCCCGCCAAACCCACTGGCAGACCGACCACACCGATGGCCAGCTCTTCGGTGATCTGCAGCGGCAGGTGCAGGGTCTGCCCGGCGACTGTCAGACTCAGCAGCGCGCCATCATTCACGCCCAGACGATCCGCTTCAGCCTTGGCCAGCAGTGCGTAAGGCGCGGGAATGCGCTCTTGCAGCGGCGCGGCGCCGGCCGAGGTTTCCTCACTGCCGAACAGGTGATGCAGCGCCACGGCCTGCAAGGTGCCCGGAGCCGGGTTAAAGGCGGCCGGCGCATTGAACCAGGGCAATACCACGCCCTTGGCTTCCAGCAGACGCACGCCGGGATCACCGGCACGCAGATGGCCGCCGACTTCGTCCTGAAACTTGTTCCAGGCTTGCGGCGAGTTCCAGCCCGGCGACCAGGCGAATGGAATCTGCTGACGGTCTTCCTGGCTGCCGGAATAGCCTTCCATGGAGAAGGCGAAGGCCGAATCCTGATCCTGCGGCTGACGCGGCTCGTGCACGCTGATATTGGCGCGCATGGCGGTGCGACCGCTGTAACGGTGCGGCTCGCGGGCCAGCTTGAGGCCCTTGATGCGGAAGGTGGCATTCGGCGCCGCTTCGCCAATGCGCGCCAGCGAACTGTTGCTGGCAGCAACGGCAGCGGTCACCGCATCCAGCTGAGTCCAGTCGAGCGGCTTGCCTTGCAGGGTGCTGTGCAGGGCATGCAGCCAGCGCCAGCCTTCGCGAATCAAAATATTAGCGTCGTAGTAGCTCGGCTCGAACACCTGGAAGAAGCGCTGGGCGCGGCCTTCGAAACTGACCAGGGTGCCATCGCCTTCGGCGAAGCTGGCCACCGGCAGCAGCAGATGGGCTTTTTCGCTGGTAGCAGTGTGCTGATGGTCAGCGACAATCACCAACTTGGCCGCTGCCAGTGCGGCATCGACCTGGGCTGCATCGGCGCGACGATAGAGGTCGTTTTCCAACACGATCACGGCATCGGCCTGAGCGGACGTCAGGGCTTGCAGCGCCGCATCGACAGACTCGCCACCCAGCAGGGCCAGGCCCATGCTGTTGGCTTCCGGCACCACCAGGCTGATGGAAGCGTTTTTTTCACGATTCTTCAGCGCGCTGGCGATATTCGCCGCCGCTTCGATCAGGCTCCTCTCGCCCAGGGAGGCGCCGGCAACGATCAGCGGACGCTTGGCTTCTAGCAGCGCTTCGGCAATCAACTGCACCAGCTCGCCAACATCCGCATCCAGGCCGTTAACCGCCGGTGCGCTCGGATCGATGGCGTGGGCCACGGCGAAACCGATACGCGCCAAGTCGGCCGGTGCAGCATGCACGCAGGCTTCGGCAATATCATCCAGACGCGTGGCGGTGACGCTGGCGATAAACAGCGGATGCAGCGCGTCCTGAGCGACGTTCTGCACGGCGGCCATGTGCCAGTCCTGAATCTTCATCGACGCGGCGATTTCAGTGGCCTTGCCCTTGACCGCCTGACGCAGGGCCAGGGCCATGCGTGCGGCGGTCTGGGTCAGGTCTTCGCCGAGGATAAACACCGCGTCGTGCAGCTCGACTTCACGCAGGGTCGGCACCGGCAGCGGGCCGTTCTGCAGGATGTCGCGGATCAGGCGGATATTTTCCAGCTCGCCCGCGGCGATACCGGAGTAGTAGTTGGCCTCGCCGACCAGCTCGCGCAGGGCGAAGTTGCTTTCCAGGCTGGCGCGCGGCGAACCGATGCCGATTACGCGCTTGCCCTTGAGCAGCTCGGCGGCCTTGTCCAGCGCGGCGTCGATGCCGAGCTTTGCGCCACCGTCTTTATTCACCAGCAGCGGCTGACGCGGACGATCAGTACGGTTGACGTAGCCGTAGCCAAAACGGCCACGGTCGCAAAGGAAGTACTGGTTCACATCACCGTTGAAGCGGTTCTCGATGCGCCGCAGCTCGCCATAACGCTCGCCAGGGCTGGTGTTGCAGCCGCTGGCGCAGCCGTGGCAGATACTCGGGGCAAACTGCATGTCCCACTTGCGGTTGTAGCGCTCGGAGTGGGTTTTGTCGGTGAACACACCGGTCGGGCAGACCTCGACCAGGTTGCCGGAAAACTCGCTTTCCAGCACACCGTCTTCGACCCGGCCGAAGTACACGTTGTCGTGCGCGCCATACACACCGAGGTCAGTTCCGCCGGCGTAGTCCTTGTAATAACGCACGCAGCGGTAGCAGGCGATGCAGCGGTTCATTTCATGCCCAATAAACGGGCCAAGCTGCTGGTTCTGGTGGGTGCGTTTGCTGAAGCGATAACGGCGCTGGTTGTGGCCAGTCATCACCGTCATGTCTTGCAGGTGGCAATGGCCGCCCTCCTCGCACACCGGGCAGTCGTGCGGGTGGTTGGTCATCAACCATTCAACAACGCTGGCGCGAAACGCCTTGGATTCTTCATCATCGATGCTGATCCAGGTGTTGTCGGTGGCCGGCGTCATGCACGACATGACGATGCGCCCGCGCGTATCGTTTTCATCGGTGTACTGCTTGACCGCGCACTGGCGGCAGGCGCCGACGCTACCGAGCGCCGGGTGCCAGCAGAAGTAAGGGATATCGAGACCGAGGGACAGGCAGGCCTGCAGCAGGTTGTCCGCCCCATCGACTTCGAAATCTTTGCCGTCTACGTGGATAGTGGCCATGGTTCAGGTTTCTTCTTTGCCCACCGAAGCGGGCTTGGCTAATGGAATCACGTTGTGCTGCGGGGCCAGGTCAGTGGCCGCCAGAGCGCCATTGTTTTACGCGGGGACGAATTGCCCCGTCGTCGCCGGAGCCGCTGAGCTGGCCACGCCAGCCTCGAACTCCGAACGGAAATACTTGATCGCACTGCCCAGCGGCTCAACCGCACCCGGTGCGTGGGCGCAGAAGGTTTTGCCGGGGCCAAGGAAATTGACCAGACCGAGCAGCGTGTCGATGTCCTGCTGCGTGCCTTGCTTGCGCTCCAGGGCGCGGAGAATCTTCACGCTCCACGGCAGGCCATCGCGGCACGGCGTACACCAGCCGCAGGACTCGCGGGCGAAGAACTCTTCCATATTGCGCAACAGCGAGACCATGCTGATGCTGTCGTCCACCGCCAGTGCCAGGCCGGTGCCCATGCGCGTGCCGACCTTGCCGATACCGCTGGCATACATCAGCGCATCCAGGTGCTCGGGTAGCAGAAAGCCGGTGCCGGCACCGCCGGGTTGCCAGCACTTGAGGGTATAGCCATCGCGCATGCCGCCGGCGTAATCCTCGAATAGCTCGCGGGCGCTGATGCCGAAGGGCAGCTCCCACAAGCCGGGGTTCTTCACCTTGCCGGAGAAGCCCATCAGCTTGGTGCCGTGGTCTTCGCTGTCCGGGCGGGCCAAGCTCTTGTACCAGTCCACGCCATTACCGACGATGGCCGGCACGTTGCACAAGGTCTCGACGTTGTTCACGCAGGTCGGCTTGCCCCACACGCCGACGGCGGCCGGGAACGGCGGCTTGGCACGCGGGTTGGCGCGGCGGCCTTCGAGGGAGTTGATCAGCGCGGTTTCTTCACCACAGATATAGCGCCCGGCACCGGTGTGGACGAACAGCTCGAAATCGAAACCGCTGCCGAGGATGTTCGTGCCCAGCAAGCCGGCAGCCTTGGCTTCTTCAATGGCGCGATTCAGATTCGCCGCCGCATCGACGTACTCACCGCGCAGGAAGATGTAGCCGCGATAGGCCTTGAGTGCACGCGCAGAAATCAGCATGCCTTCCACCAACAGGTGCGGCAGCTGCTCCATCAGCATGCGGTCTTTCCAGGTGTTGGGCTCCATTTCATCCGCGTTGCACAGCAGGTAGCGGATGTTCATGGATTCGTCGGCGGGCATCAGCCCCCACTTCACCCCGGTGGGGAAGCCGGCACCGCCACGGCCTTTGAGGCCGGAGTCTTTCACCGTCTGCACGATATCGGCCTGGGCCATTTCGGCGAGCGCCTTACGCGCGGCGGCGTAGCCGTTCTTCGCCTGATATTCCTCCAGCCACACCGGCTGGGCGTCGTCACGCAAGCGCCAAGTCAGCGGGTGAGTTTCTTCACTGCGGGCGATGGTGTTAGCCGGCCCCATGGACGTCAGCGTAGTCATGCGTAGGCCTCCAGCAGTTTGGCGACGCCGTCGGCATGCAGATTGCCAAAGGTGTCATCGTCAATCATCACCGCCGGCGCCTTGTCGCAGTTGCCCAGGCAGCAGACCGGCAGCAGGGTAAAGCGGCCGTCGGCACTGGTTTGGCCGAGGCCAATACCCAGTTGTTGCTGGATGCTCTCGACAATCGACTCATGGCCGCCGATATAACAGGTCATGCTGTCGCACACGCGGATAATGTGCCGCCCCACCGGCTGGCGGAAGATCTGACTATAGAAGGTGGCCACACCTTCGACGTCGCTGGCCGGAATACCGAGGATTTCGCCAATAGCATCGGCGGCGCCATCCGGCACCCAACCACGGGCCTTCTGCACGATCTTCAGCGCTTCGATCGACGCCGCGCGCGGGTCTTCGTAGTGGTGCATCTCGTGCTCGATGGCCGCACGCTCGGTTTCGCTCAGAGCAAAACGGTCGGTTTGAATCAGGGTTGTCTGGCTCATGTCAGCGGTCCACGTCGGCCATAACGAAGTCAATACTGCCCAGGTACGCAATCAGGTCAGCCACCATGCTGCCGCGAATCACCGAAGGGATCTGCTGCAAGTGCGGGAAGCTTGGCGTACGAATGCGCGTGCGGTAGCTCATGGTGCTGCCGTCGCTGGTCAGGTAATAACTGTTGATGCCCTTGGTCGCCTCGATCATCTGGAAGCTTTCGTTGGCCGGCATCACCGGGCCCCAGGAAACCTGCAGAAAGTGGGTGATCAGGGTTTCAATGTGCTGCAGCGTGCGCTCTTTGGGCGGCGGCGTGGTCAGCGGGTGATCGGCCTTGTACGGCCCTTCCGGCATGTTGCGCAGGCACTGGTCGATGATCTTGATGCTTTGACGCATCTCCTCGACACGCACCATGCAACGGTCATAGGCATCGCCATTGACGGCCAGCGGCACTTCGAATTCGAAGTTCTCGTAGCCGGAATACGGCCGCGCTTTGCGCAGGTCGAAATCACAGCCGGTGGCGCGCAAACCGGCACCCGTGGTGCCCCACTCCAGCGCTTCCTTGGTGTTGTACTGCGCCACACCGATGGTCCGCGCCTTGAGAATGCTGTTCTTCAGCGCAGCTTTCTCATATTCGTCGAGGCGCTTGGGCAGCCAGTCGACGAACTCCTTGACCAGACGATCCCACCCGCGCGGCAGGTCGTGAGCAACGCCGCCGATGCGATACCACGCCGGGTGCAGGCGGAAACCGGTGATGGCTTCGATCACCTTGTAGGCCCGCTGGCGGTCGGTGAAGGTGAAGAACACCGGCGTCATCGCACCGACGTCTTGAATATAAGTCCCGAGGAACAGCAGGTGGCTGGTGATGCGGAAGAACTCGGCCAGCATGATACGAATCACGTCGACCCGCTGCGGCACGGTGATGCCCGCGAGCTTTTCCACGGCCAGCACGTACGGCAGGTTGTTCATCACCCCACCGAGGTAGTCGATGCGGTCGGTGTAGGGAATAAAGCTGTGCCAGCTCTGCCGTTCGGCCATCTTCTCGGCACCACGGTGGTGGTAGCCGATCTCCGGTACGCAGTCGACGATCTCTTCACCATCGAGCTGCAAAATGATGCGGAACGCACCATGGGCCGACGGGTGATTCGGGCCAAGGTTGAGGAACATGTAGTCCTCGTGCTCACCGCCGCGTTTCATGCCCCAGTCTTCCGGTTTGAAGCGCGCGGCTTCTTCTTCCAGTTGCTGCTTGGCCAGGGTCAGGCTGAACGGATCGAACTCCGTGGCGCGCGCAGGATAATCCTTGCGCAGCGGGTGACCTTCCCAGGTCGGCGGCATCATGATCCGGGTCAGGTGCGGGTGACCGTTGAAGTGAATGCCATAGAGGTCCCAGACTTCACGCTCATACCAGTTGGCGTTGGGCCAGATGCTGGTAACGCTGGGCATATTCAGGTCACGCTCATTGAGCGCCACCTTGAGCATGATGTCGCTGTTCCGCTCCAACGACATCAGGTGATAGAACACGGTGAAATCCGCACCCGGCAGACCGCGACGCTGGGTGCGCAGGCGCTCGTCGACGCCATGCAGGTCATACAGCATCACATAGGGACGCGGCAGGTTGCGCAGGAAGGTCAGGATCTCGACCAGCCGCTCGCGAGCCACCCACAGCACCGGCATACCATTACGGGTGCTCTGTGCGGTAAAGGCTTCGGCGCCAAAACGGGAGTTCAGTTCGACGACCACGTCTTGGTCATCAGGCTTGTACGGCGGTATGGACAGAATGCTCTCTGCAGTCATGGTCTCGGTCGCTATCAGTCAACGGCGTCAGTAGGCGGGCTCAATCGAGCCCAGGCTCACACTTCGTCGGGGCTACGCAGATTGGTCACGGCGATCCGTTCAGCGCGCCGCTGCTCTTTCTGCGAAGGCATGTCGGCCCGGTAAACACCTTGATCGCCAACCACCCAGGACAACGGCCGGCGCTCCTGACCGATGGATTCCTGCAGCAGCATCAAGCCTTGCAGAAAGGCCTCGGGACGGGGCGGGCAACCGGGAATATAGACGTCGACCGGCAGGAACTTGTCGACCCCCTGGACCACGGAGTAGATGTCGTACATGCCGCCGGAGTTGGCGCAGGAGCCCATCGAGATCACCCACTTGGGTTCCAGCATCTGCTCGTACAGGCGCTGGATGACCGGAGCCATCTTGATAAAGCAGGTACCGGCGATGACCATGAAGTCCGCCTGGCGTGGGGAGGCTCGAATCACTTCCGCACCAAACCGCGCTACGTCATGCGGCGCGGTAAAGGCGGTGGTCATTTCCACATAGCAGCAGGACAGCCCGAAGTTATAGGGCCACAGGGAGTTCTTGCGCCCCCAGTTCACTGCGCCATTCAGAACATCCGAGAGCTTGCCCATGTAGATGTTCTTGTGGACTTGATCATCTAGCAGCGGGTCGGAAACAGTCTCCCGCTCGCCGACCGGATAGCGCTCATTAGGCGCATCCGGATCGATCCGAGTAAGTTTGTAGTGCATTGCCAAAGCCTCATTGTTTTAGCTTCGCCTGTCGCTCACGACGACCCTGAGGAGCCCAATCGAGCGCCCCGATCCGCCAAAGGTAGACAAGACCTGCCAACAGAATTGCTATAAAGACTGTAGCTTCGATCAGCCCAGCCCAGCCGCTTTCGCGCACCGAAACTGCCCAAGCGAAGAGAAAGAGGGCTTCAACGTCGAAGATCACGAAGAGCATCGCGACCAGATAGAATTTGGCTGACAGGCGCAGACGCGCGCTGCCGACGGGCAACATGCCGGATTCAAAGGGCTCATTCTTGCTGCGACCCCAGGCCTTGCTACCCAGCAGGCTGGACAGGCCAAGCATAAAGCCGATAAGCCCGAAAACTCCGAGCAGAAACACAGCAAAAGCCCAGTTATGGGACATGGTCGTTACCGCATCAGGCATGCCGGTACTCCTTGGGTAAAAGGAACGGCTTGTATAATTTTATTGTGGCGAGTGCGAACCCCAAGCAGGGTCGCCCGCAAAGTATGGCCGCAATTCTATTCGCACAACGTTTTAGTAACTAATTATTTTCTGTTCACAAAGCGACATAAATGCGTAGCCAATCGCCAAAACCCGTCCAACACATCAAGCACGGGCGCTGAAGCGCATCAGCAGTTGGTTCCATTGAATACAGCCGCTATGCTTGGCTGCATCTCAATGGATAAAGACTATGACCCTCACCGAACTGCGCTACATAGTCACCCTCGCTCAGGAACAGCACTTCGGCCGCGCCGCCGAGCGTTGTCACGTCAGCCAGCCGACGCTGTCGGTGGGGGTGAAGAAACTCGAAGATGAGCTGGGTGTGCTGATCTTCGAGCGCAGTAAAAGCGCAGTGCGCCTGACTCCGGTCGGTGAAGGCATCGTTACGCAGGCGCAGAAGGTGCTAGAGCAGGCTCAGGGCATCCGCGAGCTGGCCCAAGCCGGCAAGAACCAGATGGCCGCGCCGTTGAAAATCGGCGCAATCTACACCGTCGGCCCTTATCTGTTCCCCCACCTGATTCCGCAACTGCACCGCGTCGCGCCGCAGATGCCGCTGTATATCGAAGAAAATTTCACCCACGTGCTGCGCGACAAGCTGCGCAATGGCGAGCTAGACGCAATCATCATCGCCCTGCCGTTTCATGAAGCCGATGTGCTGACCAAGCCGCTGTACGACGAGCCGTTTTATGCCCTGCTGCCAGCCGGCCACCCCTGGGCCGCGATGAAAACCATCGACAGCAAGCTGCTGAATGACAAAAGCCTGCTGCTGCTCGGCGAAGGCCACTGCTTCCGCGATCAGGTGCTGGAAGCCTGCCCGACCCTGCGCAAGGGCGGCGAAGACAGCGCCAAGCACACCACGGTGGAATCCAGCTCGTTAGAAACCATCCGTCATATGGTCGCCTCGGGCCTTGGCGTGTCGATCCTGCCGTTCTCTGCGGTCGACAGCCACCACTACGCCCCCGGCGTGATCGAAGTACGCCCGCTCAGCCCGCCCACGCCGTTCCGCACCGTGGCCATCGCCTGGCGTGCCAGCTTCCCACGGCCGAATGCCATCGAAGTGCTGACCGACTCGATTCGCCTGTGCTCGGTGGCCAAGCCACTGCCCAAGAGCAGCTAAGACAGGCCATGACCGAGCTGGCCGCGGTTTCTGTCACCGCGCTGAAAGGCGTGGGTGCGGCCCTGGCCGAAAAACTCGCCAAGGTCGGCCTGGAAACCCTGCAGGATGTGCTGTTCCACCTGCCGCTGCGCTATCAGGACCGCACCCGCATCGTGCCGATTGGTGCGCTGCGCCCCGGTCAGGACGCAGTGGTGGAAGGCATAGTCGCCGGCGCCGATGTGGTCATGGGGCGCCGACGCAGCCTGCTGGTACGCCTGCAGGACGGCAGCGGCACCCTCTCCTTGCGCTTCTACCATTTCAGCCAGGCGCAAAAAGAAGGTCTCAAACGCGGCACGCAGGTGCGTTGCTACGGTGAAGTGCGCCCTGGTTCATCGGGTCTGGAAATCTATCACCCGGAATACCGCGCGCTGTCCGGCAGCGAGCCGATTGCCGTGGAACAGACCCTGACGCCGATCTACCCGACCACCGAAGGCCTGACCCAGCAACGCCTGCGCCAGCTCAGCGAACAGGCCCTTGCGCGCCTCGGCCCGCATAGTCTGCCGGATTGGTTGCCGCGTGAACTGGCCGACGACTACCAGCTCAGCCCGCTCGATCAAGCCATTCGCTATCTGCATCGACCGCCCCCGGATGCCGATCTGGAAGAACTCGCCGAAGGCCGTCACTGGGCCCAGCATCGCCTGGCCTTCGAGGAGTTGCTCACCCATCAACTGTCGCTGCAGCGCCTGCGCGAAAGCGTGCGCGCGCAGCAGGCACCGGCGCTGCCGCTGGCGAAAAAGCTGCCGCGGCAGTACCTGGCTAACCTGGGATTTACCCCCACCGGCGCGCAGCAGCGGGTCGGTGCGGAAATCGCCTACGACCTCAGCCAGAGCGAGCCGATGTTGCGCCTGGTGCAGGGCGATGTCGGCGCCGGCAAGACCGTGGTCGCCGCCTTTGCCGCCCTGCAAGCGCTGGAAGCCGGCTACCAGGTGGCGCTGATGGCCCCCACCGAAATTCTTGCCGAGCAGCATTTCATCAACTTCAGCAAATGGCTGGCGCCGCTGGGTATCGAAGTCGCGTGGCTGGCCGGCAAGCTCAAGGGCAAAGCCCGCGCCAGTGCCCTGGAGCAGATCGCTGCGGGCGCGCCCATGGTGGTCGGCACCCACGCGCTGTTTCAGGATGAAGTGCGCTTTGCCAAGCTGGCCCTGGTGATCATCGATGAACAGCACCGTTTCGGTGTGCAGCAGCGCCTGGCCCTGAGGCAGAAAGGCATCGGCGGACGCATGTGCCCGCACCAACTGATCATGACTGCCACGCCGATCCCACGGACCCTGGCGATGAGCGCCTACGCCGACCTCGACACCTCGATCCTCGACGAGCTGCCGCCCGGCCGCACCCCAGTGAACACCCTGGTGATCGCCGATGGCCGCCGCCTGGAAGTGGTCGAGCGCGTGCGCCTGGCCTGCAACGAAGGGCGTCAGGCCTATTGGGTCTGCACCCTGATCGAGGAATCCGAAGAGCTGACCTGCCAGGCTGCGGAAACCACCTTCGAGGATTTATCGGCAGCGCTCGGCGGGCTAAATGTCGGATTGATTCACGGGCGCATGAAACCGGCGGAAAAAGCTGCGGTGATGGACCAGTTCAAACAGGGCCAGCTGCAACTGCTGGTGGCCACCACGGTGATCGAAGTCGGCGTCGACGTACCCAATGCCAGCCTGATGATTATCGAAAACCCCGAACGCCTGGGCCTGGCCCAGCTGCACCAGCTGCGCGGCCGGGTCGGCCGTGGCAGCGCCGCCAGCCATTGCCTGCTGCTCTATCACCCGCCGTTGTCGCAGCTGGGCCGCGAGCGCCTGGCAATCATGCGCGAGACCTGCGATGGTTTTGTGATTGCTGAAAAAGACCTGGAACTGCGCGGCCCCGGCGAGATGCTTGGCACCCGCCAGACTGGCCTGCTGCAATTCAAGGTCGCCGACCTGATGCGCGATGCCGACCTGCTGCCCGCCGTACGCGACGCCGCACAGGCCCTACTGGAACATTGGCCGCAGCACGTCAGCCCGCTACTTGAACGCTGGTTGCGGCATGGCCAACAATACGGGCAAGTGTGAACCAGCGCACAGTGCACCCGTCGCCTGCGCCGCCGATTTACCAGCCCGCTGTTTATACTCGTGAAATTGCTGCCTCAGCCGGATACCGCCATGACTGAACTTGCCCTAGCTACTGACACCGCTCCGCGCCCGCCAGCGGTGATTCTGCAACTGCTGGAAAAGCTCGGACTGCCCTACCAAGTCTGCCGCGACCTGCCCGGTCTGCCGGCCGCTCAGCGTTTGCAGGCGGTATTACTGGATGACGCCGTGGGCGCGCTGTTGGTGCTCTATCCGCAGAGCCAGCTGCTCGACCTCAATCGCCTGACCGAACTGACTGGCCGCCAGCTGACGGCAGTCAAACCGGAGCGCCTGGAGCGCATGCTCGGCAAACACAACCTGAAAGTGCTGCCCGGCCTGCCGCCACTGACCAGCTCGCCCTGCCTGTATGACGAACGCCTGTTGCAAGTGCCGAGCCTGTATATCGAGTCTGGCCAACGCGGCGTGCTGCTGGAGCTGAGCACCGACGCCTTCAAGACCTTGTTGAGCAAGGCCAGCGCCGCACGTTTCGGCGAGCCGTTGAGCAATATCCGCCTGAACCTCGATCGCCCGGACGACGACCGCGCCGAAATCACCCTGGCGGTACAGGCCTTTACCGCGCGGCGCATTCAGCAACGCCTGGAAGAAACCATCGAGATTCCGCCGCTGCCGGAAACCGCGCAGAAGATCATCAAACTGCGCGTCGACCCGGACGCCACAGTGGATGACATCACCGGCGTGGTCGAAACCGACCCGGCGCTGGCCGCCCAGGTGGTCAGCTGGGCGGCCTCGCCCTACTACGCTGCGCCGGGCAAGATCCGCTCGGTGGAAGACGCCATCGTTCGCGTGCTCGGCTTTGATCTGGTGATCAATCTGGCCCTTGGCCTGGCCCTGGGCAAAACCCTGAGCCTGCCCAAGGATCATCCGCAACAGGCCACGCCTTACTGGCAACAGGCGATCTACAGCGCTGCGGTGATCGAAGGTCTGACCCGCGCCATCCCGCGCGCGCAGCGCCCGGAAGCCGGCCTGACCTACCTCGCCGGCCTGCTGCACAACTTTGGTTATCTGGTGCTGGCGCATGTGTTTCCGCCGCATTTCTCGCTGATCTGCCGCCACCTGGAGGTCAACCCGCACCTGTCGCACAGCTATATCGAGCAACATTTGCTCGGCATCAGCCGCGAACAGATCGGTGCCTGGCTGATGCGCTACTGGGATATGCCGGAAGAACTGGCCAGCGCCCTGCGCTTCCAGCACGACCCTGAGTACACCGGCCCACACGCCACCTACCCGAACCTGGTGTGCCTGTCGGTCAGCCTGCTGCGCAATCGCGGCATCGGTGCCGGCCCGCAGAGCGAGATTCCGCAAAGCCTGTTCGACAACCTCGGCATCAGCCGGGACAAGGCCGAAGAAGCCGTAAGCAAGGTGCTGGCCGCCGAAGTCGCGCTGCGCGAACTGGCGGCGCAATTCCACCCCGCGCACTAGCAGGCCGTTTAAAAACGTTGGCGAGGCAGCCAGCGCAAGGCAAAAACAGGCGAGAAAGCGGAGTTTACGAGTTGTAAATGAGCATTTTGAGCCTGTTTTTAACGCCGCGATGGCAACGCAGGTAGTTTTTCAACAGCCTGCTAAAGCTGCAGAAAACACAAAGGGGCCTACGGGCCCCTTTTTCGTTGCAGACGACTAACTACTTCTTCAGCTGCGCGCGCCGTGCAGCGAACAGCTCCGGCAGCACCTGCACGCTGCCATCGAGCAACTGGGCCACGGCTGGCTGCTCATACAAGGCGGCATATTCGGCCAGTTTTTCACTGGGCATCTGCCGGTAGGCGTAGAGCATAAAAGACTCCACCGCCTCGGAACTGGAGGCCCGCAGCGCGTCTTCCTGCGCCTTGGTCTGAGTGCTCAGGGCTTTCTCGTCGATGCTTTCGCCACGGCCCTGCAAGGCCAGAAACGCCTGGGTCTTGCCGACTTCATAGCGCAACAAGGTGGCTAGCGTAGTGGTGTGTGCGGCGGCATCCAGGCGCCGCACCAGAGCCAGTCGATCCTCACGCGGCGGGCGCGCGCCCAGTTGTTTACGGTAGGCCGCCAAACCTTCTGCGCCGCCCTCACCGACCGAACGCTCGGCGGCAGTAAAGCTCTGCGCCAGGGGGCTTTCCAGCAGGCGCCTGGCCTGTTGCAGCTGGGCTTGATCGAGCTTGCCGGTCAGCTTCTTGGCCAAGTCCAGGCACAGGCCATCGGCGGCAAACACCTTGGCCAACTGCGCTTGCTGTTTATCGCTCAGGCCGCGCTGCACCAGCGGCGCGCTCTGTTCGCAGAGTAAACGGATGCCTGCCAGCTCGAATAACGGCGCAAAGGCTTCGGCTTTGGGGGGCGCGGCATGGGCAAGGGCAGTGGCAAACAGCAGGGCAATCAGCAGCAGACGCATGGGCACACTCTCACTAGGGCTATGCCCAGCCTAGCGAAAGCAGCGCGCGCCGGCCAGCCCTGGCGCGCGGCGGTGAGGCTCAGGCGGCCTTTTTGGCGGCGTCTTTCTTTTTCGGCATCAGGTATTTGGTCAGACCCTGGAACCAAATCACCAGCGCCGGGTTGCCCTGGATCTGGATGTCCTTGTTCTGGATGCCCTGCATAAACGCCAGCTGCTTGTTCTTTGCGCTCATGGTGGCGAAACCGTAGGCGGCATCCTTGAAGCCAAGGGCGAAGGCAGGCTCAGTAGCCGGGCCGCGCTTGCTGGTGATGCGCTGGTCTTTGACGATGAAGTGACGGGCAACTTTGCCGTCCAGGGTGTGCAGCTGAAAGACCATATCGCGGTCGACCAGTTGTTGCTGGAATGCCGGGTTTTCACGGCTGGCCTTGGCCATCAGGCGGCCCAGCATCCACAGAAGAAAACGGAATTTCATGCGCGAGGCCTCGCAAAGGGTAGGGAAAAGGCGGCGCATTGTAGCGGTTTGCGGCGGGGACTACATCCGGCTGAAAGAAGGGCGTGAACACGCCAGCCGGGGCGGTGCAGCCCGGAGCCCAAGGGCCCGGGCCTGAGGACTCAGTTGACCGCGTCTTTCAATAACCCGTAGGAAACCGTTTCAAAATTCACGTTTTGCAATTTATTTCTTTATAATCATGTACTTGCAATGTATAAATCTATGATATTACACCAATCGTTTCAATTCAACCCCTCAGCCCCCTAGATTCGTTGCGGAGGGATCAGGATCACCGTGATTTTGAAACAGCGACCGCTCGGTGACTCCCCCAACACGATCTATGAGCTGCCAGAAAATGATACGTTTTGATAAATCGGTGCCACCCAAGCTGCTTGTAATACACGAACATCCCGTCCTCCGCGCCCAGGCTCGCAAGCATCTGGAGTCATCCGGATACACGGTGGTTGAAGCAGGTAGCTGTAAAGAGGCTATCGCAATCATGCATACCTGCACCTTCGCAGGAATAATTGTCGATAACGAGATGGCTGATTATGAGGCTGCATCTCCACTTTCCGCTCGGAGTACTACTGGAAACTCTAATATCCCGTGCATAATACTTGCAACAAATCGGGTCATTCGAAAGCCGGAAAAAGATTTCAACACAGCCTTAGATGATTATTTGTATAAACCTTTCAGACCTAGTGCCCTAGCCAAGCATGTACATGAAGTAATAAAGACCGCTGTTGGGAGCGCGCATTTAAGGCTTGTATGTCCAGCAGTCTACGCTTTGACAGGGACAACAGGAATTAACCTCACAAAATTCAACCTTCCTTCTAAACAGATGATTTTGCTTCATACTCTTGTCAGCAACTCACCTCGCGCTGTGAGCAAAGCATGTTTCGTAGATGTTCTATATTCACACAAGAGCCCGCCAATAAATCCTTATAATGCAGTAGAGTCCTTAGTTTTTCATTTACGCAAAAGACTACGCGCCGAAGAATCAAATGTGAGTATAAAATCTGTTCGAGGCGTTGGGTATAGAGCTTCTATTAACCATAGACAGAACCCTATAATAACAAATGTTGATTTTCTGGAGCTCTAGAAACCCAGCCTCTACGAAATATCGGGATTGAAAGCCGCGTCTTTAGCGAATTTATTTTCTCAAATTAACCGTTTAAAATATCCTAGTACGCCTATCACCGACTATGGGTGTCGGACTTGGTGCTTCAAGGTATTTCTTCGACTTTAACGATGATTTGTTCGTTACTTAATACGCTGAGGACAGGAAGTGCTTAGACAGTGCTTCTGACCGGGATGCCCTTCTCAATGAGGTGAACACTGTCAAACTGCCCATGATCGTTATGAGCATTGACGACCCTAACGGCCGGATGTGTCCGTATTGTCTGGGTGAGCGCGCCCGGCCAAGAAGCCAGCAGGCTCATTTTCCCGTCCTTTAGTCGCAGCGACGCGGAACATACTGTGCTGCCACTCTGACGTGGGTGTCATCAAGCGTGCCGCTTCGTGTGAGAACTTAGCTATCAAGGCATACTTGCGGGTCTTTCTTTTTTGCATCAAGTTAATCCTCGGCATATATGCGCGCGCAAACATCTATCAAGCTTCGCAATCGGCACACGCACCCGATCGAAGTAGCACGCGTAAAAGCGCTGCAACCGTCGAAGCCCCAGTCATCAGCCATGCCTCAACGTGTGAGTCATAATCTCCATGCCCACACCCACTAATTTCTTAGTCAATGACACTGCCAACCCTATACATTCGCAACTCGCGTTACTCCAGATTCATTAGGCGTCAACACATCAAAAACAAGCTAACAACTGCTGCCTGTAATGCTGGGAAAAACTCACCTGATAACTTGGCTCGACTGAAAAGCCCTCTAGTGAAATGATGCTCGTAGTTCCAGCCTCAATAGCCTGCTCTTTGCCACACCCAATACTGTTATCCAGATTATTGATAATGTCTGTAGCCTCGGCCGAACTAGGCGTTGAGCCTGAAGCGGAAGCTGGCATCTGTACCTCGTTCAGTACCGCCAAGTCCTCCGGCAAATCATCCGCAATTCTCTCAGCCAAACACTGCAGCGTCGGCTCCGCCAACATGTACAGCCAAGCTTGATCATCGGACTCACCTGTACGCCGAAGCACTCGCCCAAGCACCTGCCGGTAATGCAACTCGGTGCGGATGCGACTGAGGTAGCAGCACACCTGAAGACGAGGGATGTCCGTTCCTTCGCTGATCATTCCGACGGCCACAATCCAGCGAGAGGCGCTCTGCCTAAACGCATTGATTACTTGCTGCGCATCCGGCGTTTTGTTGGTCACAATGCAGCACTCCCCACCCCTGGATTCCAGAGCTTGAGCAATTTGATGGGCGTGCTCAATGTCAGTTGCAACAACTAAACCAGCAGCATTCGGCTTGATTTGGCGAAGCTCATTGAGCTTGCTACATCCAAGATCGAGTAGCTGATTGATCACGTCGTCATGGCGTAGCAATTCTTCGTAAGTGACAGGTGACTCCCCCAAGAGCTTGGCAATACTGGGGAACATTCTGACTGTACTCTCAGGACCCATTTCCTCGGTCAGTTTTACCTTCTGATTGTCGAGCAAGACAATACGAGGAGAACGGCATACCGCATCGGCAATGGCCTCTTTCAGTCCGTATCGGTAGTCACAGATTAAGTGCCCTTCTGGCGTCGAGTATCGGGCCAAGACAATAGCCCGGTCATCTGAGCGCCACGGCGTACCGGAGAGAGCCAAGGTGAAGGCTGCGCGATCTTGTATCCGATGCAATATCTGCTGCCCCCAGGCGTTGCTGAGGAGCGGATCATGGCCAGCGCAATGGTGAATTTCGTCGAAGACCACGAGCACACGGTAATCATCAAGAAGCTGCCAGAATCCCTCATCTCGGTACTCCATGGCCTGGTAAGTAAACGCCGTTCCCACAGCGCCTATCTGGCCATCCAGTCGCCTGCCAAGTACCTCTGCAAAGGTTGAGCGGAAGCCATCGACAACCTGGCAGGATGGCGCGAAGCACATCACCAGATCGATTCTGTCCTGCTTAAGCAATCTGCTGGCTAGCTCTGCCGCCATGCGTGTCTTCCCGGCTCCCGGCGTGGCCTGGCAGAAGAAGTGCGGTGTGCTGGTAAAGTGCTCCAACGCCGTGTCTATGCAGCTGAGTTGCCAGTCCCGCAGCGATGTGGTCATCGTGAAGAGGCAAGCGTCTTGAGGGTCTTTTCGATGGCGCGAAGATGCCCTAGCAGACGTGAACTGCGATCTCTGGCCTCCAGGTACTCGTCCTCAACTTTGTCCCGCAAATGCGGCATATCTTCTAGGAGCAGTTTGAACCGCTCCGCCTCACCCATCGAAGACAAGAAGTCCAAGCGGATTTCTTTGTGGAGCGCTTCCAAATGCTGATCTGCAATGGCTGACGATTCGAGCGGGACAGCCTCAATGTCATGCGCTGCAGATTCCCGCTCGGGCTCACAAGCAGTCTTGAGGCTGCTCTCAAACCCGTTGTCGATCAGCTGCAATTTCAGATGTACCGGAATCGGCTTTAGGTGGTAGACCTGCCCACGCGGACGACGCTCTTCATCTAGCACAAGCCAGCCCATGCGCAGTAATCGTCGAATCTGCTCATACACATAACGGCGTAAATCGGCGACACGGAAAGTCATGCCATCTAGGCGCTTGGCATAGGCATCACGCAGTTCACGGGTCGTGAATCTTGTGTTCCCTTCTTCCTGAAGCAGCTCATACAGACGCCTGTCGAAGATAAACGAGGCCGATTTCATTGAGGCACCAGAAGAGTTAACGCGGAAAAATGCGGATTATAGTCCGTGGCTCCAGCGTCCGCAAACGCACGATAGTGCCGCCTCAGAGGAATTGAGACGGTCATGGATAAATTGGCGAAAGTGTTAGGGGAACGCATCCGAACACAAAGGAAGGTTTGCCACATGTCTCAGGATGTACTGGCGCTGGCCTGCAGTATCGATCGCAGCTATATGGGTCGGATTGAGCGCGGCGAAGTAAACATCACCGTCGAGAAGCTATATCGCATCGCAGGCGAGCTGGCCTGCGAACCCTCCTGCCTTTTGCCTCAGATGTCAGAGCTACAATGCACCTGACTCATACCGCCGACGCCTGACGTTTTCTCCTGACTGCTTAATTTGCTTTTCGGTTCCAGTGAATCGTCCTAGCACAGCTCGCGCGCCAGCTTTATTCCAGCACTCTATCTGGGTTATTCGGGTTGAGGACAGGTGTCGCAAGCTTGGCGGAAGCACAGACGCCCTCCATAATGAAATCAAAGCGAAGCTCTCTAAACCAGAGCCTGCGGTTCTTTGCTCCATATGGGTAACCCATCATGGCTCGCCCCATCAAATCCCGAAGCACAAAGGTTCACACCTCATACTCCAACGAGTCGCTCAAGGAGCAAGCCCTTACCGCGTGGACTGATCAAGAGCAAGACCACCATTTCATGACTCATGATGCACTGGCCGATGTAGATGCCAGCAGGGTGACCAATCACCAAGCTGTCCAAGATTGGGCTGACAGCCTCAGTGACGGAGATCCGACCCAGCGCCTTTTACCTGATATGCCTCTTTAAGCAATAGCGATGGGGGCTAGGCAGGCTATTTCCATCCCGCAATATGTTCGTCTAAAAACTGCAATTTGAACTAAGGCTATCTATGTTTGACTACAGTGATCCGCAATACACAGAACTGCTTGCACTAGCCACAGAGGTTCTTGGCAGTAGTGAAATTGCCGTTGCATGGATGAATGGGCCGGCTTTAGGTCTAAATGGCTATCGTCCGATCGACCTCATTTTCGACCAAAATAGTGCAGAGGAAGTTAAAACTCTATTAGATCGTATGCGCTATGGAATTTATCATTAACAAAACTATGACTGCGGCTCACGATTACTCCCTTGAATGATCACCTCTATTCTTTTCACGAAAAACTCTAAACTTTATTCCTGAATGGTTCGGCCAACTGATCTATATATCCGGTTGGGTAACGCCGATCACGCAGGCCGACATCATTACTACCTGATTGATTAGCGCTGTCGTAGAAGGTTTTGAAGAGCAGATCCCACACCAGCAGGAATTCACCGAAATTGACCTGGGCATCCTCGAAATCGCGCTTGTGATGCCAACGATGTGTTTCAGCTACGCCGATAATGCGCCGCAACCATCCTAGCGAGTAGTCCACATTGGAATGCTGGAAAGCCAAGTGCACTGTCAGTATCCCGAACCAACTTGCTACCAATTCTGATGGAGTGCCCATCGCGAAAAGTATGAGCAATCCGGGGCCGGCCATGATCGCGGCATGAAGAGGATGCCGACGCTCCCCGTTCATCCAATAGAGCCGCTCCGCACTGTGGTGAGGCTCGTGTAAATACCACAGCCAAGGGATGTGGTGACTGAGTCGGTGCATGGCATACAAACTCAGGTCCAAGATGGCTGCAACAATGAGTAGTTGTAACCAAAGAGGCAGCTCAGTGGGGAACCCGCTCAGTTCAGCAGGCACCAGGTCCCCCAAGCGCGATAGTACGGTGGCAGTGAACTGGATGACCGACAAATTCACTACAAGGTGAATCAGATCCGTCAGGGTATCGTCATGGTCGTCGAGCCAGTCCTGCCGAAACGGCTGATAACGTTCTAAGCCAGCTACGCAGCCGACTCCCAAGGCCGCTAATATGGCTGTACTCGGCCAGTACGGAATGCCTTGATAGAGCAGCCAGACCATACCGGCCGATACGCCACCGAAAATGGCTGGATAACTAAACCAGCGAAGTAAAAACCTCGAAGTGCTGCCCATCGCGAATCCTCCATGCAGTAGGTTTCACTCTGAACTGTCCGGCCGCTATACGCTTGAACGAAGGAGCTGATCACTTGGGCTGCAGATACGCTAAACGCATCGGCGGAAGCATCTCAGTTGAAGTAAATATCAGCTTGTTAGTTTCACGTGCCCGAGTGCGGAAGAGGGATCGAGCCCGAACAACGCTCTAAAAGAGCGTGAAAAATGGGCGGCGTCGGCAAATCCAGCAGCATGGGCGGCGGCTGTCAGGTTATGGCCAATAGACACGAACCGTAGCGCTACAACCAGCCGACTCCATTTGCGATAGCTACGCAGCGGAAGGCCCGTTTGCTCAACGAACCAGTGAGAAAACCGGGTGGGCGACAGATGCACAAGCTCGGCCAATCGCGCCCGATCATCGTGTCGCTCCTCCAGCGCCTGAAGTATTGCCCGCATACGCAGATCCGCGGCCTGCGGAGTTTTCAGGCCCAGCAGTCGCCTAACCTCCTCACGAACTAGATGAGCAGATACCTCCGGCGTTTCAAGTAGCTGCTCGATGGCAAACGTATTGCCGACAGAGATCGAGACCAACTGGGCGGCCGATATACAGCTCATAGCACGGGCCTCTTCCGATAGCGCATCAAGGTATATCGAAAGCACTTCAGCGCCCTCAATCTGATGCAGCGTGCCGGCCTGTATGCAGATGGACTGAGCAGTAAGCGCCTGACACGGACCACGCACCGTCACTTGACCGCTAAGGCCAATGGTCACTTGGTGCGCCATATGTCGATGCAGGTCATGGCTGCCGGCGTGCCCCAAGAAGATCCCCAGCCCTGGCGATACCCAGGCTTTTCCACGCCAGCAGACACCCTCGGGAATGGCCATTCAAAGCGCCTCAGGCCTTTGTGTCGTGCTGATGTTCGATTTTGCGGATTTCGGCCTGAAAAGCCTCATCAAGCAGGCTCGGCTTCTTGCGCCATGGCTGGCGATCAGGCTTGCGCTGCGCGGCGTACAACACAATTTCACCGCCCGCGGTAGCGACAAAGCTTTGTGCTTGTCGCTCAAGCTCGGCTCTTAACTCGTCTTTGGTCATGACGCCCCTATGATGGTTGCTGGGGAAATTCCAAGTGGAAGGCGGTGATGCCATTGCCGGAGGTGCACCAGATCTTTCCTTTGTGGGACTCAACAATTGATCGAGTAATGGCCAAGCCAAGCCCGGCATTGCTCGGACTGCCTTCACGGCGAGCCGGGTCTACTCGATAGAAACGATCGAACAGTTTATCCAGGTGCTCCGGCTTGATGGTTTCGCCTGGGTTCTCGACGATGAGCGTGACAGCACTAGCGGTCGACTTGATCGTTACCGAGATCGTCTTCCCGGCAGGTGTATAGCGCAGTGCATTCGACAACAGATTCGAGATCGCCCGATCCAGCATCAGCTTGTCACCCAGCACGCTGCCTGAACCAGTCACAACCAGCTGGATGCCATGCTCATCAGCTATTAGGTGGTAGTACTCAAACAGCTTGGTGACTACCTCGCTGAACTCAATGCGCGTCTGCTCGGGAATGATCAAGCCGTTGTCCGATTTAGCCAGGAACAGCATGTCATCGATCATGCGCGACATGCGTTTCAGATCTTCTAAATTCGAGTAGAGGTTCTCCTCATAGGCTTCGAGGTTGCGTTTCTGGGTGAGTACCACCTCGGTGTGCGTCATCAGGTTGCTGAGAGGTGTGCGTAACTCATGAGCGATATCGGCAGAGAAATTTGAGAGTCGAACAAAGGCGTCATCGAGCCTGGCAAGCATCGCATTAAACGAAGTAACCAACTGCTGAAGCTCAAGAGGGACGGGCTCCAGTGGGATACGCTCTTTCAATGACCTCGCCGACATTGACGTAGCAACGAAGGTCACCTGTCGCAGGGGTCTCAATCCACTACGCGCTACAATCCAGCCCAACGCAGCGCTGACCAGTGCGCTAATCACCAAGCCAATCCAGAACCATCGCTGCAGCGTTTCAAAGAAATGCACATGATTGGTCACATCAAGGATCAATAAGGCCGTTAGGAACGCGGGCTGATCAGGGGTCGAAACCTGCGCAGTCATCCCCCTGTACATGTGCCCGCTCTCCTCCCACTCCCACATACCGTGATCAGGGCTGAGGCGGTACTTTTCGGGAACTTTGAACGCTTGTGGCTCGGCAAAAAGTACAGTGCCGTCGTTTGCAAGGATGACTGCCGCCAGATCGTGGTGAGCCCCTAATAGCGCTTTCAGCTGGGGCAGCACTCCTTCAAGGTCTGCATGGCTCCGTGTATTACTCAGAATCTGCTGAGTTGATTCGAGCTTCTCATCCAGTGTCTGCTGGTCGAGCATCATGAAGTGATGTCGACTGAGCTCATTAAAGCTCAGGCCTGCAACTGTGAGGACTGCAATCACCGCAAGCATGAACATCAAGCTCATGCGCGCAGTCAGTGACAGGTGCTTCATTCCGACTCCGGAGCATCAAGCATGTAACCCATGCCGCGGGCGGTATGAATCAGTTTCAGCTCGAATTCATCGTCAATTTTCGCCCGCAAGCGCCGGACAGCTACTTCGATAACATTGGTATCGCTGTCGAAATTCATGTCCCATACCTGGGAAGCGATCAACGATTTCGGAAGGACTTCGCCGCGCCGACGCAGCAGTAGTTCGAGCAACGCGAACTCCTTCGCGGTCAGGTCAATTCGCTTGCCACAGCGTACGGCACGCCGCTTCAGCAGATCAACTTCAAGGTCGGCTATTCTCATGGTGGTCTGCGTGGGCGAACTATTGCCGCGGCGGAGCAATGTCCTGACGCGGGCTAACAACTCAGAGAAAGCGAATGGCTTGACTAGGTAATCGTCCGCCCCCAGCTCTAGGCCTTTCACACGATCCTCAACACCGTCACGTGCCGTCAGAAATAGCACCGGAACATTTTTCCCTGCCGCCCGAATCATCCGCAGCACTTCCCAGCCATCCAGACCCGGCATCATTACGTCCAAAATCAGCAGGTCATAGACTTCGCTCAGTGCATGCTGAAGCGCATCCGTTCCCGTCATAACGCGGTCGACGTTGAATCCAGCCTCAGTGAGACCCTGTTGCAGATAAGTGCCTGTTTTGGGCTCGTCTTCAGCGACCAGAAGTTTCATGCGGGCTGTTCCCAAGTTTTGAGTGGCCTGAGTGTGCAGTCAAATCCCCCTCCCAACCAGAAGCTTACGCAAATGTAATCTTAGCCTCAGCTCTCTGTCAGGGAACCTTGTCTAGGGTGCAGGCATGAGCACTAGGTTGTGCTCTTGGCCCTCGAATGAATAACAAACCAGAGGTGCCCAGTCACAGCGTCAACTGAGGAGACTGCCCTATGAAACTGCTTAAACCCTTATTTCTGGCTGGTTCGCTCCTGCTTTCTTCAGCTGTTCTGGCAGAGGGAGGGAGCGACCGTATCTTCGAGCGTATCGAGAACATGCGCGACAAAGCCGAAGCGGTACTGATTCAGGCGGAAAAGGCTCCCGCCAGCGAGCGCCATGTGCACATGAAGGAGCACATGAAGATGCTCGACGAAATGATGAGCCAGCTGCACAGCGAGCATCCAGCTCCCGGCATGTCTACGGAAGAACATCTCGCATGGATGGAGCGGCACGACAAATTGGTTGATGACGTCCTCGGGCAAATGATGCGTGAGCACAAGCTGATGATGGCTGATAAAGAGTGCCACCCTTAAGAATTCCCATCTTCAAGGCCTTCATGATTGCTCCTTTGGCCTAGCGGCACCTTCACGGTGCCGCATTTTTCAAGCTGACTAATTTGTAGTTTTGGGGTAAGCCCCCCGGCAGGATGCGGGGAATAGCATGAGATTTCCAACCACCTCAGTGAGGTCTCATCATGAAACGTTCACGTCCACAACTGTTGGTCACAGCACTTCTCTTCTCAGCTGTAGCTCAAGCCTCAGCGCAAACCTCCAGTGAACCCAGCATTGGCCAGCAGACCCAAGCGACTCCCACTACGCGTACCGTCTTTATCAAGATGGATGACATCAGCTACGGCCAGAAATCTATCGATGTGAAGCCTGGCGAAACTGTCCGCTTCGTGTTGAAGAACGAAGGGGCGCTGATGCACGAATTCAATATCGGTAAAGCCGTATCGCAACTGGAACATCAACGCAAAATGGCCCTCTTATTTAAAGAAGGCACGCTGACGCCAACGGGCAAGGCAAAGTCTGTCGTCTGGCGTGAACGATCAGGCTTAGGGGACTCCAATCCACCGGGCATTCCTGAAGTCGTTGAAGCGATACATGATGATCCCAACGCCGTCCTTGTTGAGCCCGGAACTACCAAGGAATTTGTCTGGACCTTCCACGACACGGCCAACCTCAACTTCGCCTGCACTCTCCCTGGACATTATCAGGCAGGGATGGTCGGTGAGTTCGTAATGCGTTGAATCAACAACCGGTGCCCCGGCAAATGCCGGGCCGCACCTGATTTTAGTGCGTCCTTCAGATATGTATTTTTCGCGAAAGCCAGTCGATAGCTCAGCCTAGTTAGCCGGCATTGGTGACACCCCAAAAAACGCTGTTCCTGAGGTTCATTATGAAAACCAAACTCGCTTCTTTGTTTATTACCACAACCCTGATTCTTTCCGCCTCTATAGCTATGGCTAGCCCGAGCCATAGTAAAAGCGATATCGGTCAGCCTGGGGGCTCCACAAAAGCGGATCAAACCATCGAAATCAGGATGGGCGATATTTTTTTCGAGCCTAAGAGTATTGATATCAAAGCAGGAGAAACCGTCCGCTTCGTACTCAAGAATGAGGGATCGCTGCTGCACGAGTTCAACTTGGGCATGGCAGCAGCACATGCCGCCCATCAAAAAGAAATGGCCGCAATGTTTCAGAACGGCACGCTTTCTCCAACGGGAGCACAAGACATGAGCAAGATGGATCATGCCATGGGCGGGATGAAGATGGTCGGCATGAAACACGACGATCCAAACAGCGTCTTGATCGAACCGGGGGCCACTGAAGAACTGGTATGGACCTTTACCAAAGCAACAGGGCTTGAGTTCGCCTGCAACATCCCAGGCCATTATCAATCGGGAATGGTCGGCAAAGTGAACGTACGCTAGTCATTGAGTTCGGATTGATATACGTCAATCGCTTGGGCGCAGTAAAGACTGTTGTCAATTCTACCCCACCAATACTGCCTCAACTCAAACGAGGATCGAGCCATGGACCACTCCCACCACACAGGCTCTGAATTGCCATTTTGGAAAAGCAAAACTGGCATTGCGCTGATCATGTTGGCTGTCATCGGCGTTTTTTATGTGGCCCGCGAGCATTTTGGTCACATCTCCCAGGCACTGCCTTACTTGATTCTGCTGCTGTGCCCGCTGATGCACATGTTCGGCCACAACCACGGTGGACATTCCCATCGCAGCGAGACCGATACTCCCAAGGACGACAACAGGAAGTAAGCCCAATGCACACCACCCAGTGCCATCTCGACCATGAACATTCCAAGCATCAGGAAGACCAGCATGGAAGTCAGCACGATCCGGTGTGCGGCATGGTCGTCAAGCCAGACAGCCAATTCACTGAAAGCCACGAAGGCCAGACATACCTTTTCTGTAGCGCCAAATGCCAGGAGAAGTTTCGCGCAGACCCTACCCGCTACATACACCGTCCCCAGCATCATGAACATATACATCATGAAACCCCGCTTACCGCACCTGGAGCCTCTGGATCTGCGGAGTACACCTGCCCGATGCATCCGGAAATACGTCAGCCACAACCTGGAAATTGCCCCATCTGCGGCATGACCCTGGAGGCAGTGATCCCGGAATTAGAGGAAGAGGAGAATTCAGAACTCAAGGATTTCTCCCGGCGCTTCTGGTGGACGCTCCCTCTCACGATCATCGTGACTGTCTTGGCTATGGCAGGCCACTCGTTAACGCTATTCCATGGCGCAACGCAGAACTGGGTAGAGCTTGCCTTGGCGACGCCTGTGACACTCTGGGGCGGCTGGGTATTCTTTGCCCGAGGCATCGACTCGATCCGCCATCGCAGCCCAAATATGTGGACATTGATTGGCCTCGGCACAGCGGCAGCCTACCTCTACAGCGTTGCCGCGACCCTGGCCCCACAGCTGTTCCCCCAAGCCTTTTTCCAGGACGGGCGCATTGGTGTCTACTTCGAAGCTGCGGCGGTAATTATCTCGCTGACGTTATTGGGCCAGATGCTCGAACTCAAGGCTCGCTCACAAACCTCAGCTGCCATCAAATCGCTATTGGGCCTGGCACCCAAAACCGCGCGACGCATCAAACCCGACGGCTTGGAAGAAGATATTCCGTTGACCCATGTGCACCTGGGCGACCATCTGCGAGTACGTCCCGGCGAGAAAGTTCCGGTGGACGGCACAGTTCTCGAAGGCGAAAGCGCCGTCGATGAAGCCATGCTGACCGGCGAACCGCTACCGGTGACCAAGCGCGTTGGCGATACGCTGATTGGCGCGACCATGAATACCCACGGTAGCCTGGTCATGCAGGCGCAGAAGGTGGGAGCCGACACCATGTTGTCCCAAATAGTGCAGATGGTCGCCAGAGCACAGCGCTCCAAGGCACCCATGCAGCGTATGGCTGATGCCGTAGCGGGCTACTTCGTGCTTGGCGTGATCGCCATCGCGATCCTCACGTTCTTCGGCTGGGGCTTGTTCGGTCCGGAGTCGGGCTGGGTATTTGGTCTGATCAACGCGGTTGCCGTACTGATCATCGCCTGTCCCTGTGCACTGGGTCTGGCGACCCCTATGTCGGTGATGGTTTCGACTGGCAAGGCTGCAACCAGTGGTGTCTTGTTCCGCGATGCCAGTGCCATTGAGAACCTGTGCAAGATCGATACGCTGATCGTCGACAAAACCGGCACGCTGACCGAGGGACGGCCTGTATTCCATAGCGCAGAGGGTGCCGGCCCATTCGAACCGAACGAGGTGCTGCGATTGGCTGCAAGCCTTGATCAAGGCAGTGAGCATCCGCTGGCCCATGCGATCGTTGATTACGCCCGCACCCAGGGTATTGAGTTGGCCAAGCCGGACTCTTTCGAGTCGGGCTCCGGCATCGGCGTGCGCGGCCAAGTGGAAGGTCGGCAGCTGCAATTGGGTAATACAGCATTGATGGCAGACGCCGGAGTAGATGCCACCCCTCTGAGTAACCGGGCAGAGCAGCTCCGCCTAGAGGGCATTAGCATTGTCTTCTTGGCGGTGGATGGCGTTCTGGCAGGACTTCTGGCTGTCTCCGATCCGATCAAACCGACCTCCAAACAAGCAGTTACCAGGCTTCAAGAGGTCGATGTGAAAGTCATCATGGCCACTGGCGATGGGCTTACTACCGCAAGGGCGGTAGCCAGGGAGTTGGGTATTGAAGAAGTCCATGGCGAGGTTAAACCTCAGGACAAGGAAAAGTTGGTTGCCGACCTGCAGAGCTATGGCCGCCGAGTAGCCATGGCTGGCGATGGCATCAACGACGCACCTGCGCTGGCTCGTGCCGATGTGGGTATTGCGATGGGAACCGGTACAGATGTGGCGATGAACAGTGCTCAGGTGACCTTGGTCAAAGGTGATCTGATGGGCATCTTACGGGCAAGAACACTGTCCGTGGCCACGGTAAAAAACATGCGGCAGAACCTAGCCTTTGCCTTCATCTATAACGCCATGGGAATTCCACTCGCTGCAGGGGTGCTTTATCCCCTGACTGGCCACTTGCTGTCGCCCATGATTGCGGCATTGGCTATGAGCGTCAGTTCAGCATCGGTTGTATTCAACGCATTGAGACTGCGGAAAATCCGCATCGACTGAAATGAACGTGAATCTAAAGCCAGTCGACAGGTATCAGTAATTGCATCAACTCCGAAAAGACATCTACCAGCGCTAAAAAACAAGCTTGACCTTGCCATCGTGTCAAGGTCGATGCTCAGGTTACGGCATCTATGCCGCCTAACCAACGAGGTGATTTATGTTTGTTCTACAGGTATCAGGAATGGGTTGTGGCAGTTGCGTCAGCAAAATCACAAAGGCAATTCAGGCGGTAGATGAAACCGCAAAAGTGGAGATTGACCGTGCTGCAGGTAAGGTATCGGTAGACAGCCAAGAACCCGCAGAATCTATCCGCAAGGTGATTCAGGACCTGGGCTATACCGCGCAGGTCAGCGCGTTAGAACCGGCTGAGTTGTGATCGACTCCATTTGACACCATCAACTCGAACTTTTGCGAGCGATGAGGTCATGGCTTCAGGGCCATGACCTCATTTGAAACCCGTGATATCAGACCAGTACCGCTGTCTGTGCCTCGATCAGAGTTTCCACTGCCGCATAGAGGTCAACGTCCGTTTGCTGAGTTTTGATCGAGACCACCAGGCTGTACCTTACGGTGTCGTCATATCGCTGCTGCTTAACAAGCGTTTTCCACCACCCCAGTGCGGGATAGATACCAAGCATTCCCCGTCCTGCCAGTTCAGCTGCAGTGCCTCGCCAGATGTCCGAGTGGAGAGAGCCTCGATGTCTTGTCTGGGTACCGAGCAGCCAGTTCGGATCTGAGCCGCCACCCTGGTAACCACCTTCCTCTTCATCCCGTGCACGCTTGTTGATGCGCTGGCGGAACTGGTCACGATCTTCGTTTGGACGGCTGACATCGAAGCGCAAGCCATGCGACTCGTAGCGATAGCGCCCCTTGATACCGCGTTCGGCTATGCCGGGGTTTGGCTCTACGAAGTAGGAAAGTGTCACCCGCATTTCCACCTCGATGTTGCCTAGGTTGAGCAGTTCCTGCTGCGGCCATGGAAGCAGATGAAGATGCATATCCCGCGCGGTGGGCGGCTTGGTGCCCTGCCTCATGAACGGCCTAAGATGGTCCTCGACAATCATGGTCAAGGAGTCGCCGGCACTCCACAGGGCGCGACTTAGATCTGGTACGCCAAATCCGCAGTGCTTGACCAGATTCTCGTAGCCTGCCTTGGTGCCAGCAGCAAGGAAATCCTGCCTCATACGATCAGGCCACTCAGCTGAGTGCACGATTAGAGCTCGTACAGTCTCGGGCCAGAACTGTGGGTAGTTCGTCGATACTTGTGCGGCCATGCGAGCTGCTAGCGCGGATGCTGCGCTGGTGGCGCTGGTCGTCGTCAAAAGCCGTTGTTCTGGTTCGTGTGCCGTGGTGACAAGGGAAAGACAGGGCTCGGTGTATGCTTGTTGCCCGTCTGTAGCCAGGTTACCTCCTTCGAACACTACATCGGGTTTCAAGGGCCAAGCCGAGTTGCTCCAGGTCCCCGAAGTCGTGCTGTATGGGCTGAGGCTGCCTGCGGCAGCGATCGGGCGCAATCCAGGGTTGGGAGGGTCGATAGTGACCTTCTGGGTGTAAGCGCCTACGCACAGTGCGTTCCAGGCCTGGGCCGGATCATGGATTCCGTCAGTGGTGGTGTTATGCGGGTAGTGGGTGGCCTGGTTCTTGTCCGCATTGCCGGCGGACACGACGATCAGCCGAGGGTTAGCCCTCTCTCCCAATACGTCGGATGCGAGCTCATCAACTGCTGCTGACCATGCGGAAGGGCGGCCGCGATCTCGGTCGTCGAGGCTGGTGATCGCCATGCTGTAGACCCTGCGCACTTCCGGCTTGGCGGTATCCGGTTGGGTTACGGCGTCGATCATCAACGCACCGTAGGGCTCCTTTTGATTTCCCTGGGCTGCGGGGAGCAATTTTACCGACTCAAGGCGGTGCTCGATCGAAATCGGGTTCTGCCCATTGAGAGGGTCAAACAGATCACCATAAAGGGCGATTCCTGCGAGCTGTGTGCCATGACCCGTAGTATCCGCAACACCCCAGTTGTGGTTGACGGTGTAAAGGTCATTCGCGTCAATGTGATGAGCTAGGAGTGGGTGGCCCCGATTGACTCCGGTATCTAGAAGGCAGACGCGGATACTGTCGTTCCCTGCGGGGGTGGTTCGCTCAAGCAGGTTCTCGACCCATTCTCTTTGTTCTAGCGGCGCAAGGGCATCAAAAAACTCGGCGGTGTCCTTGGCTCTACGAATCTCGGCGACTTCGTTGAGCAGCAAGAGTGACCGAGTGATGGCCGCTCGCGAGGCGAAAACGTTGAGGACTGTCCGCTCAGGAAACTTCAGCACTTTTTCGGATGTATGAAAGCCACATGCTTCGGCAACCGACTTAAAGCGGTTCAGCACTGCTTCACGGCCTTCCCTGATAGGCAGCCAGAATTCCCACCAAATGGTTTCGTTTTCATCTGGCGGCAACACTGCGGGATCATCAGTCCACAGGGCGTTGAAAGCTGCGACTCGGATTTCTTGGATTGGATTCAGGAGCGGAGCGTTGCGAGGACTCCCCTTGGAGGTCTCTACCTCCAGGTATTGCTTGACGAGGTTCTCAAAGGCTTTGAGCTGACCATCTGGAACGAAAACCGTGGCGAAGTCAGTATTCGTGACGGAGTCATGACGCAGGTTCATGAGCTCAATGTGCTGAGCGCCTCGGGCAAGGCCTTCAAATGCGAGCGCGTAACCCGGCTCACTCCGAAATTCGATTTGCAGGCCGTACCCACCTTCAGGCCTGTCTCCTTGTCGTATTTGCCTTTCAGATGCTTCGCGCTGCAGCTGAACTGCAGAGGCCATCTGACCGCTTACATGTTGGAGTTGAGCGAGTAGCTTTCCGCCATGAGCCCCTCGATTTGGCGTGGGGTAGCGAGGGTCTCGTGTTGCAGATGCTGTGGATCGGAACCGTTCGGGTAGTCCCTGTCCCTGGAGATGAAAGTGAGGCCGTTGTCCGTTGATCGATTCCGTCATCTAAATGCTCAACTACGTTAGGAGTGCCGTCTCCCGTGGAAAGTCTTCCGTTCTTCAAGGTGTCTTTCCACGTCCTTGACCGCCATCTCGGTACGGTCATGAATGATCGTGTCCTTGATCGCGTCGTCTGCCGCCCTCGCAAGTTCTGCATGGCTGAGCCCCTCTGCGACCTTGCAGAGTTTGTCCCAGCTGCGAATCGACTTGGAAAAGTTCGCTAGTCGATTCTTGAGCACAGCCTTGGTCTGTTCCTGATTGGGCAGTCCGTATTCGATAACATCATCGAAGCGTCGGAACAAGGCGTAGTCCAGAATTTCAGGGTGATTGGTGGCAGCGATGATCAGGCTGTTGGATTGGTCCTGCTCGATCATCTGCAGAAAGCTGTTCAGGACGCGACGGATTTCGCCCACGTCGTTGGCAAGACCACGCTGGGAACCGATGGCATCGAATTCGTCGAAGAAATAAATGCCGCGAGTATCGCGAATGGCATCAAAAATCTGACGCAGCTTGGCTGCGGTCTCACCCATGTACTTGGTGATGAGGCTATCAAGGCGGACGATGTACAGCGGAATCCCGAGCTCGCCGGCAAGCGCCGAGGCGGTCATGGTCTTGCCGGTACCGGGCGGCCCAACCAAAAGCAGCTTGCGGCGAGGGGAGAGACCGTGTGCGCGAATCTTCTCGAAATTGCGCTGCTCATTAATGATTCTTCCAAGACGGGCATGAGTGGCCTCGTCCAGGATCATTTCCGAAAAGCGGGTCTGTGGAAGAGCTACTGACAGCAGGTTACTCAGCTCGCCACGAGGCTGGCCGATGGGCACCGGTTGCCCGGAAGGCAGACGATTTTTCTTGGCCGAATCAATTAGAGCCCGCAAATCTTCTGCAAGTTTCCCGTGACCTTGCTTAGCCTCATGGGCCGCCATCTGCATAGCAACGGCAAGGAAATGCGTGTCATCTCCCTTGATATGCGAGCGCAGAAGCGCTTTCAGTTGTTCGCCGCTAGCCATGGTTATCTACCTTTCCGTAGGGGTTAGTTTAATCGTTAAGACCCGCTTCTGACCTTGAATACGTCAACTTTTATTCACACAAGCAATCAGTGTCTGGCCGAAGTTCAACGCAATTCATTTAACACTGCGGCCCTGCCAAGGGCGGTGGCCATCCAGCTGGGAAGGCTTGCACGGACCGAGCCTAGGCTTTCCCACTCAACCTTCGCTAAGTGTCTACGAAGTTTCTGGGCCGAATTTTCAGCCTGATCTTTGCCCGCCCAGGCCATCGCCCTGAGCGCATCCCCGGCTGGCGTCGCCCCCAAGGAGAACAGCCAGTAGGGCGCGTGCTGGAAGTAAATTGTCCGGGAGCCGACTACCAACCGCTTACTTCGCCCTGTGGTGAGGTACACCTCTTTAGTCGAAGCAGCTCGCGTCAACCCCATTGATTTCGCGGCCCGTGCGCCATCGGGCGAGATGCACTGCTTACCCTGAGCAGCGATTGATTTCGCCAATGACTCTGCCGACGGGGCCCTGGTCTGGTCTTTTTCACGCACCGGCGCAACGTAAATACCGCGCGCTATTCGCATCAGTTGCCCGGCTTTAGCCAAGCGACAAAACGCCTGATCAACCGCCGCACGACTACCAAGATGAAGAAACTCTTTGGGCGCAAGAACTCCACCCTCGCTTAGGGATTGGCTGCGTTCCAAGATCGCTTGCGGGATCGATCGCATATGAAAGCTCGGCTCATATCAATGTCAGATATTTAATTACTCTTCTGACATTTGAGCAACAGCCGTTCGTCTTTTGTCGCCAGGGTTGGGCTAACCGGCTCTTTCTCATTGAGCTACGGGTATTCGAGGCTTTGCTGAACGCCACAACGGTGCGACGGATAAAGCGGCACAACTGCTCGCACATGCAGAACAGGCGCGAGCCAAGCAGCTGTCACCCAAAAGTTCGTAGCGTGCGTGCTCTGCCCAGAGGTTGATACGGGCTGCGGCGGTGCCGGCGGCAGTTCGAACTGCTGCGTAGTGAATTAAATCGCCCACAGGCCTTGACCTTCCCACACGGGGAAGCTTGAAACTCTCTTCAACAGAAACATTCAAGGGATATTTCAATGGCTTCCGTTGCCCAACAAGACGTCAATCCATCCATGTCCTCAGTCACTCGCCTGAGCCTGCCCGTCGAAGGCATGACGTGTGCCTCGTGTGTAGGCCGCGTCGAACGCGCGCTGAAAGAGGTCACCGGCGTGCAGATGGCCTCGGTCAATCTGGCCACCGAGCGCGCCGACATCACTTTCACGGGTTTGGCCGACCCGCAGGCGGCTGTTCGCGCCATCGAGAGCGCCGGCTACACCGTTCGCGAAGAGACCACCGAGCTCGCGATCGAGGACATGACCTGCGCATCATGTGTGGGCCGGGTTGAGAAGGCGCTAGCAAAAGTCCCTGGCGTGCTTGAAGCCACTGTCAACCTGGCGACCGAGCGCGCACGGGTGCGCCACCTTGCAGGGGGCCTCTCCACGGCCGACCTTGAAGCAGCGGTCGAACAGGCGGGTTACAAGTCCCGACGCTTGTCCGCCGAAACGCCGACTGCGGGCGATCAGGACGCCGAGCGTCGTGAGAGCGAGGCACGAGCGCTGCGGCGCGATCTGCTTGTCGCCTCCATCCTCACCTTGCCAGTCTTCATCCTTGAGATGGGCTCTCACCTCATTCCCGCCATGCACCATTGGGTGATGGGGTTCCTAGGACAGCAGTCGAGCTGGTATATCCAGTTCGCGCTCGCCACCCTTGTGCTAATCGGTCCGGGCCTACGCTTCTTCCAAAAGGGCGTACCGGCGTTGCTGCGCGGTGCCCCCGATATGAACTCGCTGGTTTCGCTCGGCACCGTGGCGGCTTACGGCTATTCGGTGGTTGCAACCTTTACCCCCAAAGTGCTCCCGCAAGGTACCGCCAACGTCTATTTCGAAGCTGCCGTGGTCATCGTGACCTTGATCCTGCTCGGACGAATGCTGGAGGCGCGCGCCAAGGGGCGTACGTCGCAGGCGATCAAGCGGCTAGTCGGACTTCAGGCCAGGACCGCGCGTGTCGAGCGCAACGGCGAGGCGATAGAAATTGCGCTCGATCAAGTGGCGACAGGTGACGTCGTGCTCGTTCGTCCGGGCGAGAAGATTCCGGTCGACGGCGAGGTCGTCGAGGGCACCTCTTATGTTGACGAGAGCATGATCACCGGCGAGCCGGTGCCCGTGTCGAAGGGCGCTGGGGCTGAGGTCGTCGGTGGCACGATCAACAAGACGGGCGCTTTCAGTTTCCGCGTAACCAAGGTCGGCGC
>NZ_JAUXXP010000089.1 GCF_030684895.1 Pseudomonas sp. | reverse complement strand
CGGGCTGGTGACGTTGATCTCGGTCAGGTGCTCGCCGATCACGTCCAGGCCGACGAACAGCAGGCCTTTCTCGCGCAGGGTCGGGCCGACGGCGGCAGCGATTTCACGGTCGCGCGCGGTCAGTGGACGGGCTTCGCCTCGCCCGCCAGCGGCGAGGTTGCCGCGGGTTTCGCCGGCCGCCGGAATGCGCGCCAGGCAATAAGGCACCGGCTCACCGTCAATCATCAGAATGCGCTTGTCACCATCCTTGATCGCCGGCAAGTAACCCTGGGCCATGATCTGCTGCTGGCCGTGGTTGGTCAGCGTCTCGAGAATCACGGAAAGGTTGGGATCGCCCTCGCGGTGACGAAATATCATCGATCCACCCATTCCATCGAGGGGTTTGAGAATGATGTCACGCTGCTCTTTGGCAAACTCGCGCAGAATGTCGGCCCTACGGCTGACCACGGTCGGCGGAGTGTATTGGCCGAATTGGGTGGCGAAGTACTTTTCATTACAGTCGCGCAGACTTTGCGGGCGGTTGACCACCAGAACGCCTGCTTGCTCGGCTTGTTCCAGTAGGTAGGTGGAGTAGACAAACTCGTTATCGAAGGGTGGATCCTTGCGCATCAGGATCACGTCCAGCTCGCTTAGCGCGATATCCTGCTCATTACCCAGTTCGAACCAACGCTGTGGGTCGTTGTATACGCTAAGCTCTGAAAGTCGAGCGCGTGCTTCGCCCTTGGCTTGGTAAAGATCTTTCTGCTCCATATAGAAGAGGGTCCAGTCGCGCGCTTGGGCAGCCAGTAACATGGCCAGCGAGCTGTCCTTCTTGAAGGCGATCTGGGCGATGGGGTCCATGACAATGCCGAGGCGGACGCTCATGGCGGTGTTCTCCGTAAAATGGCAGCGATTAAAGTGTGCTAAGACGTGATGTGGCGTCAGGGTGGCGCTGACAAGTCGGGTGGTCAAGGAAAAACCTTGGCCCCGTCCGGCTTATAGATTGCATCTGGAGAGTGTGCTAAAAAGGCCCGACGATTGGGTTGTAGCCCGTCGGTGACAGGGCCTCAGGCGCACTGATATAACGCAAAAATAACGACTCACCGAGGCGATGGTAGGGCAAACATGGAACAGCATTCCGAGGGTTTGAGGGTGATGGTGATCGACGATTCGAAAACGATTCGTCGTACCGCGGAAACCCTGCTGAAAAAGGTGGGCTGCGAGGTAATTACTGCAGTTGACGGCTTCGATGCTTTGGCAAAGATCGCCGATACCCATCCGAACATCATCTTTGTCGACATTATGATGCCGCGGCTCGATGGCTATCAGACCTGTGCCTTGATCAAGAACAACAGCGCTTTCAAATCCACCCCGGTGATCATGCTGTCTTCCAAAGACGGCCTGTTCGATAAAGCCAAGGGTCGCATTGTCGGTTCCGATCAATACCTGACCAAGCCCTTCAGTAAAGAAGAGCTGCTCGGTGCGATCAAAGCCCATGTGCCTAACTTTGTACCGGTGGAACAAGCGTCCTGACGCCCGGCTGAACAGCTGAGCGCCTTTTTAAAGTATTGGGAAACACCATGGCTCGAATTCTGATTGTTGATGACTCGCCGACTGAAATGTACAAGCTGACCGCCATGCTGGAAAAGCACGGCCATCAGGTACTCAAGGCGGAAAATGGCGCCGACGGCGTTGCCCTGGCGCGCCAGGAAAAGCCCGACGCTGTGCTGATGGATATCGTCATGCCTGGCCTCAACGGTTTTCAGGCAACCCGTCAGCTGACCAAGGATGCGGATACCAGCCACATCCCGGTGATCATCGTCACCACCAAGGATCAGGAAACCGACAAGGTCTGGGGTAAGCGCCAGGGTGCGAAGGATTACCTGACCAAGCCGGTTGATGAAGAAACCCTGGTTAAAACCTTGAATGCGGTATTGGCCGGTTAAAACCGGGTCAGTCCGCAATTAAAAAAGAATAAGGCCGCAGCTGGCATGTCGGACGCGCAAACACCTTTTCAAACCCTTCAGGATATCGACAGACTTTGTCGTTCGCTTGCTGCTGGCTTGCCTTCGCAGCAAGCGGTTGTACAGACCTGGAGCGGTATCGGTTTTCGCATGGGCGAGCGTTTTTTTGTCGCGCCCATGGGTGAGATTGGCGAGGTGTTGCATGAGCCGCGACATACCTTGCTGCCTGGTGTGAAAAACTGGGTAAAGGGCGTGGCCAACGTACGTGGTCGCCTGCTGCCGGTGATGGACCTGTGTGGTTTCTTCGGCAGTGAGCTGTCACCACTGCGCAAAAAGCGCCGAGTGCTGGTGGTTGATCACCAGGAAGTCTTTGCCGGCCTGACGGTCGATGAAGTGTTCGGCATGCAGCATTTTCCTGTGGACACCTTCTCCGAGCAGCTGCCGCCGCTCGAAGCGTCCATAGCACCTTTTATCCACGGAGTATTTCAACGTGAACAGCCCTGGCTGGTGTTCAGCCCACACGCTCTGGCCCAGAACCCGGGTTTTCTCGACGTGGCGTATTAACAGTTTATCGGTGGGGTCGGCTTTGCCGGCCTTTTGGCGTTACATGGGAACCGTAGTGCGGTCGGTCCAGGCGGGGGCCAGTAAATGAAAAAACTAAATGCAGGTAATTTGTTAGCAGGTGCGCGCAGTAGCACATTGATCGCAGGGCTGTTTATTGTCCTGATCGTTTCGATCGTGCTGTTGTTCGCCAACTTCGCCTACATCAACACCCAATCCAACTACGACACGGAGTACATCGGCCACGCCGGTGAGCTGCGCGTACTGTCCCAGCGTATCGCGAAAAACTCCACGGAAGCGGCGGCCGGTACGGCTGAAGCGTTCGCCTTGCTGCGCGATGCGCGTAACGACTTCCAGACCCGCTGGGGTTATTTGACCGACGGTAACGAGGAGACCGGGCTGCCTGCGGCGCCGGAATCCCTGCAGCCACAGATCGCTGTGGTGCAGCAGGACTGGGATACGCTGCGGCAGAACACCGACGCCATCCTGGCCAACGAACAGACCGTACTGTCGCTGCACCAGGTAGCCGCCACCCTGGCGGAAACCATTCCGCAGCTGCAGGTCGAGTACGAAGAAGTGGTCGACATTCTGCTGGAGAGCGGTGCGCCGGCAGCTCAGGTCTCGGTAGCTCAGCGTCAATCCTTGCTGGCGGAACGTATCCTCGGTTCGGTAAACAAGGTACTGGCCGGTGACCAGGATTCGGTACAGGCCGCTGACATGTTCGGCCGTGACGCCAGCCTGTTCGGTCGCGTATTGAGTGCGATGCTCGAAGGCAACGCTGCCATGGAAATCTCCCAGGTAAGCGATGCCGAAGCACTTGAGCGTCTGGCGGAAATTTCCGAGCTGTTTGAATTCGTATCTGGTTCGGTGGACGAGATTCTCGAAACCTCGCCGGAACTGTTCCAGGTGCGTGAGTCGGCCAACGTGATCTTCAGCGTTTCGCAGACTCTGTTGGACAAGGCTTCCACGCTGACTGTTGGTTTTGATGACCTGGCTACTGGTCGCGCCATCAACACCCTGATCGGTTACGTGCTGGGCGCTCTGGCGCTCGGCTCGATCATCCTGATCGGCCTGGTGATGGTGCGGGAGACCAACCGTCGCCTGGCGTCCACCGCCGAGAAAAACGAACGTAACCAGGCGGCGATTCTGCGACTGCTCGACGAAATCGCTGACCTCGCTGACGGTGACTTGACCGTGGCCGCGACGGTAACCGAGGACTTCACCGGTGCCATCGCTGACTCGATCAACTACTCCATCGACCAGCTGCGTGATCTGGTAGCCACCATCAACCTGACCGCCGTGCAGGTAGCCGGTGCGGCCCAGGAAACCCAGGCCACGGCGATGCACCTGGCTGAAGCTTCCGAGCACCAGGCCCAGGAAATTGCCGGCGCTTCTGCGGCGATCAACGAAATGGCCGTGTCGATTGACCAGGTATCGGCGAACGCCTCGGAGTCCTCCGCGGTAGCGGAACGTTCCGTAGCCATCGCCAACAAGGGCAACGAAGTGGTGCACAACACTATCACCGGCATGGATAACATCCGTGAGCAGATCCAGGACACCTCCAAGCGTATTAAACGCCTCGGTGAATCGTCCCAGGAGATCGGTGACATCGTTAGCCTGATTAACGACATTGCTGACCAGACCAACATCCTCGCACTGAACGCTGCGATTCAGGCCTCCATGGCCGGTGATGCGGGTCGCGGCTTCGCCGTGGTAGCGGACGAAGTACAACGCCTCGCAGAACGTTCGTCTGCTGCAACCAAGCAGATCGAGGCGCTGGTTAAGACGATTCAGACCGACACCAACGAAGCCGTTATCTCGATGGAGCAAACGACTTCCGAAGTGGTGCGCGGTGCTCGTCTGGCGCAGGACGCCGGGGTGGCACTGGAAGAGATCGAGAAGGTATCGAAAACCCTTGCGGCCTTGATTCAGAACATCTCCAACGCTGCTCGCCAGCAGGCATCTTCGGCGGGCCATATTTCCAACACGATGAACGTGATTCAGGAAATCACCTCGCAAACTTCCTCCGGTACCACTGCCACCGCCAAGAGCATTGGTAACCTGGCCAAGATGGCCAGTGAGATGCGTAAGTCGGTATCCGGCTTTACCTTGCCGGGTGGGGAACAGGCTTAATCAGGTGCTGCGCGGCAGGCTGAAAGGCCTGTCGCACAAGGACTATAGCCGTGAGCGAGGGGCACGACATGCAGTCAGGCGTCTGGGCCTTGCAGCCTCTGGCAGACATGACAGCTACGGAGTTTCGTGACTGGCAAACGCTGCTTGAGGAGCGTACCGGGGTCGTTCTCAATGAGCAGCGGCGGGCGTTTCTGCAAACCAATCTGAGTGCGCGGATGCGCGAGCTGGGCGTTATGGATTACGCCACGTATTACCGGCAGGTAACCGATGGTCCCCGCGGTGCGGTGGAATGGTCGACTCTGCTGGATCGGCTGACTGTGCAGGAAACCCGTTTTTTTCGTCATCGCCCTTCCTTTGAAGTGCTCGAAAGTTATTTGCGCGAGCGTTTGCAGCAAGGTGTGACGCAGCCATGGGAGCTGTGGAGTGTGGGCTGTGCCAGTGGCGAAGAGCCTTATTCGCTGGCTATCAGCGCGGCCGAGGTTCTGCGTGAGAGTGAACACGCGGATCATTTCGGGGTAACAGGCACTGATATCAGCCTGAATGCCTTGAACAAAGCGCGCGATGGCCAATATGGCGCGCGCCGTTTGGAGCAGTTGGATGACGATCTGTGCCAGCGTTACTTCCTGGCCCAGGACGATGGACGTTTCAAAGTGGTGCCGAATCTGGCCGCGCGCGTGTGTTGCGCCCGGCTCAATGTGCTGGAGCTGGCCAAGGCACCGATGTCCGGAATGGACGTTATTTTTTGTCAGAACTTGTTGATCTATTTTCGTCGCTGGCGTCGCCGCGAGATCCTCAACCGCCTGGCCGAGCGCCTGGCGCCCGGAGGACTGCTGGTGGTGGGAGTGGGCGAAGTAGCAGGTTGGCAGCATCCGGAGTTGATCCCGGTAGCCGACGAGCGAGTGCTGGCGTTTACCCGCAAGGGATAAGGCAGAAGAGCCAAGTTTATGAGTGGAGTGGCTATGGGTGATCGGCACGATTATGTCGCCCTGGAATGGGTTAAGGGCGAGATCGCGGAAACCCTGAAGCAGGCGCGTCAGGCGCTGGAGGCGTTCGTCGAGAACCCCCAGGACGCTACGCGTATGCGTTTCTGCCAGACCTATGTGCATCAGGTGCTCGGCACCTTGCAGATGGTCGAGTTTTTCGGTGCGGCGCTGCTGGCTGAGGAAATGGAACAGCTGGCCGGCGCCCTGATCGATGGCCGGGTGACCAACCAGGGTGAAGCCCTGGAAGTGCTGATGCAGTCGATTCTGCAGCTGCCGGTGTACCTTGATCGCATCCAGACTGCCCGCCGCGACCTGCCGATGGTCGTGCTGCCCCTGCTCAATGACCTGCGCGCTGCGCGTGGGGAAAAGCTGCTCTCGGAAACCAGCCTGTTTGCCCCGGATATGTCCGGCCGCACGCCAGCGCTGCCCCATGAAACCATCGACCAGCTGCGTACCGCCGAACTGCCGGTGTTGCTGCGCAAACTGCGGCAAATGCTGCAAATGGCCCTGGTCGGGGTCATCCGCAATCAGGACCTGCCGACCAACCTGGGCTATATGGCACGGGTGTTCGCGCGCCTGGAAAATCTCTGTAAGGATTCGCCGCTCGGCCCGCTGTGGCAGATTGCCTCGGGTGTGGTCGAAGGTTTGGCCAACGGTAGCGTGGCCAATGGCACCTCGATTCGGACGTTGCTGCGTCAGGTTGATAAGGAACTCAAACGCCTGCTCGAGCAGGGCGCCGATGGTCTTAACCAGGCCGCTCCCGACGAGCTGAGCAAGAACCTGCTGTTCTATGTGGCCAAGTCGTCGGCGCAGTCGCCGCGCGTGCGCAACCTCAAAGAGCAATATCGCCTCGACGATGCACTGCCGGACAACGATGTTGTCGACGAAGAGCGGGCCCGCCTCGCCGGTCCGGACCGCGACGCCATGCGTTCGGTGGTCGCCGCTCTCTGTGAAGAGCTGGTGCGGGTCAAGGACAGCCTCGATCTGTTCGTGCGTAGCGACCGTACCCAGGTTGCCGATCTGGATGCGCTCGCCGCACCGCTCAAGCAGATTGCCGACACCCTCGCGGTGTTGGGTTTCGGTCAGCCGCGCAAAGTCATTGTCGATCAGCTCGATGTGGTCAACGGCCTGGCCAAGGGCCAGGGCGAGCCGAGCGATGCGGTGCTGATGGATGTTGCCGGCGCTCTGCTGTACGTCGAGGCCACCCTGGCCGGCATGGTCGGCCCCGCGCAGGACGGCGGTCGCGAAGAAAGCCATCTGCCGACCACCGACGTGGCGCAGATTCACCAGTTGGTGATCAAGGAAGCACGCAACGGCCTGGAACAAGCCAAAGACGCGATCATCGAATTTATCGCCTCGCAGTGGAACCACGAACACCTGGCCCGCGTGCCTGATTTGCTGACACAGGTGCGTGGCGGCCTGGCGATGATTCCGCTGCAGCGCGCCGCTGATCTGCTGAATGCCTGCAATCGTTATATTCAGGAGCAACTGCTGGCCCGCAAGGCTGTGCCCAACTGGCAGAACCTCGACACCCTGGCGGACGCCATCACCAGCGTCGAGTACTACCTCGAGCGTTTGGCTGAAGACCACGCGACCCAGGGCGATCTGATTCTTGATGTGGCCGAAGAAAGCCTAGAAAGCCTGGGCTACCCGCTGAAAGAAAAGCCGTCGATTCTTGACCGTGTCGAGCCGCCCGTAGAGTCCTTCGCGCCATTGGCCGATCCGCTGGACGATATGGAAGTGCTCAGCGCCGAACCGGAGCAGCCAGCCGAAATCGAGCCGAGCCTGGAGCCGGTTGTCGAAGAGCCGTTGAGCCTGGATCTGGCGGACGACTTCAGTGCCGAGTTTGCCGATCTAGACTCGACGGCGATTGAAGCGCCATCCAGCGAGGTTGAGTGGGTAACTGAAGCGCCAGCTGGCGATCTTGAACTGATCGATTTCAGTATCGATCTGCCCGACGCCGAGTCTCTACCGCTGGCTGAAATGCCACAAGAGCAAGCGTCTGTCGGCGAAGAGCTGCAACTGGGCAGCTTTGAACTGGACGAAAGCGACAGTCCGGCTAACTGGAATGAGGCCGAACTGGCCGCGCTCGAGTTGCCTGAAGTTGAGCTGCCCAGCGCTCCGCTGAGCGAAGAACCTGCGCAACCTGCCGCCGAGAAAGCGCTGTCGATGGCCGATGTGATGGCCGCTCCGGTGCAGGCGATCAACCCGCCGGCTCACGATGTGCCGCCAAGCCTGCTGCCGCCACCGGCTGATGAAGAACCGATTGATGAAGAGTTGCTGGAAGTCTTTATCGAAGAAGTCGGTGAAGTGCTGGAAACCATTGGCGAGTACTTCCCGCAGTGGTGCGCCGACACCGACAATAAGGACGCCCTGAGCGAAATCCGCCGCGCCTTCCACACCCTCAAGGGCAGTGGGCGCATGGTTCGTGCTTTGGTCATCGGTGAGTTGGGCTGGTCGATTGAGAACCTGCTCAACCGCGTGCTGGATCGCAGCATTCAACCTGGCGCCGAAGTGCAGCAGGTGATCGCCGATGTGGTCGCGCTGATGCCGGCGCTGGTCGATGAATTTGCCAACAAGGCGCAACGTCAGCGTGACGATGTTGACCACCTGGCCGCGACGGCGCATGCCTTGGCTAAAGGCCGAAGCCTCCCAAAACCTCAAGCCCCGGTTGAGCTGGTAGCGGAGCCCGAGGGCAGTCCAGTCGCTACCGCCGAAGTTGTTGAGGATGAAGACGGGTTAGACCCGCAGTTGCTGGAAATTTTCCGCAATGAAGCGGAGATGCACCTTGATACCCTGGTTGGCTTCCTGGCTGACTGTGCTCAGGAATTACCGCAGCCGGTTACTGACGACCTGCAGCGTGCTCTGCATACCCTCAAGGGTAGCGCCTCGATGGCGGGCATTCAGCCGGTGGCCGAGATCGCTTCGCCGCTGGAAAAACTGGTCAAGGAATTCAAAACCAACCTGATCCCGATGGACCTGGCCGAAGCGGAGCTGCTGAGCAGCGCCGAAAAACTCTTCCGCCTAGGCCTTGAGCAGCTGGAAAGCCAGCCACTGGCAGTTCTACCGGGTGCTGCCGAGTTCCTTGAACGCGTGCAGAAGCTGCACAGTGATCGCCTCGAACACGCGGAAAACAGCCGGCAGAGTGATCAAGGTGAGAAGCGCGATCCGCAGATGATCAGCATCTTCCTCGCTGAAGGCATGGATATCCTGCTGGATGCCGAAGACCTGCTGCGCAAATGGCGCGAGCATCCATCCGAGCGGCAGGAGCTGAGTTCTCTGCTGGACGAGCTAACCACCCTTGGCCGTGGTGCCGAGATGGCCGAGCTGCCACAGATCGATGAACTCTGCGAAGCCCTGCTCGACCTCTACGGTGCGGTCGAAGAAGGTCGTCTGGCGGTTAGCGAACGCTTCTTCAGCGAAGCCGAGCAAGCCCACGAAACCCTTATCGGCATGATGGATCAGGTCGCTGCCGGTTTGCAGGTCAGCGTTGCTCCTGAGCGCGTGACGGCCCTGCGCAACTTGCTGCTGGAAGCGTTGGACCCTAACACCCTGGCGCTGCTGTCTAACAACGGTGACGCCGGTATTGAGATTGTCGAGCTTGCCGACGCCACTGCTGCGCTGGAAGAGCTCAGCCTGGCCGAGCCGGATGAGCTGATCGAGCCGCTTGAGTTCGACGTACCGGACGTTGAACAACTGCCTGCGCCTATCGAGGCCGTCAGCGAGCCGTTGGCCGAAGCGCCGGCAGCTTCGCTGTACGAAGCGCTCGACGAAGAAATGGTGTCGATCTTCCTCGAAGAGGCGGTCGATATTCTCGAGAGCGCCGGTCAGGCGCTGGAGCGCTGGTTGGCCGATACGGACAACAAAGCCGCGCTGTCCTCGCTGCAGCGTGATCTGCACACCCTCAAGGGTGGTGCGCGCATGGCCGAGATTCGGCCGATTGGCGATCTCGCCCATGAGCTCGAATCCTTGTACGAGGGCCTGGTTGATCGCCGTTACAGCTTCTCGCAACCATTGGCGAACCTGTTGCAGCAAAGCCATGACTCCCTGGCGCAACTGCTGGAACAGCTGCAGGCGCGCGCCGCCATGCCTTCGCCGCTGGAGCTGATCGAAGCCATTCGCAGCTTCCGCCAGAGTGGTGGGCAAAGCTTGCCAGTGGCCCCTGCTATTCCCGAGCCTGCTGCCGAAGCCGAAGCCGAAGCCGAAGCCGAAGCCGAAGCCGAAGCCGAAGCCGAAGCCGAAGCCCTGCCGATGATCGAGTCGTTCGACCTGGCAGAGTCTGAGCTTGCTGAACTGCCAGAGATAGAAGAAGAGATCGATTTTGGCATCCTGGCCGATGCGCCGCAGGAGTCACTGGATAGCGAGTCATTGGCGGCTGAGTCGCTGGCGATCGAATCGATTGATCTGCCGGCAATTGAGTTCGACGAGGCACCACTGGTCGAGTCTGCTGCTGAAAGCGAAGTCGAATTTGCTGTCGCCCCTGACATTGAGCCAGAGCCAGAGCCAGAGCCAGAGCCAGTTCCCGCTCCGGTCTCTGTGGCTGCGCCTGCCGTATTTGATGACGAGCGTGATCCTGAACTGGTGGAAATCTTCCTTGAGGAAGGTTTCGACATCATCGACAGCGCTGGTGCAGCGTTGCAACGCTGGATGGGCGACGTCAACAACAGCCTGGAGCTGGAGTCGCTGCAGCGCGATCTGCACACCCTCAAGGGTGGTGCCCGCATGGCCGAGATCCGTGAAATCGGTGACCTGGCCCACGAGCTGGAATTCCTCTACGAAGGTCTTGGCCAAGGCCGTTTGCGCGCCAGCCAGGACCTCTTCACGCTGCTCCAGGCCTGTCACGACAGCCTGGCCGAGATGCTCGAAGCGGTACGCGGCAAGCGCGGCGTACCGAGCGGTGAGGCGCTGATTGAAACCATCAAACGGTTTCGCGCCAACCCGGATGAGCAGCTGAGCATGCCGTCTGCGGTTGCCCTCAAGGCTGCCGAAAGCCAGCAGGATGACGATGCCGAATCGGACATCCTCGACATCTTCCTTGAGGAAGGTGATGACCTGCTGGAAGCCATGGAAGTCGCCATCGGCCGTTGGGAGGCTGACCGTGAAGACGGCGCTGCCATCGACGATATGCTGCGCATCCTGCACACCCTCAAGGGTGGTGCACGTCTGGCTGGACAGAAGCGCCTGGGCGACCTGACCCACAGCCTCGAACAGCACCTGACCGAAGCGCAAGCCCAGGGTGCGCCGTGGCCGCAGAGCCTGTTTGTCGATGTGCAGTCCGGCTTTGAAGGCTTGCAGCAGGAGCTGGACGCGCTGCGTCAGCGTCTGAATGACAGCCTGGTGGCTGATACGGCGAGCCAGCAAGCGCCTGCGCCAGTTGCCGAACAAGCCCCGCGCCTGCCGGAATTGAGCGCACCGATTGTTGCAGCCAGTGCCATGCCAGCGCAGGAACTGGTGGCCAAGGTGCTGCCGTTCGTGCGCCGCGCTGAAGAAGCTGCGCAGGAAGCGGCCTCGCGGCGTGCGCCGCAGGAGCTGGTCAAGGTGCCGGCCGAGTTGCTTGAAGGCTTGGTCAACCTGGCCGGTGAAACCTCGATTTTCCGGGGTCGGGTCGAGCAACAGGTGAGTGACTTCGGTTTCACCCTGAGTGAGATGGAAGCCACCATCGACCGCGTGCGTGATCAGTTGCGCCGCCTCGATACTGAAACCCAGGCGCAGATCCTCAGCCGTATTGAGGCTGAAGCCGAGCGTATGGGCTATGAGGATTTCGACCCGCTGGAAATGGACCGTCACTCGCAGTTGCAGCAGCTGTCGCGCGCACTGTTCGAGTCCGCTTCCGACTTGCTCGACCTGAAAGAAACCCTGGCCGCGCGTAACCGCGATGCGGAAACCCTGTTGCTGCAACAGGCGCGGGTCAACTCCGAGCTGCAGGAAGGCCTGATGCGTACGCGCATGGTGCCTTTCGACCGCCTGGTACCGCGCCTGCGCCGTATCGTGCGGCAGATTTCCGGTGAGCTGGGCAAGCAGGTCGAGTTCGTCGTCGGCAACGCCGATGGCGAGATGGACCGTACCGTACTCGAACGTATCGTCGCGCCGCTGGAACACATGCTGCGTAACGCCGTCGACCACGGTATTGAAGCCGCCGATGTGCGCCGTGCTGCCGGCAAGCCGGAGCAGGGCACCATTCGTCTGGCGCTGGGTCGTGAGGGCGGCGATATCGTCCTGACCCTGGCCGATGACGGCGGCGGTATTCGCCTGGAAGCGGTGCGGCGCAAGGCCATCGAGCGCGGCTTGATGGACGCCGACTCCGACCTCACCGACTACGAAGTGCTGCAGTTTATTCTCGAGGCCGGTTTCTCTACCGCTGAGAAGGTCACGCAGATTTCCGGGCGTGGCGTGGGTATGGACGTGGTCCATTCCGAGGTCAAACAGCTCGGCGGCTCGATGAGCATCGAGTCGATCCCGGGCACCGGCACCACCTTTACCATTCGCCTGCCGTTTACCGTGTCGGTCAACCGCGCGCTGATGGTGCTGTCGGGCGAAGACCTCTACGCCATTCCGTTGAACACCATCGAAGGTATCGTGCGGGTTTCCCCGTACGAGCTGGAAGCCTACTACGCGCCGGATGCGCCGCGCTTCGAGTACGCCGGGCAGAGCTATGAACTGCGCTACCTGGGCGACCTGCTGAATAACGGCCAGCAACCCAAGCTGGTCGGCCAGAGCTTGCCGTTGCCGGTGATTCTGGTGCGCTCCAAGGAGCACGCCGTAGCCGTGCAGGTCGACTCCCTGGCGGGTTCGCGGGAGATCGTGGTGAAGAGCCTTGGCCCGCAGTTCGCCGGTGTACACGGGATTTCCGGTGCAACCATCCTCGGTGACGGTCGCGTGGTGGTCATTCTCGACCTGCTGGCAACCATTCGCGTGCTGCACGCGCATTTGCTTACCCAGCTAACGCCGCGTCTGCTCAAGCAGTCGGCAACGGCGGCGGAGATCGAAGCGGATCGGCCGACCCTGGTCATGGTGGTCGACGATTCGGTCACCGTGCGCAAGGTCACCAGTCGTCTGCTCGAGCGTAACGGCATGAACGTACTGACCGCCAAGGACGGTGTCGATGCCATCTCGCAGCTGCAGGAACGCAAGCCCGACATCATGCTGCTGGACATCGAAATGCCCCGCATGGACGGCTTCGAAGTGGCAACCCTGGTGCGCCACGATGAAGGCCTGAAAGACCTGCCGATTATCATGATTACCTCGCGTACCGGTGAGAAACACCGTGAGCGGGCCATGAGCATCGGCGTCAACGAGTACCTTGGTAAGCCTTATCAGGAGTCCTTGTTGCTTGAAACCATTCAGCAACTGGTGGGCCGCCACCCGGTAAACCGCACATGAGTGAAAAAACTGCAGCCCGCATCGCAGTGATTGCCGATACCTCGCTGCAGCGCCATGTGCTGCAGCAGGCGTTGACCGGTAGCGGCTATCAGGTGGTGATGAACAGCGACCCGGCGCGCCTCGATCAGGAAACCCTGAACGCCTGCGAAACCGACCTGTGGCTGGTTGACCTGGCCCAGTCGGAAGACTTGCCGCTGGTCGACAGCCTAATGGAAAGCGCCTCGGCCCCGGTGCTGTTTGGTGAAGGCCACGCACCCGAGCGTCATTCAGAAAACTACCCGCGCTGGGAACGTCGTCTGTTCGGCAAGCTGAAGAAGCTGGTCGGTGATCCGTCGCAGGCGGTTGGCCCGAGCCTGGAAGCCCTGCTGGCTGAAGCGCAGCGCCCATCGCGTCTGGATCTGCCAGCTGCGCTGGCGGATACCCCGCTGGTAGCCGGTGAGCCGGCGCGTCAGGTATGGCTGTTGGCAGCGTCCTTAGGCGGTCCAGCGGCAGTAAAAGCCTTTCTCGATGCCTTGCCGGGCGGTCTGCCGGTGGGCTTTGTCTATGCCCAGCATATCGATGCGAGTTTCGAGAGTGCGCTGCCGCAAGCAGTGGGGCGTCACAGCCAGTGGCATGTGAATCCGGCGCGGCACGGTGACCCAGTGCGTTGCGGTGAAGTGGTGGTGGTGCCGATCAGTTATGAGCTGGGCTTCAGCGATGACGGTCAGATGCAGATTGCCGAGCGCGGCTGGCCAGAACCCTACAGCCCGTCGATCGACCAGATGATGCTCAACCTGGCTCAGCATTTTGGCGCGCTGAGCGGTGTAATCGCCTTCAGTGGCATGGGCAGCGACGGTAGCGCCGCAGCCGCCTATGTGCGTCGTCAGGGCAGCGTGATCTGGACGCAGCGTGCAGACAGCTGCGCCTGCCCGAGTATGCCGGACAGCCTGCGTGAAGCCGGCTACAGCAGCTTTAGCGGCGATCCGCGCGAGTTGGCCGAAGCCCTGGTCAATCACCTGGCCGAGCAGTGCCGTTAATCCGGGGCCGTGCCCTGTACAGGATATTTCCATGAGCCAAGCCGTCGCCACGCAGAACAGCGCCAACAGCCTTACCGGTCTGTTGATGCCGCTGACTGACCGTACCCTGCTGCTGCCCAACGTCGCGGTTGCCGAACTGATCCCTTATCGCGCGCCGCAGGTCAGCGAAGGGATGCCCAGCTGGTTCCTCGGGCAGATTGCCTGGCGTGATCTGCGCTTGCCGCTGTTGTCGTTCGAGGCTGCCTCGGATGGTCAGGTCAGCGTCAGCCCAGGCTCTCGGGTGGCGGTGATCAACGCCCTGGGCGGCCGCCCGGCGGTGAAATTTATTGCCGTGCTGGTGCAGGGCATCCCGCGTTCGATCAAGGTCGGTGCCGAGCTGGTGCGTGCCGATGTCGCTCTGTCGCCGCTGGAGCTGGATGCAGTGCAGTTTGGTGAGGCGGTGCTAAAAATCCCGGACCTGATTGGTCTGGAGCAGAAGCTGGCGGATGCCGGGTTGATCTGACCGATAACAAACAAAAAGCCCGCGTTAGCGGGTTTTTTTATGGTTATGTACCCGGTAGGTGTTGAGTCATCCCGAGCAGCGATACGGTGCATGAAACGCGGTAAAACGTAGGGTGGGTTAGGCGCGAACCGGGATCAGGCAAACACCACCGGTTTTCAACGCGCCGTAACCCACCATGGCGGTCTACCGGCAAACCGCAATGGTGGGTTACGCGGCGCCCGAATTGCGTGGTGCCGGCCATCACAAGCCTCAGCGCCACTAACCCACCCTACAAAAGCAGCCTGCAACACAGTTTTGGTACAGAACCTAAAAAAAACCCCGCCTAACAGGGCGGGGTCGAGGATACGAGCGTGGCTGCTCGAAAGTTGGTGCGTTACAGCAGCAGGGTGCGGATATCCGCCAGTACGTCACCGAGGCGCTTGGTGAAGCGCGCCGCAGCGGCGCCGTTGATCACCCGGTGGTCGTAGGACAGCGACAGCGGCAGCATCAGCTTGGGCTGGAAGACTTTGCCATCCCAGACCGGCTGGATGGTGGCCTTGCTGACACCGAGAATCGCCACTTCCGGCGCGTTGACGATCGGCGTAAAGCCGGTGCCGCCAATGTGGCCGAGGCTGGAGATGGTGAAGCAGGCGCCCTGCATGTCATCCGCCGACAGCTTCTTGGTGCGTGCCTTCTCCGCCAGCGCGGCGGCTTCGGCAGCCAGCTGCAGCAGGCTCTTCTGATCGACGTTCTTGATCACCGGGACCAGCAGGCCATCCGGGGTGTCCACAGCAAAGCCGATGTGCACGTATTTCTTGCGGATGATGGCTTTGCCGCTCGGCGCCAGTGAGCTGTTGAAGTCCGGCAGTTCCTTGAGCAGGAAGGCGCAGGCCTTTAGCAGCAGCGGCAGCACAGTGAGTTTGACCCCAGCCTTTTCTGCCACGGCTTTCTGCGCGACGCGGAAGGCTTCCAGCTCGGTGATATCGGCCGAATCGAACTGGGTCACGTGCGGCACGTTGAGCCAGCTGCGATGCAGGTTGTTGGCGCCGACCTGCATCAGGCGGGTCATCGCCACTTCTTCGATTTCACCAAACTTGCTGAAGTCCACCACTGGGATCGGCGGGATACCGGCACCACCGGTTGCACCGGCAGCTGGGGCTTCCTTGGCCTTCTGCATCATGGTTTTGACGTAAGCCTGCACGTCCTCTTTGAGCACACGGCCTTTCGGCCCGGTACCCGGTACGGCGGACAGCTCGACGCCGAACTCGCGAGCGAGCTGACGCACTGCCGGGCCCGCATGCACCTTGGCGCCGTCACGCTTAGGGGCGGCGGCAACGTTGGCAGCAGCGGCTGCCAGCGAGGCAATTGCACCAACTTCGGCAGCGACCGCGGGATGCGCGCCGGCCGGAACCTTGTGCACGTCACTGGCGGGTGCAGCGGCCGGTGCTGGCGCTGCGGCGGCAGCTGGAGCTGCAGCGGCGCCAACGACTTTCAGCTTGAGGATGAAATCACCGGTGCCGACTTCGTCTTCCAGTTTGACGCTGATGCTTTCCACCACGCCGGCAGCCGGCGAGGGGATTTCCATGCTGGCCTTGTCCGATTCCAGAGTGATCAGCGACTGGTCGGCTTCGACCGTATCGCCGACCTTGATCAGGATTTCGATGACCTTGGCTTTGCCGTCCGAGCCGATGTCCGGCACATGCACGTCCTGCACACTGCTGCTGGCCTGCGCGGCTGGCGCAGGTGCGGCGGCCGGAGCGGGAGCAGCAGCTGTTTTAGGTGCTTCTGCCGGTGCTGCGGCCGGCGCCGCTGGTGCTGTTTCGGCAGCGCCTTCGGCTTCCAGCTCAAACAGTTCGTCGCCTTCTTTCAGGCGGTCGCCCAGCTTCACTTTCAGGCTTTTCACCACACCGCCTTTCGGCGCGGGGATTTCCATGCTGGCCTTGTCTGATTCCAGGGTCAGCACGCTCTGATCGGCCTCGATGCGATCACCGACCTTGACCATCAGTTCGATTACTTCACCCTCACCACCACCGATGTCGGGTACGCGAATCAATTCACTCATCGTTTCGCTCCTTAGCAGTCCAGTGGGTTGAGTTTTTCCGGGTTGATGCCGAACCGGACTATGGCCTCGGCCACCACCTTCGGTTCGATATCACCACGGTCGGCGAGTGCTTCCAGGGCAGCCAGAACAACCCAGTTGCGGTCCACTTCAAAGAAGTGGCGCAGCTTCTTGCGGCTGTCGCTGCGGCCAAAGCCGTCGGTGCCCAGCACCTTGAATTCCTTGCTCGGTACCCACTGACGAATCTGTTCGGCGAACAGCTTCATGTAGTCGGTGGAGGCAATCACCGGGCCTTTGCGGCCGCTCAGGCACTCTTCCACGTAGGTCTGCTTGGGCTTCTGGCCCGGGTGCAGGCGGTTGCTACGTTCCACGGCCAGGCCATCACGGCGTAGTTCGTTGAAGCTGGTCACGCTCCATACATCTGCAGCGACGTTGAACTCGTCACGCAGGATCTTCGCCGCCTCGCGGACTTCACGCAGGATGGTGCCGGAACCGAGGAGCTGCACGTGGTGCGCGGCTTCCTTCTTGTCCTCTTCGAGCAGGTACATGCCCTTGATGATACCTTCCTCGATACCGGCCGGCATCGCCGGCTGCTGGTAGGACTCGTTCATCACGGTGATGTAGTAGAAGACGTCCTGCTGCTGCTCGGTCATCTTCTTCATGCCGTCCTGAATGATCACCGCCAGCTCGTAGCCGTAGGTCGGATCATAGGTGCGGCAGTTGGGGATGGTCGCCGCCAGCATGTGGCTGTGGCCGTCTTCGTGCTGCAGGCCTTCGCCGTTCAGCGTGGTACGACCGGCGGTGCCGCCGATCAGGAAGCCACGGGTGCGGCTGTCGCCAGCGGCCCAGGCCAGGTCGCCGATGCGCTGGAAGCCGAACATCGAGTAGAAGATGTAGAACGGCAGCATCGGCTGGTTATGGCTGGAGTACGAAGTACCAGCAGCAATGAACGAGCTCATGGCGCCAGCTTCGTTGATGCCTTCTTCGAGAATCTGGCCCTTCTTGTCCTCGCGGTAGAACATCACCTGGTCTTTATCCACCGGCTCGTAGAGCTGGCCGACCGAGGAGTAGATACCGAGCTGACGGAACATGCCTTCCATGCCGAAGGTACGCGCTTCGTCCGGGATGATCGGGACGATGCGCGAGCCGATGTCCTTGTCCTTGACCAGCTGCGCGAGGATGCGCACGAAAGCCATTGTGGTGGAGATTTCACGGTCGCCCGAACCATCGAGGATGGCCTTGAGAGTGTCCAGCGGCGGTGTTGGGATGCTGAAGCTCTTGGCGCGGCGTTGTGGCACGAAACCGCCGAGTGCGGCGCGGCGTTCGCTCAGGTAACGGGCTTCGGCGCTGCCTTCTTCCGGCTTGAGGAACGGCAGGTTTTCCAGCTCGTCGTCTTTAACCGGGATGTCGAAGCGGTCGCGGAACTGCTTGAGGCTGTCGACATCGACCTTCTTGGTGTTGTGCGCGGTGTTCTTAGCTTCACCGGCGCCGGTGCCATAACCCTTGACGGTCTTGGCCAGGATCACGGTCGGCTGCTCTTTGTGGTTGACCGCCTGGTGATAGGCCGCATAGACCTTGTACGGGTCGTGACCGCCACGGTTGAGCTTCCAGATCTCGTCGTCGGACAGATCGGCAACCATCGCCTTGAGTTCCGGCGAGTTGAAGAAGTGCTCACGGACGAACGCGCCGTCCTTGGCCTTGTAATTCTGGTATTCGCCGTCGATGACTTCGTCCATGCGGCGCTGCAGGATGCCGTCGACGTCCTTGGCCAGCAGCGGGTCCCAGAAACGGCCCCACACGACTTTGTTGACGTTCCAGCCACCGCCACGGAACACGCCTTCGAGTTCCTGGATAATCTTGCCGTTACCGCGTACCGGGCCGTCGAGGCGCTGCAGGTTGCAGTTGATGACGAAGATCAGGTTGTCCAGCTTCTCGCGGCCAGCCAGGGAGATCGCGCCGAGGGATTCCGGCTCGTCGCACTCGCCGTCGCCCATAAAGCACCAGACCTTCTGCTTGCCGGCCGGGATAAAGCCGCGCGCTTCCAGGTACTTCATAAAACGTGCCTGGTAGATCGCCTGAATCGGGCCCAGGCCCATGGATACGGTCGGGAACTGCCAGAAGTCCGGCATCAACCAAGGGTGCGGATAGGACGACAGGCCTTGGCCATCGACTTCCTGGCGGAAGTTGTTCATCTGGTCTTCGGTGATGCGGCCTTCCATAAAGGCGCGGGCGTAAACGCCGGGCGAGGCGTGACCCTGGAAGAAGATCAGGTCGCCGCCGTGCTCCTCGGTAGGCGCCTGGAAGAAGTAGTTGAAGCCGATGTCATACAGGGTCGCCGAGGAGGCGAAGCTGGAGATGTGGCCGCCCAGGTCCGAGTCTTTCAGGTTGGTGCGCATTACCATGGCCAACGCGTTCCAGCGCACCAGCGAGCGAATGCGGCGTTCCATAAACAGGTCGCCAGGCATGCGTGCTTCGTGGGTCAGCGGGATGGTGTTGCGGTAGGGCGTGGTGATCGCATACGGCAGCTGTGAACCACTGCGGGTGGCCAGCTCGCCCATACGGGTCATCAGGTAATGTGCGCGGTCTTCACCCTCGTTATCGAGGACGGACTCAAGGGCGTCCAGCCATTCCTGGGTTTCGACGGGATCGAGGTCTTGCATGGCTTGCTCCAGGGCGGAAAGGCTTCCAGAATCGGAGGCCAGGTTTCGTGGCCGACTTCGTGAGTGGCCGCGTGAATTCTTGGATTGACCGGGGGTAGGACCGGCTGCGTGTAGTTTTACTACATTCCGACGCCGATTTCAGCCTTTTGGATACAATCTTTGGTAGTAAAACTACAATTATTTTTCTGCCAGTGATTCGACCCGCTCTAGCGTGGGTGGTGCCATCCATGGTCGCTGCACTGGCAGACCGCTAAAAAGGATAGACCATGAGCCTGCCCGCGCTGGCCTCTTTACCTGCTGCCCTGGCCCACCTTGTCCCCCGTGCCGAACAGTTTCTGCAGCAAGCGTTTGCCGCGCTCGGCGGCGAGTCGGCGGCGGCTTTTGCGAGTTGGCCGAGCGAACGGCTTGCGGCCTGGCAGCGAGTGGCGGCGGCCAGTGATTTTGTGGTGCAGCAGGGCGCACGCGACCCGCAGATGCTGCTCGATCTGGCTGCCAGCGGTGAGTTGGAACGCAGCCTGGGTGCTGGTGAGCTGCGCGGGCAGTTGGCTAAGGCGCTGGAAGAATGCGCGGATGACGACGAGCTGGGGCGTCGTTTGCGGCGTTACCGCAACCGTCAGCAGCTGCGGATTATCTGGCGCGATATCAGCCGTCAGGCCGACCTTGTTGAAACCTGTCGCGACCTTTCCGACCTGGCTGACTCCTGTATCGATCTGGCCTATCAATGGCTCTATCCACGCCATTGCGCGCAGTTCGGCACGCCCATCGGCCGGCGCAGCGGCCAGGCGCAGCATATGGTTATCCTCGGTATGGGCAAGCTGGGCGCCCATGAGCTGAACCTGTCGTCGGACATCGACCTGATCTTCGGTTACCCCGAGGGCGGCGAAACCGAGGGGGTGAAGCGTCCGCTGGATAATCAGGAGTTCTTTATCCGTCTCGGCCAGAAGCTGATCAAGGCGTTGGACGTGATCACCGTCGACGGCTTCGTGTTTCGCACCGATATGCGCCTGCGCCCTTACGGCTCATCTGGTTCGCTGGTGTTCAGCTTTAACGCGCTGGAGCAGTACTACCAGGACCAGGGCCGCGACTGGGAACGCTACGCGATGATCAAGGCGCGCGTGGTCGGCGGCGACCAGGCTGCGGGTGCGCAGTTGCTGGAGATGCTGCGGCCCTTCGTTTATCGGCGTTATCTGGACTTCTCGGCGATTGAAGCGCTGCGCGCGATGAAGCAGTTGATTCAGCAGGAAGTGCGGCGCAAGGGCATGGCCGAGAACATCAAGCTGGGCTCTGGCGGCATCCGCGAAGTGGAGTTTATCGCCCAGGCCTTCCAGCTGATTCACGGCGGTCGCGACCTTAGTCTGCAACAGCGCTCGCTATTCGCGGTGCTGAATACCTTACGCGACCAGGGCTACTTGCCGGCGGCGGTGACCGATGAGCTGCGCGACGGCTATGCCTTCTTGCGCTATGCCGAGCACGCCCTGCAGGCCATCGACGACCGGCAGACGCAGATGCTCCCGGACAACGATCAGGATCGTGCGCGCGTGGCTTTTATCATGGGCTTCGATACTTGGCAGGCCTTCCATGAGCAGCTGATGCACTGGCGTAGTCGGGTTGACTGGCACTTCCGCCAGGTGATCGCCGATCCCGATGAAGAGGAGGGCGGCGAACCTATAGAAGAGGCGGTGGGTTGCGAGTGGTTGCCGCTCTGGGAGGATGTGCAGGACGAAGAGGCCGCGTGCCGGCAGCTGGCCGAGGCGGGTTTTGCCGAGCCACAGTCTGCCTGGCAGCGCCTGGCGGGCCTGCGCAATGGCAATCAGGTACGCGCCATGCAGCGCCTCGGACGCGAGCGCCTGGATGCCTTTATTCCGCGCCTGCTGGCACAAGCGGTAGAGCATGCCAATCCGGATCTGGTGCTGGAGCGCGTACTGCCGCTGATCGAAGCCGTGGCGCGGCGCTCGGCCTACCTGGTGCTGCTCACGGAAAACCCCAGCGCGTTGCAGCGTCTGCTGACGCTGTGCGCGGCCAGCCCGTGGATCGCGGAGCAAATCACCCGCTTCCCACTGCTGCTCGATGAGCTGCTTAATGAAGGACGCCTGTTCAAGCCGCCGCTGGCCCCCGAGCTGGCCGCCGAGCTGCGCGAGCGGCTGATGCGTATTCCCGAGGAGGATCTTGAGCAGCAGATGGAGGCGCTGCGCCACTTCAAGCTGGCGCATCGCCTGCGCGTCGCCGCCTCGGAAATTGCCGGCACCCTGCCACTGATGAAGGTCAGTGACTACCTGACCTGGCTGGCCGAGGCGATTCTCGATCAGGTGCTGGCTCTGGCCTGGCGCCACACCGTGAGCAAATACGGCGCGCCGCGCCGCGCCGATGGCAGCATCTGCGACCCGGATTTCGTCATCGTCGGCTACGGCAAGGTCGGCGGCATCGAGCTGGGTCATGGCTCTGATCTCGACCTGGTGTTTATCCACGACGGTGACCCGCATGTGGACACCGATGGCGAAAAGTCCATCGACGGCGCGCAGTTCTTCAATCGCCTGGGCCAGCGCATCATTCACCTGCTGACCACGCAGACCAACTCTGGCCAGCTCTATGAAGTCGACATGCGCCTGCGGCCGTCCGGCGCGGCGGGGCTGCTGGTCAGCTCGCTGGGCGCCTTCGAGCGTTATCAGCAGGGCGAGGCCTGGACCTGGGAACATCAGGCGCTGGTGCGGGCGCGGGTGCTGGTCGGCTGTGCGCGGGTCGGCAAGGCGTTCGAGGCGGTGCGCGCCGCGGTATTGGGGCGTGAGCGCGACCTGGTAACCCTGCGCAGTGAAGTCAGCGAGATGCGCGCGAAGATGCGCGACAACCTTGGCAGCAAGGCCACCGCAGCCGGCACCGCGGCGAATGCCTTCGAGGCCGCCGCGCCGTTCGACCTCAAGCAGGACGCCGGAGGTATCGTCGATATTGAATTTATGGTGCAATACGCGGCCCTGGCCTGGTCGCGCCAGTACCCGGAATTGCTTGAGTTCACTGACAATATTCGCATTCTGGAAGGGCTGGAACGGGTCGGCTTGCTACCGGGCGAAGATGCCCGCTTGCTGCAGGATATCTACAAGGCCTACCGCTCGGCGGCACACCGCCAGGCCCTGCAAAAGCAGCCTGGGGTGGTCAGCGGGGAGCAGTTTGCCGATGAGCGGCGCACGGTGATGCGTATCTGGCGTGAGCTGGGCTTGAACTGAATATGAGGAAGTCGGGCGCGTAGGCACTCGGCTAATGCTGTATCAATCGAATCTGAGGAGCAGGCAACTATGTCGATGGCCGATCGTGATGGCGTGATCTGGTATGACGGCGAGCTGGTGCCGTGGCGCAACGCGACCACCCACGTGCTGACCCATACCCTGCACTACGGCATGGGCGTGTTTGAAGGCGTGCGCGCCTACAACACCCCGCAGGGCACGGCGATCTTCCGCCTGCAAGCGCACACCGACCGTCTGTTCGACTCGGCCCACATCATGGGCATGAAGATTCCGTTCAGCAAAGACGAAATCAACGAAGCCACCCGCGCTGCCGTGCGCGAGAACAACCTGGAAAGCGCCTATATCCGTCCGATGGTGTTCTACGGATCTGAAGCCATGGGCCTGCGCGCCAGTGGCCTGAAAACCCAGGTGATCGTCGCGGCCTGGAGCTGGGGCGCCTATATGGGCGACGAAGCCCTGCAGGTCGGTATCAAGGTGCGTACCAGCTCCTTCACCCGCCACCACGTGAACATCTCGATGACCCGCGCCAAGGCCAACGGCAACTACATCAACTCGATGTTGGCGCTGCAGGAAGCCATCTCCGGTGGTGCCGACGAAGCCATGCTGCTGGATACCGAAGGCTATGTGGCCGAGGGTTCGGGCGAGAACATCTTCCTGGTGCGTAACGGCGTGATCTATACCCCCGAAGTCACTTCCTGCCTGAACGGTATTACCCGTAATACCATTCTGACCCTGGCCGCCGAGCATGGCCTGGACGTGGTCGAGAAGCGCATCACCCGCGATGAGGTGTACATCGCCGACGAAGCCTTCTTTACCGGCACCGCCGCTGAAGTGACGCCGATCCGTGAAGTCGATGGCCGGCAGATCGGCGCAGGCCGTCGCGGGCCGATCACCGAGAAGCTGCAAACCGCCTATTTCGACCTGGTCACCGGTAAAACTGATGCCCACACCGAGTGGCGCACCCTGGTTAAATAAGCCGCTCGCGTCTGCCGGTTGGGGTTCCATCCGGCGATGCAGGCTAGGCTGATAGTCGCGCGTTGAGTCTGTCCGGGAGGCGAAAGCCTCCCCGGTCGTTTCTGGAATAGGCATGAAAATACTGATCGTAGGCCCCAGCTGGGTGGGCGACATGGTGATGGCGCAGACGCTGTTTCAGTGCCTGCAACAGCGCCACCCCGGCTGTGCAATCGATGTGCTGGCCCCTGAGTGGAGTCGGCCGATTCTCGAACGTATGCCCGAAGTGCGTCAGGCCCTGAGCTTTCCACTCGGTCACGGTGTGCTCGAACTGGCGACGCGGCGCAAGATCGGCAAGTCTCTGGCCGGCCAGTACGACCAGGCGATTCTCCTGCCCAACTCGCTAAAGTCCGCGCTGGTGCCGTTTTTCGCCGGTATCCCCAGGCGCACCGGCTGGAAGGGCGAGCTGCGCTATGGCTTGCTCAACGATATCCGCACCCTGGATAAACAGCGCTACCCGCTGATGATCGAGCGCTTTATGGCGCTGGCCTTCGAGCCTGGCGCTGAACTGCCGCAGCCTTATCCGCGTCCAGCCTTGCAGATCGATGCGCAGAGCCGTGACGCCGCCTTGGCCAAGTTCGGCCTGAGCCTGGACCGCCCGGTATTGGCGCTGTGCCCAGGCGCCGAGTTCGGTGAGGCCAAGCGCTGGCCGAGCGAGCACTACGCCAAGGTTGCCGAGCTGAAGATCCGCGCCGGCTGGCAGGTGTGGATCTTCGGCTCGAAGAACGATCACCCGGTCGGCGAGGACATCCGCAGCCGGCTGATTCCCGGCTTGCGTGAGGAGGCGGTGAATCTGGCCGGCGAAACCAGCCTGGCTGAAGCCATCGATTTGCTGTCTTGCGCCGGCGCCGTGGTGTCCAACGACTCCGGCCTGATGCATGTGGCGGCAGCGCTGAATCGCCCGCTGGTGGCTGTCTATGGTTCCACTTCGCCAGGCTTTACCCCACCGCTGGCCGAGCAGGTGGAAATCGTCCGCCTGGGTCTGGAATGCAGCCCCTGCTTCGACCGCACCTGTCGTTTCGGCCACTACAACTGCCTGGGCCAGCTCAAGCCGCGCCCGGTGATCGAGGCGCTGGATCGCCTGGTCAGCGACCCGGTCGAGGTTGAATAGCTTGCGGGTACTGTTGATCAAGACCTCCTCACTGGGCGATGTGGTGCACACCTTGCCAGCGTTGACCGATGCCGCGCGGGCGATTCCCGGTATCCAGTTCGACTGGGTGGTGGAGGAGGGTTTTGCCGAAATCCCCGCCTGGCACCCGGCCGTGGCGCAGGTGATCCCGGTGGCCATTCGCCGCTGGCGCAAGCACCTCTGGCAAACGTTCAAAAACGGTGAGTGGAAGCGCTTTAAGCAGCGCCTCGGCGAAACCAAGTACGACCTGGTGATTGATGCCCAAGGCCTGCTGAAAAGCGCTTTGCTGACCCGTTACGTCAAGGCGCCAATCGCTGGTCTGGATCGTGATTCCGCGCGTGAGCCGCTTGCCAGTCGCTTCTATGATCGAAGCTATGCCGTGCCGCGCGAGCAGCATGCGCTTGAGCGCACTCGTCAGCTATTCGCCCAGGCACTGGGCTATGCGCTGCCAGCGGGCGTTGGCGACTACGGCCTCAATCGTGCGCAACTGGCCGATCACGCGCCGCAGCCCTATTTGCTGTTTCTGCACGGCACCACTTGGCCAAGCAAGCATTGGCCAGAAGCCGATTGGCGTGCGCTGGCCGAGCAGATGAGTGCACAAGGCTGGGCTGTGCGCCTGCCTTGGGGCAATGAAACCGAGAAGGCGCGTGCCGAACGGATTGCCGCCGGGATTGAAAACGCTGCGGTGCTGCCCAAATTAAATCTTGCAGGCGTGGCTAAAGTGATTGCCGGAGCCAGTGCCTGCGTGGCCGTGGATACCGGCCTCGGCCACCTGGCCGCTGCGTTGGATGTGCCGAGTATTTCCCTGTACGGCCCGACCTTGCCGGGGCGTGTGGGTGCCTATGGTCGTGGTCAGGTGCACCTGTGCGCCACTGGGCCGAATGCCGGTTCCGGTGATCGCCACAAAGCCTGTTTCGACGGTCTGGGCGCCGAGCATGTCGCCACCCAATTGCAGGCCCTGTTGCTGGCCGAGGACGTTGTCTGATGCAGCTCGCGTTTATCCTCTATAAGTACTTCCCCTTCGGCGGCCTGCAGCGCGACTTTATGCGCATCGCCCTGGAGTGCAAGGCGCGCGGTCATGCCATTCGCGTCTACACACCGATCTGGGAAGGCGAAGTGCCGGCGGGCTTTGAGGTGGTGGTGGTACCGGTCAAGGCGCTGTTCAACCACAAACGTAATGAAAAACTCACCGCCTGGGTCGAGGCCGACCTGGCCGAGCGTCCGGTGGATCGGGTGATTGGCTTTAATAAAATGCCCGGGCTTGACGTCTACTACGCCGCCGATGGCTGCTATGAAGACAAGGCGCAGACTCTGCGTAATCCGTTGTACAAACGCTGGGGGCGTTACAAGCACTTTGCTGATTACGAGCGTGCGGTGTTTGCCCCCGAATCGAAAACCGAGATTCTGATGATCTCCGAAGTGCAGCAGCCGCTGTTTATCAAGCACTACCACACCCCACTGCAGCGCTTTCACCTGCTGCCGCCGGGCATCGCTGCGGACCGCCGCGCACCGGCCAATGCCGCTGAGATTCGCGCCGCGTTTCGCGCCGCATTCAACCTGGCGGATAGCGACCTGCTGCTGGTGCAGATTGGCTCCGGTTTCAAGACCAAGGGCTTGGATCGCAGCCTTAAGGCCCTGGCCTCGCTGCCGCGCGAGCTGAAGCAACGCACCCGACTGATCGCCATTGGCCAGGATGATCCGCGCTCGTTCCAGCTGCAGGCTAAAGCGTTGGGCGTGTCCGAGCAGGTGCAGATTCTCAAAGGGCGCAGCGACATCCCGCGCTTCCTGGTCGGTGCCGATCTGCTGATCCACCCGGCCTACAACGAAAACACCGGCACGGTGCTGCTGGAGGCGCTGGTCTCCGGTTTGCCGGTGCTGGTGACGGATGTGTGTGGCTATGCCCATTACATTGCTGAAGCGGATGCTGGGCGCGTGCTCAGTGGGCCGTTCGAGCAGGAGCGCCTTAATCATCTGCTTGCCGATATGCTGGCTGACGATCAGCGCCGCGCCTTCTGGTCGCGCAATGGCCTGGCCTATGCCGACAGCGCCGACCTGTATTCCATGCCGCAACATGCGGCCGACATCATCTTGGCGGCACGTCCATGAAGCTGGTACTGGCTGAACCCTTTAAAAGCCTGTGGGCCGGGCGCGATGCCTTTGCCGCTGTCGAAGCGCTGCAGGGGCAGGTATACCGCGAGCTGGAAGGCCGCCGCACGCTGCGCACCGAGGTCGATGGGCGCGGTTATTTCGTCAAAATTCATCGCGGTATCGGCTGGGGCGAGATCGTCAAAAACCTGCTCACCGCTAAGCTGCCGGTGCTTGGCGCACGCCAGGAGTGGCAAGCCATTCAGCGCCTGACCGAGGTCGGAGTCGCGACCATGACCGCCGTGGCCTACGGCGAGCGCGGCAGTAACCCGGCGGCGCAACATTCTTTTATTGTCACAGAAGAGCTGGCGCCTACCACCGACCTTGAGCAGCTCAGCCTGAACTGGGCACAGCAACCGCCCGAGCCGCGGCTGAAGTGGGCGTTGATCAGGGACGTGGCGAACATGGTCGGCAACATGCACCGCGCCGGGGTCAATCACCGCGACTGCTACATCTGCCATTTTCTGCTGCACACCGACAAACCGGTCACCGCCGATGATTTGCGCCTGTCCGTGATCGACCTGCACCGCGCCCAAGTACGCAATCAGCTGCCCTTGCGCTGGCGCAACAAGGATCTAGCCGCGCTGTACTTTTCCGTACTGGATATCGGCCTGACGCGGCGCGATAAGCTGCGGTTTTTGCGTGGTTATTTTCAACAACCTCTGCGACAGATCCTTCAGGAAGAAGGTCGTTTGCTCGCTTGGCTGGAATCCAAGGCGGCTAAATTGTACGGCCGCAAACAGCGTTATGGAGATCGACTGTAGATGTCGGAGAAGAAGGCGTTGATCGGCCCGGGAGTGAGGGTTGCACTGGTTCCATGTCCTGCGTTGGGCGATACCACGCTGTTCTTGCGCCTTGCCTGGCGTCTCCAGGCTGCGGGTGCGAAGGTCACCCTGGCTTCAGTATCGTTGTCATCAGTGAGCGAGTACCTGCCTGGGCTGGACATTCTAGGGGGCACGCCGGATGTGCCTGCACTGGCGGGCTGTAACGATTTGGTTATCTGTGCGATTGATTGGTACGTCGATGTCCCACTGAGAAATGTGGCTTACCTCGCCGGTAAGAAACTCCCCGTCAAGCTCAGGTCCGAGCAGCCACCTGTATGGCTTGATGATTGCCGCATTGAAGGGGCGCACAACGTGATTTGTCGCGACCCGAAAGCCGGCAAGACCATGGTGCAGTGGATCGATCTGTACGCCGAAGAGGTCTTGGGGCTTGATCTATCCACGCCTATTGCGGGGTTACAGGTTCCGCCCCGTGAAGCCGGCGCGGAGGTGCGGCGTGTGGCCATTTTCCCGACCACGCCGCATGCCAGTAAGAATTTCTCAACGCCTGGGTTTCGCCGCCTCGCTCGCCATTTGGTTGCCAGGGGCTGGCAGGTCGAGTTCGTCGGTATCCCGGCCGAGCAGCAAGCCTTAAGGGCGCAGTACCCAGGCCATCATGTGCATGCGTTCACTGACTTGAAAGGGCTTGTCGACTTCTTGCTGACATGCGCCATCGTCATTAGTAATGATTCGGGTGGCGGGCATCTTGGTTCACTGCTGGGGTTGCGGACATTCACCATTACGCGCAGGCGTACCGATTTCACTTGGCGGCCCGGCTTCAATGAACTCAATAGCGTGATCAATCCGGTTCTGAGCTTCAAATGGCTGGGCAAAACAGTCTGGCGCCCGTTCATTCCGTTGCGCCGCATCGTCAGTGCGCTGCCTGACTTAAACAGGACGCAGGCATGACAGCGTGGAAACATGACCTGCACGATCCGATTCTGCTCGGCGCTTTCGGAACCCTTGAGGCCGTATTTGCACTTGAAGGGGAGCGTTTGACCTCAGACCCCTTGTCTGAGGTCATTCGTGTGGAGTTTGGCGGGGTGCGTTATTACGTCAAACGCTACTGGGGCGCTGGTAAAGGTCTACGACGTTACCTTGGTCGTCCTCGGGTTAAAGCGGAGTGGCAAAACCTCAAGTTGTTCGCCAAGTGGGGCATCCCCACTGCGCCGATTGTGGCCTATGGGCTTGAGCGCCAGGTGGGGGCTTTTGTCCGCGGGGCGCTCATTACCCGCGAGCTTGAGGGCACGCTTGATCTGGCCGAGATTGCCAATCGGCAGGATGTACGTTTGACCGACTCTTGTTGGGTCTTGCAGATCAGTCAACAGTTAGCCAGGGGCACCCGGGCGCTGCATGACCACCATTTCACCCACAATGACTTGAAGTGGCGCAATCTGCTGGTTAATGAGCGCGGTGAGCTTTTCTTCATTGATTGCCCGACTGGAACCTTTTGGTGGGGGCCGCTCCTGCGTTACCGCATCATCAAGGATTTGGCATGCCTGGATAAAGTCGCCAACAAGGTGCTTTCACGTACCCAACGCTTACGTTTTTATCTTCTTTACCGTGGTCGCCAGCGCTTGAATGCTTCCGATAAGAAACGCATCCGTCAGGTCATTGCGTTTTTTGAGGGCAGGGAATGAGCGACTTTATTGCGGCACAGGATCGCGCCCTGCTTGAGCAGCATGGCCTGGCCAGTTTCGATGCGTTATGGGCGCTGCAGTTGGAGGCGGTGGATGAACCCAATACCGAGCGTGGCGGCTGGAGTAGCGTGTATCGATTGGATCTCGGTGAGGCGGCGTTTTACCTCAAGCGGCAAAGCAATCACCTGACCCGCAGCCTGCTGCACCCCTTTGGCGAGCCCACCTTTGCCCGAGAGTTCCGAAATATTCAGCGTTATGCGGCGCTAGGTATTCCTGCGTTACAGGCCGCGTTTTTTGCCGAGCGCAGGTTGCCAGGCGAGCGGCGTGCGCTGTTGCTAACCCGTGCCTTGGACGGTTGGCAGGACCTGGATGCCTGGTTGCCCGACTGGGCGGCGCTCGACGAGGCGCGTCGTACTGCAATTCTCAAAGCTTGTGGTGAGCTGGCGCGGCGACTGCATCAGGCCGGGCAGATGCATGGCTGCTTTTACCCCAAGCATATTTTTCTGCGCGAGACGGTTGCTGGCTTCGGCGCGCAGTTGATCGATCTGGAGAAAACCCGTCCGCTGCTGTTCGGTCAGCGCGATCGAGTAAAGGATCTGGAGCCGTTGTTGCGCCGCGCCAGTGTGTGGAGCGAGGCGGAGGTCGGCGTGTTGCTGGCGGCCTATCTTGGCGATGCGACTGAGCTAGGCACCTGGAGTAAGCGCCTCGGTGCACGCCGGCGCAACAAGGAAGCGCGGCGATGAATTTGGCGGGTCTCAGTCAGGCTGGCCGCGCGCCAGCGTTGCCGCTATCCATCGAACTGGCCGATGCAGCCGGCCCTGCGGAGCTGACTCTGCAAAGGCTGCTGCGCGTCTTGCCCGGGCAGCGTTATGTCGCCCAGGCCGAATGGCGCGGCCAGCCAGTGCTGGCCAAGCTGCTGGTGGGAAACAAGGCTGCGCGACACTTTCAGCGCGAGCGTGACGGTGTGCACCTGCTAGCCGAGCAGGGGCTGAATACGCCGCAGCTGCTGGCGGATGGGCTGCGTGAAGACGAGGGCGGCTGGCTGCTGTTCGAGTACCTTGATGGCGCGCAGAGCCTGTGGGAGGCCTGGCGCGCTGTGGAAAACCAGCCGCTTTTGAATGCCGATCAGCAGGCGGTGTTGGCCGATGCGCTGGTCAGCATCGCGCAGATGCACGCCAAAGGGCTGTGGCAGGCCGATCTGCATCTGGACAATCTGTTACGCCATAACGGCCAGCTGTTTGTTATCGATGGCGGCGGTGTTCAGGTTGAGGTCGCCGGCCAGCCTTTGTCGCGCGGCAGGGTGCTTGAGAACCTCGGGGTGTTCTTTGCCCAGTTACCTGCCGAGTTGACTCCGTTCATCGAAGAGCTGCTGGTGCATTACCTGCTGAGCAATGGCGAGCATGCCTTGCCGCTGGAAGCGCTGCTGAAAGAGGTGGAGAAGATTCGTAAATGGCGCTTGCGCGATTATCTGCGCAAGATCGCCCGTGATTGCAGCCTATTCGCTGCGAAGATCGGTGCGTTCGGCCTGCAGGTGGTACGTCGGGATAGCCAGGCTGAACTGCAGCCACTGCTGAATAATCTGGATCTGCTCACCGAGCAGGGCCATATCTACAAGACCGGTGGTGCCGCCACCGTGGCGCAAGTGCAGCTGCAAGGTCGGCCGCTGGTGGTCAAGCGCTATAACGTGAAGAGCGTTGCCCACTGGCTGAAACGCTTCTGGCGGCCCAGCCGCGCCTGGCACAGCTGGGTTGAGGCTAATCGCCTGCAGCTGCTGGGCATCGCCACCCCGCAGCCATTGGCCGTGTTAGAGCGGCGCTGGTGCTGGTTACGTGGGCGCGCCTACCTGATTACCGAATACTGCGGCGGGCAGGATATAATCGCGCGTTTTCAGGCGTTCCATGACGGATCGCCCCCGGAAACCGACTTGTTGGCGCTGGATAGCCTATTCGCCGCATTGTTGCGCGAACGCATCAGCCACGGCGATTTCAAGGGGCACAATCTGTTCTGGGATGAACGCCTGGGTCGTTGGTCGTTGATCGACCTCGACGCCATGCAGCAGCACCGCAGTGCGCGCAGTTTCGCCAAGGCCTATGCCCGCGATCGCGCCCGTTTCCTGCGTAACTGGCCCGCCGATTCGGCGCTGCACCAGTTGCTCAACCAACGTATACCGCTGACGCCCGCCGTCGGCTCAGCAGACTAAAAGAGGCAAACTCAGTGGCATTGACCATTCTCGGCCTGTCCGGCGCCCTCAGCCATGACCCTTCCGCCGCCCTGTATATCGACGGCAAGCTGATCGCGGCCGTCGAAGAAGAGCGCTTCGTGCGCGACAAGCACGCGAAGAACCGCATGCCCTATGAGTCAGCCAAGTTCTGCCTGGAGCAGGCAGGGATCAAGCCCTCTGATGTTGATGTGGTGGCGATTCCGTTTGCCCCGATCAGCATCTTCGAGAAGGCCCGCTGGCAGTACGCCAAGCGCTACTGGTATGCACCAGACCGCGCTCTTGACGCGATCCTGATGGGCAACCGCCGCTACAAGCGCTACTACAAACATATCCAGTGGTGCCTGCAGCAGCTCGGCTTTGACCTGAAGAAGATCAAGATCGAGCCCGTCGAACACCACCTGGCCCACGCCGCCAGCGCCTATCACTGCTCAGGCTTTACCGAAAAGACCGCGATCCTCGGCATCGATGGCAAGGGCGAGTACGCCACTACCTTCTTTGGTTACGGTGAAAACGGCAAAATCCACAAGATCAAGGAGTTCTTCGATCCGGATTCCCTTGGCGGACTGTACGGCGCGATCACTGAATTCCTCGGCTTCGAGATGCTCGACGGTGAATTCAAGGTCATGGGCATGGCGCCCTACGGCGATGCCAGCAAGTACGACTTCTCGCGGTTGGCCAAATTCGAGAATGGCGAGTTGGTGATTAACACCGAGTACGCCAATGTCATCGGCCTGCGTCGTTACAAAGAAAACGGCAAAGGCTTCTACTTCTCCAAGAAGCTGATCGAGTGGCTGGGGCCGAAGCGTGTCGGTGATATCGCCGATGACCCGTACATCCACTACGCCGCCAGCATGCAGGCGCTGTTCGAGAAGCTGGCGCTGCAGATGATGGAGCACTACCTCGGTGACATCATTCGCGAAACCGGCAAGATCGCCTTCGCTGGCGGCTGCGCGCTGAACGTCAAACTCAACCAGAAAATCATCGCCCGTGATGATGTGAAGGAGCTGTTCGTTCAACCTGCATCCGGCGACGCCGGCACTGCCGTCGGCGCTGCGGCCTACGTCTCGCACCAGCGCGGCGTGCCGGTGGAGAAGATGGAGCACGTTTACCTCGGCCCGTCCTACTCCAACGAAGACGTGATTGCTGCGTGTGCCCGCCACCCGAGTAAGCCTGTGTTCAAGCAGATCGACAACATGCCGCAGCGCATTGCCAAGATCATGGTTGACGCCAACCCGGTGGCCTGGTTCCAGGGGCGCATGGAGTTTGGTCCGCGCGCTTTGGGTGGTCGTTCGATCATCGGTTGTCCGAGCGTGCCGGGCGTGGCTGATCGGATCAACGAGCAGATCAAGTTCCGCGAGCGCTGGAGGCCGTTCTGCCCGTCGATGCTCGACACTGTCGGCCCGCAAATGCTCAAGGTCGATCACCCGAGCCCGTTTATGACCTTCACCTTCGAAGTGAATGAAGAGTGGAAGACCCGCGTCGGCGAAGTGGTACACGAAGACGGCACTTCGCGCGCCCAGGTGCTCAAGCGCGAATACAACCCGCGCTACTACGACATGATGCTGGAGTTGGAGAAACTCACTGGCAACGGCGTGTCGTTGAACACCTCGCTGAACCGCCGCGGCGAGCCGATGATCTGCTCGCCCACCGACGCGCTGAACATGTTCTACGGCTCCGACCTGCAGTACCTGATCATGGAAGACATCTTGGTGGTCAAGGACGGTAAGGATTGGTATGACAATGTCTGAGGTCGCTGGGGCTGGTCAGTCGTGGGTTTTGCAGTTTTGCCACGGCTACGACGGCCCCTTCCTCGACTGTGCGCGGCAGTACGCTGCGTTATTTGTCGGCACGCCTTACAAAGTGTGCACGGTCTATCTGACTGGCAAGCCGAGCGCGGCAGTTGAGCAAGGTTCGGCTTCTGACGAGGTGATTTTCCTCGACTACTCCAGCCGGGAGGTGCGTGGTCTCAAGCTCAAGGCAATTGGCGATCTGAAGCGGATCGCTGCTTCGCGCGACTTTAAGCTGTGTATCGCTCATCGTTTTAAGCCGATCTATATCGCCCTGTTAGGCAGCCAATTACCCGTAATTGGCGTGCACCATGCGTTTGGTGATTACAAGCGGCGCACGCGCCAGTTGTTCGCCAATTTCTTTCGCAAGCGCCTGGCATTGCTCGGGGTCTCCAATGCTGTGCGCGATGATATGCGTGCCTGCCTGCCGAGCTGGGCGCCCGAGCGTATCGAGACGCTGTACAACCGCATTGATATTGCTGCGGTGCAGGCTGAGCAGGTTTCACGCGAAGCAGCTCGCGAGCACCTCGAGTTACCGCAGGACGCCTGGGTGGTTGGCAATGTTGGCCGTCTGCATCCTGACAAAGACCAGGCGACGCTGCTCAAGGGCTTCGCCCAGGCTTTGCCGCAATTACCGGCGGGTAGCCTGCTAGCAATCATGGGCAGTGGTCGGCTTGAGGCTCCGTTAAAAACTCTTGCGCACGAGCTGGGCGTGGACGCATCGGTGCGTTTTCTCGGTCAAGTTGCCGATGGCCGGAACTATTTCAAAGCGTTTGATGTGTTTGCCCTAACTTCAGATCATGAACCATTTGGGATGGTATTACTTGAGGCGATGGCGGCCGATGTGCAGGTGCTGGCTACGGATTGTGGCGGGGCGCCTGAGGTGGTCGGCGAGTCTGGGGCATTGTTCGCGTTGGGTGATCACACTGTGCTTGCCGCTCGACTGCGGGCTGCGGCCGCTGGCCCGCTTGGCCCGCTTGGGGCTGAGCGTGTGCAGGCTGGTTTTACGGATGAGATTGCCCGCGAGCGTTTCTGGTCATGGCCTGGTGTGAGTCGCATCGTGCAGGAGAACGGTAATGGTCAGTCGTGAGCCCAAGCAGCTTGTTTACCTCGTGTATGGGGGGAAGCC
>NZ_JAUXXP010000058.1 GCF_030684895.1 Pseudomonas sp. | reverse complement strand
GAATTCCGGGTGTTTGGAAAGAATAGTTGCATAATCATCCACCTGTCGCAGGTGTTTCGAGTTCAATGATATGCTTGGGCGTTTTATTTCAATAATTACGCATCGAAAATATGACTGATTGTTAGAGTCGTACTGCTTTTGTCTTCTCACTAGGAATAGGTCGACTTGGCGATTTGCGCCATCTACAGTAACTCCATCCTCTAGGTCGTCTGTCTCTACAAGGCCAATGTTCTTTATTGAATCTCTTAAGTTTTGGGCGATTTTCGTGAAAGAGTCCTCTTCAGCTCCAATACTTTCATACTGATTTCCGAATAGCCAAGTATTACTCTCTATAACCCCTTGAAGGTCAGGTGTTTCCAGTGTCAGTTTATAATGGTTGCGCATTATTTCAGCAATTCTAACAATTGCATGCTCACGCTTCTGTAAAGATTCAATGGTTTGAATAATGTTTTGGAGCTTTGTGCGCTTGATTTGCGCTGCAAAATTTTCCATAGCTACTGCGTCAAGATCTAATACGCTATCCAAAACTTCAAAGAGGGAGTTGTTTTCACTGGATACTGAGATCTTATCTAACAGTCTGATTATGATTTTTCTTTGTTTTTTGTTGCTGCTTTTAAAAAGTTTTGGATCCGCAAGGATGATGCTTTTTACGATGCGCTTCGTATTGCCAAGCCTCCAGGTCGAGTACGCTGGATCCATATCTTTGTATTCTGGAAAATCCCCCGCTTCAATAAACTCTTCTATTTGCTCGTCTGCTAATCGCGCAAGGAATTCTTGATAATGATTTTGAGTAAAAATCGAAAGCTGTTTAGAAAATTCTTTCCAAACCTTGGATGCTGACAACTCATTAAAAGTCGAGCGCAATTCAGATTCGCGACCGGATAATACATCCAGCCAAGGGGATGAAACCGAGAGGCTTGTATAATATCCAGGTTTATAGTTCAAGCTGCTAGGCATGTGATGCAAAGGTATGCCTTCACTTCCTCTAAGATACGTGTAGGATTTTTCAGAATTTAGCTTTTCATCCCACTGTATCAGCTCGACGGAAAAATCGACTCCTTCGGCATGTATTATGCTCTGAGTTAGTACGTGCGCAGGTGGATATATAGGTGCAGCATTAAGAAACAAACTTTTCTCGGGATTGAATGCAAGGTGCCATCCAAGCTCAAGCTGTAATTGATGAACTAACTCATCTTGTTCAGGAAGATTTTTCGTGAAATTTGTAAGCTCTACGCATGTGCCCTGAGGTTTTGAGGACAAAAGTGCATTTTGCTCGCTCTCCGGAATTTCACGCCCGTTAATCGTGCTCAGGGACGAGCTTTGTATGCCGATAATCGCATGCCTTCCCTGAAACTTTGTATGCCAAACGGCATTAGCGCAAATCTTGTGAAACGCTAATCTTCCTCGCCCTTTAGAACCGTGCGTAGAATGAGAGCGCTTTTTCAAAGAGTCGTTGAAGCGCCGGAAATTATCCATTGGTTTAGTGAAATTTATTCCTTCACCATCATCTATAACCGTGACAGATGCAGTGCCGCCAATATCGGTTTCGCGAATTACTACTCTCACAGACTTGGCGCCTGCATCAAACCCATTCCATATGAGTTCAGCGATTGGTTGCCACGGTTCTATGTCTCTCTTGAAGTGATTTATAATACCTTCGTCAGTGATCGTGGTCGAACCGGAAAAGTCAAAGACAGCAGTTGAAGGAGTCAACTCATTAGTCCCTTATTCACTAAATATTTTTAGCATTCCAAGAAAATTCTTCGCATACATCGCCGCACTTTTGATTACGAATCTGATTTTCATAATCCTTGCTCGAGTTCAGTCTGAAGCGATCTCCGTCTAGTAGCATTATTTGCCAGAAATAGAGCGCTTGAAGGCAGGTGACCATGTACACGCGACACGAAGCCGAACATAGCAAAAATCCGTCGCCTCGTCGTAGTCGCTTCTGGCCGGTTTTTGCCCGTTGCCACCGACCGCATTGGTCTTTATCGACAAATCGCAACCTCCGCTTCTCCATGCCATCCCTCAATGCAAACACAACAACCCCACGTAACGCCTGGCGCTGGCCGTGTATGTAGCCGTTCGCCTTGACTTGCCCCGGCACCTTCCTTAGCGTGCCGCTTCCGTTGAGATAAGCAGGACACAGGCATGAGCGCCGCAGATAACGTCAAACTCGAAGCCGGCTGGAAGGCCGCGCTGTATGAAGAGTTCGAGAAGCCCTATATGCGTGAGCTGGGGGATTTTCTGCGTAGCGAGAAGGCCGCAGGCAAGCAGATTTATCCGCCTGGTGCGCTGATATTCAATGCGCTCAACTCAACGCCGCTGGCTCAGGTCAAGGTGGTGGTGATTGGCCAGGACCCTTATCACGGCGAGGGGCAGGCCCATGGTCTGTGCTTTTCGGTGCAGCCTGGGGTGAAGACGCCGCCGTCGCTGGTGAATATCTATAAAGAGCTCAAGCGCGACCTGAATATCGATATTCCCGACCACGGCAACCTGCAGCATTGGGCGGAGCAGGGCGTGCTGCTGCTTAACACTTCATTGACGGTGGAACATGGCATCGCCGGCTCCCATGCGAAGATCGGCTGGCAGACCTTTACCGATAAGGTGATTGAGGTGGTCAGCCAGCAGCAGGAGCGTCTGGTGTTTCTGCTGTGGGGCGCGCATGCGCAGAGCAAGGAAAAACTCATCGATACCAGCAAGCACCTGGTGCTGAAATCCGTACACCCTTCGCCGCTGTCGGCGCACCGTGGCTTTATCGGCAATGGCCATTTCAGCCGCACCAACAAGTTCCTCCAGCAGCACGGGCTAAGCCCGATTGACTGGCGCCTCCCCGAGTCGGCTTAAGCGCTGCACTGCTGCTCGGCCAGATCGCGGCGCAGGTCGCGCAAGCGGTGACTCAGGCGCTCGCGTTGCGCCTCATCGCTGCTGCTCAGCAGCTGACTGAACAGCGTGGCCAGCGCCTGGCGTGAGCGGCCATAGTTGGCGCGGTACTCGTCGCTATAAAAGCTTTCGCGTTGTTGCAGCAGGCGGGTCAGCCGTTCGGCAAAGTCCGCGCTATCGCGTTCGGCAACCACCTTGCGCAGCTCGGTTTGCCACAGCTGTCGATTCTCCAGCCACAGACGGTTCTGCTCGCCGAGGCCATTGGCCCAGGTGGCGATATGTTCTGTCTGTGCACTGTTCAGGCGGCCGAGCCAGGGCCGCAGGCGTTCCTGCATACGTGTCTGGCGTTCGCTGAGTTGGGTGGCCAGGGGCGGGTCGAGAAAGTCCTGGCGGTCTTCCAGGTTGTCTTCATCCAGCGCTGTGTAGAGTTCGCTGACTTGTTGCTCGCTCAGTCCCTGTAGCAGCTCGATGGCGGTGGGGGTGATCTCGATGCTGATGCGTTTGAGCGCGGCATCGAACTGGGCGAATTGCTCAAGCAGTTGAGCGCTGTCGGGTTGCGGCTGGGCCAGGATGCTTTCGGTGGTCTGCAGCCAATCGATATAACGCGGCAGCTCGGCGCTGCAGTGCCATTGCAGGTGCGTCTGCAGGCGGGGTTTGAGCCAGGCCTGCTGCTGGCTGTTGAGATTCAGGTAATCGTTCAGCCGCCAGGGCACCAGCCAGTCCAGGTTGCGGTACGCCAGGCCGATACGGCTGCAGGCGCTAACCAACAGGCTTAGGCAGAGCACTAGCAGCAGGGTTTTCAAGGCGGGCCAGCGCAGTACGCTCATTGAGGATGCCTCGGTGGTGAAGGCCTGAGAGTACCGCCGTCGCCTGCGCCTGAGTGGCTGCGGACATATCTGTTAAACAAAAACTGCTGCGTTGCGGACAAAGATGAGCGAGCACAAGGGCTGGGCGGAGGGTTTGAAATCTTTACCGTGACGGCCTTGGATGACGGTCCAGACAGTAGGATGGGTGGCAACCCATCAGCCAATTGATGGGTTACCACCCATCCTACGGTTCTACTGCGATGGTGGATGAAAACAGCGTCATCCGCCCTACATAGCTCTGGCATTGCGTAATGCGGGGATCGCCTGCAGGCAAAAAAGAGCCCGCACAAGGCGGGCTAAACGTGGTCGCTAAAGTGATTTCAGCTACGTTGCCAAAGCCTGAACAACGGCTCGGCGAGAAACATCACCAGAAACAAGCGCAGTACCTGCAAGGCCGTTACCAGCGCCACCGAGAGCTGCAGGGCTTCTGCGGTCAGGCACAGTTCGGTGATGCCGCCGGGCATCATGCCGAGCATCAGCGCATTCTGGTTTTCCCCGGCCAGCCAGCCCAGGCCTTGGCCAAGCGCGGCAGCAGCGAGCATGGCGAGCAGGCAGAACAGCAGGATGCGTGCGAGAAAACCTGGCGCGCTGCGAAAGAAGTTGCGGTCGAAGTGACAACCCAGGGCGCAGCCGATCAGCCATTGGCCGACCTGGCCGAGACCATCGGGCAAACCCAGATGCAGATCGAAGCTGACACTGGCCACTGCGCAGACAGTCAGCGGGCCAAGCATCCACGGGTTGGGTTGGCCCAAGCGCCCCCAGAGCCAGGCCAGCAGCGCGCCAGCCGGTAGCAACACCGCCAGCCAGGGCCAGCTTACCGGTGCCGGTATGGGTGGCGCGATGGGCGGCAGGCTCCAGGTGAAGATCGCCGGAATCAGCAGCACCACCAGCAGCAAACGCAGGCTATGGGCGGCTGCCACCTTGGCGGTTTCGGCGTTGTGCCGCTGGGCCAGGTTGACCATCTCGCTGGCGCCGCCTGGCATGCTGGCAAAGAACGCAGTGGCGCGATCCAGGCCGGCGCGGCGCAGCACGAGAATGCCGATCAGGCTGAGCAGCAGGGTGAGCAGGGCGCCGAGTAGGATCACGCCGAAGTGACTGAGCAGTTGGCCGAATACTTCACTGGTGAAGTGCAGGCCGATGGCGCTGGACACCAGCCACTGGCCGGTCTTGCGTCCGCCGGGCAGCTCGCTGATCAGCCAGCCGCTGCAACGGGCGGCGATAACCGCCAGCAGCGAGCCGATGATCCACGGCAAAGGCCAGCCGATCATGCTGGCCAGGGCGCCGCCGGCCAGCCCCACCAGCGGGGTGGCCCACCAGCTTTGCCAGCCGGTGAGCACGGGCAACTTAGGCATTGGCCAGTTGCGCCGCACGACGCGCACGCCACCAACGCAGGCCTGGCAGGGCCAGCATTAGCGCGGTGAGTGCCCACAGGCACAGGCTGATCGGGCTGTTCCAGAGGATGCTCAGGTCGCCGGCGGAGATCGACAGGGCGCGGCGCAGGTTGTCTTCCATCAGCTCGCCCAGGACGAAGCCGAGGATCAGCGCCGACAGCGGGAAGTCCAGCTTGCGCAGGATATAGCCGAAGACTCCGAGGCCGATCATCAGCACCAGGTCGAAGGTGGTGCTGTGCACCGCGTAGACGCCGACCATGCTGATCACGGTGATCGCTGGCACCAGCACCCAGTTGGGCACGCTGAGCATGCGCGAGAACAGGCCGACCAGCGGAATGTTCATCACCAGCAGGATTACGTTGCCGATAAACAGCGAGGCGATCAGGCCCCAGACCACGTCAGGCTGCTGTTCAAACAGCAGTGGGCCGGGGGTGATGTTGTACAGGGTCAGCGCGCCGATCATCACCGCCGTGGTGCCCGAGCCGGGTACGCCGAGGGTCAGCATGGGGATCAGCGAGCCGCAGGCCGAGGCATTGTTAGCCGCTTCTGGCGCCGCCAGGCCGCGCAAGTCGCCCTCGCCGAACTTGCCGTTCGGCCCAGCCATGCGCTTCTCGCTCATGTAGGTCATGGCGCTGGCAATGGTGGCGCCGGCACCGGGCAGAGTGCCGATGACGAAGCCTGCTACGGCGCTGCGCAGCATGGTCCAGAAGGTGAAGGTGAACTCTTTGAAGTTGAACAGCAGGCGACCGCTGGCTTTCACGGCTTTCTGGCCGTTGTGGGTTTTTTCCAGCATCAACAGCACTTCACTGACGCTGAAGAAGCCGATCACCACGATCACGAACTGGATACCGTCCGACAGGCTGACGCTGCCGAAGGTGAAGCGGTATACGCCTGTGGTCGAATCCACCCCAACCGTGGCCAGAGCCAGACCGATCAACGCAGCCATCAGGGTTTTCATCGGTTTGTCGCCGACCATGCCGCCGAGGCAGGCAATGGCGAAAATCATCAGCACAAAGTATTCGGCCGGGCCGAAGGCCACCGCCCATTTCGCCAGCAGCGGGGCGAACAGCACCACGCCGCAGGTGGCGACAATGCTGCCAATAAATGAGCTGACGGCGGACAGTGACAGGGCGATACCGGCTTTGCCCTGACGGGCCAGCGGGTAGCCATCCAGGGTGGTCATCACTGCGGCGGCGTCGCCCGGAACGTTGAGCAGAATGGCGGAAATGCGCCCGCCGTATTCACAGCCCAGGTACACGGCGGCCAGCAGGATCAGTGCGGTTTCCGGCGGCAGGCCGAGGGCGAAGGCCAGTGGCAACAGCAAGGCCACGCCGTTGATCGGGCCCAGCCCTGGGAGCATGCCGACGATGGTGCCGACAAAGGCTCCGAACAGCGCCATCAACAGGTTGGTCGGGCGGGTGGCGACATCAAAGCCTTGCATCAAGAAATTCAGGGTTTCCATTTCAGCTCTCCACAAAGGCTTCGAATAGGCCGAGGGGCAGCGGCACATCCAGCAGGTAATCGAACAGGCCATACAGCAGCACACCCATCAGCACGGCGCTGATGGCGCAAGGAATCAGGCGGCCGGTAAACAGCAGGCCAAGGGCAAAGGCGGCCAGCGCAGTGCTGATCACGAAGCCGAGTACTTCAAACGACAGCGCATAGGCCAGCAGCGTCAACACGCACAGCGTGGCGCGTATGGCGGCGCGGGTATTGAGCCGCTGCTCCAGCAGGCCGGGTTTGCACAGTAGCCACAGGCTGCCGGCCGACATCAGGGCCAGCAGCAGCAAGGGATAGGCGCGCGGGCCGACCGGGTCATAGGCGAAGGGTGCCTGGAAGCCCCAGGCGATGACGGCGAGAACGGCGCAAAACAGCAGCCAGATCGCGGCGAACAGGCGAACGTACATGGCGAATTACCTCAGAGCTTGGGCGTCTAATCCCCTCTCCCCTTGGGGGAGAGGGTTAGGGTGAGGGGCTTGGATGGTGCGGTCTGGAACCGCCACCCCTCACCCCGGCCCTCTCCCCAGTGGGGAGAGGGTGGCTTACGCGTTACTGCATCAGGCCGAACTCGCCAGCCAGCGCCTTGTATTCTTCAACTTGCTTGAAGACCAAGGCTTTCAGCTCGTCGCCAGTCACCGACAACGGCAGCAGGTCGCGCTGTTCACGCAGGGTGGCGAAGTCTTCATCGGCGAGCAGGGTGTCGAACTGCTGTTTCCACCAGTTGTACTGCTCGTCACTGACCTCTGGGCCCATATAGAAGCCACGGATCACCGGCCAGCTGATGTCGTAGCCCTGCTCCTTGGCAGTGGGGATGTCAGCCAGCTTGCCTGGCAGACGCTCATCGGCGAGCACGGCGAGGATGCGCACTTTTTTCGCAGCCAGCTGCGGGGTGACTTCACCGAGACCGCTTGAGGTGACCTGTACGTGACCGCCGAGCATGGCAGTGAGGGTTTCGCCGCCGCCTTCAAAGGCCACATAGCGCAGGTTTTTCGGGTCGATACCGGCCAGGCGAGCGATCAGCGCAGTCTGCATCCAGTCCTGGCCACCGATGGTGGCGCCAGCGCCGAAGACGATACTGCCAGGGTCTTTTTTCAGCGCCTGCACCAGGTCATCCAGGTTCTGGTAGGGCGAGTCGGCCCGCACGGTGATCGCGCCGTAGTCGGTGCCCACGGCAGCCAGCCAGCGCACGCCGGTTTCGTCGTAACGGCCGAACTTGCCTTGCGCCAGGTTGAGCAAGGAGCCGCTGGAGAATGCGGTGATGGTGCCTGGATCAGCAGCGCGTTGGGCAATCACGGCGTTGTAGGCCACCGCGCCGACACCGCCGGGCATATAGGTGACGCGCATCGGAGCCTTGAGCAGGCCGCTGTCTTTCAGGCCGCTCTGCGCCAGTTTGCAGGTCAGGTCGAAACCGCCGCCGGGCTTGGCCGGGGCGATGCATTCCGGGCGCTTGGGTTCGGCGGCCAGCAGTTGGCCGGCAAAGGCCATACAGGCGGTGGCCAGGGCGATGCGGGTAAAGGCAGTTTTCATGGTGTGTTCCTCTGAGTTCTTATTGTTTACCAGATCGGCAGCGTGTAACCGACGATGACGCGGTTCTCGTCCGCATCGCGGGCGAAGTCGGATTTGAAGCTGGCGTTGCGCAGGCGCACGTAGACATCTTTCAGTGGCCCGCTCTGCACCACGTACTTGACCTCGATGTCGCGTTCCCACTCACCGCCGGTGTCGTTCGTGCCGGCAATCTGCGCGTCGCTGCCTTTGATGTAGCGAGTCATAAAGCTCAGGCCGGGTACGCCGAGCTTGCCGAAGTCGTAGTCGTAACGGGCCTGCCAGGAGCGCTCGTCGGCGTTGGCGAAGTCGTTGATCTGCACGAAGTTGACCAGGAACGGGTCGCTGCCATCGATATAGGCGTAACCGGTGTCGCCGCTCATGTCCTGGAAGCCCAGGCCCAGTTTGTGGCCATTGATGGCGTAGCTGAGCATGGCGTTGAAGGCGCGGTTGTCGATCTTGCCGGCATTGGATGCGCCGCTGTCCTTGCTCAGCATCAGGCGTACATCGGCGCTCAGTGTGCCGCTGCCCAACGGCTGGCTGGCGAGCAGACCGAAGAAGTGCTGACGGTAAATATCGTCGAGGTCGGCAAAGTAGTAACGCCCGGTGAGACCCTTGGCGAACTGGTAGTCGAGGCCCATCAGATCCAGATGGTCAGCGGTGATGCCGCCAGCGAAGCGGCGATTTTTGCTGTTGAGGATCAGCTCTTCGGAGTTGGTCGAGGCACGGTCGATCACTTTGTCCAAACGCCCGCCGGTAAAGGTCAGTCCATCCAATTCGGACGAAGTCAGCAAACCGCCTTCAAATACCTGCGGCAGCAGGCGGCTGTCGCTGGCCTTGACCACGGGTAGTTCAGGAATGTGCGAGCCATAGCGCAGCTCGGTATTGGAGACCTTGACCTTGGCTGTAAGGCCCAGGCGGCCGAATTGGTCTGGGGTGCCACCATCGTCCTGCACAGGCAGCAGGTCGGTGCCAGTACTGCCGCCGCCGGAGTTTAGTTTGACGCCGAGCATACCCATGGCGTCCAAACCAAAGCCGACAGTGCCTTCGGTGTAGCCGGACTGGATGTCTAGGAGAAAGCCCTGACCCCATTCGTCGCGCTTGTTCTGCTGGCTGCTTGTACCTTCACGGAAGTCGCGATTGAGGTAGATATTGGTGGTGGTGAGGCTTGCCTTGCTGTCGGCGACAAAGTCGGCGTTGGCTGCGGGGGCAAGCAGGGCCGTGCTGATGGCCAGGCTGAGCAGGTGAACAGGCGAAAGTGCCCGATTTGATGCAGTCGGCATCCTGTGGTCTCCATTGTTGTTTTTGTCACGGCTGCGCACCACTGCGTCAGTCGTTCAGGTCGGTGGGTCGAGCCACCTGAGACCGATGCTATGGGGTCAAGCTTTCACCAGGCTTTCAGCTTGAAAGAAAATTGCAGGGGCGTTCGCAGCGGCCTTTGCACCGTTACACTGGGTACATAACAACAAGTTCGTGGAGTGCTATTACCGTGCGAATCCTGCTGGTCGAGGACCATCTGCCCCTGGCTGAAAGCGTGGCTCAGGCCCTGCGTGGCACCGGGCTGACCGTGGACATGCTGCATGACGGTGTGGCCGCCGATCTGGCTCTGAGCAGCGAGGATTACGCCTTGGCGATTCTCGATATCGGCCTGCCGCGTTTGGACGGATTTCAGGTGCTGGCGCGTTTGCGTGAGCGTGGCAATACCTTGCCGGTGCTGATGCTGACCGCCCGTGGTGAGGTCAAGGATCGTGTGCATGGCCTTAATCTGGGCGCCGATGATTACCTGGCCAAACCCTTTGAGCTGAGCGAGCTGGAGGCGCGGGTCAAGGCACTGCTGCGCCGCACCGTGCTCGGTGGCGAACGCCAGCAACGCTGCGGCAACCTGCTGTATGACCTGGATACCCGGCGCTTTACCCTGGCCGATAGCCTGCTGACCCTGACCTCGCGCGAGCAGGCGGTGCTGGAGGCGATGATCGCCCGGCCGGGACGGGTGATGAGCAAGGAGCAGTTGGCCGCCCAGGTGTTCGGCCTGGATGAAGAGGCCAGCAGCGACGCCATCGAAATCTACGTGCATCGCCTGCGCAAGAAGCTCGAAGGCGGCGGGGTGCGCATCGTCACTTTCCGTGGCTTGGGCTATTTGTTGGAGGCAGCCGATGGCTGAGGGTTGGAGGCTGTCGGTGACTGAGCGCGGCAAACCCGTGGAGAACCAGCCGGGCAGCCTGCGCGGGCGGTTAATCCGCCGTCTGGCGCTGCTGCTGGCGCTGATTCTGTTGGTCAGCAGCCTGAGCGCCTATTGGAGTGCCCGTCATGCAGCAGATACCGCCTATGACCGCACTTTGTTGGCCTCGGCGCGGGCGATTGCCGATGGTCTGTACACCACCGCCGAGCGCTTGAATGCCAACGTGCCCTATGTGGCGCTGGACACCTTCGCCTATGACAGTGCCGGGCGCATCTATTACCAGGTGCTGGATGTACAGGGCGTACTGGTGTCCGGTTACGAAGACCTGCCGCCACCACCGCCCAGTACCAAACGTACCGAGGATTACCCGGCGCTGGCGCGTTTCTACGATGCCGCATACCGCAACCAGGGCGTGCGGGTGGTCAGCCTGCTGCAGCCGGTCAGCGAGCCAGGAGTCAATGGTGTAGCGGAAATCCGCGTGGCGGAAACCCAGGGCGCACGCGAGCGCATGGCCCGCGAGTTGTTGCTCGGCACCTTGCTGCGCATGGGCGTGCTGTCGCTGAGCGCCTTGCTGCTGGTGTGGCTGGCGGTGAGCGCTGCGCTGCGCCCGCTGGAGGCCTTGCGGCGAAGTGTGGCGACGCGCACCAGCGATGATCTGCAGCCGTTGTCGGATGTTGGTATGCCGCGCGAGCTGCGTCCGCTGATCGATGCGCTGAACCAATTCAATGACCGCCTGCGCAACCTGTTCGAGCGCCAGTCGCAATTTATCGCCGATGCCTCCCATGAGCTGCGCACACCCTTGGCAGCGCTCAAGGCGCGGGTCGAGCTGGGCTTGCGCGCGCAGGAGCCTGCGGTGTGGCGCAGCACGCTGGAGGAAGCCGCGCAGAACACCGACAAACTCACCCATCTGGCCAATCAATTGCTTTCGCTGGCGCGTATCGAAAGCGGTGCGCGGGCAATTGCCGAGGGCGGCGCGCAGCGTCTGGACCTCAGCCAGCTGGCGCGCGAGTTGGGCATGGCGCTGGCGCCACTGGCCCATGCGCGGGGTATTTCCCTGGCATTGGAGGCTGAGCAACCGGTGTGGGTCAACGGTGAGCCGACCTTGCTCAACGAGCTGCTGTGCAACCTGCTGGATAACGCCATGGCGCACACCGCAGTCGGCGGCAATGTGATTCTGCGGGTCTTGCCCACCGGGGTGCTGGAGGTGGAAGACGATGGCCCGGGGATTCCGCCGGAAGAGCATGAACGGGTATTTGCGCGCTTCTATCGACGCAGCAACAAGGGCTCGGGGGCGGGCTTGGGTTTGGCGATTGTCGGGGAGATCTGCCGGGCACATCAGGCTGAGATCAGCCTGCATCAGGCGCAGCCGCACGGCTTGCTGGTCCGCGTCGAGTTTGCCAACACAGAAACCTAGGTCAGGGCGTCAGGCTCAGCGGTTGCTGGATTTCCAGCAGGTACTGAGCAACCTTGCCGCTTTCGCGCAGTTGCGCCAGGCCCTGGTTGAAGCGGGCGATCAGCTCGGCATTGCCGGGCACTTCCCGCGAGAGCAGCAGGTGCAGGCTGTCACTGCGTAGGGGCGTGGGATGAAAACTCAGTTGTGCACGTTCGGCGGCGCTGAAGTGCTGATGCAGCATGTCGAAGCCGACCACCTTGTCCATCGGGAACAGGTCGACGCGGCCGGCGATCAACTGGCGAAAGGCGGTTTCATCGCTGGTGACCCGGTTGACTCGCAGTTGCCCGCTGGCTTCGGCCTGCTGAAAGGCTTCGCCGTAGTCATAGCCGCGGGTGCCAACCAGGCGCCGGCCTTGCAGGTCACTGACCTGCTGCCAGTCAAAGCTGTAGTCCTTGCGGTGGAACAGGTAGTAACCGCTTTCTACCACCGGGTCGCTGATAAAGAACTTTTCCTCTCGCTCGCTGCTGCGCAGCCAGACTGCGCTGCCGTCGCGTTTACCGCGCTCGGCCAGTTGCAGTGAGCGTGCCCAGGGGTGGAACTCCCAGGCCACATCAACCCCCTGCAGGGCAAAGGCTTCGGCGACGATGCGCGAGGCCACGCCCTTGTGCGGCAGCTGCTCACCCAGGTAAGGCGGCCATTCGCCGTTGGTCAGGCGCACCTCTTGCGCAGCGGCCAAAGCACCGCAAAACAGGCTGAACAGAACGGATAACAGCAGCGTGCGCATGAGCCGTATGCCGATTGCGGGGACTGCATTCAGTCTAGTTGCATTCGGCTGCATGCGCGTGTGGGGCTTTACTGAAGCATGCTCATGGCCGCTTCCATGGCGGCGGAGAGGTCTTCGTCTTCATTCAGGTTCTGGTTGGGGTCAAGACCGAGCTTGGCGAACGCTGGGATCTGGCTCCAGTCCAGTTTGGTGTAGGGGTGTTCGCTGCCAATGTAGCTCTGCAAGGTGGCGACCTGGACGATATCGACATAATCGACCTTGGCGCTGTCGCGAGTGAAGTCCAGGTACTGGCCGGGCACCATGGCGATCAGCTCGGGGAATTCCCAGGTACGCAGGATCTTGTCGCCGATGATCGGGTGAATCTGCTCGATCACGTGGTTGAGGCTGATCGAGTCGGCCAGCAGTTCGCTGTGCTCTTCGGCGTAGGTGAGGATCGGCAGTACGCCAATCTGATGGACCAGGCCGGCGAGGGTGGCTTGGTCGGGCAGCAGGCGCGTGTAATGTTTGCACAGAACGTGGCAGATGCCGGCGATTTCCGTGCTTTTGTTCCATACTTCGCGCATTTTGCGGTCAACCACATCGCTGGTGGCCTGGAACATCTGCTCCATGGCCAGGCCCGTGGCCAGGTTGCAGGTGTAGTTGATGCCGAGGCGACCGACGGCCATCTGCAGGTCGGTGATTTCCTTGTTGGTGCGCAGCAGTGGGCTGTTGACCACCTTGATGATGCGCGCGGTCAGGGCTGCGTCGTTGCCGATTACCTTGCTCAGTTGCGGGATGCCGATGTCCGGGTCTTCTGCTGCCTCGCGGACTTTCAGCGCGACCTCCGGCAGGGTCGGCAGTACCAGTTCATCGCTGTCGATGGCCTGGATCAGTTCCTTTTGGACTTTCTCAGCAAGCTTGCTCATGGGCAATTCTCTTTAGGCGGTCAGGCAGTAGTAATCAGTGTAGTAAGTGCTTAGCGCTGTATTTCGCGGTCTGCGTCCAGTGTATACGGCAAATCGAGCACGCTCAGCATGCTGCCCTCGGCAGAACCCAGGTGAATAACGCCATTGTGCGCGGCTTCGTCCTGCAACACAGCGAGCAGTTCGACGCCGGCTGCGCTGCGCGCCGCCAGCACCACTTCGCCAACGCTGGAGGTGTGCGTTGGGGAAAACAGCGCAGTGGCGGGCTCTGGCGCCTGGCTGTCATGCAGTTCGAGGCGATACAGGCGACGCTTGAGTTTGCCCAGGTACTGCATGCGCGCGACGATTTCCTGGCCGGTGTAGCAGCCTTTCTTGAAGCTCACGCCGCCCACGGCCTGCAGGTTGATCATCTGCGGAATAAACAGCTCACGGGTGCTGCCCATGACCTGGCCAATCCCAGCGCGCACTTGCGCCAGTAGCCAGTCATTCAGCGGCGCTTGCGGCAGTTGGCTGGCCACTTGTGCCTGTACGGCTGCGGCTTGGCTGGCGGGTATCCAGAGTTCGGCGCGGCCATCGCTCAGGCGCAGGGCCAGCAGTTCATCACTGCGCGCGACGCTGTCGGCGGTTTCTGCAAGCTCCAGGCCGAGGCTGCGCAGGGCTTCATCGCCGCCGCTCAGGCCGATGCGCAGCCAGTCCTGGCTTTCGTCGGTGAGTTTGGATTTGCTGAAGACGGCGTATTTTTTCAGGTCAGTCAGTTGCGCTTCCAGCAAATCGCTGGCCATTGCCAGCAGGTAGCCGTCACTCACACTGAGGATGCGAAAGCTCGACTGCATGCGGCCCTTGGGGGTGCAGCGCGCACCTAGGCTGGAGTGGCTGTCGCTGAGGTAGTTGAGGTTGCAGGTGACTTGGCCCTGGAGGAACTTGTTGGCGTCCGGGCCGCGCACGGCGAGGGTGCCTTCGTGGCTGAGGGTGCAATAGAACGCGGTATCGGCCATGGTGGATTAGGTATCGCTGGATAAAAGTTAGGGGGCTCATCATAGAGCGCGCCTCGCGCCTTGTCAGCGCTTGCCGCTGCTTCCCTTGCGGGCATTGCCTGGCTGGGTGATGCGCGCGGTCAACAGGGGCGCGTTTCATCGGTATACTGCGCGCCTTATCCAAGGAGCATACCCATGGTTGACTCGGTTGAACTCAATCGTCTTTTTTGGCACAGCCGCCGCGGCATGCTGGAGCTGGATGTGCTGCTGGTGCCGTTTGTCAGGGAGGTGTATCCGCATCTCGACGAGGCAGACCGCGAGCGTTATCGCAAGCTGCTCGAATGTGAAGATCAGGACATGTTCGGCTGGTTTATGCAGCGCGGCGAGCCGGAAGATGCCGATCTCAAGCGCATGGTTCGGATGATTTTGGACCGTGTCCAGCCCCAGTGACGGCTTCGAGTGCCGGTGGCAGCCCTCACGGCAGCTGCTGGCCTGCTATGCCCTGATTCAGGGATTGGCGCTGCTTAGCCTGGCGCTGGTGGATATTCCCATTTGGGCGCGGTTGCTTGGAATGGGCTTCTGCCTCGCCCATGCCGCTTGGGTATTGCCACGTCATGTGCTGTTGAGTTCGCCTTCGGCCTACCGGGCACTGCGCTGCACGGCCGATGGTTGGCAGGTGCACTGCGCGGCGCAGGGCTGGCAGGCCATCGAGCTGCATCCCGATAGCCTGGCTTTGCCGTTGATAGTGCTGCTGCGTTTTCGTCTGGCCGGGCAGCGCCGTGTGCGCTCGGTCTGCATCGCCCGCGACAGCCTGGCGCGGGATCAGCATCGGCGCTTACGGGTGCGGCTGAAATTCAGTCGCCATAGGTGGGCGGCAGCAGAATAGTGTCCTTGGCCTCGGCCAGCTGCTGCGGGTAGTCCAGGGTGTAATGCAGGCCGCGGCTTTCGTGGCGCAGCATGGCCGAACGGATCATCAGCTCGGCAACTTGGGCCAGGTTGCGCAGCTCGATCAGGTCACGGCTGACCTTGTAGTTACTGTAAAACTCGTGAATTTCGTCGAGCAGCAGGCGTACGCGGTGTTCGGCCCGCTGCAGGCGCTTGTTGGTGCGCACGATGCCGACGTAGTCCCACATAAAACGCCGCAGTTCGTCCCAGTTGTGCGCAATGATCACGTCCTCATCCGAGTCGGTCACCTGGCTGGCGTCCCAGCTGGGTAGCGCGCTGGGCATGCTGATCTGCTCCAGCTGCGCGAGGATGTTCTCGGCCGCAGAGCGGGCATAGACGAAGCACTCCAGCAACGAGTTGCTGGCCATGCGGTTGGCCCCATGCAGGCCGGTAAAGCTGGTTTCACCGATGGCATACAGGCCCGGCACATCGGTGCAGCCGCTCTGGTCGACCAACACGCCGCCGCAGGTGTAATGCGCCGCCGGTACTACCGGGATCGGCTCTTTGGTGATGTCGATACCGAAGTCCAGGCAGCGTTCATACACGGTAGGGAAGTGTGATTTCACAAAGTCAGCCGGTTTATGGCTGATATCGAGGAACACGCAGTCGATCCCCAGGCGCTTCATCTCATGGTCGATGGCGCGGGCGACGATGTCCCGTGGCGCCAGTTCGGCGCGCTCATCGAAGCGCGGCATAAAACGTTCGCCGTTCGGCAGCTTGAGCAGTGCGCCTTCGCCGCGCAGCGCCTCGGTGACTAGAAAGCTCTTGGCTTTCGGGTGGTACAAGCAGGTCGGGTGGAACTGGTTGAACTCCAGGTTGCCGACCCGACAGCCGGCGCGCCAGGCCATGGCGATGCCGTCGCCGCAGGCGCCATCCGGGTTGCTGGTGTAGAGATAGACCTTGGCCGCGCCGCCGGTGGCGAGAATCACAAAGCGTGCGCTAAAGGTGTCGACCTCGCCGCTGGCGCGGTTGAGCACGTAAGCACCCAGGCAGCGCTGGCCTTCCAGGCCGAGTTTGCGTTCGGTGATCAGGTCAACGGCGACGCGTTGCTCGAGCAGTTCGATATTGCTGCGCTGTCGGGTCTGCTCCAGTAGGGTGTTGAAGATCGCCGCGCCGGTGGCATCGGCCGCGTGAATGATACGCCGGTGGCTGTGGCCGCCTTCACGGGTTAGGTGGAATTCGAAGCCGCCGTCTTCGCGAGCGGTTTGATCGTCGCGGGTAAAAGGTACGCCCTGATCAATCAGCCATTGGATGGCTTCGCGGCTGTGCTCGACGGTAAAACGCACGGCGTCCTCGCGGCACAGGCCACCACCGGCATTGAGGGTGTCCTCGACATGCGACTCGATGGTGTCGGTATCGTCCAGCACCGCCGCCACGCCGCCCTGCGCCCAGTAGGTCGAACCGTTGGACAGGTTGCCCTTGCTCAGTACGGCAATACGCAGGTGTTCAGGCAGCGTGAGGGCCAGGGTAAGGCCGGCTGCGCCGCTACCGATAACCAGAACGTCGTGTTGGTAATGTTGGCTCATGTCCGAATTCCGCGAAAAGCGGCCCCTAGTATATAGAGGGGGTGGACGGCACAATAGCCAGCTTATGACCAAGTGCGTTACTCGGGAACTTTTTAAGTGTTTCGGGTTCCATAGGCGGTTGTATAAATGGAAATTCGCCTGTGTCAGGCGGCCTCCAGTGGGCCTGCGGTTTTTGCCTAGCCGGCAGGTGATCCAGACTACAAGCGCAGCAATGGAGTTCCTTTGCTGCGCTGTTCCGTGCAGGACTTTTAAGTGTTCTGCAGGAAGCTTGTTTGAAGGGGAGAACTTTTGCGCAATGCCCAAGTCTACTTTGGCAGACCGAGTAAAGGGTTGGTGTTGCGCTCCTTCAAACCTTATGAGGAGTTTTCATGCTAACCCAGGAAGATGATCAGCAACTGGTCGAGCGCGTACAGCGCGGCGACAAGCGTGCATTTGATCTATTGGTGCTCAAGTATCAGCACAAGATTCTCGGGTTGATCGTGCGTTTTGTGCATGACACCCATGAGGCACAGGATGTGGCGCAGGAAGCCTTCGTCAAGGCGTATCGGGCGTTGGGTAATTTTCGTGGTGACAGTGCGTTCTACACTTGGCTGTACCGCATCGCCATCAACACGGCGAAGAACCACCTGGTGTCGCGTGGTCGGCGCCCGCCAGACAGTGATGTAAGTGCTGAAGATGCCGAGTTCTATGACGGTGACCATGCCCTCAAGGACATCGAATCGCCGGAGCGCGCACTGTTGCGCGACGAGATCGAGGCCACCGTGCACCGCAGCATCGAGCAGTTGCCGGAAGATTTACGCACAGCGCTAACCTTGCGTGAATTTGATGGTCTGAGCTACGAGGACATTGCCAGCGTCATGCAGTGTCCAGTCGGCACCGTGCGTTCGCGAATTTTCCGGGCGCGTGAGGCCATTGATCGATCCCTGCAGCCATTGCTGCAGGAAACCTGAGACAGCGGCGTCAGCCAAGAGAGGAACCGCCATGAGTCGTGAAACCCTGCAGGAATCGCTGTCCGCGGTGATGGATAACCAAGCGGATGAACTTGAACTAAGGCGAGTGCTGGCGGCCAGTGATGACCCTGAGCTGCGCGCAACCTGGTCGCGTTACCAGATTGCTCGGGCGGTCATGCACAAAGAGCTGCTTGAGCCGCGTCTGGATATTGCTGCAGCTGTGTCCGCCGCCCTGGCTGACGATGTTGCACCGGTAGCCCCTGTTGCGCAGCAAGCGCCGCGCGGCCCATGGCGTACCGTAGGGCGTCTGGCTGTTGCCGCTTCGGTTACCGTGGCGGTGTTGGCGGGCGTACGTCTGTACAACCAGGACGACATCACTGGCGCGCAGTTGGCGCAGCAGGCCAATCAGCCGCTGCTGAATATTCCCCAGGTCAGCGGGCCGGCCATGCTGGCAGGCTTCAATACTTCCGAGGGGCAGTCTGCTCCTGCGGCCAGCGCCGTGGGTCAGGGTCAGCCAGGCTGGCATGAGCAGCGTTTGCCAGCTTATCTGCGCCAGCATGCGCAGCAGGCAGCCATGAGTACGAGTGAAGGTGCGCTGCCTTACGCGCGTGCAGCCAGTCTGGAAAACCGTTAACGGCCGTTGTTAAGGAATCGCATGCGCTTTATTCCTTTAAGCGTTCTGTTGCTGGGCAGTTGGCTGGTGTTGCCGGCGGTTGCCGATGAAGGTCGTGCCTTGTTGCAGCGTTTGGCGGATGCCGAGCGCACGCAGAGTTTTCAGGGCACCTTTGTTTACGAGCGTAATGGCAGTTTTTCGACGCACAGCATCTGGCATCAAGTTGGTGAGGGCGGTGCTCTACGTGAGCGCCTGCTGCAACTGGATGGTTCCGCGCAGGAAGTGTTGCGTGTCGATGGTCAGGTGCAATGTGCCAGTGGTGCATTGGCTGACCAACTGATTGATAGCCAGTTGTGGCCCGCCCGGGTGCTAAATGCCGAGCAGCTGAGTGAGTGGTATGAGCTGCGTGTGCTCGGCAAGTCCCGTGTAGCGGGGCGAGCTACCCGTGTATTGGCCCTGGTGCCGCGTGATCAGCATCGTTATGGCATCGAGCTGCACCTCGATCAGCAAACCGGCTTGCCGCTCAAGTCCTTGTTGGTCAATGACAAGGGGCAGTTGCTTGAGCGTTTTCAGTTTACCCAGCTACAAACCGAAGCCCCTGCAGCCTCTAACCTTGAGCCTGGCGCAGGTTGTCGCCCGGTGCGTTTGTCTGCCGCCCAGGTGGATGCGGTTGAGGCCTGGCGTTCGGATTGGCTGCCGCCGGGCTTTAGTCTGAGTTCGGTCACCCAGCGCCGCAGTCCTGCATCGGATGAGCCAGTCGCCTGTCAGGTGTATGGCGATGGCTTGGCGCGTTTTTCCGTATTTATGGAGCCGCTGCGCGGTGCAGTTGTTGAGGATGTGCGTACTCAGCTGGGCCCGACTGTGGCCGTTTCGCGCCGCTTGAAGACCGCTGATGGCGACGTGATGGTCACAGTAGTCGGTGAAATACCTTTGGGTACTGCCGAGCGAGTGGCCTTGTCGATGCGTTCGGCAGGTGAGGTGGCGCAGTGATCGAGGAGCAAGGGCGGGTCGTGGCCGTTGAGCCCGGTGCCGTCTGGGTCGAAACTCTGCGTAAAAGCACCTGTTCCAGCTGTTCCGTCAAAGCCGGCTGCGGCCAGGGCTTGCTTGATCAGCTCGGGGCGCGCGGTCGTCGTGGTTACGTGCGTGCACTGTCGGATCTGCAGCTAAATGTGGGCGATGCGGTCATCATCGGCGTACGCGAGGATCTGCTGGTGCGTGGTTCTGTGCTGGTTTATCTGCTGCCGTTACTCGGTTTGTTTGCTGCGGCTGTGCTGGCTGAACAGGCGGGCTTGAGCGAACCCTGGGTAATACTCAGTGCGCTGTGCGGTTTTTTGTTTGCCTGCTGCGCGGTGCGCTGGCGCAGTCGTGTCACCGCCGGTGATCCGGCGTTGCAACCGGTGGTGTTGCGTGCATTGCTTGGCGGTGCCGCAGCAGCGTTTTAAGACTTTTGCTGGCCTGATGGGGAGTTGTATGTCGAAGCTTGGTCTGAAATCTTCATTTACTGCGTTATGTGCCGTGTTGCTGATGGGGCAAGCGCTGCTTGCTCAAGCGAGCCTGCCGGATTTCACCGAGCTGGTTGAGCAGGCGTCACCGGCGGTCGTCAATATCAGTACGCGGCAGAAGATGCCGGATCGCGCGGTGGCAGGCAGCGGTCAGCTCAATATGCCCGACCTGGAAGGCATGCCACCGATGTTTCGCGAGTTCTTCGAGCGCAATATTCCGCAGGTGCCACGCAATCCAGGTGGTGGTCGCCAGCGTGAAGCCCAGTCACTGGGCTCGGGCTTTATCATTTCCGCTGATGGTTATGTGCTGACCAATAATCATGTGATTGCCGATGCCGACGAAATCATCGTGCGTCTGTCGGACCGCAGTGAGCTGGAAGCCAAGCTGGTCGGTACTGACCCGCGCAGCGATGTTGCGCTGCTCAAGGTTGAGGGTGCTGGCTTGCCAACCGTCAAACTGGGCAAGTCTGAGGAGCTGAAAGTTGGTGAGTGGGTCTTGGCGATTGGCTCACCCTTCGGCTTCGATCATTCGGTGACCGCCGGGATCGTCAGCGCCAAAGGTCGCAGCCTGCCAAACGAGAGCTATGTGCCGTTTATTCAGACTGACGTGGCGATCAATCCGGGTAACTCCGGCGGTCCGCTGTTTAACCTGGCCGGTGAAGTGGTCGGTATTAATTCGCAGATTTTCACCCGTTCCGGCGGCTTTATGGGGCTGTCGTTTGCCATTCCGATGAGTGTGGCCATGGATGTGGCTGATCAACTCAAGGCGGAAGGCAAGGTCAGTCGCGGCTGGTTGGGTGTGGTGATTCAGGAAGTGAACAAGGATCTGGCTGAGTCCTTTGGCCTGGATAAACCGGCCGGTGCGCTGGTGGCGCAGGTGCTGGAGGACGGTCCGGCTGCCAAAGGCGGCTTGCAGGTCGGCGATGTAATTCTCAGTCTGGACGGTAAGCCGATCATTATGTCCGCTGACTTGCCGCATTTGGTCGGTGCGCTCAAGCCAGGCAGCAGTGCCGAGTTGGATGTGGTGCGCGATGGTGCGCGTAAGAAGCTGAAATTGAGCATCGGTGCGCTGCCTGAAGACGGCGAGGCTCTGGCCGGTACTGCTGCGCCTGGCGTTGAGCGCAGCAGCAACCGTCTTGGGGTCAAGGTGGTTGAGCTGACTGCCGAGCAGAAGAAGAGCCTCGATCTGAAAGGCGGCGTGGTGATCTCTGAGGTGCAGGATGGCCCGGCGGCGCTGATTGGTCTGCGTCCGGGCGATGTGATCACGCACCTGAACAATCAGGCGATCAATTCGGCCAAGACCTTTACCGAGGTGGCACAGGCACTGCCGAAAAATCGTTCGGTGTCGATGCGCGTGCTGCGTCAGGGGCGCGCCAGCTTTATCACCTTCAAGCTGGCCGACTGACGGCACAGGCAGACTAAAAGGGCGACTTCGGTCGCCCTTTTGCATGCCGTCCTTATACACAGCGCCGCCATGCGGGCTTGATGACGTGCAAGGTGGCTTTCGGGTACACTTCGCGGCTATTTTCGGCGGGCAGTCGCCTGCGACCTTTTTGAGTGTTGATCCGTGAGTGATTTGAGTCATATCCGCAATTTCTCCATCATCGCCCACATTGACCACGGCAAGTCGACCCTGGCCGACCGGTTTATCCAGATGTGTGGCGGCTTGGCCGACCGTGAAATGGAAGCCCAGGTGCTGGACTCCATGGATCTGGAGCGCGAACGCGGGATCACCATCAAGGCGCACAGCGTCACCCTGTATTACAAGGCTAAAGACGGCATCACTTATCAGCTGAACTTCATCGATACCCCAGGTCACGTCGACTTCACCTATGAAGTCAGCCGCTCCCTGGCGGCCTGTGAAGGCGCGCTGCTGGTGGTCGATGCCGGTCAGGGCGTGGAAGCGCAATCGGTGGCCAACTGCTACACCGCCATCGAGCAGGGCCTTGAGGTCATGCCGGTACTGAACAAGATCGACCTGCCCCAGGCCGATCCGGACCGGGTCAAAGAAGAAATCGAGAAAATCATTGGCATCGATGCCACTGACGCAGTGACCTGCAGTGCCAAGACCGGCCTGGGCGTCGATGAAGTGCTTGAGCGTTTGGTGCACACGATTCCGGCGCCGACCGGTGATATTGAGGCGCCGCTGCAGGCGCTGATCATCGACTCTTGGTTCGACAACTACCTGGGCGTGGTCTCCCTGGTGCGCGTGCGCCATGGCCGGATCAAGAAGGGTGACAAGGTGCTGGTCAAATCCACCGGCAAGATTCACCTGGTCGACAGCGTCGGCGTATTCAACCCCAAGCATACTGCCACCGTCGACCTCAAGGCCGGCGAAGTGGGCTTTATCATTGCCAGCATCAAGGACATTCACGGCGCGCCAGTGGGTGACACCCTGACCCTGGCCGCCACGCCCAACGTCGAAGTGCTGCCCGGCTTTAAGCGTATCCAGCCGCAGGTCTATGCCGGCCTGTTCCCGGTCAGCTCCGACGATTTCGAAGACTTCCGTGATGCGCTGCAGAAGCTCACGCTGAACGACTCGTCGCTGCAATATTCGCCGGAAAGCTCCGACGCCCTGGGCTTCGGTTTCCGTTGTGGCTTCCTCGGCATGCTGCATATGGAGATCATCCAGGAGCGCCTAGAGCGCGAATACGACCTGGATCTGATCACCACGGCGCCGAGCGTAATCTTCGAAGTCGTACTCAAAACCGGCGAGACCATCTACGTCGATAACCCCTCCAAGCTGCCGGATGTTTCCTCGGTCGAGGATTTCCGCGAGCCGATCGTGCAGGCCACCATCCTGGTACCGCAAGAGCACCTGGGTAACGTCATCACTCTGTGTATCGAGAAGCGTGGCGTGCAGCGCGATATGCAGTTCCTCGGCTCCCAGGTTCAGGTTCGCTACGACCTGCCGATGAATGAAGTGGTGCTCGACTTCTTCGACCGCCTGAAATCCACCAGTCGCGGTTACGCCTCGTTGGATTACCATTTCGATCGCTACCAGTCGGCCAACCTGGTCAAGTTGGATGTACTGATCAACGGTGACAAGGTCGATGCCCTGGCCCTGATCGTGCACAAGGACAACGCCCATTACAAAGGCCGCGCGTTGACCGAGAAGATGAAAGAGCTGATTCCTCGGCAGATGTTTGACGTGGCGATCCAGGCTGCAATTGGTGGGCAGATCGTTGCGCGGACTACGGTCAAGGCGCTGCGCAAGAACGTATTGGCCAAATGTTACGGCGGTGACGTCAGCCGTAAACGCAAGCTGCTGGAAAAGCAGAAGGCCGGTAAGAAACGCATGAAGCAGGTCGGCAACGTGGAAATTCCACAGGAAGCCTTCCTCGCTGTGCTCAGGTTGGATAGTTAAGGTCCTATGTCGATCAATTTCCCGCTGTTACTGGTTATCGCCGTCGCCGTTTGTGGTGTGCTGGCATTGTTCGACCTGATCTTTCTGGCCCCGCGCCGGCGAGCCGCGATCAGCACCTACCACGGCCAGGTCAGCGATCCTGATGAGGCGGTGATGGCGCGTTTGAACAAAGAGCCTTTGCTGGTGGAGTACGGCAAATCGTTCTTTCCGGTGCTGGCGATTGTGCTGGTGCTGCGCTCGTTTCTGGTCGAACCCTTCCAGATTCCATCCGGCTCGATGAAGCCGACCCTGGAAGTGGGGGATTTTATCCTGGTCAACAAGTTCGCCTATGGCATCCGCCTGCCGGTGCTGGACACCAAGGTGATTGAAGTAGGCGACCCGCAACGTGGTGATGTAATGGTGTTCCGCTACCCAAGCGATCCGAACATCAACTACATCAAACGCGTGGTGGGTTTGGCCGGCGACCGGATTGCCTACAGCAGTGACAAGCGTCTGACCATCAATGGTGAGTCTGTAGCGCAGCAGTTGATTGGCGATGAGCCGGGCAGCCTGGGCAGTGCGACGCTGTATAACGAGAAGCTTGGTGAAGCCGAGCACCAGATCCGTAAGGAAATGCAGCGTTACCGGGTTGAGCCAGGTCGCGAGTGGGTGGTGCCGCAAGGGCATTACTTTATGATGGGCGACAACCGCGACAACTCCAATGACAGTCGTTATTGGAATGATCCGGCCATCCCCAAGCCGCTGCTGGGCATGGTGCCCGATCAGAATATCGTCGGCAAAGCCTTTGCCATCTGGATGAGTTGGCCGGACCCGAAGTCGAGCAACCTACCGAATTTCTCCCGTGTAGGTCTGATTCACTGACCTGCTGCCGAATTTGCGACGCTGTTAAATGCAGCGTCGCAGGCTATATATAGTCTTGCCTCCAGCCGTAATGGCTTTCACATAACTCGAATTTGGGGACAAATATGAAATCTGCGCATTCGCAAAAGGGAATGTCGATTCTTAGTTGGTTGATGGTGCTGGCTGTTGTTGCCTTTCTGGCCAGTGCGGCATTCAAGGTATTGCCGCATTACTTCGACTATATGTCGTTGGAGAAAATGATTACGTCGGTCGAGACCGATAAAGCAGCCGGGGTTCGTAGCATTAATGACTTCTATAGCCATATCAGCAAGGGCATGCAGGTCAATAGCATCCGTGATCTGAATATGCAGGACGCGATCAAGGTCAAAATCGAAAACAACGAATTTCGCGTGCACCTGAAGTATGAAAAGCGTGAGCCATTGATCGAGAACATCGATCTGGTGGTGCGATTCGATAAAGAATTCCGCGTGCGTATGCCGTGAGTGCGTCGTTAGCCCGTCTCGAGCGGCAGCTCGGTTATACCTTCAAGGACCAGGAACTGATGATCCTGGCCCTGACCCACCGCAGTTTTGCCGGGCGCAATAATGAGCGCCTGGAGTTTCTCGGTGATGCGATCCTCAACTTTGTTGCCGGCGAGGCGCTGTTTCAGCGCTTTCCGCTGGCCCGCGAAGGGCAGCTGTCACGTTTGCGCGCGCGCCTGGTCAAGGGCGAAACCCTGGCCATTCTGGCTCGCGGCTTTGATCTGGGCGAGTACCTGCGCCTCGGTTCCGGCGAGCTGAAAAGCGGTGGTTTTCGCCGTGAGTCGATTCTGGCTGACGCACTGGAAGCGCTGATCGGCGCCATCTACCTGGACACCGGGATGGATGCGGCGCGTGAGCGGGTGCTGGCCTGGCTGACTACTGAGTTGGACAGCCTGACCCTGGTCGACACCAACAAGGACCCGAAAACCCGTCTGCAGGAGTTTTTGCAGTCGCGCGGCTGTGAGTTGCCGCGTTACGAAGTGGTGGATATTCAGGGCGAGCCGCACTGTCGGGCATTCGTCGTCGAATGTCAGATCACCCTACTCAATGATAAAACCCTGGGGCAGGGCGCCAGCCGGCGTATCGCCGAGCAAGTTGCGGCCGCTGCCGCGCTGATTGCCCTGGGTGTGGAGAATGGCAATGACTGATACACCTGTTACACGCTGTGGCTATGTCGCCATCGTCGGCCGGCCCAACGTGGGCAAGTCGACGCTGCTTAACCACATCCTCGGGCAGAAGCTCGCGATCACCTCGCGCAAGCCGCAGACCACGCGGCACAACATGCTCGGGATCAAGACCGAGGGTGAGGTGCAGGCGATCTATGTCGACACCCCCGGTTTGCACAAGAACAACGAAAAAGCGCTGAACCGCTATATGAACAAGAACGCCTCGTCGGCGCTGAAGGATGTCGACGTGGTGATCTTCGTGGTCGACCGCACCCGCTGGACCGACGAAGACCAGATGGTGCTCGAGCGTATTCAATACGTCGAAGGCCCGGTAATCCTGGCAATCAACAAGACTGACCGCATCGAAGACAAAGCCGAGCTGATGCCGCATCTGGAGTGGCTGGCCACCCAGTTGCCGAATGCCGAGATCGTGCCGGTCTCCGCCCAGCATGGGCATAACCTCGACACCCTGGAAAAACTGGTGGGCGAGCGTTTACCGGAAGGTGTGCACTTTTTCCCGGAAGACCAGGTCACCGACCGCTCCAGCCGCTTCTTCGCCGCCGAACTGGTGCGCGAGAAGATCATGCGCCAGCTCGGCGCTGAGCTGCCGTACCAGATCACCGTGGAAATTGAGGAATTCAAGCGCGACGGGCGCATCCTGCATATCCACGCGCTGATCCTGGTAGAACGCGACGGCCAGAAGAAAATCATCATTGGTGACAAGGGTGAGCGGATCAAACGCATTGGCCAGGAAGCGCGCAAGGACATGGAAGTGATGTTCGACTCCAAGATCATGCTCAACCTCTGGGTTAAGGTCAAAAGTGGCTGGTCGGACGATGAGCGCGCGTTGCGTTCCCTCGGTTACGACAACATCTAGCACCGCACGGGCGCTCCTGCGCTCGTTTTTGCGTCCCGCCACTTCGAGTCGCCATCGGCCATGCTTGCAGACAGTCAGCCTGCTTATGTTCTGCACAGCCGCGCTTACCGTGAAAGCAGCGCGCTGGTGGACTTTCTTACTCCGCAAGGCCGTTTGCGCGCTGTGCTGCGTGGTGCGCGTGGCAAGGCCGGCAGCCTGGCCCGGCCGTTTATTCCGCTGGAAGCCGAGTTTCGCGGGCGTGGCGAGCTGAAGAATGTCGGCCGCCTTGACCCTGCAGGCATTCCCAATCTGCTGGTGGGTGAGGCGCTGTTCAGCGGCCTGTACCTCAACGAACTGTTGATCCGCCTGTTGCCCGCCGATGACCCGCACCCCGCCGTTTTCGAGCACTACGCCATGACTGTGCTGGCGCTGGCCCAAGGTCGCGCCCTTGAGCCGCTACTGCGCTCTTTTGAGTGGCGTCTGCTGGATCAGCTGGGCTATGGTTTCGCCCTGGATCTGGACAGTCAAGGTCAACCCATCGCCGAAGCGGGTCTGTATCGACTGCACACCGAAAGCGGGCTGGTGCCGGTTGGGCATCTGCAGCCAGGTGTATTCCAAGGTGCTGAACTGCTGGCGATGGCTGAGGCCGATTGGACTGCGCCGGGCGCTCTGGCCGCCGCTAAGCGCCTGATGCGCCAAGCTCTAGCCCCCCATTTAGGCGGCAGGCCGCTGGTCAGCCGTGAACTGTTTATGACGCTCAAGGAGCCAAGCCGTGACTGATGCCAATCGTATTCTGCTGGGTGTAAACATCGACCATGTGGCCACCCTGCGCCAGGCCCGTGGCACCCGTTATCCTGACCCGGTCAAGGCCGCGCTGGATGCGGAAGAGGCGGGCGCCGATGGCATCACCGTGCACCTGCGTGAAGACCGCCGGCATATCCAGGAGCGCGATGTGCGCCTGCTCAAGGAAGTCATGCAGACGCGGATGAACTTCGAGATGGGCGTCACCGAGGAGATGCTCGCCTTCGCCGAAAGCATTCGCCCCGAGCACGTCTGCCTGGTGCCGGAAACCCGCCAGGAGCTGACCACCGAAGGCGGTCTGGATGTGGCCGGGCAGGAGGCGCGGATTCGCGCAGCGGTCGAGCGGCTGAGTAAGATCGGCTGCGAAGTGTCGCTGTTTATCGACCCGGACCCGCAGCAGATCGAGGCGTCCAAGCGCGTTGGTGCACCGGCCATCGAGTTGCATACCGGTCGTTATGCCGATGCCCACACGCCTGAGGAGGCTGCGCGCGAGCTGGCGCGGATTCGCGATGGTGTGGCCTGCGGGTTGGCCCATGGACTGATCGTCAATGCCGGCCACGGCCTGCATTACCACAATGTTGAGCCGGTGGCGGCGATTGCTGGGATAAACGAGCTAAATATCGGCCACGCGCTGGTGGCGCACGCGCTATTTGTCGGCTTCAAACAGGCCGTGCTGGAGATGAAAGAGTTGATCGTTGCGGCGGCAGGGCGCGGGTAGGTTGGTGTTGAGCGCAGCGAAGCCCAACAAGCTACGGTTCAGATGGCGCTGATGCCCTGTTGGGCTTCTTCGCTTTGCTCCTCAACCCAACCTACGGCTTACGTGCGATCAGCACCGCCCGACTCGGCGCCGGCAGGCCTTCGACGGTGCGGCTGTGATCGGCTGGGTCGAGGAACTCGGGCAGCGACTGAAAGCGCATCCAGTCGGTCGAGCGCTGTTCATCCACGCTGGTGGTGCTGACATCCACGCAGCGCACATCGACAAAACCGGCGCGGCGTAGCCACAGCTCCAGCGCCGGCACCGAGGGCAAAAACCAGACGTTGCGCATCTGCGCGTAGCGGTCTTCGGGGACCAGTACTTGCTGGGCATCGCCTTCGACCACCAGGGTCTCCAGCACCAGTTCGCCGTCCTTAACCAGGCAATCCTTGAGGTCGATCAGATGATCGATGGGCGAGCGGCGGTGATACAGCACGCCCATGGAAAACACCGTGTCGAAGCCCTGCAGCTTGCCGGGTAATTCCTCGAAGGCCAGCGGCAGGTGCCAGGCGGGCAGGTCGGGCAGGTAGTTCTTCATCGCCAGAAACTGGCAGAGGAACAGCCAATTGGGGTCGATGCCGACCACGCTGTCCGCGCCGGCACCGAGCATGCGCCACATGTAGTAGCCGTTACCGCAGCCGACATCCAACACGCGCTTGCCCTTTAGATCAAGGTAGGGGGCAACGCGCTGCCACTTCCAATCCGAGCGCCATTCGGTGTCGACGTGCACGTCAAACAGATGAAACGGTCCCTTGCGCCAGGGAATCAGGCCCTGCAAGGCGGTTTTCAGTGCGGTGCGGGTCGGTTCATCACAGGGGCCGTTGAAGGTGAAGCTGTGCAGCAGCTCCAGCTGTTCGACGTGCAGTTCCGGCAGCGCCTGTACCGCGCCATACCAGCGCGGCAGGTCGCCATGGCCGACCGCCAGTTTGGTGTCGATCTGCCCGGGCAGGTCGGCTGCCCAGTCTTGCAGTGGGGTGCCGGCAAGCGCGGCTTGCAGGGCGTCGAGGTCGAGGCGGCTGATCATGGCAGGGCAATCAAGGAAGCAAAATTAAGGCACTGGAACCACGGCACCACCTGGCTGAAACCAGCGGCCAGCAGGCGCTCGCGGTGTTGTTCCAGGCTGTCGGGCAGCATGACTTTTTCAATGGCGCTGCGTTTCTGGGCGATTTCCAGTTCGCTGTAGCCGTTGGCACGTTTGAAAGCGATATGCAGATCGCCCAGCAGGGCGTGCTGCTCGGCATCCTCGAACTGCAGTTTTTCCGAGAGGATCAACGCGCCACCGGGCAGCAAGGCCTGGCGAACCCGCGTGAGCAATTCCAGGCGTTGTTCGGGCTGGATGAATTGCAGGGTGAAGTTCAGCGCCACCAGCGAGGTTGGCTGGAAATCGAGGCTGAGAATGTCGGCCTCGATTACCTCAACCGGCAGCAGTTCCTGAAACATTAAGTCCTGGGCGTGCAGATACTCGCGGCAGCGCTCGACCATGGCGCTGGAGTTGTCCACGGCAATCACCCGGCAATCCTCGATCTGCACATGCCGGCGCAGCGCCTGGGTCACTGCGCCCAGCGAGCTGCCTAGGTCATACAGCACGCTGTGCGGTTGGGCGAACTGGCCAGCGAGCACGCCGATATTCTCGACAATGGTCGGGTAGCCCGGCACCGAGCGTTTGATCATGTCGGGGAAGACCCGCACCACATCTTCGTTGAACACGAAGTCCGGCACCTGGGCCAGGGGTTGGGCGAAAAGACGGTCGGGCTGTTTGCTCACGATGGCTACGCACTGGTCGATAAAGCCGGGCATTTTAGCCAAGTAGAAGCCATAGCCAAACGCTGATTGCAGCTATTGGTCGCAAATCTACATAGGTGATGGCTCAGCGGGCCTGTTTGAAGGCCGAGGCGGCAATGGCCCATTGCCCTAGCCAGTAGCTGAGCATGATCGCCAGCGGTGCAGCATCGAAGGGTGCGACAAAGCGGTTGATGCCGATCAGGCTGTCGGACAGCACAAACAATGCGGCGCCGCCGGCGGCCAGGCGCGTTGAGAAGCTGGGCAGGCCCGGTTGACCGAGGCGGGCGAGGGCGCGCCAGAGCATGGCGCTGATCGCCAATGCATAGCAGGCCACGGGGATCAGCAGTGGGCCCAGATTGGCGCTGGCGAGTATGGCGAACATCGTCCCGCCTGTTACTAACGCGAGCAACAAGGCGAGCCAGGCCGGTTGTTTACAGTCGCTCAGGTAGGCGCGCAGATAGGCCAGGTGCGCCAGCAGGAAGGCGCCGAGGCCGAAAACAAACAGGTCACCGGGCCAGTCGAGCAGGATATCGCCCGCCAGTGAGGCGAGCAGGCCGAGGCTGATCCAGCGTCGATACAGGCCGCTGGGTGCCGTTCTCAGCCATAGCAGTAGAGCGATGACCGGGATGCCCTTGCTGAGCAAGCCCAGTTCACTCAGGCCGCCGAGTCGTGCATAGAGAAATACCGCAGCGCCCAGCAAACCCAGCAGCAGATAACGCATGGCCTTGTCCTTGATGCTCGAAAGGCCTGCACTATGGCGTGTCGCGCATTAACCAACCACGCCGTGGATGCCAGTCAAAGCAGCATTTCGCGCCAGTTAGCGCGCCTTGATCGTGCAGTTGAAGCGCTGTGCCGGTACTACGCCGACTTCCCAGGGGCGTTCGTAGGTCAGCGCCAGTTGGCCTTCGCCAGCCTGGGCGACCTCGAAACGCCAGGTGGAAACCCCGGCGCTGCCGACCAGGCCGGCGTCTTCCGGGTTGCTGTAGACCTCCGGGCCGAGGCTTTTCAGCACTTGTGGCGCGGAGTCACGCAGCAGCCAGCGGAAACCGGTGGTGGGGTTGCTCGGCAGGCGCAGATTGAATTGCTGGCCGACGTGCAGCGATAGCGGGCATTTGCTCTGCTGGCTTTGCTCCAGGGTAACGCTGCTGGGTTTTTGTGCGCAGGCGGCGAGCAGTGCAAGGCTGAGTACCACTGTCAGGCGGGGGGCAAGCATGGTGAGCTCCTGGCGAATGTCGAGGCTGCCAGCATAGCTGCTAGGGCTGCTGCGCGGGAGTCCGTGCAGCGAACGTCGCCTGCAGTGGCGCGCGCAAGTGCTGGGCATACTCGTCGATCAGCGGCGTAAGCAGGGCAAAGCATTCGTGAGGTGCCAGGCGTACGTCGTGGCTGTCGATCAGTTCATGCTCCAGGCGCTGCAGCACCTGTTGTAAGGACGCGCCGACGGGCGATTGCTCCAGTTGCAGGCAGAGCTGCTGAATCTGCTGTTTCAGGTTTGGCGGGCATTGACTGTAATTGGCCGCCCGCACGCTCAGGCCGCGTAGGCGGGCAAGGTTTTCCAGGCCATGGCAGGCCTGGGCGATGCCCTCTAGGTGTGCGTTGCCAGCCTGATGCAGGCGGGTTTCGAGTGTTGCGATCACCGCCAGTAAGCCGTCGATAACCTGGCAGTGGGCGGCAAAGTCCGCCGGGTTGCGCCGCAGGCGTGGCCAGTCCTGCTGCAGTGGTGCAAGCCCCAGGCTGGGGCCGGGCCAGTTCAGCCAGAGTTGGTCGAGTTGGCGTGCCAGGGCGTTGCGCTGGCTGGTGCTGGGCAGGTCTTGCTGGGCGCCCAGGCCACGGTGTTTTTGCAGGCTCTGCAGCAGGTCGATGGCGCGTTGCAGCAGCGCCGCTTGCAGCTCGTTGAGATGCTGCTGGTGGCGTTTGCCGGCGAGCTGGCTGAGGAAGTGGCCGGCGAGTAACAGCGCCAATGCCAGGGCGAGAGCAATGCTGAGGGCCATAAGCTGGTTTCCTGAACCCGAACGGTGCGCAAGGGGGCAGGCAAACTCAGCAAATCCCTTGCCAGACCGCTTAAAGGCCCGATTTCAGGCATTTTTAACCCACTGCGGGTCGACTATTTGCCCCGTATCTGGGCGCTTTTAATGACGCCGAGAGTTTTTGGTGCAGCCACTGCCCATTTGTCGTGCGGGCTGCAGTTTTACCGGGCAAAGGGTTAAAGTTGCACCTCTGTTTTTCAGGGTTGCACTTTTCATGTTCAACGCGCGTTTGATGCGTCTTGATGACCAGGCCCACGAGCACACCCATGACCATCATCAACTGGTGCTGTCGCTGGCCGGGCGTGCCGAATTTGAGGTCAACGGACGGGGCGGCGAGGTGTGCCGCATGCGCGCCTGCCTGGTGCCAGGGGATGCCGATCACCAATTCGCCGGCATGGGCGATAATCGCATGCTGATCATCGACCTGGATGAGCAGGGCACCTCCAGCGAAGACCTGCAACTGCTGACCCGCCTGTTCGAAACCCCGCGTTACCCGCAGCTGGATGCTGATTTCCAGAACCTGCTGAGCTATGCCGGCGCCGAGTTGGAGCGTTACGGCTCTGATCCGCTGTTGCCCCGTGCACTGGGCGGCGTGCTGTTGCGCGCCTTGCACCTGCGCCTGTTCGGCGAGCCCCAGGCGCGGGCTGTAGGGGCGCTGAATCTGGAGCGCCTCGACAGTTACATCATTAAGCATTTGGCGCGGCGCATTAGCGTGGCTGAATTGGCCCAGGTGGCTTGTCTGAGCCCCAGTCATTTCCATGCGCAGTTCAAGGACAGCGTCGGCCTGACACCGCACCAGTACCTGCTGAAAACCCGCCTGGATCGCGCCGTGCGGCTGTTGCGCGAGAGCGGCATGCCGCTGATCCGCATCGCCGAAGAGTGCGGCTTCTCCAGCCAGAGCGCGCTGACCACCGCCATGCGGCGCTACCTGGGCCTGACGCCGAAACGCCTGCGCAGCGCCGAATAAGCCCTCGCTGACTGCCTTGGTTAGCGGTTTTTATCAGGCGGTGGTTGCCAATCAAGCGTGAACTTCTTCACGCTGCCGACTAAGCTGTGGCGCACAGAGACATTTACTGTGCCTGGGCAAGGATGCTGTCCACTTCAAGTGTGCCCCTAAAGTACGAGTAGTCTTGATGAGCAAGCACCTGCACCCATCGTTCGCCTTTGCGCTGCTCGGCATATTGCTGCTCAGTACGCCTTTGCACGCCGCCAGCCTGCAAGCCGAGCTGGTGGACAGCCAAGGCCAGCCTTTGGCCAATGCCGTGCTCAGTTTGCATAGCGAGGTTGCACTTGGGGTTGCACCTGCTACTGCGGTGATGGATCAGCGCTCGCAGCAATTCGCGCCCAATGTGCTGGCCGTGCGCAGCGGCACCTCGGTGTCGTTTCCTAACAGCGACAATATTCGCCATCACGTCTATTCGTTCTCCCTGGCCAAACGCTTTGAGCTGCGCCTGTATCAGGGCACGCCGAGCGAACCGGTAGTTTTCGACACGCCCGGCGTAGTGGTGCTTGGCTGCAACATCCATGACTGGATGGTGGGCTATGTCTATGTCACTGACGATCCCTGGTTTGCCGTCAGCGATGCGCAGGGCAAGCTGAATCTGGAGCAACTGCCGGCCGGCACCTACACGGCCAGTCTGTGGCACCCGCAAGCGCCAGATATGTTGCCGCAGGCTGCTGGCCAGGTGCAGCTAACCGAGGGCGGTAGCCAGCAGCGCTTTACCCTGACCATGCAGGCCCCCGTCAGCCAAGCAGCTCCGAGTGCGCCGGCCAGCGCCTTTGGTGATGCCTTCAAGAAGGCTCGCGATGCTGCGCAATAGTTTTCAGGCACGGATTGCCGGCGTGCTGGTGCTGCTGCTGTTGGTGGTGGTTGGCGCGCTCTATGCGGCCGTGCAAACCGCCACCAATGCCGCCGTACGCAGCCAGGCGCGTGAGCAGCTGGATGTGGGCAGCCTGGTGTTTCAGCAGTTGCTCGAAGTGCGTGGTCGCCAGTTGCGCGATGCGGTGCAGGTGCTGGCCGCCGATTTTGGCTTCAAGGATGCCGTGGCCAGTGGCGACACCGAGACCATTCGCTCGGCCCTGCTTAACCATGGCGCGCGGATCAATGCCAGCGCGGTGATGATGCTGGGGCTCGATGGCAACCTGGAGGTCAGCAGTGATCGGCAGATCAGCGGTGACACGGCCAAGCGCCTGAGTGCCCAGGTGATGCAGCGTCAGCGCGAGGGCGTGCAGATTTTTTTGATGCCGATTGCCGACAAGATTTACCTGCTGGTGCAAGCCACCGTCACCGCGCCGCTGCCGATTGCCCGGGTGATGATGGGCTTTCAGGTTGATGATGTATTTGCCGCCGAGTTGCGTGAACTGACCCACCTGGACCTGACCCTGCGCGCGACCCAGGACGGTGTGGCCGATATCTGGATCAGCACCCTGCAGCCGGTGCAGCGTGAGCAGCTGCAAGGCAGCATGGCTGAACTGGCCAATGATGCGATAAGCCTGATCGGTGACGAGTCTTACCTTAATCAGACCCTGGTGCTGGCCAGTGGTGACGGCTTTGAAGTGCGCGCGCTGCTGCACAAATCCCTCAGTCAGGCGCAGCAGGCGTTTGCCCCGCTCGATCAAAATATTCTGCTGATTGCCCTGGTGGCGCTGAGCGCTTCCCTGGTTGGCGCCTTGTTGCTGGCGCGCTCGGTATCGCAGCCGGTGCAGCAATTGGCGGCCGTCGCCGAGCGGGTACGCCAGGGCGATTATCAGGCCAACCTGGACCTGCAGCGCGGCGATGAACTGGGGCGTTTGGCCACCGCCTTCAAGGCCATGCAGCAAGGTATCGCCGAGCGTGAACGGCAGCTGGCGCACAACGCGTTGCATGATGCGCTGACCGGCCTGCCCAACCGCACTCTGGCGCTGGAGCGACTGGGCAGTGCGATTACGGCGGAGCGGCCGACGGCGTTGCTCTACCTGGGCGTGGCGAATTTTCGGGCGGTTAATGAAAGTCTGGGGGCGGAGGGCGGCGACCTGGCGCTGCAGCAGCTGAGCCGGCGCCTGCAGGCGATTCTGCGCCCCGGCGATAGCGTGGCGCGGATTATCGGCGACGAGTTTCTGCTGCTGCTGGAAAACACCGACAGCGACAGCGCCGTGGGCATCGCTGACAAGGTGCAACAACTGCTGCTCAAGCCGCTGCGCGTTGCCACTCATGACTTCGCCCTGGATTGCCGTATCGGCATTGCCAGCTACCCGGTCGATGGCAACGCCCCGGAAGAGCTGCTGCGCCGGGCGAGCATCGCTATGCAGGATGCCGCCGGCATGCCCAGCCATCTGCAGGTCTACCAGCGTGGCCGCGATGATGCCCAGCAGAGGCAGATCCGCCTGATTCGCGATCTGCGCCATGCGCCGAGCAAGGCCGAGCTGCTATTGCACTATCAACCGAAACTGGACATTGCCGCCGGCCAGGTGCGTCAGGCCGAAGCCTTGCTGCGTTGGCAGCATCCGGTGCTGGGCATGGTTTCGCCAGGGGAATTTATTCCGCTGGCCGAGCGCACCGGCAGCATTCAGCTGCTGACCGCCTGGGTGATCGAGGAAGTCATGCGCCAGCTACGCGAATGGGCCGGGCGCGGCCTGCGTGTGCAGGTGTCGTTGAATATCTCCACCGAAGATCTGATCGATCCGCAGTTGCCGGCGCGGGTCAGCAAACTGTTGACCGAGTACCAGATCCCGGCCGAGCAGCTGATTTTTGAAATCACCGAAAGCGGGGTGATGCTTAACCCCGAACTTGCCCTGCAGGTGCTGCACGGCCTGCGTGCGTGCGGCATCAGCCTGTCGGTGGACGACTTTGGCACGGGCTACTCTTCTCTGACACAGCTCAAACGCATGCCGGTGCAGGAGTTGAAGATCGACCAGTCGTTTATCCGCGACCTGGACGATGCCAGCGAGGACTCGGTGATCGTGCGCTCGACCATCGAGATGAGCCACAGCCTGGGCCTCAAGGTCGTGGCCGAGGGCGTCGAGTTTGAGCGCAGCCTGCAACTGCTCGGGCGCTGGCAGTGCGATACCGCTCAGGGCTACCTGATCAGCCGGCCGTTGGCGGCGCAAGCCTTTGAAACCTGGATGGCGCAATACACCCACGCCTCCCCGACCCTGGTGCATTGACCATGACTCAACTGCCGCGCTGCATTGCCCTGTTGCTCGGTCTGCTGGCCAACTTGACCTGGGCCGACGGCCGCTTGCTGGCCACCGGTGGCGCCAGCAGCATTGAAGGCGCAGCCGGTGGTGGGATTACACCCTGGGCGGTGCTTTCCGGTTATGGCGAGCGCGGCGAGTGGGGCGCGGATGTATTCGCCACGCGAGTGGAAACCGGCGATTACCGCCTGGATGTGGCCGGTGTTGGCGTCGCCTTCGATAACCGTATCGAGCTGTCCTACGCCCGCCAGCGCTTTGATCTGGGCACCCTGGCGCGCAACCTCAACCTGCCGGAAAACAGCCTGAGCCAGGATATCTTCGGCCTCAAGCTGCGCCTGTTTGGCGACCTGATCTACGACCCGCTACCGCAGGTGTCATTGGGCATTCAGCACAAACGCCAGAAGGATTTTCTGATTCCCAGCCTGGTGGGCGCCCAGCGCAGCGAAGACACCGAAGGCTATATCAGCGCCAGCCGGCTGATACTCGGTGGCGCCTTTGGCTACAACCTGCTGCTCAATGGCGGCCTGCGCTATAGCCGGGCCAACGAGCTGGGGCTGTTGGGGTTTGGTGGGGATCGCCGTGACCGTCATTCCGTGCTCAAGGAAGGCTCCGTCGCCGTGCTGTTCAATCCGCGCTGGGCGCTGGGCGTGGAGTACCGCGAAAAGCCGGACAATTTAAGCTTTGCCGGCGAAAGTGACTGGGCCGATCTGTTTCTCGGTTACTTCCCCAATAAGAACCTGGCCGTGGTGCTGGCCTATGCGCGCCTGGGGGAAATCGCCACGCTGGATAATCAGGATGGGGTCTACCTGTCCGTGCAGGGGAGTTTCTAAGCATGCGCAGTCTGCTGCTGGTCGTTGTGCTTACCCTGGCGGCCTGCGCCCAGCAGGCGCCGAAAGACGACAGCCTGTACCGCGACCTGGGCGAGCAGGCCGGGATTACCCGCATCGTCGAAGGCATGCTGCTGAATATTGCCGCCGACCCGCGCATCGTCCGGCACTTCGAGAATATCGACATCGTGCGCCTGCGCGACAAGCTGGTGGAGCAGATCTGCGTCGAAGCTGGCGGCCCCTGCACCTACACCGGCGACAGCATGGAAGAAAGCCACAAGGGCCAGAACCTCACCCCCAGCGACTTCAACGCCCTGGTGGAAAACCTGCAGGATGCAATGAGTACCCAGGGCGTGCCCATGCCTGCGCAGAACCGCCTACTGGCGCGGCTTGCGCCCATGCGTGCGCAGGTGATTGATCGCTAACGCAAGGTCTGGGCGATGGCCAGAATATCGGCGCGGTGGCTGATCACCAGGCTGAGCTCGCCGTTCTCGCCGATAAAGTCCTGCGGCGGCATCAGCTTCTGGTAGGCCGCCAGTTCTTGCAGGGGCGGTAGCTCGGCGTCTGGGGTGCGCTCCTTGATGGCGTGGTAGAGCGCCAGGTTGACCAGATCGAGCAATTGCAGGCAATGCCCAGGGCTGCGTTGCCAGTTGCCGGTGTCGCGGATGATCTCGATATATTCGTTATGCACCGACCATTTCTTCAGCACGATGATGCCGAGCGATTTGCTGTATTCGCGGCACAGCTTGTAATACAGCTCGCTGGAGGGCGTGACGTTTTCATTTCTGAACGCCGAGAGCACGGCGAGGGTGCCCACCTCGCTGAGCAGGCTGGCCAGTAGGGCGTGTTCTGCGGTCACATGGCCCAGCAGACGGGCCAACATGGCGCTGGTGCTGGCCTTGATCACCAGGCGCTCCCAGGCATCGACAAATAGCCGCTTATGCCCCGGGCTGTGCAGGGTGAACAGGCTTTTGATGCTGTGCACCATGGTGATTCGATCGACTTCCGTCATGCCGAGCAGACCGATTACTTCGTGCAGCGTCTTGGGCGCCAAGGTGTGGCGATACAGTGCGCTGGAGGCATGTTTCATCAGCAGGGCGCTGAGGGCCGGGTCGCGGCTGATCAAACGCACCAGGGCATTTAACGAAATATTCGGGTCACCCAGGGCGCGGCGAATATCCAGGGTAATGGTCGGCAGGCTGGGCAATTGCTCTTCGCCCTGCATCAACTGCGAGACTACGCGCCGGTAGATTGAGTAATCGGATGCTTCGCTCTGCAACGCACACCTCCAGCCTTATGGGTGCAGTCTAGATGGCCGTTACACGCCCGGTATAAGTGGCGATGGATGGCCGTGATCGGCGAATGCTGTGGCCTTGCGCTTTAAACAGCTGTTTGCAGGAAGTTCCTGCGCCTGGAGCTTTTTGCAAAAACTCCAGAGCTTTTTGTAAGAAGCGGTCATGCCTCTGCCACTAAATTCCGTGCTCGATTTACGCGGTGCGCAGGTTTCTGCCCACAGGATGCCCCGGCAAGCCGGTGCAGTTGGGCTAGACCTTATACAGACAGTAAGCAAATAAAAGGATAAGGCGTGATCGCAATAGCCCGTCTGACCTTGTCCGAAATTGCGCTTGCGCAGGCCGTGGTGAGTGATGCTGAGTTTTTACCGGCGTGCAGCGGTTACCAGAACCGTGAATGCGCGCAGGGCCTGGCCAGGTGTAAGGCGTTGGCAGGCAATTAAAGGGAATTTCACGGGCGACTGTCTTGCGGCATGCGCCCGTTGTTGTATTGGGGCCTTTGTGCCTCGGTTGCGGTAAGCGGCTTCACCTGCATAGGCAGGCGTGCAATGCCACGTTGGCAATGGGGGCTACTCCCTGTTGCTGGAATAACAACAATCAAGAGGGGAGCTCCCCAATGACTGCAAATACTCCGATGCTTGTCACCTTCGTGGTGTACATCGCGCTCATGGTGCTGATTGGCCTGATCGCTTACATGCGCACCAAGAACCTTTCCGATTACATCCTCGGCGGTCGCAGCCTGGGTAGTTTTGTCACCGCCTTGTCGGCTGGTGCATCGGACATGAGCGGCTGGCTGCTGATGGGCTTGCCAGGTGCGGTATACCTGTCCGGTTTGTCCGAAGGCTGGATCGCCATCGGCCTGATTGTCGGCGCTTACCTGAACTGGTTGTTCGTGGCCGGCCGTCTGCGTGTGCAGACCGAGCACAACGGCAACGCCCTGACCCTGCCGGATTACTTCACCCACCGCTTTGAAGACAGCAGCCGTGTGCTGCGCATCTTCTCGGCCCTGGTGATTCTGGTGTTCTTCACCATCTACTGCGCTTCTGGCGTTGTAGCCGGTGCCCGCCTGTTTGAAAGCACCTTCGGCATGTCCTACGAGACGGCGCTGTGGGCCGGTGCTGCCGCGACCATCGCCTACACCTTTATCGGTGGTTTCCTGGCGGTGAGCTGGACTGACACCGTGCAGGCTACCCTGATGATCTTCGCCTTGATCCTCACCCCAGTCGTGGTGCTGATTGCCACTGGCGGTGCCGATGCGACCTTCGCAGCGATCGAACTCAAAGATGCAACCAACTTTGACATGCTCAAAGGCGCGACCTTTGTTGGCGTGATCTCCTTGATGGCCTGGGGCCTGGGCTACTTCGGTCAGCCGCATATCCTCGCGCGCTTTATGGCGGCTGATTCGGTGAAATCGATTCCGGCAGCCCGCCGTATCTCCATGACCTGGATGATTCTGACCCTGGCGGGTGCCGTGGCTGTGGGCTTCTTCGGTATTGCGTACTTCTCCGCCAACCCGGATCTTGCTGGCCCGGTGACCGAGAACCCAGAGCGCGTATTTATCGAACTGGCCAAGCTGCTGTTCAACCCGTGGATCGCTGGCATTCTGTTGTCCGCTATCCTGGCTGCGGTCATGAGCACCCTGAGCTGCCAGTTGCTGGTGTGCTCCAGTGCCCTGACCGAAGACTTCTACAAAGCCTTCCTGCGTAAAGATGCTTCGCAGACCGAGCTCGTATGGGTCGGCCGTGGCATGGTGCTGCTGATTGCCATCGTTGCCATCATGCTGGCTGCCAACCCGGAAAACCGCGTGCTGGGCCTGGTGTCCTACGCTTGGGCTGGCTTCGGTGCTGCGTTCGGTCCGGTGGTGATTCTCTCGCTCGTATGGAAGCAGATGACTCGTAACGGCGCGTTGGCTGGCATGCTGGTCGGTGCTCTGACCGTGATTCTGTGGAAGAACTTACTTGGTCATCTGGGTCTGTACGAAATCATCCCGGGCTTTATCTTCGCCACCCTCGCCATTCTGGTGTTCAGCAAGATCGGCAACGGCCCATCGGCCAGCATGATCAAGCGCTTCGACGAAGCAGAGAAGGAATACCAGTCGGTTTGATGGATTGAGATACCTGGCAACTGACTGGTCGCTCAGTTGCCCCGCGAAGCTGTTTCGCGGCGATGTGCGTGCGACCCGATAGTGCTTCGCCGGCCCACATCTTTGGTGTGGGCCGGCTTTTTTATGTCTGGCCATCCATGGCCTCCACCCTTCGGGCCGTCGCTACGCGACGTTAAAAATGGCTCCCTGCCATTTTTTAGGCTCGAAATAAAATCTCAGGCACCGCGCTGCGCTTTCGATTGATCGCTGGTTTGGCTAAGGTGGCGGGGTTTGCCTCAATCGAGCTGTTCGTACAGGTTCTGCATGACTCAATCACCGAAAAACTCGCTGCATGGCGTGACCCTTGAAGCCATTCTCACCGCCCTGGTTGCCCAGTACGGCTGGGATGGCCTGGCCGAGCGCATCGATATCCGCTGTTTCAAAAGCGATCCGAGCATCAAGTCGAGCTTGACCTTCCTGCGCAAAACGCCCTGGGCGCGTGAGAAGGTTGAAGGGTTGTATGTGCGCTCGCAGAAGGGGTAAGAGCAGGTTCCGCGCCGCTCGATAAGCTGTTCGATAATTTGGCACCCTTGTTGCAATACCTCAGCAAACGCCGCGAAGCGTCAAAAAACCGCGGCCAGTGGAGGTAGTGATGAGCCAGGGTGTTGAATTCAATCGTTTGATGCTGGAGATGCGTTCCATGCAGGCCGACGCCATGGCGCGTCAGAAGCCTGTCACCAGCACGCCTGAACCTGGCGCGCCGAGCTTTTCCGAGATGCTCGGGCAGGCTGTGGGCAAGGTCAACGAAACCCAGCAGGCCTCCAATAAGCTGGCTACTGCCTTTGAAGTGGGCACCAGCGGCGTGGATTTGACGGACGTGATGATCGCGTCGCAGAAAGCCAGCGTCTCCTTCCAAGCGATGACCCAGGTGCGCAATAAGCTGGTTCAGGCTTATCAAGACATTATGCAGATGCCGGTTTAAGGGTAGGGCTGAATCATGGCTGAAGCCGTCGCTGCAAACGTACCTGCCACCACCGGTGGTGGTGAGCCGAAGAAACCGCTGTTCGGCCTGACCTTTCTGGAAAACCTCGCCGATATGTCGATGTTGCGCCAGATCGGTCTGCTGGTCGGTCTGGCTGCCAGCGTGGCGATCGGTTTTGCTGTGGTGCTGTGGTCGCAGCAGCCCGATTACCGTCCGCTGTATGGCAGCCTCGACGGCATGGACGCGTCCCAGGTAATGGAGACGTTGGACGCCGCCGCCATCAAATACACGATAGAGCCCAACTCCGGCGCGCTGTTGGTCAAATCCGATGACCTGGCTCGCGCCCGCATGCGTCTGGCGGCTGCTGGCGTTGCGCCGAAGGACAATAGCGTCGGCTTTGAAATTCTCGACAAGGAACAAGGCCTGGGCACCAGCCAGTTTATGGAAGCCACCCGTTACCGCCGTGGCCTGGAAGGCGAACTGGCGCGCACCGTTTCCAGCTTGAACAACGTCAAGGCCGCGCGCGTACACCTGGCCATTCCGAAAAGTTCGGTGTTTGTGCGTGATGAACGCAAGCCCAGCGCCTCGGTGCTGGTGGAGCTGTATTCCGGGCGCGGCCTGGAGCCGAGCCAGGTGATGGCCATCGTCAACCTGGTCGCTAGCAGCGTGCCGGAAATGGACAAGGCCCAGGTCACCGTGGTCGACCAGAAGGGCAATCTGCTCTCGGATATTCAGGAAATGTCCGAGCTGACCATGGCCGGCAAGCAGTTCGATTACAGCCGCCGCATGGAAAGCCTGTTTACCCAGCGCGTGCACAACATCCTGCAGCCGGTGCTGGGCTCGGGCCGCTACAAGGCTGAAGTGTCGGCGGATGTGGATTTCAGTGCGGTGGAATCCACCTCGGAAATGTTCAACCCCGACCAACCGGCGCTGCGCAGTGAACAGTCGGTCAACGAACAACGTACCAGCAGCCTGCCACCGCAAGGCGTGCCGGGTGCCCTGGCCAATCAGCCGCCGGGTGCCGCCACAGCACCGCAGCAAGCTGGCGCCGCTGCTGCTGCGGTGCCCGGACCGATTGCCGCCGGGCAGCCGCTGCTGGATGCCAACGGCGCGCAGATCATCGATCCGGCCACTGGCCTGGCCATGCTGGCGCCGTATCCGGCGGATAAGCGCGAACAATCCACGCGCAACTTCGAGCTGGATCGTTCGATCAGCTACACCAAGCAGCAGCAGGGCCGCCTGCGCCGACTGTCGGTGGCGGTGGTGGTGGATGATCAGGTGAAGATTGATGCGGCCAGCGGCGAAACCACTCGGGTGCCGTGGAGCAGTGATGATCTGGCGCGCTTTACCCGCCTGGTGCAGGACTCGGTAGGCTTCGACGCCACCCGGGGTGACAGCGTCAGCGTGATCAATACGCCGTTCTCCGCTCAACTGGGCGAGGAGATGATTGAAATTCCGTTCTACACCCAGCCCTGGTTCTGGGATGTGGTCAAGCAAGTGCTCGGCGTGCTGTTTATCCTCGTGCTGGTGTTTGGTGTGCTGCGGCCAGTGCTCAACAACATCACTGGCGGCGGCAAAGGCCATGGCGATGGCCGTGATGGCGATGTCGAGTTGGGTGAGATGGGCGCGCTGGGTGGCGATCTGGCCGAGGACCGCGTGAGCCTGGGCGGCCCGCAAAGCATCCTCCTGCCGAGCCCGAGTGAGGGGTATGATGCACAATTGAACGCCATCAAGAGCCTGGTCGCCGAAGACCCGGGCCGCGTAGCCCAGGTTGTGAAAGAGTGGATTAACGCCGATGAGTGAAAATCGAACCGCCACTAAATTGAGCAAGGTCGACAAGGCCGCGATTCTGCTGCTGTCGCTCGGTGAAACCGACGCCGCTCAGGTGCTGCGTCACTTGGGGCCAAAGGAAGTGCAGCGGGTCGGCGTGGCCATGGCCGGTATGCGCAATATCCAGCGTGAGCAGGTCGAGCAGGTGATGGGCGAGTTCGTCGACATCGTCGGCGATCAGACCAGTCTGGGCGTTGGTGCCGATGGCTATATCCGCAAGATGCTTACGCAGGCGCTGGGCGAAGACAAAGCCGGTAACCTGATCGACCGAATCCTGTTGGGCGGCAGCACCAGTGGCCTCGACAGCCTGAAATGGATGGAGCCGCGCGCCGTTGCCGACGTAATCCGCTACGAGCACCCGCAGATTCAGGCCATCGTGGTGGCTTATCTCGATCCCGATCAGGCCGGTGAAGTGCTTGGTCACTTCGACCACAAGGTGCGCCTGGATATCGTTTTGCGCGTGTCGTCGCTGAACACCGTGCAGCCAGCGGCGCTGAAAGAACTCAACCAGATTCTCGAGAAGCAGTTCTCCGGCAGCTCCAACACCACCCGCGCCGCGCTCGGCGGGGTCAAGCGCGCCGCCGATATCATGAACTTCCTCGACAGCTCGGTCGAAGGCCAGCTGATGGACTCGATCCGCGAAGTCGACGAAGACCTGTCGAGTCAGATCGAAGACCTAATGTTCGTCTTCGACAACCTCGCCGATGTCGACGACCGTGGCATTCAGGCACTGCTGCGCGAAGTGTCCTCGGACGTGCTGGTGCTGGCGCTCAAGGGCGCCGACGAGGCGATCAAGGAAAAGGTTTTCAAGAACATGTCCAAACGTGCCGCCGAACTGCTGCGCGACGATCTGGAAGCCAAGGGCCCGGTGCGCGTCAGCGACGTGGAAACCGCGCAGAAGGAAATCCTCACCATCGCCAGGCGTATGGCCGAAGCCGGGGAAATTGTCCTGGGCGGCAAAGGCGGCGAGGAAATGGTCTAACTCATGGCCAGTAATGGTTTAACGCATGTCCAGTAAAGAGCCGCCCAGCGAGCTGATTCGCGCCAAGGACCTCAAGGGCGTTGACCTGTGGGCGCTGCCCAGCTTCGACCCGGAAGTGGAAACGCCTGAGCCTGGCGAAGAACAGCAGGCATCCGAATCGCCGGTTGAAGCGAGCGAGCAGGCGCCGGCCGAGAGCGAAGAGGTGGCCCTGGAAGACGTCAAACCCTTGACGTTGGATGAGCTGGAGGCAATTCGTCAGGACGCCTACAACGAAGGTTTTGCCACTGGCGAGAAGGACGGCTTCCATGCCGGCCAGCTGAAAGCCAAGCAGGAAGCCGATATGGCCCTGGCGGCCAAAATGGCCGGGTTGGAGCAGTTGATGACGCAGTTGTTCGAGCCAATTGCCGAGCAGGACCAGCAGCTTGAAGAGGCCATGGTCAGCCTGCTCGGGCAGATGGTGCGCCAGGTGATTCAGCGTGAGCTGGTCAGCGACTCCAGCCAGATTCGCCAGGTGCTCAGCGAGGCGCTCAAGCTGCTGCCGATGGGCACTGGCAATATTCGCATTCACGTCAATCCGCAAGATTTCGAGATGATCAAAGCCCTGCGTGAGCGTCACGAAGAGAGCTGGCGGATTCTCGAGGATGCTTCCTTGCTGCCTGGTGGTTGTCGAGTGGAAAGTGAACTCAGCCGTATCGACGCCACGGTGGAAACTCGGCTAAATCAGGCGATCAAGCAGCTGTTTGAGCAGCAGCGCGAACAGGCGGCGCACCCGTTGGAGGCCGACCTGCATACCGATCTGGATGCCCTGCCGGCAGAGGCGCCTCAGATACATAGCCAGGCGAGCCCGGATGCGCCTTGATCGGGTGAGTTTCGCCAAGCGCCTGGCCGGTTACAGCGAAGCCGTGGCGCTGCCGACCCAGCCGCAGGTCGAAGGCCGATTGCTGCGCATGGTCGGCCTTACCCTGGAAGCCGAAGGCCTGCGCGCCGCCCTGGGCAGCCGCTGCCTGGTGATCAACGATGACAGCTATCACCCGGTGCAGGTTGAAGCCGAGGTGATGGGTTTTTCCAACGGCAAAATCTTCCTTATGCCGGTCGGCAGTCTGGCCGGCATCGCCCCAGGTGCCCGCGTGGTGCCGCTGCCGGATACCGGGCGTTTGCCCATGGGCATGTCGATGCTTGGCCGGGTTCTCGATGGCACCGGCCGCGCCCTTGATGGCAAAGGCGGCATGAAAGCCGAAGACTGGGTGCCGATGGATGGCCCGGCGATCAACCCGCTCAACCGCCACCCGATCAGTGAACCGCTGGATGTCGGCATCCGCTCGATCAATGGTCTGTTGACCGTTGGCCGTGGTCAGCGCCTCGGTCTGTTTGCCGGTACCGGTGTGGGTAAGTCGGTGCTGCTCGGCATGATGACGCGCTTTACCGAGGCCGACATTATCGTGGTCGGGCTGATCGGTGAGCGGGGCCGCGAAGTTAAAGAATTTATCGACGAGATCCTCGGTCATGAGGGGCTTAAGCGTTCGGTTGTGGTCGCTTCACCGGCGGATGATGCCCCCCTCATGCGCCTGCGCGCGGCGATGTATTGCACGCGAATTGCTGAGTACTTCCGGGATAAGGGCAAGAACGTCCTGCTGCTGATGGACTCGCTGACCCGTTTCGCCCAGGCCCAGCGCGAGATCGCCCTGGCCATTGGCGAGCCGCCGGCAACCAAGGGTTATCCGCCTTCGGTATTTGCCCGCCTGCCCAAGTTGGTGGAGCGCGCCGGCAATGCGGAGAAGGGCGGCGGTTCGATTACCGCCTTCTACACCGTGCTCAGTGAGGGCGACGACCAGCAGGACCCGATTGCCGATGCCGCCCGTGGTGTGCTCGATGGCCATATCGTGCTGTCGCGGCGGTTGGCCGAGGAGGGGCATTACCCGGCCATCGATATCGAGGCGTCGATCAGCCGGGTGATGCCACAGGTGGTCAGCGCCGAGCATCTGCGCCTGTCACAGCGCTTCAAGCAGCTGTGGTCGCGTTATCAGCAGAGTCGCGATTTGATCAGCGTCGGCGCCTATGTGCCCGGCGGCGATGCTGACACCGACCTGGCCATCGCGCGCCAGCCGGCCATGGTCAAGTACCTGCGGCAGAACCTGCAGGACAACGAAAGCCTGGAAAACAGCAGCGCGCAGCTGGCCGCGACCTTCAACCCCGCCGCAGCAGGCGCGTAAGCCATGGCGCAAAGCCGCGCCGCGCGGCTGGCCCCGGTGGTCGACATGGCCGAGCGTGCCGAGCGTGAAGCGGCCTTGCAGCTGGGCCATTGCCAGGGTTTGCTACGCCAGGCCGAAGTGCAGCTGGGGGATCTCGAACGCTACCGCGGCGATTACCAGCAGCAGTGGATCACCGAGGGCCAGCGCGGCGTCTCCGGGCAATGGCTGATGAACTACCAGCGCTTCCTTACCCAGCTGGAAACCGCTATCGGCCAGCAGCGCAACAGCGTCGACTGGCACCGCGCCAATATGGAAAAGGTCCGCGAGGTCTGGCAACAGCGCTACGCGCGCCTGGAAGGTTTGCGCAAACTGGTCAAACGCTACCAGGACGAAGCGCGCCTGGCCGAAGACAAGCGTGAGCAGAAACTACTCGATGAGCTGTCGCAGCGCATATCCGCCCGTGATTCGCAGTCTTGAGCGCGAATTGCCGTTTACTTGAAACTGAAAGCGACACATCAACACCGCCTAAACAGTTGCCGCATGGGCATTGCGATGCTACATCTTGATCATGCATAACCTGCAGTCTGGCCCACCTGAACGTGCGGCCTGGTCTTTTCGTTTATAGGAGTAATTCATGGCCATCACCTCGCTGCCCTCATCCGATGGGCAAGAGCTGACCATTCTGATTCAGGGACGCTTCGATTTCGGTGCGCATCAGGAATTTCGCAATGCCTACGAGCGCGTCAACAGCACCCCGCAGCGCTACGTCGTAGACCTCAAGGACACCACCTACCTGGACAGCTCGGCGCTGGGCATGCTGTTGCTGTTGCGTGATCACGCCGGCGGCGACAGTGCGCAGATCCGTCTGCTCAACTGCAATCCGGATGTGCGCAAGATCCTCGCCATCTCGAATTTCGAGCAGCTGTTCAAGATCGCCTGATCGAGGCGCGTGCCATGCCAGAGCGTCTGTCCATTCTGATCGCCGAGGACAACGCGGCTGATCGCATGCTGCTGTCGACCATCGTCAGTCGTCAGGGGCACCGGGTGCTGACCGCCAGCAATGGCCTGGAGGCGGTCGCCCTGTTCGAGCAGGAGCGTCCGCAGCTGGTGCTGATGGATGCTTTGATGCCGATCATGGACGGCTTTGAAGCCGCACGTCGGATCAAGCAGGCGGCCGGTGAAGAGCTGGTGCCAATCATCTTTCTGACCTCGCTGACCGAAGGCGAAGCCTTGGTGCGCTGCCTGGAGGCCGGCGGTGACGATTTTCTCGCCAAACCCTATAACCGGGTGATTCTCGAAGCCAAGATCAAGGCCATGGATCGCCTGCGTCGTCTGCAGGACACCGTTCTGCAGCAGCGCGACCTGATTGCCATGCACAACGAACACCTGCTCACCGAGCAGCGGGTGGCCAAGGCAGTGTTTGATAAGGTGACTCACTCTGGTTGCCTGGACGCACCGAATATCCGTTACCTGCAATCACCTTACGCGGTGTTTAACGGCGACCTGCTGCTGGCCGCGTTCAAGCCGTCCGGCGGCATGCATGTGCTGCTTGGGGACTTCACCGGCCACGGCTTGCCCGCGGCGATTGGTGCGATGCCGCTGGCTGAGGTGTTCTATGGCATGACCGCCAAGGGCTATTCCCTGGCCGAAGTGCTGCGTGAGATCAACGCCAAGCTCAAGCGCATTCTCCCTGTTGGGGTGTTCTGCTGCGCGACCGTGCTGAACATCAGCTTCCAACGCCAAGTGGTCGAGGTGTGGAACGGCGGCCTGCCGGATGGCTATCTGCTGCGCGGCAGTGGTGAGCGCGTGCCGTTGGTGTCGCGGCATTTGCCGTTGGGGGTGCTGGAACCGAGTACATTCAACGACAAATACGAGGTGTACCCGCTGGCGTTGGGGGATCGGGTTTTCCTGCTCTCCGATGGCGTGCTGGAGGCCTGTAACAAACAGGGTGAGTTGTTCGGTGAAGGGCGCTTGCTCGAAGTGTTCGCGGCTAATCGGCAGCCTACGGCGCTGTTCTCTGAAATCCAGCGGGCGCTGACTCATTTCAGTGGCGAGCAGCAAGATGATGTCAGTCTGCTTGAGGTCAGCCTGGTCGATCACGCCGAGCTGAGCCGGCCGCCGCTGGCCTTTGCCGACAATGGCCAGAGCCATTCGCTGGATTGGTCGGCCAGCTTCGAGTTTCGCGGGGAAACCCTGCGTCACTTCAATCCCTTGCCGTTCCTCTTGCAGCTGCTGCTGGAGGTGCAGGGCTTGCGGCCCCAGGGCGGTGCCTTGTTTAGTGTGTTGGCCGAGTTGTATTCGAATGCTCTGGAGCACGGGGTGCTGGGCCTGGATTCGGCGCTCAAGGCAAATGCCGAGGGGTTTGCCGAGTACTATCGTCAGCGCAGTGTGCGCCTGGCGGCATTGACTGACGGCTTTGTGCGTTTTCACCTGCAACTATTGCCAGAAGGCACGGGCGGGCGCTTGATCGTCCGGGTCGAAGACAGCGGCTCGGGCTTCGATGCCCAGCATTTACCGGCAGAACCCCGCGATGCCCATAGCTTGAGCGGTCGCGGGCTGGCGCTGGTCAGGCAATTGAGTGAACGTTGCAGTTGGGGCGACGGCGAACCGGGGGTGCGCGTGGAGTTTTCCTGGTTGCCTGGGGCATAATCCCAGCATAACGCTAGGGGAGCGAGCAGTTGTCCGATATTCACCTTGATAGCGCAGTACTGGCGGCTTTGCAGGACGTCATGGAAGATGAATACCCGGTGCTGCTGGATACCTTCCTGATCGACTCCGAAGAGCGCCTGTTGGTGTTGCGTCAGGCTGAGCGGGCGGTCGATGCACAGAGCCTGCGCCTGGCTGCACACAGCTTTAAAGGCAGCTGCAGCAATATGGGCGCGCTGATGCTGGCTGGGTTGTGCAAGCAGCTGGAGGAGGCCGGACGGCGAGAACAGCTGGAGCAGGCCCCCGAGCTGGTCGAGCAGATTGAGCGTGAGTTTGCCATCGTGCGCATTCTTCTCAAATCCGAGCGTCAGCGTTATCGGCATTAGTCTTGCTGCGCTTGTCTCCCGGTATTGCTGCATTTCACCCCCGCTGAACCTGCCTGCTAACAAGTTGGCCCGCGCCTTGCAAGACTCTCCGCACGACCAACCCCGAACGGAGAGTATCCATGTCCGTTGCCCCCGATCTGCTGCTCAAGTCGGCACCTGAAGTAAAGCCCAGGGCTGCTGCATCAAAACCGCCGGAAAAACCCGCGCAGCCCAATAAGAATGAGGCTTCCAGCTTCTCTCAGGTGTATGCCAAAGAGCGTCAGGCCAAGGCGGCAGAACGCAGCGATGCGCCCGCTAAACCCGCCCGTGAGAGCAAAGTCGACAAAGAAGAGCCGCAAGATCCGCAGGCGCAAGCTGCCGTTGGACAGGCCGAGGTTGCCGATAGCGGCAAGTCTTTGCCGACTGATCCGGCAAGCGATGGTGCGGTGCTTGATCCGCTGTTGTTGCTCGGCATCACTGGCGAGTTGCCAGCGCAAGAGACTGCAGCGTTGGCGCCGGACACCGAGCCTGCGCCACTACTGGTCACTACTGGCAACCTGAGCAGTTCTGGCCCGGCGAGCATGACTGAAGCCAGTTTCGATCCAGAGCTGGATGCGCTCAACCAGTTACCGGCCGTTCGTATGGCGTTGCAAATAGGTGCGAAGGAAAAGCTGCAGGCTGACCAGGCAGCGACTCCCTCAGCGCAGGCGCAAAGCGTCAGCCAGAGCTTGCTGGCCAGTCAGGTTGTGCAGGACGAGGTGCCAGTAGAAGACGATGCCCTGGAACTGCCGGAATTAAAGCTTGAAGCCCTCACTGGCAAAGGCCTTGAAGCGCTGAAGGAAGGTACGGCGAACAACACGCCGGAGAACTTTGTCAGCAAGCTCAATGCGCTGACTCAGGCGATTGCTCAACAGACCCCGCTGTCCGCCCGCGCACCGGTTGTGGTCGGGCAGCCGGTGCCCATGCAGCAGGGCGGTTGGAGTGAAGCGGTGGTGGATCGGGTGATGGTGATGTCCAGCCAGAACCTCAAGTCCGCCGAGATTCAGCTCGATCCTGCCGAGTTGGGCCGTTTGGAAGTACGCATCAGCGTCAACCAGGAGCAGAGCCAGGTCACCTTCGCCAGCCCGCATGCCGGGGTGCGTGAGGCGCTGGACTCGCAGATGCACCGCTTGCGTGAGCTGTTCGCCCAGCAGGGCATGAACCAACTGGACGTGAACGTCTCCGATCAGTCGCTCAGCCGCGGCTGGCAAGGGCAGGAGGGCGATGGTGGCAAAGGTCGCGGTGGCGCCTCCAGTGAGTTGCTCGGCGCGGATGAGGAATTGCATTCGAGCGCTGCTGAATCGGCGCGCACGACGTCTGTGAGTGCTCGCGGTTTGGTTGATTACTACGCATAGAGTGCTTGCTGCTGTAGTTGCATGCCCCACTGATCTAAACTGCATTTCGCCCGGCTCCCATTGTGTGGGAGTCGGGCGATTTTGTTTGGGGCGTGGGTTTATCTGATGCCTTGGCCACATCACCCGCAGGTGCTGGGCCACCCGTACTGAGCAGGTTTGTTAACAGACTGGCATAACACTTGCTCTTAACCCTTTGAAAACGGATAGAACTCCGAATAACGACGGATTATTGGCATGGCTAAGAAAGAAGCGGCACCCGCAGCGGCAAATGCCGAGGCGAAACCAGCCGGCAAAATGAAGCTGATCATTATCATCGTTATTGCTGTGCTGCTGGCTGTGGGCCTTTCCGTGGGGGGCACCTTGTTCTTTCTGAATAAGAAGGATGCCGGCGCTGATGAGGCCAAGGCACAAGCCAGCGCCGAGCCTGCGGTGCCAGTCAAGCAGGCGGCGATCTATGAAGAGTTGTCGCCGGCCTTCGTGGTGAATTTCACCCATCAGGGTCGCGCCCGCTATATGCAGGTCAGTGTGGCCCTGATGACCCGTGATCAGGCGGCCCTGGATGCGCTCAAGGTGCATATGCCGGTGCTGCGTAACCGCCTGGTGATGCTGTTTTCCGGTCAGGACTTTGCATCCCTGATTACCCCAGTGGGCAAGGAAATGCTGCGCCAGCAGGCGACCGCCAGCGTGCAGGAGCTGGCCGAGAAAGAGACCGGCAAGGTCACGGTCGAGCAAGTGTTGTTCACCAACCTCGTGTTGCAGTAATCAGGAGCCGTATATGGCTGTGCAAGACCTGCTTTCCCAGGATGAAATCGATGCCCTGCTGCATGGTGTCGATGACGGCTTGGTTGAAACCGAGGACGAGGCCGAACCGGGAAGCGTCAAGCAATATGACCTGACCAGCCAGGACCGGATTGTCCGTGGGCGCATGCCAACGCTTGAGATGATCAACGAGCGTTTCGCCCGCTACACCCGCATCAGCATGTTCAACCTGCTGCGCCGCTCCGCCGATGTGGCGGTGGGTGGTGTGCAGGTGATGAAGTTCGGCGAGTACGTGCACTCGCTGTATGTGCCGACCAGCCTCAACCTGGTGAAGATGAAGCCGCTGCGTGGCACCGGCCTGTTTATTCTCGACGCCAAGCTGGTGTTCAAGCTGGTGGACAACTTCTTTGGTGGCGACGGTCGCCACGCCAAGATCGAGGGGCGCGAGTTCACCCCTACTGAGCTGCGCGTGGTGCGCATGGTGCTGGATCAGGCCTTTATCGACCTCAAGGAAGCCTGGCACGCGGTAATGGATATCAACTTCGAGTACGTCAACTCGGAAGTGAACCCGGCGTTGGCCAACATCGTCAGCCCCAGTGAAGTGATCGTGGTCTCCACCTTCCATATCGAACTGGACGGCGGTGGCGGCGACCTGCATATCACCATGCCTTATTCGATGATCGAGCCGATCCGCGAAATGCTCGACGCGGGCTTCCAGTCCGATGTCGACGACCAGGACGAACGCTGGATCAAGGCGCTGCGTGAAGACATTCTCGGCGTCAGCGTGCCTCTGGGTGCGACTGTTGCCCGTCGCCAGCTCAAGCTGCGCGACATTTTGCATATGCAACCCGGTGATGTGATACCGGTTGAACTGCCGGAAAGCGTGGTGCTCTGCGCCAACGGCGTGCCCTCATTCAAGGTCAAGATGGGGGCGCACAAAGGCAAACTGGCTTTGCAGGTGCTCGGCCCTATTGAGCGTAACCGCTAATCCCCCAATTCAACGCGAGCCGAGGAAAAACGATGGCAGACGAAAACGAAAACGAAGCCAGCTCCCCCGAGGAACAGGCACTTGCCGATGAGTGGGCAGCTGCATTGTCCGAAGCCGGCGATGCCGGGCAGGACGATATCGACGCCATGCTCGCCGCCAGTGACCCGGTGCCGGCGGCGCCGCGTGCACCGATGGAAGAGTTCGACAGTGCGCCAAAGATCAATCTGCCGGTGAACCTGGACGGGCCGAATCTGGATGTGATTCTGGATATTCCGGTGTCGATCTCCATGGAAGTCGGCAATACCGATATCACCATCCGCAACCTGCTGCAGCTCAACCAGGGCTCGGTGATCGAGCTGGATCGCCTGGCAGGCGAGCCGCTGGATGTGCTGGTCAACGGCACCCTGATTGCCCACGGCGAAGTGGTGGTGGTGAACGAGAAGTTCGGCATCCGCCTGACTGACGTGATCAGCCCAAGCGAACGCATCAAGAAGCTGCGCTAACCATGCATAGAACCCTTCTGCTGAGCCTGGCTCTACCCTTTGCTGCACTGGCTGCCGAGCCGGCAGCGCAAACGGCCGCCCCCCTTGCCGGAACGGGTATGGGCGGGCAGCTTGTGCAGCTATTGTTGGGCCTATTGTTGGTGATAGGCCTGATCTTTCTGCTGGCCTGGTTGATGCGCCGGGTGCAGCAGATCGTGCCGCGTGGTGGTCAGGTCATCAAAGTGCTGGCAACCCAGGCCTTGGGGCCGCGTGATCGCCTGGTGCTGGTGCAGGTGGGCAACGAGCAGGTGTTACTGGGGCTGACGCCTGGCACCATCACTTCGCTGCATGTGCTGAAAGAACCGGTGCATTTTCCGGATGCCGAGCCGGCCTCGACCGAGTTTGCCCAGCGCCTGATGGAGCTGTTGGGCAAGGATCAGAAGGACAAGTCCTGATGCTGCGTTTGTTGCTGGTGTTGGTTTTTAGTCTGGGTGCTTCACTGGCGTTCGCCGCAGATGCGCCGACTGCCAGCACCTTGATTCAATCGGGCAGTAACCCGCTGTCGATTCCGGCAATCACCCTGAGTACCGACACGGCCGGGCAGCAGGAATATTCGGTCAGCCTGCAGATCTTGCTGATCATGACGGCGCTGAGCTTTATTCCAGCGTTTGTCATGCTGATGACCAGCTTTACCCGGATCATCATCGTCTTCTCGATTCTGCGTCAGGCCCTGGGCTTGCAGCAGACGCCGTCGAACCAGATTCTGGTCGGCCTGGCGCTGTTTCTGACCATGTTTATCATGGCACCGGTGTTCGATCAGATTAACCGCGAGGCGCTGCAGCCCTACCTGAATGAGCAGATGACGGCGCAGAACGCCATCGTTAAGGCCGAAGGGCCGATCAAGAATTTTATGCTGTCGCAGACCCGCGAAAGTGATCTGGAGCTGTTTGTGCGCCTGTCCAAGCGCACCGACATCGCCACCCCGGAAGATGCGCCGCTGACCATTCTGGTGCCGGCGTTTGTCACCTCCGAGCTGAAAACCGCCTTCCAGATCGGCTTTATGATCTTTATCCCGTTCCTGATCATCGACATGGTGGTCGCCAGTATTCTGATGGCGATGGGGATGATGATGCTCTCGCCGCTGATTATTTCCCTGCCGTTCAAGATCATGCTGTTTGTCTTGATTGATGGTTGGGCGCTGATTATGGGCACCCTGGCCGCCAGCTTCGGAGGCACCTAGCCATGACCCCTGAAGTGGCGGTGGATATTGTGCGTGGTGCCCTGTGGCTGACCGCCAGCATCGTGGCGATTCTGGTGGTGCCGAGCCTGATAGTTGGGTTGTTGGTGGCGATGTTCCAGGCCGCGACGCAGATCAACGAGCAGACCTTGAGCTTTCTGCCCAGGTTACTGGTAATTCTTCTGGTGCTGATTTTTGCCGGTCCCTGGCTGGTGCGTCAGTTGATGGAGTACACCGAGAACCTGATCATGAATATTCCGATGCTGATCGGCTGACATGCTCGAGCTAAGCAACGAACAGATCGGCGCCTGGGTGGGCAGTTTTCTGCTGCCGCTGTTTCGCATTGCCGCGCTGCTGATGTTTATGCCGATCATTGGCACGCAGCTGGTGTCGGCGCGGGTGCGCCTGTATCTGGCCCTGGCCATCTGCCTGGCGATCATGCCAACGCTGCCGCCGATGCCGGTGGTTGATGCGATCAGCGTGCAGGCATTTATCTGGATCGCTCAGGAAATTCTTATTGGCATGATGCTGGGCTTTATTCTGCAGCTGTTCTTCCAGATTTTCGCGATTGCCGGGCAGATCGTCGCCATGCAGATGGGCTTGGGCTTCGCCTCCATGGTCGATCCGGCCAACGGTATTTCGGTGCCGGTGATCGGTCAGGTGTTTATGATCCTGGTCACCCTGCTGTTTCTTGCCATGAATGCCCATCTGGTGGTGTTCGAAGTGCTGACTGAAAGCTTTTTCACCCTGCCGGTTGGCGGCGGTTTTCTGGTGGAGAATTACTGGGAAATTGCCAATAAGCTGAGCTGGGTGCTGGGTGCCGCATTGCTTCTGGTATTGCCGGCAGTTACCGCACTACTGGTGGTCAACCTGGCGTTCGGGGTGATGACTCGCGCTGCGCCGCAGCTGAATATTTTCTCCATCGGTTTTCCCCTGACCCTGGTGCTGGGCATGGTAATCGTCTGGATCGGCATGGCCGATATCCTTGCGCAGTACCAGGTGTTTGCCACCGAGGCGTTGCAATTCTTGCGTGAAATGGCGCGGGCGAGTTAAGCCATGGCCGAATCCGAGAGCGGTGCCGATAAGAGTGAGGAACCCACGGAGAAACGCCTACGCGAATCCCGTGAGAAGGGCCAGATCGCCCGTTCCAAAGAGCTTAATACCCTGGCCGTAACCCTCGGCGGCTTCGGCGGCTTGCTGGCGTTTGGCGGCAGTATGGGCAACGCCATGCTCGACATCATGCGTGGCAACTTCTCGCTGTCGCGTGATGTGATCATGGATGAGCGCAGCATGGGGCTGTGGTTGGCAGCGTCTGGGGAGGCTGCCCTGGAGTCGCTGTTCCCGTTGTTTATGCTGTTGTTGATTGCGTCCATCCTGGGGCCGATCTCTCTTGGGGGTTGGCTGTTTTCTGCCGAGGCCATGGCGCCCAAAGCCAGTCGAATGAATCCACTGGCCGGGCTTAAGCGGATGTTTTCTATGCAGGCGCTGGTCGAGCTGCTCAAAGCCCTGGCCAAGTTCATTCTGATTCTGCTGGTAGGCGTTGCCGTGTTGTCGGCCTGGCAGGACGACCTGCTGGCGATTGTCCATGAGCCGATTGAGTCGGCCATCCTCCATGCGGTTACTGTGGTGGGCTGGAGTGCGCTGTGGATGTCCTGCGGGTTGATTCTGATTGCCGCCGTAGACGTGCCATTCCAGCTCTGGAGCAGCAAGCAGAAGCTGATGATGACCAAGCAGGAAGTACGCGACGAGTACAAGGACAGCGAGGGCAAGCCCGAGGTCAAACAACGTATTCGCCAGCTGCAGCGGGAAATGGCTGAGCGGCGCATGATGCAGTCGGTGCCGGACGCCGACGTAGTCATTACTAACCCGACGCACTTTGCCGTGGCCTTGAAATACGACCCTGCCAAGGGTAGCGCGCCGGTACTGCTGGCCAAGGGTGGCGATTTCACCGCATTGAAGATTCGCGAAATCGCCAATGAGCACAAGGTCATGGTGCTCGAGTCGCCGGCTCTGGCACGAGCGGTGTTCTATTCCACCGAGCTGGATCAGGAAATCCCGGCCGGCCTGTACCTGGCTATCGCTCAGGTGCTGGCTTACGTCTACCAGTTGCGCCAATACCAGGCGGGCAAAGGCAAGCGCCCAGGCCCGCTGCCGGATATGCCAATCCCGCCGGATTTACGCCGCGACGAGTGACGATTAGCCCCGTTGCAGCAGGTTTGGCGGTTGTTTGCCTGGCTCCGGCAAAGTTGGACGGCTTCTTGCAAAACCCTCCCCAAAGGCGCGACTTGCGTCAAAAGATTGAATTGGCTGGGGTAGTGGTGTGGCAATAGATCGCTCGCAAATGATCGGTGATGTGCGCAGCAACCTGTCGGGGTTGAAACAGGGCAACCTGGGCATACCGCTGATGCTGCTGGTCATGCTCGGCATGGTCATGCTGCCGATTCCGCCGTTTCTCCTCGATGTGCTGTTCACCTTCAGTATTGCCCTGTCGATTGTCGTCCTGCTGGTGGCGATCTACGCCTTGCGTCCGCTGGATTTCGCGGTATTTCCAACCATTCTGCTGGCGGCCACCTTGCTGCGCCTGGCGCTTAACGTCGCCTCCACGCGGGTCGTGTTGCTCAATGGCCAGGACGGTCACGACGCTGCCGGTAAGGTGATCCAGGCCTTCGGTGAAGTGGTGATCGGTGGTAACTACGTGGTCGGTATCGTGGTGTTCGCCATTTTGATGATCATCAACTTCGTGGTGGTCACCAAGGGCGCTGGGCGTATCTCCGAAGTCAGCGCGCGCTTCACCCTGGATGCCATGCCCGGCAAACAGATGGCCATCGATGCCGACTTGAACGCCGGTCTGATCGATCAGGTTGAAGCGAAGAAGCGTCGCAGTGAAGTGTCCCAGGAGGCTGACTTCTACGGCTCCATGGACGGCGCCAGCAAGTTCGTCCGTGGTGACGCGATTGCCGGCTTACTGATCCTGTTTATCAACCTGATCGGTGGCATCGCCATCGGTATCTTCCAGCACTCTCTGAGTTTCGCCGACGCGGGGCGTATCTACACCCTGCTGACCATCGGTGACGGCCTGGTGGCGCAGATCCCTTCGCTGCTGTTGTCCACTGCAGCAGCGATCATGGTCACCCGTGTTTCCAGCTCGGAAGACATGGGTGCGCAGGTCAACCGGCAGATGTTCGCCTCGCCGCGTGCGCTGGCGGTAACGGCAGCGGTGATGATCACCATGGGCCTGGTGCCCGGCATGCCGCATTTCTCCTTTATCAGCCTGGGCCTGGTGGCTGCGGGTGCCGCGTACTGGATTGCCAACAAGCAGCGGGCAACCAAGGAAAACGAGATCAAGGAAGTACAACGCCAACAAGATTTGCTGCCGGCGCAGAAGGCCCAGGAAGTCAAGGAGCTGGGCTGGGATGACGTGACGCCAGTGGATATGGTTGGCCTGGAGGTGGGCTACCGCCTGATTCCACTCGTGGACCGTAATCAGGGTGGCCAACTGCTGGCGCGGATCAAGGGCGTGCGCAAGAAGCTCTCTCAGGAAATGGGCTTTCTCATGCCCTCCGTGCATATCCGCGACAACCTTGATCTGCAGCCCAATGCCTATCGCCTGACCCTGATGGGCGTCAGCGTGGCGGAGGCCGAGGTGTATCCGGATCGCGAACTGGCGATTAACCCCGGCCAGGTGTTTGGTCCGCTCAACGGCATCGCCGCCAAAGACCCGGCATTTGGCCTGGAAGCGGTGTGGATCGATCCGACTCAGCGTGATCAGGCGCAGTCGCTCGGTTACACCGTGGTGGACGCCAGTACCGTGGTCGCTACCCATCTCAACCAAGTGCTGCACAAGCATGCCCACGAGCTGCTCGGTCACGAAGAAGTGCAGCAATTGATGCAGCTGCTGGCCAAGAGCTCACCCAAGCTGGCCGAGGAGCTGGTGCCGGGGATGATTTCCCTGTCGACCCTGCTCAAGGTGCTGCAGACCTTGCTGCAGGAGCAAGTGCCGGTGCGCGATATCCGCACCATCGCCGAGGCCATCGCCAATGTCGCGGTGAAGAGTCAAGATCCCGCCGCGATGGTCGCCGCTGTACGTGTCGCATTGGCCCGCGCAATCGTGCAAAGCATTGTGGGACTAGAGCTGGAGCTGCCTGTGATTACCCTGGAACCCAGGTTGGAACAGATATTGCTCAACAGTATTCAGAAGGCCGGTCAAGGCTCCGAGGAGGGCATCCTCCTGGAACCGGGCATGGCCGAGAAGCTGCAGCGTTCCCTGGTGGAAGCGGCGCAGCGCCAGGAGATGCTCGGCAAGCCAGTGATTTTGCTGGTAGCCGGTCCGGTCCGGGCGATGCTCTCGCGATTCGCGCGGCTGGCGGTTCCGAGTATCCATGTACTGGCATACCAGGAAATTCCGGATAACAAGCAGGTCACCATCGTTGCGACGGTGGGGCAGAACTAACCGAGGTTACAGGCCATGCAGGTCAAACGCTTTTTCGCCGCCGATATGCGTACCGCCATGAAACTGGTGCGTGATGAGCTGGGTGCCGATGCCTCGATCATTGGCAATCGCCGGGTAGCCGGCGGTGTCGAACTGACCGCCGCGCTGGATTATCAGGTGCCAGCTGCGCCGGCCCGTCAGCCCAACCCGGCGCTGGAAGCCGAGCTGCGCAAGACCCAGGCAAAAATCGCCACGGCCAAGGCCGAACTGACCACCCGCACCCAGGTCGATGCCGGCAAGGACCGCCAGCTGTTTGGCGCAGCCGACAGCCTGCCTGCTGACAGTTTGGCTGCCGTGATGCGCAAGTCTCAGGCTGCGCCCGCTGCGGCAACCGATCAGCGCGCCCTGGATGCTATGCGTTTCGAGCTGCACGGTCTGCGTGAACTGATTGAAGTGCAGCTGGGCTCGATTGCCTGGGGGCAGTTGCAGAACCGTCGTCCACAGCAAGCCAATTTGTGGCGCCGCCTGCAACGCATGGGACTGTCGGCCGAATTGTCGAAAGCGCTGCTGGAGCGTGTAAGCACCGTGACCGAACCGCGTCAGGCCTGGCGCATGTTGCTGGCGCATCTGGCCCATGCAATCAAAACGCCGAAGCAGGAGCCGATGGAAGAGGGTGGTGTAATCGCCCTGGTGGGCCCGGCGGGCATGGGCAAGACCACCACCCTGGCCAAGCTGGCGGCGCGTTACGTGCTCAAGTACGGCGCGCAACATATTGCCCTGGTCAGCCTGGACAGCTACCGCATTGGTGCTCAAGAACAACTTAAAACCTTGGGGCGTATTCTCAATGTCCCAGTGACTCTGGTTGACCCCGGCCAGTCGTTGACCCAGGCCCTGGCTCCGCTGGCGCGCAAGCGTGTGGTGTTGATCGACACTGCCGGCCTGCCCGCCAACGACCCAGCCCTGCGTATGCAGCTGGAAACCCTGGCCAGCCGTGGCGTCAATGCAAAAAATTATCTGGTAATGGCCGCTACCAGCCAGGGCCAAGTGCTGAAAGCCGCCTACCATAGTTATAAGCGCTGCGGCTTGTCTGGCTGCATCCTGACCAAGGCGGATGAAGCCACCAGCCTGGGTGAGGTTTTAGGACTGGCTATTAGCCAGCGTCTACCGGTAGCCTATCTGACTGATGGGCCACGCATTCCCGATGATCTGCAGATTCCCCGCAGTCATCAGCTGGTGAGCCGGGCCGTAGGGCTGCAGGCGACCCAGGAACCAAGCGAGGATACGATGGCGGAGATGTTTGCCGGCCTTTACCAGCAACCCGCACGACGCGTCAGTTAAGTGCCAGGCTGTTGGAATTGAACCGCGCTTAGCCGGCCAAGTGGCTCCAGTCGAAGTTAGACAAGGTGTGTAGAAATATGGGTATGCATCCCGTACAGGTGATTGCGGTGACCGGCGGCAAAGGTGGCGTCGGTAAGACCAACGTCTCGGTGAACCTGGCGTTGGCCCTGGCTGATCTCGGTCGTCGGGTGATGCTGATGGACGCCGACCTGGGCTTGGCCAACGTCGATGTGCTGCTTGGCCTGAGCGCCAAACGCACTTTGGAAAACGTCATCAGTGGCGAATGTGAGCTGCGTGATGTATTGCTGCAGGGGCCGGGCGGTATTCGTATCGTGCCGGCAGCGTCTGGCATTCAGAGCATGGTGCAGCTATCGCCCATGCAACATGCCGGGCTGATTCAGGCGTTCAGCGATATCAGTGACAACCTCGATGTGCTGATTATCGACACCGCCGCCGGTATCGGTGATGGCGTGGTCAGCTTCGTGCGCGCCGCCCAGGAAGTGCTGGTGGTGGTGTGTGATGAACCGACTTCGATTACCGACGCCTACGCACTGATCAAATTGCTCAACCGCGATCACGGCATGAATCGTTTTCGCGTATTGGCCAATATGGCCCATAGCCCGCAGGAAGGTCGCAACCTCTTTGCTAAGCTGACTAAAGTTACTGACCGTTTTCTTGATGTTGCCCTGCAGTATGTAGGTGCAGTGCCATATGACGAGTCAGTGCGCAAGGCCGTGCAGAAGCAGCGCGCGGTCTACGAAGCCTTCCCGCGCTCGAAGTGCGCGCTGGCGTTCAAGGCGATAGCCCAGAAAGTCGACGCCTGGCCGTTACCGGCCAACCCGCGTGGTCATTTGGAGTTTTTCGTTGAGCGTCTGGTGCAGCAACCGATCGCGGACACGGCCATATGACAGCAGCCTCTGGACTTCGTATGTATAGCAAGGCGCAGGCGCAGGATTCCCAGCACCAGTTGATCGAGCGCTACGCGCCCCTGGTCAAACGCATTGCCTATCACCTGCTGGCCCGTCTACCGGCCAATGTGCAGGTCGACGACTTGATCCAGGCCGGGATGATTGGCCTGCTCGAAGCGTCAAAAAAATACGACTCCAGCAAAGGCGCCAGTTTCGAGACGTTCGCCGGCATTCGCATTCGCGGCTCTATGCTTGATGAGGTGCGCAAAGGTGACTGGGCCCCCCGTTCGGTGCATCGCAATAGCCGCATGGTCAGCGACGCAATTCGAAAAATTGAGGCCAGAACCGGCAGAGACGCTAAAGATCAAGAGGTTGCGGCCGAACTCCAATTGAGTCTCGAGGATTACTACGGCATTCTTGGTGACACTTTAGGCAGCCGCCTGTTCAGTTTCGACGACCTGTTGCAGGACGGTGAGCACGGTGGGCTGGGTGAAGACGCTGGCAGCAACCACCTCGAACCTTCTCGTGATCTGGAAGATGAACGCTTTCAGGCGGCCCTGGCGGATGCCATTGCCAACCTGCCGGAGCGCGAGCGCCTGGTGTTAGCGCTATATTACGATGAAGAATTGAATCTTAAAGAGATCGGCGAGGTGTTGGGGGTTAGCGAATCACGTGTAAGCCAACTACACAGTCAGTGTGCCGCTCGTTTACGCGCTCGTCTGGGCGAGTGGCGCGCACATTGAGTTGCATTCGCTAACGCTGGGCCGGTTTCACGATTAAAAGCGCATACAGGTTGCTGGGTGCGTTTGGGACTGTACGGAGGTCGACTTGGACAAGAACATGAAAATCCTCATCGTTGATGACTTTTCAACGATGCGACGGATCATCAAGAACCTCCTGCGTGACTTGGGGTTCACCAACACAGCGGAAGCCGATGATGGCGTCACCGCGCTGCCCATGCTGCAAAGCGGCAGTTTTGATTTTCTGGTGACTGACTGGAACATGCCCGGCATGACGGGTATCGACCTGCTGCGCGCGGTGCGTGCGGATGAGCGCCTGAAAACCCTGCCGGTGTTGATGGTTACCGCAGAAGCCAAGCGCGATCAGATCATCGAAGCAGCCCAGGCTGGGGTTAACGGTTATGTCGTCAAGCCGTTCACTGCCCAGGTACTGAAAGAGAAGATTGAAAAGATCTTCGAGCGGGTCAACGGCTGATGTTTGCCATGAGGGTGCTATGGAACATAAAGATTCCGTTCAGGGTGACCTTGAGTCGACCCTGAAACACAACGCTCGCCAACTGGTAGACAGCCTGGAACAAGGCAACTTTGGTGAAGCGGTACAGCTGATACATGAGCTCAACAAGGCGCGTGATCGCGGCCTGTATCACGAGGTCGGCAAGCTGACCCGTGAGCTGCATAACGCCATTGTCAATTTCCAGCTCGACCCCCGTGTGCCGCATGCCACTGAGGTTTCGCAAATCACCGATGCCACCGAACGGCTGAATTACGTGGTGACGATGACCGAAAAAGCGGCCAATCGCACCATGGACCTGGTTGAGCAGAGTGCACCACTGGTTAATGACCTCAGTGATGAGGCGCAAAGCCTGAGCGCTGACTGGGGGCGCTTTATGCGCCGCGAAATGAGCGCCGATGGTTTCCGTGAACTGGCCAAGCGTGTTGAGCTGTTTCTCGCTCGCAGCGAGCGCGATGGTGCCAAGATTTCTGCGCATCTCAATGACATTTTGTTGGCTCAGGATTACCAGGATCTGACTGGACAGGTGATCAAACGTGTAACGCAGTTGGTGACCGAGGTGGAAAGCAATCTGCTGAAACTGGTGCTGATGGCCAGTCAGGTGGATCAGTTTGCCGGCATTGAGCACAACCATGAGTTGCTCCGCGCCGAACAAGAAAAACAAAAAGAGCCTTCCCGTGGTGAAGGTCCGCAGATTCATGCCGATAAGCGTGAAGACGTCGCATCCAATCAGGATGATGTCGACGACCTGCTTTCCAGCCTGGGATTTTAGGAGCACGTCTTATGAGCTTCGGCGCCGATGAAGAAATCCTCCAGGACTTCCTGGTAGAGGCCGGCGAGATTCTTGAACTACTGTCCGAACAGCTCGTTGAGCTGGAAAGTCGTCCGGACGACATGAATCTGCTCAACGCTATTTTTCGCGGGTTTCATACCGTTAAAGGTGGTGCCGGTTTTCTCCAGCTCAATGAGCTGGTGGAATGCTGCCATATCGCAGAAAACGTCTTCGACATCCTGCGTAAGGGTGAACGGCGCGTCGACTCCGCGTTGATGGATGTGGTGCTGGAAGCGCTGGATGCCGTCAACAGCATGTTTACCGAAGTACGTGAGCGTACTGACCTGACTCCCGCCACCCCTGAGCTGCTTGCCGCCTTGGCCCGCCTGGCTGAGCCGGCAGGTGCTGAGGAAGCCGCGCCGGTTGAAGCGCACGCTGAACCCGAGCCTGAAGTTGAGGTTGCAGAGGGCGCTGGCGATATCACCGACAGTGAGTTCGAGCAGTTGCTGGGCGCCCTGGACGAGTCGCCGGCGCAAGCCTCCAGCGCTGCCAGCAGCGATGAAATTACCGACGATGAATTCGAGTCGTTGCTCGATCAGCTTCACGGCAAAGGCCAGTTTGTAGCGCCAGATGTTGCTGTTGCACCTGCCGCGCCAGTTGCTGCTGCGCCAGTGGCAACGGCAGCAGCTGGCGATGAAATCACTGATGATGAGTTCGAGTCGCTGCTCGATCAGTTGCATGGCAAGGGTCAGTTTGTTCCGCCACCTGTATCGGCACCCGCCGCGCCAGCGGCCAAGTCTGAGCCTGCAGCACCCCCGAGCGGTGATATCACCGACGATGAGTTTGAAGCACTGCTTGATCAGCTGCATGGCAAAGGCAAGTTTGTTGAGCCCGAAGCGATCAAACCCGTTGCGCCAGCACCTGCTGCCAAACCGGCCGAATCTGCCAAGGCCGCCGCCAAACCCGCCGCAAAACCTGCTGCCAAGACGGAGCCGGCCAAGGCGCCAGCTGCACCGGTCGCCGCGCCTGCAGCCGAGAAGGCTGCGCCGCCTAGCGAGGCGGAAACCACTGTGCGGGTTGATACCGCGCGGCTGGATGAAATCATGAACATGGTCGGCGAGCTGGTGCTGGTGCGTAACCGCCTGGTGCGTCTGGGTGCCAGCAGTGGCGATGAGGCCATGTCCAAAGCGGTATCCAACCTGGATGTGGTAACGGCTGATCTGCAAACCGCGGTGATGAAAACCCGCATGCAGCCGATCAAGAAGGTCTTCGGGCGCTTCCCACGCCTGGTTCGCGATCTGGCACGTAACCTGAAAAAAGAGATCAACCTGGAACTGGTCGGTGAAGAAACCGACCTCGACAAGAACCTGGTTGAGGCGCTGGCCGATCCACTGGTCCACTTGGTGCGCAACGCGGTCGACCACGGCATTGAAACCCCGGAAGAGCGCGAAGCCTCGGGCAAGCCACGTGGCGGCAAGGTGATCCTGTCCGCCGAGCAGGAGGGCGACCATATCCTGCTGTCGATTTCCGATGACGGCAAAGGTATGGATGCCGATCAGCTGCGTGCCAAGGCCGTAGAGAAAGGTTTGCTGGATAAAGACGCTGCCGACCGCCTCAATGAATTTGAATGCTACAACCTGATTTTCGCCCCAGGCTTCTCGACCAAGACCGAAATTTCCGATGTGTCCGGTCGCGGTGTGGGTATGGACGTGGTGAAGACCAAAATTTCCCAGCTCAATGGCACGGTCAACGTGTTTTCGGTTAAGGGCCAGGGCTCGAAGATCGTCATCAAGGTGCCACTGACCCTAGCGATCATGCCGACGCTGATGGTGATGCTGGCCAATCAGGCGTTCGCTTTCCCGCTGGTCAACGTCAACGAAATCTTCCACCTCGACCTGTCGCGAACCAATGTGGTTGACGGTCAGGAAGTGGTGATCGTGCGCGACAAAGCCTTGCCGCTGTTCTATCTCAAGCGCTGGCTGATCGGCAGTGCCGCCCATGTGGAGCAGGGCGAGGGGCATGTGGTGATTCTCACCGTTGGCAGTCAGCGTATTGGCTTCGTAGTCGATCAACTGGTTGGCCAGGAAGAGGTGGTGATCAAACCGCTGGGCAAAATGCTGCAGGGCACTCCAGGCATGTCGGGCGCGACCATCACCGGTGATGGACGTATTGCCCTGATTCTTGACGTGCCGAGCATGCTCAAACGCTACGCTCGGCGTATCTGATTGTTAGCGGCGCAGCTATCTGTCGCGCCGCTTAGGAGTGTTTATGGCTGTTAAGGTGTTGGTGGTTGATGACTCCGGTTTTTTCCGGCGGCGTGTGTCGGAAATTCTCTCAGCTGATCCGAATATTCAGGTGATAGGCACCGCCACTAACGGTCGTGAAGCCATCGAGCAGGCACAGGCGCTCAAGCCTGATGTGATCACCATGGATTACGAGATGCCGATGATGGACGGCATCACGGCTGTGCGTAACATCATGCAGCGTTGTCCGACGCCGGTACTGATGTTTTCCTCGCTGACCCATGAAGGCGCGCGCGTGACGTTGGATGCGCTGGAAGCAGGTGCGGTGGATTTCCTGCCGAAGAATTTTGAAGATATTTCGCGCAACCCCGAGCGGGTCAAACAGCTGCTCTGCGAAAAAATCCATACCATTGCCCGCAGTAATCGTCGCAGCCTGAGCCCGCCTCCGGTGGCCGCGCCTGCCGCGACACCTGCTGCGCAAACCAAGTCAGCGGCACGTCCTGCAACTATAGCTAGCACGTTGGCCCGCCCTGCTGCGGCTCCCGCGCCGGCGGTGGTCAGTGCGGCGCCTAAGCGCAAATCCTACAAGCTGGTAGCGATTGGCACCTCGACCGGTGGGCCGGTGGCGCTGCAGCGGGTGCTAACCCAGTTGCCGGCTAACTTTCCAGCGCCGATTGTGCTGATCCAGCATATGCCGGCCGCCTTCACCAAGGCCTTTGCCGAGCGCCTCGACAAGCTCTGCCGCATCAGCGTCAAGGAGGCCGAGGACGGTGATGTATTGCGCCCAGGCCTGGCGCTGCTAGCCCCTGGCGGCAAGCAGATGATGGTCGATGCCCGCGGTGTGGTGAAAATCCTTCCCGGTGATGAGCGCCTGAACTACAAGCCCTGTGTTGATATCACCTTCGGCTCGGTGGCCAAGTCCTATGGCGACAAGGTGCTGGCAGTGGTGCTGACTGGCATGGGGGCGGACGGCCGTGAAGGTGCACGCTTGCTCAAGCAGGGGGGCAGTCAGGTGTGGGCGCAGGACGAAGCCAGCTGCGTGATTTACGGCATGCCCATGGCCATTGTCAAAGCCAATCTGGCCGACGCCATCTACCCGCTGGATGATATTGGCAGGCACCTGGCGGAGACCTGCATTTAATGGATGTACTGAGCCTTATCGGGGTCATCCTGGCATTTGTCGCCATTCTCGGCGGCAACTACCTCGAAGGGGGGCATGCAGGGGCTTTGCTCAACGGGCCTGCGGCGCTGATCGTGATTGGTGGCACCCTGGGCGCGGCGTTTTTGCAGGCACCGATGAACGTATTCAAGCGGGCTCTGGCCATCATCAGCTGGATATTCTTCCCGCCGCGGGTAGACCTGGCCGGTGGCATCAACCGCGTAGTTGGTTGGAGCATGACCGCGCGCAAGGAGGGCTTGCTTGGCCTTGAAGCGGTGGCTGATGTCGAGGCCGACCCCTATGCCCGCAAAGGTTTGCAGCTGTTGGTCGATGGTGCGGAGCCCGAGGCCATTCGCAGCATTCTCGAAGTCGATCTGTACACCCAGGAAGGCCGCGATATTCAGGCCGCCAAGGTGTTTGAAAGCATGGGCGGCTACGCGCCGACTATTGGCATTATCGGTGCCGTGATGGGCCTGATTCACGTAATGGGTAACCTGGCTGACCCGAGCAAGCTAGGTGCCGGGATTGCCGTAGCCTTTGTCGCCACCATTTACGGCGTCGGTTTTGCCAACCTGCTGCTGCTGCCTATCGGCAACAAGCTCAAAGCCATCGCCCAGCGTCAATCGCGTTACCGCGAGATGCTGCTCGAGGGCATCCTGTCGATTGCCGAGGGTGAAAACCCACGCTCCATCGAATTGAAGCTGCAAGGCTTTATGGATTGATGGGGACAGCATATGGCCCGCAGGCGTCATCAAGAAGAACATGAAAACCACGAACGTTGGCTGGTCTCCTATGCCGACTTCATCACCTTGCTGTTCGCGTTCTTTGTGGTCATGTATTCGATTTCCTCGATCAACGAAGGCAAGTACAAGATTCTTTCCGACAGCCTGACCGGGGTGTTCAATCAGCCTGATCGGGCGATCAAGCCGATTCCTGTCGGCGAGGAGCGACCGCGCACCACTGAGCCGGATCGTTCGCTGGTGGATGAGGAAAGCGCGCAGTCATCCGCCGATAATCTGCAGAGCATTGCCAGCAGCGTGCGTGAGGCTTTTGGCGACTTAATTCAGTCCGAGCAGCTCAAGGTCAGTGGTAATGAGTTGTGGATCGAGATCGAACTCAGTTCCAGTCTGCTGTTTACCAGCGGTGATGCCATTCCCAACAATGCGGCGTTCGACATTATCGAAAAAGTAGCCAAGATTCTGGCGCCCTACGAGAATCCGATTCACGTGGAAGGCTTTACCGACAACCTGCCGATTCAGACGGCGCAGTTCCCGACCAACTGGGAACTGTCGACTGCGCGGGCCGCGAGTATCGTGCGTATGCTGACTATGGATGGGGTCAACCCCAGTCGTCTGGCGGCAGTGGGGTATGGCGAGTTCCAGCCCGTGGCGGATAACGCCACTGCCGAGGGGCGTGGACGCAATCGGCGGGTGGTGTTGGTAATTTCGCGCAATCTAGATGTGCGCCGTAGCGTGAGTGGTGTTGGCAGCGCCAATGCCAAGCCCGATGCGGCGTTGCAACGGGCTGGCACGCAACCTGCACCAGCCCCGGCAGCGCCGGCCCCGCAAGCGGGTGCCGTCAATCCCCCGTCGCCGGCCCCATAAGGGTGGCCCCGTTCTCGGTCAGGCTATCGCTGTACCGGGAGGATGATAACGATGAGAGTCTGGGCAGTAGCCAATCAAAAAGGTGGAGTCGGCAAGACCACCACATCCATCGCTCTGGCAGGCCTGTTGGCTGATGCCGGCAAGCGTGTGGTGATCGTCGATCTCGATCCCCATGGGTCGATGACCAGCTATTTCGGGCACGACCCGGACAGCCTGGAACACAGCAGTTTCGACCTGTTTCAGCACAAGGGCAGCGTGCCGCGTGGCTTGCCGCAGCAATTGCTGTTACCTACTAGCAATGAGCGTATCTCCCTGTTGCCGTCGAGTACTGCGCTGGCCACGCTGGAGCGCCAGTCGCCTGGACAGAGTGGCCTGGGCCTGGTGATTGCCAAGAGCCTGGCGCAGCTCTGGCAGGATTTCGACCATGCGGTGATCGACAGTCCGCCCTTGCTTGGCGTGCTGATGGTCAACGCCTTGGCCGCCAGTCAGCAACTGGTGATTCCGGTGCAGACCGAGTTCCTGGCTGTCAAAGGCCTGGAGCGGATGGTCAACACCCTGGCGATGATCAATCGTTCGCGTCAGCAGGCGTTGCCGTACACCATCGTGCCGACCCTGTTCGACCGGCGTACCCAGGCCTCCATGGGCACGTTGCGGGTATTGCGTAATACGTATCCTGAGCACCTGTGGCCGGCCTACATTCCAGTCGACACGCGCCTACGTGATGCCAGCCGAGCTGGGCTTACACCGTCAACGTTCGACAACAATAGCCGTGGGGTAATCGCCTACCGGGCGCTGCTCAAGCACCTGCTGTCGCAGCAGATTGCCGCACAGGTCGCCTGAGATGAGCGGCTATGCTGAAGATATAGGCTCAAGTCTGCCGCTAGCGCGGCCGATAGTCTGTACAGATCGTTATTGTGGGTTGTATTCATGAGTCGTCCCCTAGCCACCGCTACACGTCCACAACTGGCCTTGCAGTCCTATCTGGACGGCTTGCTGCAGGATGCTGCGAGTGAGTTGGAGTTGGCCGACAGCATCACTCTGGACGAGTTTGAAGCGGCGGTGCTGGAGGAGCAGGTGCGCGATGCCCGCAGCATGCCGCAGGTACAAGCCGTGACGGCCAAGCCTGTGGTCGAGCTGGCGCCGCGGCCGTTGGTGCTGCCGACCATCGAGATGCCCGCGCCGGAAATTGAAGTCCGCGTCGAGCCGCCCCCAAAGGTGGTTGAGGCTGCTGTGGCGGTTGAGGCTGTGCAGCCTACTCCGCAGGTGCTGGTGGTGCCTGAGCCAGTGCTTGAAGGCCGCCCTGACTGGGCTCAAGGGCCGTTCGAGTGCCTGCTGTTTGATGTTGCTGGGTTGACCTTGGCGGTGCCGCTGGTGTGCCTGGGCTCGATTTATCCACTGGAAGGCCAGGAGCTCACGCCATTATTTGGCCAGCCAGACTGGTTTCTCGGCATACTGCCGTGCCAGGGCGGCAACCTGAAGGTGCTGGATACCGCGCGCTGGGTGATGCCGGATCGTTATCGCGATGATTTTCGCGAAGGTTTGCAGTATGTGATTTCCGTTCAGGGTTACGAATGGGGGCTTGCGGTGCATCAGGTCAGCCGCTCGATTCGTCTCGACCCCAACGAGGTCAAATGGCGCAGCCAGCGCACGCAGCGCCCGTGGCTGGCCGGTACGGTAATCGAACATATGTGCGCCTTGCTGGATGTCGCATCCCTGGCGGAATTGATTGCCAGTGGTGCGGCCAAGCGCATGGCCGCCAGCCAGATACATTGAATAACAGCCGGGCTGTGCGATGTGCGCAGCTTTGCATCTATAGTAATCACAGCGGGGTATACACCCGCGATTGCCGCCGCGAGCGGTTCATGACGAGGCTAGGGACATGAAGAAAAGTTCTGCACAAGGTTCTGATGATCCGATTCTGCAGTGGGTAACGTTCCGCCTGGACAACGAGACCTATGGCATCAATGTGATGCAGGTTCAGGAAGTCTTGCGCTATACCGAGATTGCCCCTGTGCCGGGTGCTCCGAGCTATGTGCTGGGCATCATCAACCTGCGCGGCAACGTGGTGACCGTGATCGACACGCGTCAGCGTTTTGGCTTGGACTCCACTGAGGTGACCGATAACACTCGTATTGTGATTATCGAAGCTGACAAGCAAGTGGTTGGCATTTTGGTCGACAGCGTGGCTGAGGTGGTTTACCTGCGCCAATCGGAAGTGGAAACCGCGCCGAACGTTGGCAACGACGAATCTGCCAAGTTTATCCAGGGCGTGTGCAACAAGAACGGCGAGCTGCTGATTCTGGTCGAGCTGGACAAGATGATGAGCGAAGAAGAGTGGTCCGATCTGGAGAGCATCTAAGCCATGCTCGACGCGCTGCTGATCGCGCTGGCCCTGGTCTGTCTGGGGCTGATAGGCGCATGCGTCTGGCTGACCCGGCAGCTGCGCGACAGCATAAAACTGCAAGGCGAGCGTGATGCGGTGCGTGACCGGCGGCTCAAGGAGCTTAGCCGGCGGCTGGATGCCTACCTGACCGGTAGCGTGCAGATGGGCGAGGAGTTGCATGAGTTGCGCCGGGTGGTTGCGCCGTTACCGGACAAGCTCAATCAGATCGAGCAGCGTGACCCCAGCAGCCTGTCGTTTACCCAGGCTGCGCGCCTGGCCGGCATGGGCGCCAGTGTGGATGACCTGACCCAGTCTTGCGGCCTGAGCAAGGCCGAGGCTGAGTTGGTGAGCAAGATGCAGCAGGCCAAACTGCAGCGTTCCTGATTTTCCCAATCCTCAAACAACACTCAATGTGCCGGCCCTTCCAATAGGCGCAGCGGCGGTGTGATATCGCTATCACGCTCACTGCCAGCCGGCGCTTTACCCTTCAGGTACCAGGCAAAGGCGATGATTTCCGCGATACAGCGATACAGCTGCTCGGGAATCACGTCGCCCAGCTCCAGCCGCGCCAACAGGCGCACCAGTTCGGCATTTTCGTAGATCGGCACTTCGTATTCACGGGCGATGGCGAGAATGGCTTCGGCCAGCTCGTCATCGCCTTTGGCGCTGAGCACGGGCGCATTCTGGCCGTCGTAGGTGAGGGCGATGGCTTGACGTGGCGCGCTCTTCTTCATGCGGTTTCATCCACCCAGCGTTGTTCCAGGGTCGTGCGTGGGCCGCGTGGCGGCGTGCCCTGGCTGCAGGCCAATTCGCCAACCTGCACACCGGCGGCGTTCAGGCGCTGGCGTAGGTTGTCCAGTTCCGCATCGATCAGGCTGACGGTGCTGCTGCGTTCGGCCCATAGCTGGCTCGAAAGGCGACCGTGGGCCAGTTGCGCCTGCACTTGTAGGGGCCCCAGCGGATCAAGGTCGAAGGCCAACTCGACTTTCCACAGGGTTTCCTTTTTCTCGGGCTTGCCTTGCGGGTTACTTTCATCGCGCTGGATTTTTACCTGCAGTGGCACTAGCTCCTGTTGGTTGCGCATGGGCAGCTCCAGTTGCCAGGTGGTCAACAGGTTGCCGTCCGGGCCGACCTGACTCTGCGCCAGGCTGGAGAGCTGGTGGGTCTGCAGGCGTGAGATGGCTGCAGCGGCGAGCTTCAGCAGGGTTTCCAGATCGGCTTCACCTTCCATCGCCTGCAGCAGGCGTGAGGGCAGGGGGAAGTTCAACGCTTGCTGGCGGCTGGTGGCTTTGCCCAGGCTGCCGAGCAGGTCGCGGGCCAGTGCTGGCATCGCCTGGGCCAGGGCTGAGCCGGCATTGGCCGCGGCCAGTGGTGTGCCGGCTGACAGGTTGGGCAGCAATTGGGTGATCAGGCGCAGCAGGTTGGCTTTCAGGTCGCTTGGCAGCGCCTGGCCCTGGCCACCGAGCAATTTGCTTTCCAGCAGGATGCCGCTGTTTTCCAGGGCAGTGGCCAGGCCTTTGGCGGTGCTCAATTGAGCGGCGTCGGGCAGGGCGCCGAAGAGTTTATCGATGCTGGTGCGCAGGCCTTCACTCATCTCGGCATTGCCGCGCAGCCCTTGCAGAGCGCTAAACAAGCCCTCCAGGGAGCCTTGGCGGTTGCTTTGGCTGCCCAGTTGCTGGCTCAGCGCGAGCTGATCCAGGCGGCCGCTTAGCGGCAAGAAGTTCAACGCCTGGCTGCCTTGTACCTGAGCGCTGAGCAGGCTGCCCAAAGGGAGTGCCAAGGGGGTTTCCAGAGACAGCTTGCTGCCAGCCAGCGGCGTGTTGAGCAGGCTGACCAGCACCTTGTAGATCACTTGCTGCGAGCGGGTTTGCAGCAGTTGCTCGCGCGCCACCACCTTGCCCTGTAGCAGGGTGCCAACCGGTAACTGATCAAGGTCCAGGCTAGTCAGGGGTTTTTCACCGCCCATCAGTACGGACAGGGCCAGGCGAGTTTCCGACAGGGCGGTTACGGCCAGGGATGTGCCCTGGGCAAGCGGGCGCGGGCTACTGGCTTCCAGGGTGGTCTGGCTGCCGTTATTCAGGGTCAGCTTGAGCAGTATCTGAAAGCTCTGCGCCACTTCCTTGAGGGCAATGACTTCGGCCTTGGCGGTTTCACCGCTGGCCAGCAGGCCTTGCATGGGCTGCAGCAGTTTCACCGCCAGATCAGCCGCTACGGCGTTGGGGCGAGTGCTGGGGGGCGTTGGCGCAATAGGCCGCGGGCTGCTGATTTCGCTCATTGGCGGGTTACACCCTGTCGAAAATGCCCACTGCGGGAGGCGAGGTTGGGCATGTATAATCGCGCCCCGTCTGGTTCGGCTGCGCATTCCACTTGCGTCACAGTATAGCGGCCAAGACTCTGCCGACTTGAACAGCTTTTGCCATCCATCTTAGGTACCGATGCCTTGACCAGTCCTCTTCTCGAAGCCGTGGCGCTCGCCTGTGAGCGAGACTGGCGCATGCTCTTCGAGCGGCTGGAGCTGCGTCTGGTTCCTGGTGAGATGCTGCAGGTGGCTGGCCCCAACGGCAGTGGCAAGACCAGTCTGCTGCGCTTGTTGGCCGGGTTGATGCAACCGACTGCCGGTGAGATTCGCCTGAACGGCCGACCGTTGGCGGCGCAGCGCGCTGAGCTGGCGCGCAATCTGTTGTGGATCGGCCATGCCGCGGGCATCAAAGGCTTGCTCACTGCCGAGGAGAATCTCGCCTGGCTCTGCGCCCTGCATCAGCCCGCCGAGCGCGAGGCCATCTGGCAGGCGCTGGCAGCGGTGGGGCTGCGTGGATTTGAAGATGTGCCTTGCCACACGCTGTCCGCTGGGCAGCAGCGCCGTGTCGCGCTGGCGCGTCTGTACCTGCCTGGGCCACCGCTGTGGGTGCTGGATGAGCCATTTACCGCGCTGGATAAAGCGGCGGTTGCGCAGTTGGAGAACCATCTGACCGCGCATTGTCAGCAGGGCGGCCTGGTGGTGCTGACCACGCACCATGAATTGACGGTCAAGCCGGCCGGCTACCGCGAGCTTGATCTGGGGCAGCGTCCGTTATGAGCAATGTCTTTAGCCTATTGCTGGCCCGTGAGGCGCGTCTGTTGTTTCGTCGTCCGGCCGAGCTGGCCAACCCACTGGTGTTTTTTGCCATTGTGATTGCCCTGTTCCCGCTGGCGGTGGGGCCACAGACGCAGTTGTTACAAAGCCTTTCGCCTGGGCTGGTGTGGGTAGCGGCCCTATTGGCCGTGCTGCTCTCGCTGGACGGGCTGTTTCGCAGTGATTTTGAGGATGGCTCGCTGGAGCAGTGGGTCCTTTCGCCGCACCCCCTGGCTCTTCTGGTTCTGGCCAAGGTACTGGCACACTGGCTGTTCTCCGGCCTGGCGCTGGTACTGTTGGCGCCATTGCTGGCGCTAATGCTCGGTTTGCCGGGGCGCTGCCTGCCGGTGCTGCTGATCTCCCTGCTACTCGGCACGCCAGTGCTGAGCCTGTTGGGCGCGGTCGGCGCGGCGCTGACCGTGGGCCTCAAGCGCGGCGGCCTGCTGCTCGCGCTGCTGATTTTGCCGTTGTACATCCCGGTGCTGATTCTCGGCAGCGGTGCGTTACAAGCCAGCCTGCAAGGACTGCCGGCGGTCGGCCACCTGTTGTGGTTGGCCAGCCTCACCGCACTGGCGGTGACCTTGACACCTTTTGCCATCGCCGCTGGTCTGACGATCAGTGTCGCTGAGTAGACAATAAGCCTGAATGGCCGGTTGAACCGGGTGCCTGCCTGCACCCTGATCAGCCCTAGCACTGATGAGTAACCTGATGAACTGGACGTGGTTTCACAAGCTCGGCTCGCCCAAGTGGTTCTATGAAATCAGCCGCCGCTGGCTGCCCTGGTTAGCCCTGGCCGCTGCCTTGCTGCTGGTGGTTGGCCTGGTTTGGGGGCTGGCCTTTGCGCCGCCGGATTACCAGCAGGGCAATAGCTTTCGCATCATCTATATCCATGTGCCGGCAGCCTTTCTCGCTCAGTCGATCTACGTGATGCTGGCGGTGGCCGGCATAGTCGGCCTGGTGTGGAAGATGAAACTGGCTGACGTCGCTCTGCAGCAGGCGGCGCCCATCGGTGCCTGGATGACCGTGATTGCGCTGATAACGGGTGCCGTGTGGGGCAAGCCGACCTGGGGTACCTACTGGGTCTGGGATGCACGCCTGACCTCGATGCTGATTCTGCTGTTCCTGTATTTCGGTGTAATTGCCCTGGGCAATGCCATCACCAACCGCGACAGCGCGGCCAAGGCCTGTGCGGTGCTGGCGATTGTTGGCGTGGTGAATATCCCGATCATCAAATACTCGGTGGAGTGGTGGAATACCCTGCACCAGCCCGCCACCTTCAGCGTGGTGTCCAAACCGGCCATGCCGTTCGAGATGTGGATGCCGTTGCTGATCATGGTGCTGGGGTTCTACTGCTTCTTTGGCGCGGTGCTGCTGCTGCGCATGCGCCTGGAAGTGCTCAAACGTGAGGCGCGCAGCAGTTGGGCCAAAGCCGAGGTCAAGGCGCTGGTGGAGAAAGGCCAATGAGTTTCGCCAGCTTTAGCGAGTTTCTCGCCATGGGCACCCACGGGCCTTATGTCTGGTCCTGTTATGCCATCAGCCTGGCCGTGCTGGGGCTGAATGTGGCGCTGCCAATCCTGGCGCGTCGCCGTTTTCTGCAAGACGAGGCGCGTCGTTTGCGCCGGGAGGAGTCGAAGTGAACCCCGTGCGTAAAAAACGCCTGTATATCGTCCTGGCCATCATTGCCGGTGTCGGCATTGCCGTGGCCCTGGCCCTCAGTGCGCTGCAGCAGAATATCAACCTGTTCTACACCCCCACGCAGATCGCCAACGGCGAAGCCCCACAGGACACCCGTATCCGCGCGGGTGGCCTGGTCGAAGAGGGCTCGGTGACGCGCTCAAGCGATTCGCTGGAAACCGACTTTGTCGTCACCGACGGCGCCAAGAGCGTGACCATTCGCTTTACCGGCATCCTCCCGGACCTGTTCCGCGAAGGGCAGGGCATCGTCGCCATGGGCAAGCTCGACGCCAATGGTGTGCTGATCGCCGATGAGGTGCTGGCCAAACACGATGAGAACTATATGCCGCCGGAAGTCATGCAGGCCCTGGAGCAGAGCGGTATGCAGCAGAAACACGACGCGGCCAAAGCGGCCAAGCAGGCGTCCCCATCGGAGTACGCACAATGATCCCCGAACTTGGCCATCTGGCGATGATTCTTGCGCTGTGCATGGCGCTGGTGCAGGCAACACTGCCGCTGATCGGTGCCTGGCGTGGTGATCGGCAATGGATGAGCCTGGCCCAGCCTGCCGCCTGGGGGCAGTTCAGCTTTATGCTGTTTGCCTTTATCTGCCTGACCTACGCCTTTATGGTCGACGATTTCAGCGTCGCCTACGTGGCCAACAACTCCAACAGCGCACTGCCCTGGTACTACAAATTCAGCGCTGTGTGGGGTGCCCACGAAGGTTCGCTGCTGCTCTGGGGCCTGATCCTCGCGGGCTGGACCTTTGCCGTATCGATCTTCTCGCGCCAACTGCCGGAAGAGATGCTCGCCCGCGTGCTGGCGGTGATGGGCATTATCAGCATCGGTTTTCTGCTGTTTTTGATCATCACCTCCAACCCGTTCGAGCGCCTGCTGTTCAATACCCCGGTTGATGGCCGCGACCTCAATCCGCTGCTGCAGGACTTCGGCCTGATCATCCATCCGCCGATGCTCTATATGGGCTATGTCGGCTTTTCTGTGGCCTTCGCTTTTGCCATTGCCGCCTTGCTCGGCGGTAAGCTGGACGCTGCCTGGGCGCGCTGGTCGCGGCCGTGGACCATCGTCGCCTGGGCCTTCCTTGGTATCGGTATCGCCCTGGGCTCCTGGTGGGCCTACTACGAACTTGGCTGGGGCGGCTGGTGGTTCTGGGACCCGGTGGAAAACGCTTCCTTTATGCCCTGGCTGGTCGGCACTGCGCTGATCCACACCCTGGCCGTGACGGAAAAACGCGGCGGGTACAAAATCTGGACCGTGCTGCTGGCGATTGCCGCATTCTCCCTCAGCCTGTTGGGGACTTTCCTGGTGCGCTCTGGCGTGCTGACTTCGGTGCATGCCTTCGCCAGCGACCCTGAGCGCGGCGTGTTTATCCTGGCCTTCCTGTTGTTGGTGGTGGGCAGCTCCTTGGCGCTGTTCGCCGTGCGTGCGCCGGTGGTCAAGAGCCAGGTCGGCTTTGCTCTGTGGTCGCGGGAAACCCTGCTGCTGGTCAATAACCTGATTCTGGTGGTGGCCGCGGCGATGATTCTGCTCGGTACCCTCTACCCGCTGGTGCTGGACGCCATGACCGGGGCCAAGCTGTCGGTCGGCCCGCCGTACTTCAACGCCTTGTTTGTGCCGCTGATGGGCCTGCTGATGGCGATGATCGCGGTCGGCGTGCTGGTGCGCTGGAAAGACACGCCGCTGCAGTGGCTGCTGAGCATGCTCGCCCCGGTGCTGATTGGCAGCGTGGTGTTGGCAGTGATCGCCACCTTCCTGGTCGGCGACTTCAACTGGGCGGTGCTCGGCGTGTGCCTGCTGTCTGCCTGGGTGGTACTGGCCGGGCTGCGCGACATCGTCGAAAAAAACCGCCACAAGGGCTTTTTCCGTGGTCTTCCGAGCCTGACCCGCAGCTACTGGGGCATGCAGACCGCGCACCTGGGCATGGCGGTATGCGCCCTGGGCGTGGTGCTGACCAGCATGGGCAGCTTCGAGCGCGATATGCGTATGGCGCCGGGTGAGTCGGTGGATATTGGTGGCTATCAGTTTATCTTCGAGGGCGCCGAGCACTTCGAGGGGCCGAACTTTACCTCCGACAAAGGCACGGTGCGCATCCTCGAAGACGGCAAGCAGATTGCCGTGCTACACCCGGAGAAGCGTCTGTATACCGTGCAGCAGTCGGTGATGACCGAGGCCGGTATCGATGCCGGGATCACCCGCGACCTGTTCGTCGCCCTCGGTGAGCCACTGGAAGATGGCGCCTGGGCAGTGCGCGTGCATATCAAACCCTTCGTGCGCTGGATCTGGTTCGGCGCGTTGCTGATGGGCTTCGGTGGCTTTCTGGCTGCCAGTGATAAGCGCTACCGCATGAAGGTGCGCACCCGCGTGCGTGATGCACTGGGCATGGCAGGGGCGCAGGCATGAAGCGTTTACTGCTGCTGTTACCGCTGTTGGTCTTTCTTGGCGTGGCGGTGTTTCTCTATCGTGGGCTGTTCCTCGATCCTACCGAGTTGCCTTCGGCGCTGATCGGCAAACCGTTGCCGGCGTTCTCCCTGCCATCGGTGCAGGACGGTAAGACGCTCACCGAGGCCGACCTCAAGGGCAAGCCGGCGCTGGTCAACGTCTGGGCCACCTGGTGTGTGGCTTGCCGCGTTGAGCACCCGGTGCTGAACAAGCTGGCCAAGCTGGGCGTGACCATTTATGGGGTCAACTACAAGGATGACAACGGCGCCGCGCAGAAGTGGTTAGTGGAATTCCATGACCCCTATCAGCTGAACATTAACGATGCGCGCGGCACTCTGGGTCTGGACCTGGGGGTATACGGCGCGCCAGAGACCTTCCTGATCGACAAGGCCGGCATCATCCGGCACAAGTTTGTCGGGGTGATCGATGAGCGCGTCTGGCGCGAACAGCTGGCGCCGCTGTATCAGGAGTTGGTCGATGAGGTGCAGCCATGACAAGTCGCATGAGAGCTACTGCGCTCGGCCATGCTGCGTTGAAAGCAGGCTCGGAATGCTCATTTACAACCCGTAAACTCCGCTTCCTCGCCTGCTTTCGCCTTGCCTATCCTTCGCTCGCTACGCTCTCAAGCGGCTTGTTCAAGCGCTTGCTGGTTGCTGCGGTATTGGGCCTGGCCTTGCTTGGCACTGCCCAAGCAGCCATCGACACCTACGAGTTTGCCACTGAGGCCGAGCGCCAGCGCTACCGTAATCTGGTGGAAGAGCTGCGCTGCCCCAAGTGCCAGAACCAGAACATTGCCGACTCCGATGCGCCGATTGCCATGGACCTGCGTGCGCAGATCTTCCGCATGCTGGAGGAAGGCCAGAGCAATGAGCAGATCATTGATTTTCTGGTCAGCCGCTATGGCGATTTCGTCCTCTACAAACCGCCGGTAACGCCGCGCACTGTGCTGCTGTGGTATGGCCCGGGCGGTTTGCTGGTCGGTGGTTTCGTCCTGCTTGGGGGCATTCTGTTGCGTCGTCGCCGCAAGCCGGGTGCCGTCGCCAGTGGCCTGACTGCTGATGAACAGCAGCGTCTGGCTGCTCTGCTTAATCAAACGCCTGTGGATAAGAAAGACTGATGATTGAATTCTGGTTATGTGCCGGCCTGCTGTTGCTGACGGCCCTGGCGTTTCTGCTGATCCCGGTGCTGCGTGCGCGCAAGGTGCAGGCCGAAGAAGACCGTACCGCCCTTAACGTGACCCTGTATCAGGAACGTTTGCTGGATCTGCAAGGCCAGCACGACGCGGGTGCGCTGAATGCCGAGCAATTGGCCAATGGCCGTGATGAGGCAGCCCGCGAGCTGCTCGCCGATACCGAAGGCGCGCAGGCGCAGCGGACCCAGCGCACGTTGGGCAGCAAGATTCCGCTGATTGCTGCACTGCTGATGCCGCTGCTGGGCTATGGCCTGTATCAGCAGTGGGGCGCCATCGATGATGTCGAGCGCGCGCACGCTTTTGCCCAGCAGCCGAAGACCATCGAGGAAATGACTGCACGCCTGGAAGCGGCGGTGAAGAACGATCCCAAGTCCGCCGAAAGCTGGTACTTCCTCGGCCGTACCTATATGGCTCAGGAGCGTGCCACTGACGCTGCCGTGGCCTTCGAGCGCGCTATCGACGTAGCCGGACGTGAGCCGGAGCTGCTCGGGCAGTGGGCGCAGGCGCTGTATTTTTCCGGCGACAAACAATGGACTGAACAACTGCAGGCGCTCACCGATGAAGCACTGAAAGCCGACCCGGCGGAAGTCACCAGCCTCGGCCTGCTCGGTATTGCCGCCTATGAAGCCGGGCAGTTCCAGCAGGCGATTGAGCGCTGGCAACAGCTGGTGGCAGTGCTGCCGGCGGAAGACCCTTCGCGTATGGCGATTCAGGGCGGTATTGATCGCGCCCGTGAGCAGCTTGGCGCGCCTGCGGCCGATGCTGCGCCTGCAACCAATCAGGGCCTGACCGTACGGGTCGCATTGGCCACCGAACTGCAGGCCAAGGTGCAGCCGGGCGATGCGGTATTTATCTTTGCCCGCGCCGTCTCCGGGCCGCCGATGCCGCTGGCGGTCAAGCGCCTCACCGTGGCGGATTTGCCGGCCAAAGTCAGCCTGTCGGACAGCGATGCGATGATGCCGCAGCTGAAGATCTCCGGCTTCGAGCAGGTGCAACTGGTCGCGCGGATTTCGCGCAGCGGCAACGCCACGGCCGGCGAGTGGATTGGCAGCAGCCAGCCGCTGGCCAGCAAGACCACCGAGCTGCAGCAACTACTGATCGACAGCGCCGACAGCAAAGCACCATGAGGCCGTTACTGCGTGGTGCGCTGCTGGTTGGCCTGCTGGGGCTCGGTGCCTGCGTGCAGGCCCCGCTTGCCACGGCGCCGGTTACCAGCCCGAGTGGCAGCAGCAACCATCCACGCTTTGCCCCACCACCTGGGGTGGACAGCCAGTGGAATGGGCAATTAGGGGTGTATGTGGTCGGTGGCGCGCCTCACCTGTACTACCGCGAGCGCACCTATTACCGCTGGAATTCTGGTTGGAGCTGGGCCAGTAACCCGCAGGGTCCCTGGTTGCCGACCGACAGCAGCGGCGTGCCGCCCGGCCTGAATCGTCGCTACGCGCAGTAAGCAGTTTTTAGTGCGCGGGGCAGGGCGTCGCTGGGCGGCGCTCGATATCAGGCTCAAAATCTTCGATCAAGCGGCAGATGGCCTGACCATCGGGGGCGCATTCGCCCTTGTCGGCCCAGTCGTCGAAGGCGTTCTGCATCACCAGCGCCAGGCGCTGGCACTCCTCGATATGCGCCTGTAGCGCCGCCAGGCGCTCACTCAGCAGGTCGCGCACTTCAGAGCAGGGGGCGTGGCCGTTATCGGCGCTGGCGAGTATTTGCTGGCTGTCTTTCAGGCTAAAGCCCAAACGGCGCGCGCGGGCGATAAAGCGCAGGCGTTGCAGATCGACGCTGGAATACGTCTGATAGCCGTTATCCGGGTTGCGCGTGGGCCGGAGCAGGCCAAGATCGGTGTAGTGGCGCACGGTCTCACTGCTGACTGCGGCGGCTTTGGCCAGTTGGGCTACGCGCATAGATAAAGACTCCGGAAAAGACAAAGGCCGCGCCAGGTTAAAACCTGGGGGCGGCCCTTGGGTCAAGCTCGCAGGTTTATTCGGCGATCTGCAGCTTGCGCGCCTCGTGGTAGAAGAAGCGAATTTTCTCGTACTCGAACGGTGAGTTGAGCTGGCCGTAACGGAAGTTCACCGTGGAGCGCTGGTCGACCACTTCCAGCAGGGTGATTTCCGGGTGGCTAACGCTGGCTTCGGCGACATTCAGCCAGTTGACCTGGCTTTTCGCCGCAAAATCCGCCACCAGACCGCCGGTATCACGCACGTTCGACGGCCCCAGCAGCGGCAGGATCAGGTAAGGCCCGGCCGGTGTGCCGTAATAGCCGAGGGTTTGGCCGAAGTCTTCGCGCTGCTTGGACAGGCCCATGCGCGTGGCCGGGTCCCACAGACCGGCGACCCCCAGGGTGGTGTTGAGCAGCAGGCGCCCGGTTGTCTGCATGGCGCGCTTGCCCTTGAGCTGCAGCGCGCTGTTGAGCAGGCTGGGCACATCACCCAGGTTGCTGAAGAAGTTGCTGACGCCGGTTTGCACCAGGTTGGGGGTGATATAGCGGTAGCCGTCGACAATCGGCAAGAACACCCACTCATCGAAGCGGTAGTTGAAGTGATAGACGCGGCGGTTCCACGACTCCAGCGGGTCATAGACTTGCAGCGCGCTGAGGGTCGAGCGCTCGAACTCGCGCTGATCCAGCCCCGGGTTGAACTGCAGGTGCTGCAACGGCTGCTTGAAACCGTCGTCATCAACGGCGTGCTGGGCATGCGCCAGGCTGCTACCGAGCAACAGGGCGAAAAACACGGCAAGGGAAATGGGCTTAGCCACGGAAGAACTCCAGCATGGCGTCGCTATTGACGCGGTAGTTGAGGTTGCCGCAATGGCCACCCAGCGGGTAAACGGTCAGGCGATCACCCAGAGTGCGGCGCAAAAAGCCCAGGTCACCGGGGCCGAGGATGACATCATCGGCGTTGTGCATAACGGCGATCTTGCTGCTGTTTTTCAGGTAATCGGCCACGCCATATAGGCTGACCTGATCGATCAGCTGCGCAATGCTGCCGCCGTCTGTGCGTGCGCGCCACATGGGAATCAACTGTTCGGTCAGGTAGCAGTCGAAATCGCACTGCAGGGCGCGCCTGAAGAACGGCGTAAGGCTGGTGCCTTCGCTGATTGGGTAGTTGATTGGGGTGATCAGGCCACGGCGGTTGATCAGGTCCGAGGTAAAGGCGATATCGGCGGAAGAGAAGCGGAACGCCGCGCCGATCAACATGGCCATCTGCTCGTCGCTGAGCTGTTCGCCGGAGTTCTGGAAGTCATAGAGCAGGGCGTCGTTGATATCGACGTAGCCCTTGTTCTGGAAGTAGCGGGTCAGCTTGCCCAGTACCAGCTCATAGAAGGTGGTGCTGTTGTCGATGCCCTCAACCTTGGTTTGCACCATGCGGTCGAGGTTGGTGATTGAGGTGTAGAGGTTGACCGGCGGGTTGAGTAGCAGCACGCGCTTGAAGTTGAAGCTGCGCCGGGTTTCATCCAGCTCGCTGACAAAGGCCGCCTGCAGCGCGCCCAGGCTGTAGCCGGTGAGGTGGTATTCGCTGACTTTCAGGCGCGGATGCTGCGCACGCACGGCTTGCATGGCGCGGTACAGGTCGTCGGCGTCTTCGCGGGTAATGCCGGGCGTGGCAAAGCGCGAGGCTGAGGTCATAAAGTCATAACTGGTCGGCGACGACAGTTGCACCACGTGATAACCGGCGCCGTAGAACAGCTTCTTCAGGTATTCCGGGGTACTGCTGGCGTAATGCGCGCCCGTGCCGGCGATGATAAAGATCAGCGGCGCTTCACCGGACTGTTTGGCCAGGCGGTAGCGCATCTTGGTGACCGGCCAGAAGTTGTCCGGTAGCTCAAACTCGCGCTCAGGGCGCAATTTGATCTGGTAGTCACTCTGGTTGATGTCGGCGTCGGCCGGAAGCGTAGGGCGCAGCTCCGGCGGCGTAGTCGCCAGGGTGGCTTCGAATGCATTGCTGATGGGGTAGCCATAACTGCTGGCATCAATATCGGCCGCGCTGACGGGTGCAATCAGGGCTAGGCAACTGAGAAGGGCAAGCAGACGAGGGACATGCGACATGGCGAAATCTCTGAGAGCTAGGACTGATGCTGCTGGAGCGGGTCAGATGCGGAACGATTTGACCACATAAGTCAGGTTAAGTGCCGTTTAGTTATAGACCTGCAGTTTTTCAAGCAAAAGTGCCATGTGGTGTATGAGCTGACTTAGGGCAGCACCTGCAGTTGCTCGACCCAGATCAGCTCGCAGGCACCGTCGCCGGTGTCTTCGCGGCTGAGTGAGCTGACCCAGCGATAGCCATCGTCACCGTCGATTCGTACCAGTTGCCCGCTCAGGCGAATCTGCTGACCTGCTTTGAGCCCGGCCAGGGTGCTGGCTACTTCAGGGGTGGCAGGTATCAGGTGCATATTGGCGCTGTGGATCTCTATCTGCCGGCGCTCGATCGGCAGTTGTTCGGCGCGCCAGAAATACCAGCGGTTGCGTTGGCTGATGCTGATATGGCGCAGCACCTCGGGATCAGCCATCGGCCCCCAGCCGAGCGCCAGGTCGGTCGGCGAGAGTTTGGCGCCGCGGTCGAGGTAGTAGTCTTCACGGCCGAGAATACGTGCTTCGAGTTGGAAGCTCTCCAACCTGCTGACCGTGTGCTCCGCCACGCGCCAGCTGCCGCTGGACAGCGGCGTAGTGGGCGGCAGGCCGCTGGGCGCGGGCAACAGTATGACCCACAGCATCCAGAGGCCGAGCAGGCTTGCGGCGATCAGTATCAGGCGACGTATCAGCATGGCTGGATTCTAGCTGGGGAGGCTGCAAGGGGCGATCACTGGAGGGTGTTATCCGTGACGCGGTGGCTTATCCTGCGCAGCCTGTTTATCTGCCTGAGTTGCCCATGTCCCGTTATCTACCTCTGACTGCTCTGCTGAGCGCTGCAGCCCTGTGTCTGGCGCTGAGCTTTGCGCTGCGTTACCAGCTGATGGAAGGCGCGCAATGGGTCGGCCTGTGTGTCGACGCCCCGCAGCAGTTGGCCTGCCAGGTGCGTGCGAGCCTTGGTTGGTTGATCCACTTCCGCATCTTGGCCTGGGCTGCGCTGATTATTGCTGTGCTGGCTTTTGTGCTGCCGGGTGCCTGGGGCAAGCGCCTGGCGGTGCCGGCACTGTTGCTCGGCCTGCCGGCGCTGGTGCTGTACAGCGCCAGCCTCGCGGTATTTGCCGTGGTGCTGGCACTGCTGCGCTGGGTGCGCGCGCCGCAAACCGCCTGATCAGGTGGTTTGCGCGTTAACCCGCAGGCTGCGCCACAGCGCCGCCACCAGTAGCACGCAGGTCAGCGCCCAACCCAGGGCCTGCCAGTTGCTCAGGGTTTCCTGGTACAGCTGCGGCGCAATACAGGCGCCGATCAGCAGGGCGAGCAGGGCGACCTCACGGCGGTAGCCGCCCACCGGACGGCACAGGTAAACCAGTGCTGGCAGCAATAGCGCGGCGCTGGGGAAGCTGCGGTAGCGTGCGTCCACCACCAGCGCGAGCATCATCACCGCCCCGGCAAAGCCGCTTAGCGCCAGCCACAGTGCGCCCTTGCTGTGCAGCATGTTGAACGCGCGTGCGCGCCAGCCATTGCGGCTGCTGAGTAACAACGCGGCATGGCTCAACACCAGCAGATTCAACACAATCAGCACACCGGCCCAGAGCCATTCGCCGAGATAGCGGCTGGTGATCAGCGTCAACTCTGCAAACAGACCGATACAACCGGCGCCCAGCGCCGCCAGCAGCGGCAACAGCAGCGCGGCACGGGGCGAGTGCGGGCGGCCGGCCAGCAGCAGGGTGGCCGCTGCAATGACCAAGCTGAAGCTCAGCCAGGTCGGCCAGTGCGGCAGGTTGGATACGGCGCCGGCGAGGATCGACTTGTCCTGGCGATCAGCGTCATACAGGCCCCAGTAACCGCCCACGGCGCCTTCGCTGACGCGCTTCCATGGCTGATCAAACGCCTCGATCAGGTTGTAGCGCCAGCCGTTCTGCTCGGCCATGGCGACAAAGCCACGGATAAACTTGGCCTGGTTGACCAGGCTTGGCACTGCTGTTTCACGCTGGCGGCCTTCGCTGGGCCAGCCGGTTTCGCCAATCAGGATGTCTTTAGGCGCGTAAGCGTTGGCAAAGGTCTGGCGCACCTCGGCGACTTCATGCAGCGCGCTTTCGATGCCGGCGGGGTTGTCTTCCCAGTAGGGCAGCAGGTGGATGGTGATGAAGTCGACTACCGGGGCGACTTCCGGGTGCTTGAGCCAGAACTCCCAGACATCGGCATAGGTCACCGGCTGCTTGATCTGCGCCTTGACCTGCTCAATCAACGCCACCAGTTGCTGCGGGGTGACTTCTTTGCGCAGCAGCGCCTCGTTACCAACGATCACCGCTTGCACCACATCCGGGTGGGCGTTGGCGATTTTCACCAAACCGGCAATCTCAACCGCGGTGTCGGCCGGGTTACGGCTAACCCAGGCGCCGACGATCAGTTTCAGGCCATGTTTGCGCGCCATGTTTGGCAGCTCTTCCAGACCGGTCACCGAGTAGGTGCGCAGGCACTCGAAGCGTTCGGCGAGCAGCGCGAGGTCGGCGTCCATGCGCTCGGGGCGCAGCTGCATCGGTTGATCGAAGGGCGACTGGTCTTTGTCGAACGGCGTGTATGAAGCGCACTGCAGCTTGTGCGTGGGCGTTGCGGCATCTGCCAGTTCGACCGGTTGGCCAATACCAAACCACAGGCCGAAAAGCGCCAGCAGGCCAAGCAGGCAGGCAAATAGGTAAGGCGCAGCAGGGAAGCGAGAAGTAGCAGGCATGATCGGGCGCGTATGGTTGGCTGAGCCGCGCATAGTAGCGGATTGGCTCGGCACCGCGCGGGCTGTTTCTACGTCCTACGCAACTGGCCTCAAGTCTTATGCCTGGTGATGCAGCCAGGCATGCTTGGCGCGCGCGGCGGCAGTTGTCGAGCGACCTTCGATGCGCCGCCAGACTTTCTCATGGAAATAGAAACCCACCGAGTTGCACAGCGGTTCGATAGCCGCCACCAGGCCGCTCGCCGCAATACTGCCGGTCAACGCGTAAGTGACGCCGAAGGCGATGCAGAAGTGCATCAGGGTGAAGGTTACAGTCTTGAGCATGACGCACCTCGAGTGAGAATTATTCTTTATTGAGGTGCAGCCTAGTGGTGAAAGTGTGATTGGTGAAATGTTTGGATTGAATGGATCTAATAGTTTTTGGTGATTTTTTTTCGCGATGCTCGCCCAGTTGATGGGCAATAAAAAACCCGCACTAGGCGGGTTTTTACTTTCAAGCAGGCTTGAAAGGGTGGTGCATGTGGCTTTCTGGCCCATGAGTAATCGGTTAAACACCAACTGCTCTATCAACTGAGCCAACGACCAAAAATGGTCGGGGTAGGGGGATTCGAACTCCCGACATCCTGCTCCCAAAGCAGGCGCGCTACCGGACTGCGCTATACCCCGATGTACTACTGGCTCCGCGACCTGGACTCGAACCAGGGACCCAATGATTAACAGTCATTTGCTCTACCGACTGAGCTATCGCGGAACAATGGCGCGTATCCTACTGATTAGAAAGGGGAAGTCAATACCTGATCGACTTCCCCTGTGATTCAGAGAACCGCCGCAATCGCCTGAGTAACGGCAGGCAGGTTGCGCTGGTTCAGCGCGGCGACGCAGATGCGTCCGGTGCTGACGGCGTAGATGCCGAACTCGGTTTTCAGGCGCTCGACCTGCTCGGCGGTCAGGCCCGAGTAGGAGAACATGCCGCGCTGCTGGGCGACGAAGCCGAAATCGCGTTTGCAATTGAGCGCCGCCAGCTGCTCGACCATGGCCATGCGCATGCCGCGAATACGCTCGCGCATGCCGGCCAGTTCTTCTTCCCACAGGGCGCGCAGTTCAGGGCTGTTCAGCACGCTGGCCACCACGGTGGCGCCGTGGGTTGGCGGGTTGGAGTAGTTGGTGCGGATCACGCGCTTGGCTTGCGACAGCACGCGGCCGGCCTCTTCCTGGCTGCCAGTGACGATCGACAGCGCGCCGACGCGCTCGCCGTACAGCGAGAAGGATTTGGAGAACGAGCTGGAGACGAAGAACGGGATGCCGGAGGCGGCGAACAGGCGCACGGCAAAGGCGTCCTGCTCGATACCGTCGCCAAAGCCCTGGTAGGCGATGTCGAGGAAGGGCACGTGCTCGCGTTCGCGCAGCACGTCCAGTACGGCTTTCCAGTCGTCCAGCGACAGGTCGACGCCAGTTGGGTTGTGGCAGCAGGCGTGCAGCACGACAACCGAGCGCGCTGGCAGGTTCTTCAGGTCTTCGAGCATGCCGGCGCGGTTGATGCCGTGGCTGGCTGCGTCGTAATAGCGGTAGTTGTGCACCGCGAAGCCGGCGGACTCGAACAGCGCGCGGTGGTTTTCCCAGCTCGGGTCGCTGATCGCCACCACGGTGTTGGGCAGCAGGCGCTTGAGAAAGTCGGCGCCGGTTTTCAGTGCGCCCGTGCCGCCCACGGCCTGAGTGGTGATTACCCGGCCAGCGGCAATCAGCTCGGAGTCGGCGCCCAGCAACAGTTTCTGCACGGCGCTGTCATAGGCGGCAATGCCTTCAATCGGCAGGTAACCACGCGGGGCGTGGGCTTCAATGCGGGCTTTCTCGGCTTCGGCTACGGCGCGCAGCAATGGGATGCGGCCTTCCTCGTTGTAGTAAACGCCCACGCCCAAGTTGACCTTGGTCGCACGGGTATCGGCGTTGAATGCTTCATTGAGGCCCAGGATGGGATCGCGCGGAGCCATTTCGACGGCAGAGAACAGACTCATGGATGCGGCAGCTCTGAAGAGGAGAAGTTGAGTGTCGGGCAACACCCGGCTAGGGGTTGCGTAAGTGGGCCGGTAGTATACCGACGCATAACCTGTGCTGCGACAGCAGGCACACGCTTTTCACCGGTTTTGACGTAGGCTTTCAGGCCGCGTCACAGCCGCTTGTCGAGGTCCGTCATGTCCGAGTTTCAATTGGTCACCCGTTTCCAGCCGGCCGGCGATCAGCCCGAGGCCATTCGGCAGATGGTCGAAGGCCTGGAAGCGGGCCTTTCACACCAGACATTGCTCGGCGTGACGGGCTCGGGCAAGACCTTTTCCATCGCCAACGTGATCGCGCAGATCCAGCGTCCGACCCTGGTGCTGGCACCAAACAAGACCCTGGCCGCGCAGCTGTATGGGGAGTTCAAGAGCTTCTTCCCCAATAATGCGGTGGAGTATTTCGTTTCCTACTACGACTACTACCAGCCGGAAGCCTATGTGCCGTCCTCGGATACCTTTATCGAGAAGGACGCCTCGATCAACGACCATATCGAGCAGATGCGCCTGTCGGCGACCAAGGCGCTGCTGGAGCGGCCGGACGCAATCATCGTCACCACCGTGTCGTGCATCTACGGTCTGGGCAGCCCCGAGTCCTACCTGAAGATGGTGCTGCACGTCGATCGCGGCGACAAAATGGATCAGCGCGCCTTGCTGCGCCGCCTGGCCGACCTGCAATACACCCGCAACGACATGGATTTCGCCCGCGCCACCTTCCGCGTACGCGGCGATGTGATCGATATCTTCCCGGCGGAATCGGACTTGGAGGCCATCCGCATCGAGCTGTTTGACGATGAAGTGGAAAGCATTTCGGCCTTCGACCCGCTGACCGGTGAGGTGATCCGCAAGCTGCCGCGTTTTACCTTCTACCCCAAGAGCCACTACGTCACCCCGCGCGAGGTGCTGTTGGAGGCGGTGGAGAAGATCAAGGTCGAGCTGGCTGAGCGTTTGGATTACCTGCGCAGTAATAACAAGCTGGTGGAAGCCCAGCGTCTGGAGCAGCGCACCCGTTTCGACTTGGAGATGATTATCGAGCTGGGTTACTGCAACGGCATCGAAAACTACTCGCGTTACTTGTCTGGGCGCGGCCCCGGCGAGCCGCCACCGACGCTGTACGACTACCTGCCGGACCAGGCGCTGCTGGTGATCGACGAGTCTCACGTCTCCGTGCCGCAGGTCGGCGCGATGTACAAGGGCGACCGCTCGCGCAAGGAAACCCTGGTCGAATACGGTTTCCGCCTGCCTTCGGCGCTGGATAACCGGCCGATGCGTTTCGAGGAGTGGGAGGCGGCCAGCCCGCAGACCATCTTCGTTTCTGCCACGCCCGGTAACTACGAAGCTGAGCATGCTGGGCGAGTGATCGAGCAGCTGGTGCGACCGACTGGCCTAGTCGACCCGCAGATCGAAGTGCGCCCAGCGCTGACCCAGGTCGACGACCTGCTCTCGGAAATCAAGAAGCGCGTGGCGCTGGAGGAGCGGGTGCTGGTCACCACGCTGACCAAACGGATGGCCGAGGACCTGACTGACTACCTGGCCGATCACGGCGCCAGGGTGCGCTACCTGCACTCGGACATCGATACGGTGGAGCGGGTCGAGATCATTCGCGACCTGCGCATCGGCGCCTTCGATGTGTTGGTGGGCATCAACCTGCTGCGCGAAGGCTTGGACATGCCGGAGGTGTCGCTGGTGGCGATTCTCGATGCCGACAAAGAAGGCTTTCTGCGCAGCGAGCGCTCGCTGATCCAGACCATCGGCCGCGCCGCACGTAACCTCAACGGCCGGGCAATCCTCTATGCCGACCGCATGACCGGCTCTATGGAGCGCGCCATCGGCGAAACCGAACGGCGCCGAAACAAGCAGATCGCCTTCAACTTGGCCAATGGCATCACCCCCAAGGGCGTGTTCAAGGATGTGCAGGACATTCTCGAGGGCGCCACCGTGCCGGGATCACGCAGCAAGAAGCGCAAAGGTATGGCTCAGGCTGCGGAGGAAAGTGCGCGCTACGAGAACGAACTGCGCTCACCGAGCGAAATCACCAAGCGCATCCGGCAGTTGGAAGAGAAGATGTACGCCCTGGCCCGCGATCTGGAGTTCGAGGCCGCGGCGCAACTGCGTGATGAGATTCAGAAACTGCGTGATCGACTGCTGCAGGTTTGATTAGGTAAATGTGGGAGGGGCATCGCGTATGAGGGGCTTTAGCCGCGACAGGGGGACTACTTGTTCGCGGCTAAAGCGGAGTGCCGCCCAGCCCCTTCCACAGGTTTGCGCTTAACGTCGGCCGAAGATAATCAACACCACGCCGCCCAGAGTAATGCCGCAGGCCAGCATGGCCATCAGGCTGAGGCGTTCACCCAGCAGCAGGTAGCCCAGTAGCAGTGCCACCACCGGGTTGACGAAAGCGAAGGTCGATACCAGGCTCGGCCGCACTTCGCGCAGCAGCCAGAAATACGCCGGATACACGCCGAGGCTGACCGGTAGCACCAGGTAGGCCAGCCACAGCCAGGCATTAGCGCTCATCGCGCGCAGGTCGAGTGCTTGCCAGTCGCCGTGCCACAGGCCGAACAGTGCCAGCAGCAATGCACCGATCAACATCTGCAGGCTCAGCCCCAGCCAGCTGGAGCGAAACGGTGGGCGCTGACGCATCAGCCAGGCGCCGCCGGCCCAGAGCAGGGTGGCGAACACCACCAGCAGGCCGGCGAACCACTGTTCGATAGAGGCGCTGTGATCCAGGCCGTTGTTCATCAGCAGCACAATCCCGCTGCAGGCCAGCGCCAGCCCACACATCACCCATAGTGGCGGTCGCTCGCCGAGCAGCCATTCCAGCGCCACGCTCCACAGCGGCAGGGTGGTGTAGAGCATCGCCAGCATGCCGGTCGGCAAATACTGGTTGGCGTAGATCAGCGCGCCCTGGCCGACCGCAATCAGCGCCAGGCTGCCGATCAGCACGCCGCCCCAGTCGCTGCGCTGCATGCGCAGTTGGCCGCTGAGCACCACCCAGGCCAGGGCGAGCAGGCCGGCAATCGAGAAGCGCAGGCTGCCGATGACGAACGGCGGCAGCTCCAGCAGGAGGAAGTGGTTGGCCAGGTAGGTGGTGCCCCAGCCGATATAAATAGTGGCAAAGGCGACGATCAGCAGCAGGCTGCGGGTGCGTGATGGGGTAGGCATGGCGATCTGAGTTGACGAGGGCAGGGCGGGCGCCTGGAAAAAGCGGCAAGGCCCGCAGTAGAGGGCGTCAGTCTAAGCGGGCTGGCGTTGTTGTCCAGCCTGCTACGCACTACAAGACAAAGCGTTGACCCGCTGCGGGCGCTGACGCAGCTGAAATAACCGCGCTGGCTGGAGCCGGCGGCGGCCAGCCTGTTAATATCGCGGGCTTGAAAGATTGCCCGTTGCACATTCTCTGAGAGCCGCCATGACCACCGTTCGTACCCGTATCGCGCCGTCGCCCACTGGTGATCCGCACGTAGGCACTGCCTATATCGCCCTGTTCAACCTGTGCTTTGCCCGTCAGCACGGTGGCGAATTTATCCTGCGTATCGAAGATACCGATCAAGTGCGCTCGACCCGCGAGTCGGAACAACAGATTTACGATGCCCTGCGCTGGCTGGGTATCGAGTGGAGCGAAGGCCCGGACGTCGGCGGCCCGCACGGCCCGTATCGGCAGAGCGAGCGCGGGCATATCTACCAGAAATACAGTGCCGAGCTGGTGGAGAAGGGTCATGCCTTCCACTGCTTCTGCAGTGCCGAGCGCCTGGACAAGCTGCGCGCCGAGCAGATGGAAGCCAAGCAGACGCCGCGTTATGACGGCCACTGCATGCACCTCTCTGCTGAAGAGGTGCAACAGCGCCTGGCTGCCGGCGAGCCGAATGTGGTGCGCATGAAGGTGCCGACTGAAGGCGTGTGCGTGGTACCGGATATGCTGCGCGGCGAAGTGGAGATCCCCTGGGATCGCATGGACATGCAGGTGCTGATGAAGACCGATGGTCTGCCGACCTACTTCCTGGCCAACGTGGTCGATGACCATCTGATGGGCATCACCCACGTGCTGCGCGGCGAAGAATGGCTGCCGTCGGCGCCCAAGTTGATTCTGCTCTACGAGTACTTCGGCTGGGACAAGCCGCAGCTGTGCTACATGCCGCTGCTGCGCAACCCGGACAAGAGCAAGCTGTCCAAGCGCAAAAATCCGACTTCGATCACCTTCTACGAGCGCATGGGCTTCCTGCCGCAGGCCATGCTCAATTACCTCGGCCGTATGGGCTGGTCGATGCCGGACGAGCGCGAGAAGTTCAGCCTCGACGAGATGGTTGAGCACTTCGATATCAACCGAGTTTCCCTCGGTGGACCGATCTTCGATCTGGAGAAACTGTCCTGGCTCAACGGTCAGTGGATGCGCGAGCTGAGCGTCGAAGAGTTCGCCGCCGGTGCGCAGAAATGGGCGTTCAACAGCAACTACCTGATGCAGATTGCGCCGCACGTGCAGGGGCGGGTGGAAACCTTTAGCCAGATCGCGCCATTGGCCAGCTTCTTCTTCGCCGGCGGGGTAGCTCCGGATGCCGCGTTGTTCGAGCACAAGAAACTCTCGGCCGAGCAGGTGCGTCAGCTGATGCAGTTGATTCTGTGGAAGCTCGAAGCGCTGCGTCAGTGGGAAAAGGACCAGATCACCGGCTGCATCCAGGCGGTGGTCGAGCACCTGGAGCTGAAACTGCGCGACGCCATGCCGCTGATGTTTGCCGCTGTCACCGGGCAGGCCAGCTCGGTGTCGGTGCTGGATGCCATGGAAATTCTCGGCCCGGACCTGACGCGCTTCCGTCTGCGTCAGGCCATCGAACTGCTCGGCGGCGTGTCGAAGAAAGAAAACAAAGAGTGGGAGAAGCTGCTGGCAGCTATTGCCTAAGCAGCTGAATGCCCCGTCCGGCCGTCGTTTTGGCGTGCCGGGATGGGGTAAGTGGTTGTTCTGTCAGCATAAAGAATGCTGGTGCCGGTAAAAATTTTGTTGACAGGTGTGGGGCGTGCTCTTAACATGCGCCCCGTCCTTGAGATGGGGCTATAGCTCAGCTGGGAGAGCGCTTGCATGGCATGCAAGAGGTCAACGGTTCGATCCCGTTTAGCTCCACCATCTTCAAAGCCGCAAGGCTTGCCACAATCAGCTCTTGTAGCTGGTTGGTTGTAGAAGGGTTACGTCCCCTTCGTCTAGTGGCCTAGGACACCGCCCTTTCACGGCGGTAACAGGGGTTCGAGTCCCCTAGGGGACGCCAGTTTCAAAAAGCAGTGCTAGTTTGGGCTGTGAGCCGAGAGGCGATAAATCCGGGGGTATAGCTCAGCTGGGAGAGCGCTTGCATGGCATGCAAGAGGTCAACGGTTCGATCCCGTTTATCTCCACCAATTTTGCAGTAGTAGCAACTGCCACGGGGCCAGCGTAAAGCTGGCCTTGTTCTTCGAAGGTTTTGTCCCCTTCGTCTAGTGGCCTAGGACACCGCCCTTTCACGGCGGTAACAGGGGTTCGAGTCCCCTAGGGGACGCCATTTTTGCCCGCTCTGCGGGATTTTGAAGGGTCATTCATTATTGAATGGCCCTTTTGTTTTTATGGCCTGTCATCCCTGGCGCCACCCTGCGGGCCGTCACTACGCGACGTTAAAAATTGCTCCAGGCAATTTTTTCTACCTCCTGAACATTATTTCTCCAGCCGATCAGCGGTTGCCGCGCAGGCTTGCCTAATTATATTTCGCTTATAATATTATTATCGTAATCTTAAGGAGGCGAACATGAGCGAGAAGAAGGCGCAAACCCGCGAACGCATTCTGGCCGCTGCCGGTGAGGCGCTGCTGCAGCGTGGCCTGGTCGAACCCGGTGTGGGCGAGGTGATGGGTGCTGCGGGCCTGACGGTAGGCGGCTTCTACGCGCATTTTGAGAACAAGGAAGCGCTGATGCTGGAAGTATTTCAGCAGATGCTCTGCCAGCGTCGGGAGCGGGTCGCGCAGCTTGATCTGGCGCTGACTGGCCAAGACCGCCGCGTGCTGTTGGCTGCTTTCTATCTGTCTCGCAAGCACCGCGATGCCCGCGAGCAGGGCTGCCCGCTGCCCAGCTCGTTAGGCGAGCTGGCGCGGATGCCGGATGGTTTTCGTGCGGTGCTGGCGGAGCATATCGAGCTGATGACGGCGCTGCTGGCGGGCAGCCCTGAGGAGGCTGAGCAGGCGCTGGCCGATATCGCCTTGATGGTCGGAGGGCTGGCGCTGGCACGCGCGCTGGGCTCCGGTGAGTTGTCTGATCGAGTCTTGCGTGCTGCTAAATCGGCAATCGTCTGAGGGTATGGCAATGAATAGCATGAGCTGGGTTCGTGGTTTCAATACGTCGATTGGTCTGCTGGCACCGCATGCCCTGGCCAGCAAGTTGCGCCGGGAGTTTATGACGCCGCACACCTCGCCGCCGCGGGATTGGGAGTTGCCATTGCTGGCGCAGGCCGAGCGCATCACCCTGCGCTTCGGTTTGTCAGCGCTGCGTTGGGGCAGCGGACCGGCCGTGTTGCTGATGCATGGTTGGGAAGGGCGGCCGACGCAGTTCGCCGAGCTGATCAAGGCCTTGGTCAATGCCGGCTACGGTGTGGTGGCGCTGGATGCCCCGGCCCACGGTCGTTCGCCTGGGCGTGAAGCTAATGTGGTGCTGTTTGCACGCGCCTTGCTGGAGGCCGCCAGCGAGCTGCCACCGCTGAAAGCGGTGATTGGCCATTCCATGGGCGGCGCCAGTGCCTTGCTGGCCACCCAGTTGGGCTTGCGTACCGAGGCGTTGGTGAGCATTGCCGCGCCCAGCCGGATTCTGACCATGCTGCGGCGCTTCTCGCGCTATATGGGCCTGCCGCGTCAGGCGCGCGCGCACTTTGTCCGGCTGGTCGAGGAGAAGGCCGGGATTCCTGCTGGGCAGCTTGATAGCGCGCATTACCAACTGGATTTTCCCGGCTTGATCGTGCATGCAGTGGACGATCCGATGGTGCCGTTCAGCGAGGCGGAGGCGATTCATCAGAGCTGGTTTGACAGTCGCTTGCTGCGCCTGGAAAACGGTGGACATCAGCGTGTCTTGGCTGATCCGCGGGTGGTGCAGGCGGTGCTGGAGCTGTTGGGCTCGCTGAGTCAGGCATCGTCCAAGGCGCTGGTTTCGTAACCAATGACCTTGTTACGCCCGGCGGCCTTGGCTTGATACAGCGCCTGGTCGGCGTGGCGTAGCAGCTGTTCGCGGTCGCTGCCTGCATCCGGAATCAGCGCATAGACGCCGATGCTCAGGCTCAGGTCGATACTCAGGCCCTGGTGCATGCAAGGGTGGCTGGCCAGGTCTGCACGCAGCTGCTCGGCCAGGTCCATCGCGCCAGTTTGCTCGGTGTCGCAGAGCACGGCGGCAAACTCTTCACCACCAAAACGCACCAGCAGATCGTTACTGCGCATGCGCTGCTGCATGCGCAGGGCAGCGTGCTGCAGGCAGGCGTCGCCGACCAGGTGGCCGTGCTGGTCGTTGACCTTCTTGAAGTGGTCCAGGTCCATCATCAGCATGGCGAGCGGTCGCTGGCTGCGTTTGGCCTGGGCGAGCATGCGCTCCAGTTCTTCGTTGAGCACCTGGCGGTTGAACAGGCCAGTCAGGCTGTCACGACGGCTGAGTTCGGCCAGTTGGCGGTTGGCGGTAGAAAGCTCTTGCAGGGCCTGCTGCAAGGACGCGGTGCGCTCCTCTACGCGGGCTTCCAGGCCTTCATTGATCTGTTGCTGCAGATCCAGGCTCTTGGCCTGTTCCAGTCGCAGTTGGTGCTCATTGGCGTATAGCTGCTCTTGAGCCCGTTGCTGGGCGTGTTGCGCCAGGCGGATGCGTGAACCGAGGGCAATCGAGAAGATCACCAGCTCAATCAGACTGCCGATTTGTTGGGCGTGCAGGGTCAGCAGGGAGTTGGCGATCAGGCCGGTGCCGCTGAGCACGCTGAACAGGCTGGCGATAATCAGGGCAGACCAGCCAAGGGCGAACAACTTGGCCGGCGGGTAGCCGTCGCGCCAGCGCAGCACCGTGAAGATGCAGCCGAAAATCGCGCAGACCAGCAGCAGTACGAAACTGCCGATCAGAGCCACGAGATAAGGCGCAACCAACGCCAGCGCCATTACCAGCAGGCTGCTGCCAATCAGGCCGCGGCAGATCCTGCTGTAAGCCGGGTGCTGGTTCTTGAGGTCGAGTACGCCATAGGCGAACAACACGCCGAACAGCGTCGCCAGCGCCGAGCTGAACGGGAAACTCATCTGCTGCCAGGCCAGTGACTCGGGCCAGAACCACTGCAGGGCAAAACCCAGCTGGATGAACTGGTAGAGGCTAAAGCTGGCGACAAACAGGCTGTACCACAGGTAATTACGGTCGCGGGTGATGATAAAGATCGACAGGTTGTAGATCATCATCACCAGCAGCGCGCCGAAAAACAGGCCCTGTAACAGCAGCATGCGTTGTTCGTGCTGGTTGAACGCTTGCGCGCTCATCAGGCTGGCGCTGAGGTTGGCCGAGCCGTCGGTCTGCATGCGCAGGATCAGCTCGCGTTCTTCTCCGGCTGCCAGGCTGAATGGCAGCACCAGTTGGCGGTGATTGACCCAGCGCTGGTGGAATGGCCGCTGGTCGCCGGCCTGATACACCCGGCCGTCGTCCAGGCCGTAGGCGTCCAGGGTGTCGAGCAGTGGATTACCGATCAACAGCACCCAGTTGATGGCGTTATCCGCCGGGTTGTGCAGGCTGAAACGTAGCCAGTAGGCGTGTGTGCTGTAGCCGAAACTGGCATCGCGACGGGCCACCGGCTGCCAGGCCGATTCAGGTAACTGGCGAACGCTGTGGATGTCCGCCAGGCCTTCGGGGTCGGCCCACACCTGCATAACTGGGCCAGGCAGCAGCGGCGTGTCGCTGGCCAGCAGCGGCAGGCTGGTGGCCTGCGCCAGTGCCGGCAGCAACAGCAGTAGAAGTACGCGCAGCAACACAATCAAAAGAGGCATTCCATGGCAAGGATGTTGGCGGACACGACAAAGGTGCATTATTGCGCGGCCTTATGACATACCGATAGCTTAGCCGGGGTTGCTTATGAGCCAAAATTTGCTGCATTGCCATGCTCAGCGCGACGCTTGTCTGCATGCGCTGGCCGCCGACCTGCTGGCGCAGATTCAGGCCACGCTGGCGCAACAGCCCCGCGCCGGGCTGATCCTGCCCGGCGGCAGCAGTCCGCAAGCCTTGTTGCCTTTGCTGGCGCAGCAACTGGAGAGTCAACGCATCGACCTCAGCCCCAGTGATGAACGCTGGGTGGCGGCGCAGGCAGCCGAGAGTAATTGGCTGCTGTTGCATCAGGGGCTACCGAACGCTAATTGCCTGGACCCACGCCAGGGCGAAACGCTGGCGCAGGCGGCGTTGACCTGGGGTGAGCAACTGGCGCAGTGGCCGCCGTTTAGCGCGGTGCTGCTGGGTATGGGTGAAGACGGCCATATCGCCTCGCTGTTTCCCGCTATGCCTGACCTGGCGGGCGCGCTTGATCCGCTGGCTAAACCTGCAGCCTTGCCAGCCCTGGCGCCGCAGGAACCGCGAGAACGACTGTCGCTAAATCTGGCCATGCTGCAGCGTGGCCAGTGGCTGGGTTTGCTGGCGTTCGGCGAGCGCAAGCGCGAGCTGATTGATGCGGTGCTGGCCGATCAGCCCGCGTCGCGTGAGTTACCGCTGTATGCCTGGCTGCAGCGCAGCCCGTTGCCGGTCAATATTTACTGGGCACCCTGAGCGGATATTAAGGTCAGCTGCATGTAGGTCGGCTGCGTTAAAGCAGGCGCTAAGCCGTTACACTGCAAGCTTGTACCTCGCCGATAAAGGGAATCGTCATGTTGCATCCGGTTGTTGAGCAGGTTACCGCCGCACTGGAAACGCGTTCGGCCAAACGCCGCGAGCGTTATTTGCAGCGCCTGGCCCTGGCCGCCGGGCGCACCGCGCATCAGGCGCTGGGTTGCTCCAACCTGGCCCATGCCCTGGCCGCGCAGCCTGAGGATGCGCGGCTGATCATGAAGCAGGGCGGCTCACCGCATGTCGCGATCATCTCCAGCTATAACGATCTGCTTTCGGCCCATTCACCGCTCAGGGAGTATCCCGAGCGCCTGAAAGTGGCGCTGGCCAAGGCAGGCGCGACCTCGCAGTTCGCCGCCGGGGTGCCGGCGATGTGTGATGGCATCACCCAGGGTGAGGCTGGCATGCAGCTGTCGCTGTTCTCCCGTGACCTGATTGCCCAGGCCGCTGCCATCGGTTTGACCCACGGCATTTTTGACGGCGCGCTGTATCTCGGCGTGTGCGACAAGATCGTCCCCGGCTTGCTGATCGGCGCGCTGCATTTCGGTCACCTGCCGGCGGTGTTCGTCCCGGCCGGGCCCATGCAGTCGGGCCTGCCGAACAAGGAAAAAGCCGCCGTCCGCCAACGTTACGCCCGTGGCGAAGCCAGCCGTGATGAGCTGCTGGCTGCCGAGTTGGCTGCTTATCACCAGGCCGGCACCTGCACCTTTTACGGCACCGCCAATACCAATCAGCTGCTGATGGAAGCCATGGGCCTGCACGTACCGGGCAGCGCCTTTATCCATCCCTACACGCCGCTGCGTGATGCGCTGACCGATGAAGCCGCGCGGCTGGTGGCGCACAACAGCCGCCAGGGCGAACGTTACTTACCGGTCGGTCAACAGATTGATGCGCGGGCGCTGATCAATGCGGTGGTGGCCTTGCTCGCCAGCGGCGGTTCGACCAACCACACCCTGCACCTGCCGGCCATTGCCCGGGCGGCTGGTTATGAATTGAGCTGGGATGATTTCGCCGAACTGTCCAAGGTCGTACCGCTGCTGGCGCGCGTCTACCCCAATGGTGCGGCGGATGTGAATCAGTTTCAGGCCGCCGGTGGGCCGGCCTGGTTGCTGCGTGAGCTGCTCGGCGCCGGCTTGTTGCATAACGATGTCGCCACCGCCGCCGGGCATGGTTTACACGCTTATACCCGCGAGCCCTGGCTGGAAGGCGAGTGCTTGGCCTGGCGCGAGCTGCCGGCGCAGAGCCCTGCGCCCGATATTGTCCGGCCGGTCGCCGAGCCGTTTGCCGAGGAGGGCGGGCTGGTGCTGCTGACCGGCAACCTGGGCCGCGCCATCCTGAAAACCTCGGCGGTGGACCCGGCGTTCTGGCAAATCCGCGCCCAGGCGCGCATTTTCGATTCGGAAGCGGCCGTGCAGGCCGCCTACAGCGCTGGCGAGCTGCAAGGTGACCTGGTGCTGGTGGTGCGCTTCCAAGGCCCACAAGCCAATGGCATGCCTGAGCTGCACAAACTGATGCCGCTGTTGGCCAATCTGCAGCAAGCCGGCCAGCGTGTCGCGCTGATTACCGATGGGCGCATGTCCGGCGCATCCGGGCAGGTTTCCACTGCCCTGCACGTCACCCCGGAGGCGGCGGCAGGCGGTGCCCTTGCGCGGTTGCAGGACGGTGATTGGCTGGTGCTGGATGCGCAAAACGGGCTGCTGCAGGTGGAGTTGAGCGCGCAGCAACTGGCCGCGCGGCCACTGGCCTGTGCCAGTACTGAGCTGGAGTTGGGCTATGGTCTGGAAATGTTCGCCGCGCAGCGGCGTCTGGTTAGCTCGGCTGAGCAGGGCGCCAGCAGCCTGTTTGAAGACTGAACGCGACGATTGAATCTTGAGAGCGGGGAGCAAGGCATGAGCCTGACGATGGATGTGGTGCTGCAACAGGCCCGCCCGGTGTTGCCGGTGTTGGTGATCGACGATATCAGCCTGGCGGTGGACCTGGCCCGTGCGCTGCACGCCGGCGGTATTCGCGTGCTGGAAGTAACCCTGCGCACCCCCGGCGCGCTGGATGCCCTGGCGGCGATGCGCAAGGAATTACCGGACCTGCTAGTGGGCGCCGGCACCCTGATTCATGCCGAGCAGTTCAGCGAAGCCCGCGACGCCGGGGCGCAGTTCGCTGTCAGCCCTGGCTGCACCGAGCGCCTGGCCGCTGCGGCGGAAGACTCCGGCTTGCCCTATTTGCCGGGGGTGATGACGCCCTCCGAAGTGCTGCTGGCGTTGGAGTACGGCTATCGTTCGCTGAAATTGTTCCCGGCCAATGGCGCCACCAGCATCAAGATGCTCAAGAGCTTCAAAGGGCCGTTCACCGGCATTCGTTTTTGCCCAACCGGTGGGGTCACCCCGGATAACCTGCTGAGCTTCCTACGTCTGCCCAACGTGGCCTGCGTTGGCGGCACCTGGATCGCGCCAAGCAACCTGGTACGCGCCCGCGCCTGGGACCAGATCACTCAATTGGCGGCCGAGGCCCGCGCCCTGGCCGGTAGCCTGGAGCAGCCGGCATGAGCTGGGAGCTGAGCAATCCGTTTGTCATCGATATCCAGGTCACGGCGGAGGATATCGATGGCCTCGGTCATGCCAACAACGCCGTCTACGTCAGTTGGCTGGAGCGCTGCGCCTGGCGCCATTCGCAGTTTCTCGGGCTGGATCTGGCCGAGTACCGCCGCCTCGACCGCGCCATGGCCGTGCTGCGCCATGAGATCGACTACCTGGCCAGCGCCTACGAAGACCAGCAACTGCAGATGGCCACCTGGATTGTCGAGTCGGATCAGCGCCTGAAGATGGACCGGCGCTTCCAGCTGATTCGCCCGGAAGACGGCGTGACCCTGTTACGGGCGAAAACCACCTTTGTCTGCATCGAGCTGTCCAGCGGTAAACCCAAGCGCATGCCGCCAGAGTTTGTTGAGGGTTATGGCGCGGCGCTGCAGCTGCCTTTCCCTATGCAGCTCTGAGATTCACTGGTCGTGCTGCGGGGCAAAGAACAAGGCACCATTGCCATACATCAGGGTAAAGCTGAGTTGCTTGCCAGGTTCCAACAGCAATGATTGACCACTGCCCAGGCCTTGCAAGGAACAGGCTGGGTCTTCTTTCAGGGTGGCGCGCAGATAGGGACTGCCAGCGGGCAGGCTAAGGCTGGCCGAGTCGCCATTGTTCAAGGTGGCTACTTCATCCTCGTCGATGCTCAGCACCGCTGTGCAGCCTTGAGGCACGCTGTCATCCCGGCTGAGCGTCACCTCTGCGCGTTTATTTTCGGTCCTTTGCGATGGACTGCCGTCCTGGGTTTCTGCATGGGCGATGGCCATACTCAGATAGAGGGCGACGGGTAGGGCAAAGCGATGCATCAGAACTCTCCTTTGGCTGACTGACCCTTTGGTGGACGTCAACAACGCTTGGATGTTCCCCATTTGTAGGCTGTTATCAGCCTGTAGCGTGCCAGCGGATGTAACTGAGCTTAAACTGTCGCGCGTTTTTCTTGAGAGTGTGTCCTATGCAAATCGCCCTGGCCCCGATGGAGGGGTTGGTCGACGAAATCCTTCGCGATGTGCTGACCCAGGTCGGCGGCATCGACTGGTGCGTGACAGAATTTATTCGGGTCACCGAGCGGGTGTTGCCGGTCAGTAGCTACGAGAAGCTCGCACCGGAATTGTTCAGCGGCGCGCAAACGGCCGCTGGCACGCCGCTGCGCGTGCAGTTCCTCGGCTCCGATCCGGCCTGCCTGGCCGATAACGCCGCCTTTGCCTGCACCCTGGGCGCGCCGGTGATTGACCTCAATTTCGGTTGTCCCGCCAAGACCGTGAACAAATCCCGTGGTGGCGCTGTACTGCTGAAAGAGCCCGAACTGCTGCATGCCATCGTCCGCGAGGTGCGCCGTGCGGTGCCGGCAGCGATTCCAGTCACGGCGAAGATGCGCCTGGGTTTTGATCACAAGGATTACGCCCTGGAGTGCGCCCAGGCGCTGGCCGATGGCGGCGCAGCGCAGATCGTGGTGCACGCGCGGACCAAGGTCGAAGGCTACAAGCCGCCGGCGCATTGGGAGTGGGTGGCGCGGGTGCAGGAAGCGGTGAAGGTGCCGGTATTTGCCAATGGCGAGATCTGGACCCTGGGTGACTGGCGGCGTTGCCGTGAGGTCAGCGGGGTTGAGGACATCATGCTTGGCCGTGGCCTGGTCGCGCGCCCGGACCTGGCCCGGCAGATCGCTGCCGCCAAGGCCGGGCAGGATGTTGTGCCCATGAGTTGGGCCGAACTGCAGCCGCTGCTGGCGGATTTCTGGCTGCAGGCGCGGCGCAAGATGTCGCCACGCTACGCACCGGGGCGGCTCAAGCAATGGCTGGCCATGCTGACCCGCAGCTACCCCGAAGCCACCGAGCTGTTCAACCTGCTGCGCCGTGAAAGCGACTGCCTGCGTATCGATGGTCTGCTCGGTATCGACTTTATCGAGCCTGAGCGTGCCGAGCAGGCGAGCGCCTGACTCTTTATCGAGCCTGAGCCTGTAGCCCGGATAAGCGCAGCGCAATCCGGGAGTTCGCTAACCCGGATTGCACCAGGGCCTGCTCTATGAATTTAGGCGGGCTACATAGTGCCAGACCGAAAACGGTATTCAGTGCGGCGCACGCCATCGTCGCGGTTAGCGCCCGCCGCTAACATCCAGCAGCGCGCCGCTGGTGTAGGACGCCTGCTCGCTGGCCAACCAGAGAATCGCTTCAGCCACTTCACTGGCCAAACCGCCACGGCCCATGGGTACACTCTGGCTGACCCGCGCGACCCGCGCCGGCTCACCGCCGCTGGCGTGAATCTCAGTCTCAATCACCCCTGGGCGCACCGCATTGACGCGAATACCCTCGGCCGCAACTTCCTTGGCCAGGCCCAGGGTCATGCTGTCGATCGCGCCTTTGGCGGCTGCGTAGTCAATGTACTCGCCGGGTGCGCCGAGCCGCGCGGCCGCCGAGGACAGATTAACGATGGCGCCGCCGTTGCCGCCCTGGCGCGTCGACATGCGTTTGATCGCCTCACGGCAGCAGAGAAAACTGCCGAACACATTGGTGGCGAATACCCGTTGCCAGCGCGCCAGCGCCATCTGCTGCAAACGCATTTGGGTTTCCAGTATGCCGGCGTTGTTGACCAGTACATCGAGGCGGCCAAAGTGCTGATCGAGGCGGGTGAACAGTTGCATTACCTGGCCTTCATCGGCCACATCGGCCTGTACGGCGATGGCTTGACCGCCCGCCTGGGTGATCTCGCCCACCAGCGCCTCGGCCGCTGCCTGTTGCCGGTGGTAATTCAGGCACAGCGCGTAGCCCTGAGCGGCCGCCAGCCTGGCGGTGGCGGCGCCAATGCCGCGACTGGCGCCGGTGATCAGCATGACCTTGCTCATCGAATTGCTCCCTGTAAGAAAATTTTGCAGAGGCTTGAAATCTACCTGAATAGCCACATTTTTAGTCATGCGGGATGCCGAAGTCGGGTCTCGCGATTAACCACTCGCTGATTTTCAGGAGATTTAATTATGAGCACTGCATTTTCCATGACCCCGCTGTTCCGTCAGTCCGTTGGCTTCGACCGTTTCAATGATTTGTTCGAGTCGGCCATGCGCAACGAGGCGGGCAGCAGCTACCCACCCTACAACGTCGAGAAGTATGCCGACGATCAATACCGCATCGTGGTCGCCGCGGCGGGCTTCCAGGAAGATGACCTGGAGCTGCAGGTCGAGCGCGGGGTGCTGACCGTTACCGGCGGCAAGCGCGACACCAGTGCCGAGAACGTCACCTATCTGTACCAAGGCATCGCCCAGCGTGCGTTCAAGCTGTCGTTCCGCCTGGCCGACCATATCGAGGTCAAGGCCGCCAGCCTGGTCAACGGCCTGCTGAATATCGACCTGGTACGCATCGTGCCGGAAGAGGCCAAAGCCAAGCGCATTCCGATTGGGGGCAGCCGCACCGTGCTGCAGAGTTAAGCTGCCACGCCTTTAACAACAAGGGCACCTACGGGTGCCCTTGTTGTTTTACAGGGGCGCCGGTATGCGGTTGTCGTGCAACAGCTGGCGGAACTGCGGCAGCGGCACTGGCCGGCTGAACAGGTAGCCCTGGTAGTGATGGCAGCCCTGTTGCTGGAGGAATTCCAGCTGGTCGGTTTGCTCGACGCCTTCGGCAATCATGTCCAGGCCCAGGCTGCGGGCCATGGCGACGATGGCGCGGATGATTTCCGCGTCGTTGGCATCCAGGGTGGCGTCGCGCACGAAGGACTGGTCGATCTTCAGCACATCCACCGGCAGTCGCTTGAGGTAGGTCAGCGAGCTGTAGCCGGTGCCGAAATCGTCCATGGCAAAGGTCACGCCGAGGCGCTTGAGGCGGTTCATCTTGGCGATGGTGTCGTCGATATTCTGGATCACGATGCCTTCGGTGATTTCCAGCTTGAGCATGTGCGGCGGCAGGTGGCTGCTGGTCAGGCTGCTTTCCACCCGTTCGACAAAATCATTCTGGCGAAATTGCCGAGGGCTGATATTCACGCACAGGCTGAACTGCGCGGCGCTGACCATGCCCTGCTCAAGCAGTTGGGCGCAGGCGTGGCAGGCTTCGGCGAGCACCCAGCCGCCGACTTCGAGAATCAGCCCGCTTTCTTCGAGCACATGGATAAACAGCGCCGGTGACTGCGCGCCCAGGGTCGGGTGCATCCAGCGCAGCAGGGCTTCGGCGCCAATGATCTGGTTGTTGCGCGCATCCACCTGGGGCTGAAAGTGCAGCTCGAACTCACCTCGGGCGAGCGCCAGGCGCAGGTCGTTTTCCAGGCGCAGGCGTTCGCTGGCGGCTTTCTGCATGGTGTTGCGAAACAGCTGGATGCAGTTGCGCCCGGAATCCTTGGCCCGGTAGAGGGCGATATCGGCGCGCTTGAGCAGATCCGAGGGGGTGTCGCCATGGTCGGGAATCAAGGCGATGCCGATGCTCGGGGTGACTTGCAGTTGATGGCCGTCGAGCAGCATCGGTTCGGCCAGCAGGTGGCGCAGTTTTTCTGCCAGAGCGCGGACCTGCTGGACTACTTTCGAGCGTTTGCCTTCCAGGCCGGAGATCAGCACGACAAATTCGTCACCGCCCAGGCGCGCCACGGTGTCTTCCTGGCGCACGCTGGCTTCCAGGCGTGCGGTGACCAGCTTGAGCACGGCATCACCGACCGGATGGCCGAGTGAGTCATTGATGTGCTTGAAGTGATCGAGGTCGATAAACAGCAGGGCGCCGCGCAGTTCGTGGCGCTTGAGCAGGGATATCTGCTGGGTCAGGCGGTCGAGCAGCAGGGCGCGGTTGGGCAGGTTGGTCAGCGAGTCGTGGTAGGCCAGGTGCTGCACCTGGGCCTGGGCTGCCTTGAGCTCGCTGATGTCGCGTGCGGTGAGCAGCAGGCAGGGGGTTTTGTTGAGCTCGATGGGTTCAACCGACACCTCGACCAGCTTGACCGTGCCATCGCGGTGCTTGCCGTGCATTTCCATGTGGTAGACATGGCCGTCGCGCTGCAGCTTCTGCACCATCGCATCACGCTCAGCCAGGTCTGCCCAGACATTGAGCTCCATGGCGCTGCGGCCGATCACCTCGTCGGGGGTGTAACCGGTCAGGCGGCCGAAGCCTTCGTTGACTTCGATATAGCGGCCGCTGTCGCGTTCGGTAATGGTGATGGCGTCGGGGCTGGAGTGGAACGCCAGGGCAAACTTTTCCTGGCTGGCCTGCAGTGCAGCCTGGGCTTTCTGCCGCTCGCTGATGTCGCGGAAGGTGGTGAGGATGCAGCGCTGGTTGTTCAGCAGCATGGGCCTGGATGAAACCACGCAGGTGATCACTCGGCCCTGTTTATCGAGGTAATCCGCTACTTCGTTGTGCAGGCTTTTGTCGCGTTCGAGCTTGTCGTACAGCGCGGCCCGCACCTTAAGGTCAGCCCAGAAGTTCAGCTCAGTCATTGTGTGCCCAATCACTTCCTCGGGCTGCCAGCCGAAGGTCTGACTGAAGCTTGCGTTGATTTCCATGCCCACGCCGTCCGGCAGGGTGGTCAGGGCGACGGGGTCGGGGCTGGCCTGGAACAGGTTGGCGAATTTGGCTTCGGAGGCGGCCAGGCTCTGTTCGCGGCGCACCCGCTCGCTGATGTCGATAAGAATGCCGGCCATGCGCTCGGGCTTGCCATCGGCATCGCGGTAGAGCTTGGCGGTGCTTTCCAGGTAATGCACGTCCTGGTTGCCGTACACCGCGCGGTAGGTGACCTGGTATTCCTCGGTCAGGCCCAGCGCCAGGTTGTTAAAGTGCTTGCGCATGGCGTGGCGGTCTTCCAGCGGAACAAAGCTGAAGAACTTGCGGAAGTCGTCATGAAAGGGCTCGTCCGCCAGACCGTGCAGCTTTGAGGCGCGGGCCGAGCCAAACAGCATATTGCTGGGGATGTGCCAGTCCCAGGTGCCGAGGTCGGCCGAGTCCAGGGCCAGATTCAGGCGCTCCTGGCTGTCGTGCAGGTCCTGTTCCTGCTGGCGCTGTTGGGTGATATCACGCAGCGACAGGACCAGGCAGGGGATACCTTCCAGAAGTATTTCGCCGCCAAACAGCAGGTTTCTGCGGATGCTGCCATCGCGGTGGTAAAGCGGTACTTCCAGGCCGTTGAGGGTGTTGCTTTTGACCGCATCCATCATCCGCTGGCGGTCTTTCAGGCAGGCCCAGATACCCATTTCCAGCGAGGTGCGGCCCAGGGTCTGTTCGCTGGTCCAGCCAAATTGTCGCTCGAAGCCGGCATTGATCTCGATAAAGCGTCCGCTGGATTTCTCGGTGATGACCACCGCGTCGGGACTGTAGTTGAAGGCCTGGGCGAATTTTTCCTCGCTGCTGCGCAGCGCCTGCTCGCGGGCTTGCTGGTTGCTGATGTCGCGGATGACGCCAATAACTCGCTGCTTGCCATCGGCATCCAACTGCAGGCTGCCACTGATTTCCAGCCAATGCAGGCTGCCATCTGGCCAGCGAATACGGTGGCGAAAGGCGCGGTTGCTCGGGTTGCCGGCGAGCAGTTGCTCGAACAGGCGCAGTACATCGGGGCGGTCTTCCTCGGGAATCAGCTCGATGTAGTCGATGCGTTTTTCCAGCGGCTGCTTGGGGTCGAGGCCGAACAAGGCCTGGGCGCCGCGTGACCAGCTGACCCGGCCGCTTTCGATGTCCCAGTACCAGGTGCCCAGTTTGGCGCCGTTGAGGGCACGCAACAGGCGTGGGGCATCGTTCCAGGTGCTTTCGAATTCGGCAGGGTCCAGTGCCGGGATAAACGGCAGTGGCGGACGGCGATCACTGGATTTAGCCACGACCAACGCTTCCTTTGCATGCGTGGGTTTCCTGGCCTTTGGCTGAGCAACGGGGCTGAGTCATGCAGAAACCTTTCTTATCGTTATAAGCCCACGTTAGCCCTTAGTCGCTGGCCATTGCAAGGCCATCACGCTGGGCATCCAGCAGGTTCATAAAGGCCCGCGCGGCGTTGGAAAGGGTGCGTTCGGTGTGGCTGATATAGCCCAGTTGGCGGGTCAACTGGATGCCCGGCAACGGCAGGCGTGCGACCTGATCGTCGAGCATGGTACGCGGTAGTACGCTCCAGGCCAGGCCGATGGACACCATCATCTTGATGGTTTCCAGGTAGTTGGTGCTCATGGCGATATTCGGCGTCAGCCCCTGGGCCTCGAACAGGCGCCGCACAATATAGTGGGTAAAGGTGTTGCCGCCGGGAAAGACCGCCGGGTGATGCGCCACATCGGCCAGGCTGATGAGCTGGCTGCGTGCCAGCGGATGCTCGGGAGCGGCGACGAAGTCCAGCGGATCGTCCCACACGGCCACCGCATGCACCGGCTCACGGGTTTCCGGGGCCAGGGTGATGACTGCCAGCTCAGCGCGGCCATGCAGGACTTCTTCATAGGCCACCTCTGAATCGAGGAACTGAATATCCAGCGCCACCTGCGGGTGCGCCCGGGTAAAGGCGCGCAGCAGCGGCGGCAGGCGATGCAGGCCGATATGGTGGCTGGTGGCGAGGGTCAGGCGACCGCTGATCTCGCCATTCAGGTTGGTCAGCGCGCGGCGCGTATCATCGAGCACATTGAGAATCTGGTAGGCCCGCGGCAGCAGGGCGCGGCCGGCCTCGGTCAGGCTCACCTCGCGGCCCAGGCGATCAAACAGGCGCACACTCAGCTGCTGCTCCAGGCTGGCGATGCGTTTGCTCACCGCCGGTTGGGTCAGGTGCAGGCGTTCCGCTGCCTCGGAGAAGCTGCCCAGCTCGGCGATGGCAATAAAGGCATTGAGGGTGGCGAGATCCATGCGGCTGTTCCTGGCAGTGGGTGAGTGCAATAGGCGCTGCTCAAGCTTACTTGTATTCCAGTTAGGAATCCTTTGGATGAAAAATATGAATTTGAGTAATTTAATTCAAGCCCATAGGATTACCCCATAAGCCAAAGGGCTATTTGCCCAGGCATAGAAACAGGTTGATGAGGGAAAGCGGATGGCTGGCAAAACGCTGTACGACAAGCTCTGGGAAATGCACGAAGTGAAGCGCCGCGACGATGGTTCGTCGCTGATCTACATCGACCGGCATATCCTCCACGAAGTGACCTCGCCCCAGGCCTTTGAGGGCTTGCGTCTGGCCAACCGCAAACCGTGGCGCATCGACGCCAACATCGCCACCCCGGACCACAACGTGCCGACCACTAAGGCCGAGCGTCAGGGCGGTCTGGAAGCCATTGCTGATGAAGTGTCGCGCATTCAGGTGCAAACCCTGGATGAGAACTGCGATGACTTCGGCATCCTCGAGTTCAAGATGAACGACATCCGCCAGGGCATCGTCCACGTGGTCGGCCCGGAGCAGGGTGCCACCTTGCCGGGCATGACCGTGGTCTGCGGCGACTCGCACACCTCGACCCACGGCGCATTCGGCGCGCTGGCTCACGGCATCGGCACCTCCGAGGTCGAGCATGTGTTGGCGACCCAGTGTCTGGTGGCCAAGAAGATGAAGAACATGAAGGTTGCGGTCGAAGGCAAGCTGCCGTTTGGCGTGACCGCCAAAGACATCGTCCTCGCGGTAATCGGCAAGATCGGCACCGCTGGCGGCAATGGCCATGCCCTGGAGTTCACCGGTAGCGCAATCCGCGACCTGTCGCTGGAAGGGCGCATGACCATCTGCAATATGTCCATCGAAGCCGGTGCCCGCGTCGGCTTGGTGGCGGTAGATGAGAAGACCATCGCCTACGTCGAAGGCCGTCCGTTTGCCCCGAAAGGCGCCGATTGGGCCGCCGCCGTGGCGCAGTGGCAGGACCTGGTGTCCGACGCTGATGCGCATTTCGACACTGTGGTCGAATTACGTGCCGAAGACATCAAGCCGCAAGTGAGCTGGGGTACTTCGCCGGAAATGGTGCTGGCTGTCGATCAGAACGTGCCGGACCCGGCCGCCGAAAACGATCCGGTGAAGAAGGACTCGATTACCCGCGCCCTGAAATACATGGGTTTGCAGGCCAATCAGGCGATCACTGATATCCAGCTGGATCGCGTATTTATCGGCTCCTGCACCAATTCGCGGATTGAAGACCTGCGCGCTGCTGCTGAAGTGGCCAAGGGCCGCAAGGTCGCCAGCACCATCAAACAGGCGATGGTGGTGCCGGGCTCCGGCTTGGTCAAAGCCCAGGCGGAACAGGAAGGGTTGCACCACATCTTTATCGAAGCCGGTTTTGAATGGCGCGAGCCGGGCTGCTCCATGTGCCTGGCGATGAACCCGGACAAACTCGGCAGTGGCGAGCATTGCGCGTCCACCTCCAACCGCAACTTCGAAGGCCGTCAGGGTGCCGGTGGGCGTACGCACCTGGTCAGCCCTGCCATGGCGGCGGCGGCGGCAGTGACCGGCCGCTTTATCGATGTCCGCGAATTGATCCAGGCCTAAGGAGCTGACGATGAAAGCCTTTACTCAACACACCGGCCTGGTCGCTCCACTGGATCGTGCCAACGTCGACACCGACCAGATCATCCCCAAGCAGTTCTTGAAGTCGATCAAGCGCTCAGGCTTCGGCCCGAACCTGTTCGATGAGTGGCGTTACCACGATGTTGGCCAGCCGAACCAAGACAACTCCAAGCGCCCGGTGAATCAGGAGTTCGTACTGAACTTTGCGCGTTACCAGGGTGCCAGCGTGCTGCTGGCGCGGGAGAACTTCGGTTGCGGTTCATCCCGCGAGCACGCGCCTTGGGCGCTTGAGGAATATGGTTTCCGCACCATCATCGCGCCGAGCTTTGCCGATATCTTCTTCAACAACAGCTTCAAGAACGGCCTGCTGCCGATCATCCTTAAGGAAGACGAGGTCGACGCGCTGTTCCAGCAGGCGGAAGCCACGGTCGGCTATCAGCTGACCGTCGACCTGGCCGCGCAAACCGTGACCCGTCCGGATGGCGTGCAGTACAGCTTTGAGGTCGATGCCTTCCGCAAGCATTGCCTGCTCAATGGTCTGGACGATATCGGCCTGACCCTGCAGGACAGTGACGCGATCAAGACCTTTGAAACCACCTATCAGCAGCGCAGCCCTTGGCTGTTCGGCGCAATCAAGTAATCAGTGGGCGAGTGCATGCGTCACTCGCCGATCAATGAGTTGAGAAAAGTATGTCCAAGCAGATTCTGATTCTCCCCGGCGACGGTATCGGCCCGGAAATCATGGCCGAAGCGGTCAAGGTGCTGGAACTGGCCAACGATAAGTACAACCTGGGTTTCGAACTGAGTTTCGATGACCTCGGTGGCGCGGCCATCGACCGTTACGGCGTGCCGCTGGCTGACGAAACCCTGGCGCGCGCCAAGGCGGCCGATGCCATTCTGCTCGGCGCCGTAGGCGGCCCGAAGTGGGACGCTATTGATCCGGCGATTCGTCCGGAGCGTGGTCTGTTGAAAATTCGTTCGCAGCTGGGCCTGTTCGGCAACCTGCGTCCGGCGATTCTCTACCCGCAGCTGGCCGATGCTTCCAGCCTCAAGCGCGAAATCGTTGCTGGCCTGGATATCCTCATCGTGCGTGAGCTGACCGGCGGCATCTATTTCGGTCAGCCGCGCGAGAGCAAGGTGCTGGAAAACGGCGAGCGCATGGCCTACGACACCCTGCCGTACAGCGAGAGCGAAATCCGTCGTATCGCCCGCGTCGGCTTCGACATGGCCCGCGTGCGTGGCAAGAAGCTCTGCTCGGTGGACAAAGCCAACGTACTGGCCTCCAGCCAGTTGTGGCGCGCCGTAGTGATTGAAGTGGCCAAGGATTATCCGGACGTCGAACTCAGCCACATGTACGTCGACAACGCTGCGATGCAGCTGGTACGTGCGCCGAAGCAGTTCGACGTGATGGTGACCGACAATATGTTCGGCGACATCCTCTCGGATGAAGCCTCGATGCTCACTGGCTCCATCGGCATGCTGCCGTCGGCGTCGCTGGATGCCAACAACAAAGGCATGTATGAGCCGTGCCACGGCAGCGCGCCGGATATCGCCGGGCAGGGCATTGCCAACCCATTGGCGACCATTCTGTCGGTGTCGATGATGCTGCGTTACAGCTTCAATCAAACGGCTGCAGCTGATGCCATCGAACTGGCCGTGAGCAAGGTGCTCGATCAGGGCCTGCGCACCGGCGATATCTACAGCGCGGGTACAACCAAGGTCGGCACCGCGGCGATGGGTGACGCGGTAGTCGAAGCGCTGCGTAGTCTGTAATCTTCCTGGCCCGCCGGAGGACTCCGGTGGTCAGCTTATATAGGTGTAGTGGTTATGAAACGTGTAGGTCTGATCGGTTGGCGCGGCATGGTCGGTTCCGTGCTGATGCAACGCATGCTGGAAGAACAGGATTTCGACTTGATCGAGCCGGTGTTCTTCACCACCTCCAATGTCGGCGGCCAAGGCCCGGCGATTGGCAAGGAGACGGCGCCTTTGAAGGACGCCTACAGCATTGACGAGCTGAAAAGCCTGGACGTGATTCTCACCTGCCAAGGTGGCGACTACACCAGCGAAGTCTTCCCCAAGCTGCGTGAAGCCGGTTGGCAGGGTTACTGGATTGATGCTGCCTCCAGCCTGCGCATGGACGACAGCTCGGTTATCGTGCTCGACCCGGTCAACCGCAAGGTGATCGATCAGCAGCTGGATGCCGGCACCAAGAACTACATCGGTGGCAACTGCACCGTCAGCCTGATGCTGATGGCCCTGGGCGGTCTGTATGAAGCCGGCCTAGTCGAGTGGATGAGCGCCATGACCTACCAGGCGGCATCCGGCGCCGGCGCGCAGAATATGCGTGAGCTGATCAAGCAGATGGGCGCGATCAATGCTTCTGTGGCTGATGAGCTGGCTGACCCAGCAAGCGCCATTCTGGATATCGACCGCAAAGTGGCCGAAGCCATGCGTGGTGAATCGTTCCCGGTCGACAACTTTGGCGTGCCGCTGGCCGGTAGCCTGATCCCCTATATCGACAAGGAACTGCCGAACGGCCAGAGCCGTGAAGAGTGGAAGGGCCAGGCGGAAACCAACAAGATCCTCGGTCGCTTCAAGAACCCGATTCCGGTCGATGGTCTGTGCGTGCGTATCGGCGCGATGCGTTGCCACAGTCAGGCGCTGACCATCAAGCTGAACAAGGATGTGCCACTGTCGGACATCGAAGGCCTGATCAGCCAGCACAACCCTTGGGTCAAGCTGGTGCCGAACCAGCGTGAAGCAAGTATTCGCGAGCTGGGCCCGACTGCTGTGACGGGCACCCTGAGTGTGCCGGTTGGTCGTCTGCGCAAACTCAATATGGGCTCGCAGTACCTCGGCGCGTTCACCGTCGGCGATCAGCTGTTGTGGGGCGCGGCTGAGCCGCTGCGGCGTATGCTGCGCATCCTGCTGGAGCGTTGATCGCGCTGCGCTGATAGGTAAGCAAACTGTCCAAGAGGGGCGGACTGCTGGGTGTTCGAATCAAATCGAGCGTTCAGCAGTCCGCTCCTTTGCATTTGTCTGGTGCGTCTATACAGTGCTGGGCTTATTTGTTCGAGCCTTGTCATGACCCGTACCTTCGATATTGCCGTTATTGGCGCCACCGGCAGCGTTGGCGAAACCCTGGTGCAGCTGCTGGAAGAGCGCGAGTTCCCGGTGGCCAATCTGCATCTGGTGGCCAGCGGTGAGTCGGCCGGGCGCTCCTTGTCCTATAAGGGCAAGAACCTGCGCGTACGTGATCTGGAAACCTTCGACTTTGCCAGTGTGCGACTGGTGTTCTTGGCTGCCGGTAGCAAGGTGACCCAGAAGTACGCGGCCCAGGCCGCTGCGGCGGGCTGCGCGGTAATTGATCTGGCCAGTGGTTTGCCCGCTGCGCAGGCGCCACGAGTGATTCCCGAGGTAAATCCTGCCGTATTAGCGAGTCTGTCCGCGCCCTATCTGCTGACCAGTCCAAGTGCCCCGGGTATTGCGCTGGCCGCCGTGCTGGCGGCTTTGCCTGAAAAAGTCCGCATTCAGCGGGTGAGCGTGACGGCCTGCCTGGCTGTCTCCAGTCGCGGGCGGGAAGGGGTGTCCGAGTTGGCGCGGCAAACCGCCGAGCTGCTCAATGGGCGAGCATTCGAGCCGCAGCTGTTTGATCGGCAAATGGCCTTCAATCTGCTGGCGCAGGTCGAGCAGACCGATAGCGCAGGGCACGCAGCGCTGGAACGGCAGATTGCCGGCGAGCTCAAGGAGTTACTGGCATTGCCCGATTTGCAGGTTGCAGTGACCTGTATTCAGGTTCCGGTGTTTTTTGGCGACAGCCTGAGCGTTTCACTGCAGGCCGAGTCGGCCATCGACCTGAAGCAGGTGTACGCCGCTCTGGACGCCGCGCCGGCTCTGGAATTGGTGGAATTGGATGATTATCCAACCGCCGTCGGCGACGCCGTCGGCCAGGATGTGGTCTATGTTGGCCGGGTGCGTGCCGGTTTGGCTGATCCAGCCGAACTCAATTTGTGGATTGCGTCTGATAACGTGAGAAAAGGCGCAGCGCTAAATGCTGTGCAATTAGCCGAGTTGTTGATAAAACACTATCTGTAAAAGATACTTACCTAGAAATTTGAAGAATCTTTCGAGCTTGGCAATACTGGCTGAGTTGATTGCTGAATGGGGTTGCGTTTTCGGACGTGGCAGGCAGCAATGTTCAACATCCTCTCGCTGGTCGAGAAAAAAAGATAAAACAAGGGATAACGCTATGGTTCGGGTTCGCAAACTGGTGCTGGCAATCGCAGCTGCTTCGGCGCTGTCATCCGGTATGGCGCACGCGCTGGGGCTGGGTGAAGTGACCCTGCAATCGGCGCTCAATCAGCCGTTGGTGGCTGAAATTGAGTTGCTGGAGGTGCGTGACCTGGCTTCCAATGAAGTTATACCGACCTTGGCGTCCCCAGAAGCATTCAATAAAGCCGGCGTTGATCGTCAGTTCTTCCTGACTGACCTGAAATTCACCCCGGTACTCAAGCCCAATGGCAAAAGCGTCATTCGGGTGACCTCCAGCAAACCTATGCGTGAGCCTTACCTGAACTTCCTGGTTGAAGTGCTCTGGCCGAATGGCCGTTTGCTGCGTGAATACACCCTGTTGCTTGATCCGCCGCTGTATACCCCGCAAAGCGTTATTCCTGCAGCCGCGCAGATGCCTGTAGCCGCGCCGGTACCACGTGTACAAGCCCCAGCCCCAGCCCCTGCGCCGCGCCCAGCGACTGCTGCGGCCCAGCCAGCAGCGCCTGCGGCTCCCGCAGCACCTGCTGCGCCAGCGGTCAAACCGCTGCAAGGCAATGAATACAAAACCACTGCCAACGACACTCTCTGGGAAATTGCCCAGCGTGCGCGTGCTGGCGGTAGTGTGCATCAGGCCATGCTGGCGATCCAGGATCTGAACCCGGATGCCTTTATCGGCGGCAATATCAACCGCCTGAAAAGCGGCCAGGTACTGCGCCTGCCGGATGAGCAGCAGGTCAAGAGCCGTGCTCAGGGCGAAGCCCTGGCTCAGGTTACCGAACAGAATGCCGCCTGGCGTGAAGGGCGCAGTGTTGCCGCCAGCGCTCGTCAGCTGGATGCCACCAAACGCACCAGCGCCGCCGCGACTCCAGCCAAGGTTGAAGCCGGCGATAGCCTGAAACTGGTTGCTGCTGATAGCGGTAAAGCCACTGCTGGCAGCGACAAGGGTGCCGCCGACAGCAAAGCACTGACCGACAAATTAGCCGTAACCCAGGAAAGCCTGGACTCCAGCCGTCGTGAAAACGCTGAGCTGAAAGGCCGCATGACGGATCTGCAGAGCCAACTCGACAAACTGCAGCGTCTGATCCAGTTAAAAGACGACCAGATGGCCAAGCTGCAGGCTGATCTTGCTGCGCAAGGTCAGGCTCCGGCTGTTGCCCCTGCTGTCCCTGTCGCTCCAGAAGCAACACCGGTTGCTCCAGTTGAGTCTGCCCCACAATCCGCGCCACAAGATCCAGCTGCTGCTACTCCCGTAGTGCCTGCCGCAACTGGCGAGACGGATTTTAATTACAGTGAAGAGCCTGCTGCTCAGCCGGAAGCCGTTGCGCCAGTAGCGGTGCCTGAGCCAGCCCCGGTTGCTGCTCCCGAGCCAGCGCCGGTAACCCCCGTTGCCCCAGTTGTCGAAGCACCGGTAGTGGCCGAGCCGCAAGCTGAAAGCAGCACTATTGATGATCTGCTGGCCAACCCGATGTTGCTGGGCGCTGCAGGTGGTGGTGCGCTGCTGATATTGCTGATTGCGCTGATGATGCTGTCGCGCCGCAATGCGTTGAAAGAAGCCGAGTTGCAGGAGAGTCTGGCGGCTGATGATGGCTCGTCCGATCTGGGCGCTGGCCTGGATATGCCGGATGACAGCTTTGCCGGTGTGGCTGATGACTTGGGTGGTCAGCAAAGCGATCTGCCGAGCGAAGAACGTGTGACCGCACAAACCGGTGATGCGCTGGGCGAGGCGGATATCTACATCGCCTATGGCCGTTTCCCTCAGGCTGCTGAGCTGCTGCAAGGCGCTATCAATGATGAGCCGCAGCGCAGTGATCTGCGCCTGAAATTGATGGAAGTCTATGCCGAGATGGGCGACCGCAATGGTTTCGCCCGTCAGGACAACGAGCTGCGTGAGATCGGTGGCAGTGCCGCTGAGCTTGATCAGATCAAGGCCCGCTACCCAGCCATGGCCGTTGCTGCTGGCGCCGGTTTTGCCGCGGCGGCAGCTGAAGAAAATCTGGACAGCTTCAGTCTGGACGATCTGGCCCTGGACGAGCCGAGCCCGAAAGCCGTTGCTGGCGATCAGGACGATGCATTCGATCTGAGCCTGGATGATCTTGAGTCCGAGCTGGATCGCGATCTGCAAGCTGCCGGTAACAATGCGTCCCTTGATGATCTGGACAGCCTGTCGCTCGATAGCGATCTGGATTTCAGCTCGCCAGTTGAGCAAGCCGATAACAAAGACGACGACCTGGGTTTTGACCTGAGTCTGGCTGATAGCGGCGATAGCGGTCTGGATCTGAGTGGTGATCTGGCTGATTTCAGCCTGGATCTGGATGCCCCGGCCAAGCCAGCTGCGGCTGCTGAAGATGACTTCCTGCTGAGTCTGGATGACGAGCCAAGTGCATCGCCGGTAGCGGCTGAGCCAGGTTTTGATCTGCCGAGTGAGCAGGCGGGCGGTGATTTCGACCTGTCGGCTGATTTCGATCTGTCGCTGAATGATGAGGCGCCTGCGCAGCCATCCAGCGACAGCTTCGCAGCTCAGTTGGATGAAGTCAGCGCCGAACTGGATCTGCTGTCTGATGATCTGGATCAGCCTGCTGATCTGGGTATGCCGGCAAGTACTGCCTCGTCCGGCATGGATAATGACGATGACTTCGACTTCCTCTCGGGTACCGACGAGACGGCAACCAAGCTCGATCTGGCTCGCGCCTACATCGACATGGGCGATACCGAAGGTGCTCGCGATATCCTCGATGAAGTCATCACCGAAGGTAACGAAGGTCAGCAAAATGAAGCGCGTGAGCTGATCGCTAAATTGGTCTGATACATGTCTGATGGTCTTACTACAACGGCAGCCGATTCGGCTGCCGTTGGCGTTTTCAAGATAGCCCTGGGTGTCGAGTACAAAGGTTCGCGTTATCGCGGCTTTCAGCGCCAGCGCGCTGGTGTGCCTTCAATTCAGGAATCGCTGGAAAAAGCCCTGGCGAAAGTAGCTGGTGGTGTTCCCGTGACCCTGAGCTGCGCCGGGCGTACCGATGCACTGGTGCATGCCAGTGCCCAGGTGGTGCATTTCAATACCCCGGTCGAGCGCTCCATGCATGCCTGGGTTATGGGTGCGAATATGAATCTGCCCGGTGATATCAGTGTGACCTGGGCCAAGTCGATGCCGGCGCACTTTGATGCGCGCTTCTGCGCCCAGGCACGGCGCTACCGTTATGTGATTTATAACGACCAGATTCGCCCGGCGCATATGGCTGAAGAAGTCACCTGGAATCATCGGCCGCTGGATGTCGAGCGCATGCGTCAGGCTTCCCGCGCATTTATCGGCACCCATGATTTCAGCGCCTTCCGCGCGCGGCAGTGTCAGGCCAAGTCGCCGATCAAGACCGTGCACCACCTGGAGTTGCTGCAGTACGGGCGCTTTATCGTGCTGGATATCCGCGCCAATGCCTTTCTGCATCATATGGTGCGCAATATCGCCGGGGTACTGATGACCATTGGCACGGGCGAGCGGCCGGTTGAGTGGGCGCAGGAAGTGCTGGAAACCCGCGTGCGGCGTACCGGTGGAGTGACTGCGCATCCCTATGGCTTGTACCTGGTGCAGGTTGATTACCCCGAGGAGTTCGACTTGCCCAAGCGCTATCTGGGTCCGCACTTTCTTTCTGGCTTGCCGGATGTGGCGGCTGACGCCTGAAAGGCTATTTGCTAGCATCCGGCTTTCACTGAATTTATCGAGGTAATCCTGTTGTCAGCCGTTCGCAGCAAGATTTGTGGCATTACCCGCATAGAGGATGCATTGTCGGCTGTCGAGGCGGGTGCGGATGCGATTGGCCTGGTGTTTTATGCCAAGAGCCCGCGAGCCGTCACGCCGCAGCAGGCGCGCTCGATCATTGCCGCCTTGCCACCTTTTGTGACCACGGTGGGCCTGTTTGTCGATGCCAGCCGCTGCGAGCTGGGCGAAATTCTCGACGCAGTGCCACTTGATCTACTGCAGTTTCATGGTGATGAGCGCCCGGAAGACTGTGATGGCTACCGCCGGCCCTATATCAAGGCGCTGCGGGTCAAGCCGGGTGATGACATTGCTGCGCAGGTGGCGCTGTACAGAAATGCCAGTGGCGTACTGCTGGACACCTATGTGCCAGGTGTTCCTGGCGGCACAGGCGAAGCATTCGATTGGTCGCTGGTGCCACCAAACTTGAGCAAGCCGATTATTCTGGCGGGTGGCCTGACGGCTGAGAACGTTGCACAGGCCATCGCTCAGGTGCGTCCCTATGCCGTGGATGTCAGTGGTGGCGTAGAAATAGCCAAGGGCATCAAGGACGCCGAGAAGATTCGTGCTTTTATGCAGGCGGTGAAGGCTGCTTGAGGTGTGCCGGGTTGATGTGACGACGCTGCGGGCTTGGCCGTCCATAACCCTGTTGCAGGTTGGATAAGCGCTGCAGGCGGTCGTTCGAGGCGGCGGGTGCGTAAATGCTGATGGCAGGCACCGGCCCCTGAAACGACTGTACCCATGAATTTTCCCGGTTAGGCCTGGTCGCATTTAGCGCAGCCCGTCCGGTTAACAGCTTTGGAGAGTCAAGAGCATGAGCAACTGGTTGGTAGATAAACTGATCCCATCGATCATGCGTTCTGAGGTCAAAAAGAGTTCGGTACCCGAAGGCCTGTGGCACAAGTGCCCGTCCTGTGATTCGGTGCTGTACAAGCCCGAGCTGGAAAAGACCCTGGATGTTTGCCCCAAGTGCAATCACCACATGCGCATCGATGCACGCGCGCGCCTGGATATCTTCCTGGATGCCGAAGGTCGTGAAGAACTGGGGGCCGACCTTGAGCCGGTCGATCGCCTGAAGTTTCGCGACAGCAAGAAGTACAAGGATCGCCTCGCTGGTGCGCAGAAGCAGACCGGCGAGAAAGATGCCCTGGTGGCCATACGTGGCACCCTGGAAGGCATGCCGATTGTGACCTGCGCGTTCGAATTCTCTTTTATGGGCGGTTCGATGGGCGCCATCGTTGGTGAGCGTTTTGTCCGCGCGGCCAACGCAGCCCTGGAGCAGCGATGCCCGTTGGTGTGTTTCTCCGCATCCGGCGGCGCACGTATGCAGGAAGCGCTGATCTCGCTGATGCAAATGGCCAAGACGTCGGCTGTGCTGGCGCGTCTGCGTGAAGAAGGTATTCCGTTTATTTCCGTGCTGACTGATCCAGTGTATGGCGGCGTATCTGCCAGCCTGGCCATGCTCGGTGATGTGATTGTTGCCGAACCTCGCGCGCTGATCGGTTTTGCCGGCCCGCGCGTGATCGAGCAGACCGTGCGCGAGAAACTGCCGGAAGGCTTCCAGCGCAGCGAGTTCCTGCTGGAGCACGGTGCCATCGATATGATCATTCACCGTGCCGAATTGCGTCCGCGTCTGGCGCGTCTACTGGCTCAGTTTATGGGGCTGCCGTCGCCTGTAGCCTTGCCGGCGACTGCATGACCGAGCGCTCCCTTGCCGATTGGCTGAGCTATCTGGAGCAGCTGCATCCGAGCGCCATTGATATGGGGCTGGAGCGCTCCCGGATAGTGCTGCAGCGTCTTGGCTTGACCAAGCAGGCGCCGCGGGTGATTACCGTCACCGGAACCAATGGTAAGGGCTCGACCTGCGCATTTATTGCCTCGCTGCTGCAAGGGCAGAGGCTTAAGGTCGGTGTTTACAGCTCGCCGCACCTGCTGCGCTACAACGAGCGGGTGCGGATTGCGGGCGTCGAAGCCACGGATGCCATGCTCTGCGAAGCCTTCGCCGTGGTCGAGGCCGCGCGTGGCGACACCTCGCTGACCTATTTCGAGATGGGCACCCTGGCAGCGTTCTGGCTGTTTCAGCAGGCCGGTCTGGATGCGCTGGTGCTGGAAGTCGGCCTCGGTGGTCGGCTGGATGCGGTTAATCTGCTGGATGCCGACATCGCCCTTGTCACCAGTATCGGTATCGATCACGCCGACTGGCTGGGTGATACCCGTGAGTCGGTGGCCTTCGAGAAGGCCGGTATCTTTCGCGCGGGTAAGCCTGCCCTGTGTGGCGATCTTGAGCCGCCGCAGCCCTTGCTTGATCAGATCGCGCTGCTCGACGCTCCGTTCTTCCTGCGTGGTCGTGACTATGACCTGAGCATCACTGCGCAGGATTGGTCCTGGTACGGCCTCAACCATCAGGGCGAAGTGCTGAGTCTGACGCACTTGCCGTTGCTCGACCTGCCCATGGAAAACGCTGCATTGGCCTTACAGGCATACGCGGTGATGCAATTGCCCTGGCACCCCGAGGCGATCAGTCAGGCATTGCAGCAAACGCGGGTGACCGGGCGATTGGACCGCCGAATGATTAATTCGCAGGGCAAGTCACTCACGCTGCTGCTCGATGTTGGGCATAATCCCCATGCTGCCGAGTACCTCGCACAGCGTTTGGCCAGTCGGGCGTTGTCAGGCAAGCGCCTGGCCGTGTTTGGTTTGCTGGCTGATAAGGATCTGCCCGGTGTGGTGGCGCCTTTGTTGAGTGAAGTGGACGGTTGGGCGGTGGCGGCTTTGCCGACCAGTCGCACGCGTGCTGCTGCCGAGTTGCAGGCGCATCTGCAGAACAGTGGGGCGCAAGTGACCGCTTATGCCAGTGTGCAGGCAGCGCTCGAGGCTCAGTGTGAGCAAGCTTCGGCTGGGGATGAAGTGCTGCTGTTTGGATCTTTCTACTGCGTGGCCGAGGCCCTGGATTGGCTGGCCCGCCAAGCCAATGGGGGCGTGCAGGATGGCTTTGCTGGATAAGGGATTGAAACAGCGCATGGTCGGTGCGTTGGTGTTGCTGGCGCTGGCAGTGATTTTCCTGCCGATGTTGCTGTCGCGTGAAGATGAGTCGCAGCGGGTTCAGGTTGATGCACCGGCAATGCCGGCAGCGCCCGAGGCCCCTGAGGTCGAATTACAGCCGGTAGTGGTGCCTGAGCCACAGCTGCTACCTGATGAGCCTATCGGTGCCGACGCTGCGCAGAGTCTGGAGCCAAGTGAGCCTGTTATGAGTGAGTCGCCGACAGCGCCAATCACTCCGGCAACGCCGACTGCAGCGCCTGAGTCTTCCCCAAAGCCAGCTCAGACCGCGCCGAGTAAGCTGGATGCCAACAGCCTGCCAATCAGTTGGTCGGTGCAGTTGGCCAGTCTGTCCAGCAGCGATGGTGCGCAGAAACTGCAGAAAACCCTGCGCAGCCAAGGCTACAACGCCTATATCCGCAGCGTCGATGGCATGAACCGGGTGTTTGTCGGGCCGCTGATCGAGCGTGCCGAGGCGGATCGCCTGCGTGATCAGCTCAATCGTCAGCACAAACTCAATGGTTTTGTGGTGCGTTTTCAGCCCGAAGCGCGCTGAGCAAGCGGCTTGGTGTGCCTCGCCAAGCCGAGCTGCCTGGCCCGTCACTAGGCGGGCCGGGCATTTCAGCGGTTGGCGAATCCTTTGCTTACGCCTCACGCAGGTGCTCTGCTAAAATGCAGCGCCTTTCCCGTCGGTAACCTGCATCGTGGCATTCACCTGGGTCGATTGGGCGATTATCGCCGTTGTCGCCGTTTCAAGTCTGATCAGTCTGAGCCGAGGCTTCGTTAAGGAAGCCCTGTCATTGCTTACCTGGATCATTGCTGGTGTGGTCGCCTGGATGTTCGGCGGCGCACTGTCGCAGCACCTGGTGGATTTTATCGAGACGCCCTCGGCGCGCGTGATTGCAGGTTGCGCGATTCTATTTGTGGTCACCTTGCTGGTCGGTGCCCTGGTCAATTACCTGATTGGTGAGTTGATTCGGGTGACCGGGCTGTCAGGTACCGATCGTTTTCTCGGCATGGTCTTCGGCGCGGCGCGCGGCGGCCTGCTAGTCGTGGTGCTGGTTGGTCTGATCAGCCTGGCCCCAGTGCAGCAAGACAGCTGGTGGCAGGAGTCGGCACTTGTACCGCATTTTTTGATGGTTGCTGACTGGTCGAAAAACCTGATCCTGGGTCTGTCCAGTGAGTGGCTGGCCAGCGGCGTTAGTGCGCCGGTGGAGTTACCGTTCAAAGAGGCGCTGCAGCAGCCTAAACTGCCGTAAGTGCATTGCGAATTATCGTGTTTCATTGAGTAGGGGTTGCGTCACATGTGCGGCATTGTCGGTATCGTCGGTAAATCGAACGTCAATCAGGCGCTGTATGACGGGCTCACCGTCCTCCAGCACCGCGGCCAGGATGCTGCCGGTATTGTCACCAGCCATGATGGCCGCCTGTTCCTGCGTAAGGACAACGGCCTGGTGCGTGACGTGTTCCAACAGCGCCACATGCAGCGCCTGGTCGGTCATATGGGCATTGGCCACGTGCGCTACCCGACGGCGGGCAGCTCCAGCTCGGCCGAAGCGCAGCCGTTCTACGTCAACTCGCCCTACGGCATCACCCTGGCGCACAACGGCAATTTGACCAACGTCGAGCAGCTGGCCAAGGAAATTTACGAGTCCGACCTGCGCCACGTCAACACCAATTCTGATTCGGAAGTGCTGCTCAACGTGTTCGCTCACGAGCTGGCCCAGCGCGGCAAGCTGCAGCCCACTGAAGAAGACGTGTTCGCCGCTGTGACTGACGTGCACGAGCGCTGCCTGGGTGGTTACGCGGTAGTCGCGATGATCACCGGTTACGGCATCGTCGGTTTCCGCGACCCCAACGGTATCCGCCCGATCGTCTTCGGCCAGCGCCATACCGACGAAGGCGTGGAATACATGATCGCCTCGGAAAGCGTCTCCCTCGACGTGCTTGGCTTCACCCTGATTCGCGACCTCGCGCCGGGCGAAGCGGTGTACATCACCGAGGAAGGCAAACTGTTCACCCGCCAATGCGCGGCGAATCCGAAGTACGCGCCGTGCATCTTTGAGCACGTCTATCTGGCGCGCCCGGATTCGATCATGGATGGCATCTCGGTGTACAAGGCACGCCTGCGCATGGGCGAGAAGCTCGCCGACAAGATCCTCCGTGAACGTCCGCAGCATGATATCGATGTGGTTATCCCGATTCCGGATACCAGCCGTACCGCGGCGCTGGAACTGGCCAACCATCTGGGCGTGAAGTTCCGCGAAGGCTTCGTCAAGAATCGTTATATCGGCCGTACCTTCATCATGCCGGGCCAGGCAGCGCGCAAGAAATCCGTACGACAGAAGCTCAACGCCATTGAGCTGGAGTTCCGCGGCAAGAACGTGATGCTGGTGGATGACTCCATCGTCCGTGGCACCACCTGCAAGCAGATCATTCAGATGGCCCGCGAAGCGGGGGCGAAGAGCGTGTATTTCTGTTCGGCCGCGCCGGCAGTGCGTTATCCGAACGTGTACGGCATCGACATGCCCAGCGCCCATGAGCTGATTGCGCACGGCCGTACCACGGAAGAAGTCTGCGAGCTGATTGGCGCCGACTGGTTGATCTACCAGGATCTGCCGGATCTGATCGAAGCGGTCAGTGGTAGCAAGAAGATCAAGATCGACAATTTCGACTGCGCGGTGTTTGACGGTAAATACGTGACCGGCGATATCGACGAGGCTTACCTGGATAAGATTGAGCAGGCACGCAACGATGCCTCCAAGGTCAAGTCCCAGGCCGTCAGCGCGATTATCGATCTGTACAACAACTAAGCGTGCAACCCGGATTTCATCCGGGCTACAGCTGTGATGAGGTAGGTATGAGTCAAGAATGGCAAGCCGGGCGTCTGGACAGCGATCTCGATGGCGTCGGCTTCGATACCCTGGCGGTGCGCGCTGGTCAACACCGCTCGCCGGAAGGCGAGCACAGCGAGGCGATCTACCCAACCTCCAGCTACGTATTCCGCACTGCAGCTGATGCTGCGGCGCGCTTTGCCGGCGAAGTGCCAGGCAACGTCTACTCGCGTTACACCAACCCGACTGTGCGTGCTTTCGAGGAGCGTATCGCGGCTCTGGAAGGGGCCGAGCAGGCGGTTGCTACCTCGTCCGGGATGTCGGCGATCCTGGCCATTGTCATGAGCCTGTGCAGTGCCGGCGATCATGTGCTGGTGTCGCGCAGCGTATTCGGTTCGACCATCAGCCTGTTTGAGAAGTACCTCAAGCGCTTTGGTGTGCAGGTTGATTACGTGCCGCTGGCGGATCTTGATGGCTGGGCCGCAGCGTTCAAGCCCAATACCAAGCTGCTGTTTGTCGAGTCGCCGTCCAACCCGTTGGCTGAGCTGGTGGATATCGCTGCACTAGCGGACATCGCCCACAGCAAAGGCGCGCTATTGGCGGTGGACAACTGCTTCTGCACCCCGGCGCTGCAGCAACCGCTCAAGCTCGGTGCTGATGTGGTGATGCACTCGGCGACCAAATATATCGACGGTCAGGGCCGCAGCATGGGCGGCGTAGTGGCTGGCAGTGCCAAGCTGATGACCGAAGTGGTGGGTTTTCTGCGTACCGCCGGGCCGACGCTTAGCCCGTTTAATGCCTGGATCTTTCTCAAAGGCCTGGAAACCCTGCGCATTCGTATGCAGGCGCATTGCGCCAGCGCGCTGCAATTGGCGCAGTGGCTGCAGCAGCAGCCGGGCATCGAGCATGTGTACTACGCCGGTTTGCCCAGCCACCCGCAGCATGAGCTGGCCACGCGTCAGCAGAGCGCCTTCGGTGCGGTGGTCAGCTTTGAGGTCACGGGCGGTAAAGAGGCGGCCTGGCGTTTTATCGATGCCACGCGGGTGATCTCGATCACCACCAACCTCGGTGACACCAAGACCACCATCGCTCATCCTGCGACCACCTCTCACGGTCGTTTAAGCCCGGCCGAGCGTGCTAACGCCGGTATTCGCGACAATTTGATCCGCGTCGCGGTGGGCCTGGAAGACTTGGCTGACCTGCAAGCGGATTTGGCGCGCGGCCTGGCGGCGCTCTAAGCGCTCTGAGGCGATATTGTCAGCGTTAAAGAAAAGGCCCTGCTTTTAATTAAGCAGGGCCTTTTTATTACTGTGAGTTATTCGCGCAGATCGATAGCCTCAGGCGCGGCCTGGTCGAACAGCTGTACCGGGTTACGCGGCAGGATGCCGGGGCGGTAGTTCTCGCGGATATCGCCAAGCACGCGGATGTCGCTGTATTTCTTCCCGGACAACGCCGCCATACCGGCCGCGTCGCGGATCACCGTCGGGCGCAGGAAGACCATCAGGTTGCGTTTGATCCGGGTTTCCTTGGTTGAGCGGAACAGCCGGCCGAGCAGCGGGATATCACCGAGCAGCGGTACCTTGGAGTCAGCCTGGGTCACGTCATCCTGAATCAGCCCGCCGAGTACGATAACCTGGCCGTTTTCAGCGAGGATGGTGCTTTTGATCGAGCGCTTGTTGGTGATCAGGTCGACGGCATTTACGCCCTGGCTGGTGGGGGCGATGGAGGAAATTTCCTGCTCGATTTCCAGGCGCAGGCTGGCGCCATCGTTGATATGCGGGGTGACCTTCAGGGTCACGCCGATGTCCTGACGCTCGATGGTGGTGAAGGGGTTGTCGGCACCTGAACCGCTGGTGGTAAAGGAGCCGGTTTGGAATGGCACGTTCTGCCCGACCAGGATTTCCGCCTTCTGGTGATCGAGGGTCAGCAGACTCGGCGTCGACAGCAGGTTGCTTTTGCTGTTGGCCGATAGCGCGGTGATCAGCACACCAAAGCTGTCGGTGCCCAGGCCGATGATTGCGCCGTCCGGCAGGTTGTTCAGGGTGTTGTTGTCGGTGCCGTTGTCCCTGTCCTGAATCGCCTGCAGCACCCGGCCAATCGACAGCCCGGTGCCGCTGAAATTGGTGCCGCCCAGGCCACCGCTGCCGCCGCGGGCATCCACGGCCCACTGCACGCCCAGTGCATCGCTGATATCGCCGGACACTTCGACAATCGCTGCCTCTACCATCACCTGCGCGCGTGGTACATCGAGCTGGCGCACGATGTCTTCCAAGGTTGCCACCACATCCGGTTCAGCCAGCAGCACCAGAGCGTTGAGACTTTCGTCAGCACGAATCAGCACGGTCTGCGGTTTACCGGTGGTTTCGCCGCCGGCTTCCGGTTTGAGTTTTTCGGAAATCTCGCCGAGGGTTTCCGCCAGGCTCTTGGCGTCGCTATGGCGCAGGCGGATGACTCGGGTATTGGCCGAGCGGCTGGTGGGGGTGTCCAGCGACTGCGCCAGGGCCACCAGCTTGGCCCGCGCTGCCGGTGGGCCGAGCAGAATCAGGCGATTGGTACGGCCGTCGGCAATCACCTGGGTGCCGGACGCGCCCTTGGCCTGGCCGCGATCCACGGCGCTGCGTAGCACTTCGGCGGTGTCCATGACCCAGGCATGCTGCAGGTTGAGCACGCTGTAGTCATTCTGGCCTTTCTGGTCGAGCTGGCGCAGCAGGTCTTCGATGCGTTCGATATTGGCCGTGCGGTCGCTGATGATGATCGCATTGGCGCTGCTGATCGCTGCCAGATGGCCGTACTGTGGCACCAGTGGACGAATCAGCGGAATCAGCTCGGTGGCCGAGCCGTGCTGCACCTGAATCAAGCGGGTTTCCAGGCGGTCTGGCGCGCTGCGCCCAGCATCCGCGTCGGACTTGGCCTCGGCATTGGGTACGATGCGCGCCTGGTCGCCCTGGGTAATCACACTGAAACCGTGGGTGGCCATCACCGAGAGAAACAGTTGATACACCTCAGTTAGTGTCAACGGGCTGTTGGACACCACGCTGACCTGGCCCTTGACCCGTGGATCGACAACAAAGGTCTGCCCACTAATCTGCGCGACCTGATCGATAAACTCACGTATATCGGCTCCCTTGAGGTTGATGGTCCAGCTTTCTTCCTGCTGGCTGGCGCTCGGTGCGACGGCGGTAACAGCAGCGCTCAGTGGCAGCGAACTGCAGGCCAGGCCAGCGGCCAGTAGGGCAAAGGTAAGGCGCGAGAGAGTGGGGGTCATCGTGTCAGTTTTCTTCCGTGGGCTGTTCGGTGGGTTCTGCGTCGCTAGGCACGCTGTCCGAGGCTTGCATCTGCTGGCGTAAAGCATCCATACGTTCACGCAGTTGGCTCAGGTCATCGGACTCCATCTCGCTGAGCTGCTCAAGCGGGTCGACCATAACCTCCTGGGTGTTGCTTTGTAGGCTACTGGTGGTCGAGCTGTTGAGCGGGAAACTGAGGCTTTCACGGCGGCCATTGCGCAGCAGTTCGACGCGGTCGGGAGCCACCGAATGCAGGCGCACGCCGCTGCTGATTTCGCTGTTGACGCTGTAGCGCTGGGCCGTGCTGCCTTCGCTGAGGATGATGGCAGTGGAGCGCTGCGGGTCAGCATGCACAAAGCTGCCGAGCAGGGTCAGGCGCAGGTTGGTGCTGGGGGCGGGGCCATCGTTGGCGGCGCTGCTGGTGCCGAACAGTTGACCGATCTCGGGGTTGACTGCCGCCATGGGCGCTTCGTTTGAACTGTTGTTGCTGGCTGCCACCGGCGTGCGTAGCAAGCGCAGCCAGTCGGCGCTCTGCCAGGCCAGGCTGACGCTCATAACAAGAATCAGCACGATGCCAGCAAGGGAAGTGGCCTGGTGCTGTAGCCAGCGTTGGGGAGCCTTAAGCTGCAAGGGGGGCGTCACTCCGTAACTTATTATTATGTGGTGTGGTTCGCGCGCTGATCATAGACATTTGCCAAGCATTTGGCAGCCCCTGGTTGGGGTAGTGTATAGACCAGTTCAATGTGCTAAAGATAGCGCGCTGTTTTTCGCTCTATTGCGGCTAACTTACAACAACTATGTTGCAAAACCCCAGTTTTTGAGCCCTTGCTTGATATTCTCGGGTTCATCATCAGCTTTCTGTGCTTAAGGCATATTACGGATGAATGCGTTGCTTACAGAAGTGCCATCACGGCGTTTACCCTTCAGCTTTGCCAGGCGTCATGGTGTGGTCCTCGTCGTGGAGGGCGGCTTGCCTTGTCTGGTTTACCGTGTCGGCGTTGAGCTGGTGGCGCTGAGCGAGGCGCAGCGCTTTGTCGGTGCGCAGCTGCCGTTGCAGGCGCTGTCGGTGGAGGCCTTCGAACAGGCCCTGGCCAAGGCCTATCAGCATGATTCTGCGTCTATGCAGTTGGCCGAGGACATCGGCGGCAGCCTCGATCTGGCTGCCCTGGCCGAGCAGGTACCGGAAACCGAAGACCTGCTTGAGCAGGAAGACGACGCGCCGATCATTCGCCTGATCAACGCCATCCTCGGTGAGGCGATCAAGGAAAACGCCTCGGATATTCACCTGGAAACCTTCGAGAAACGTTTAGTTGTACGCTTCCGGGTGGACGGTATTCTGCGTGAAGTGCTGGAGCCCAAACGCGAACTGGCGGCTCTGCTGGTGTCGCGGATCAAGGTGATGGCGCGTCTGGATATTGCCGAAAAACGTATTCCTCAGGATGGACGAATATCTCTGAAAGTCGGCGGTCGCGAAGTGGATGTACGGGTTTCGACCCTGCCGTCGGCCAATGGCGAACGGGTGGTGCTGCGCTTGCTGGATAAACAAGCCGGGCGCCTCAACCTGCAGCATCTGGGCATGAGCGCGCGCGATCGCGATCAGATGGAAGCCACCGTGCGCAAGCCCCACGGCATTCTGCTGGTCACCGGACCTACCGGTTCGGGTAAGACCACCACGCTGTACGCCAGCCTGGTCAGCTTGAATGACCGCACGCGCAATATCCTGACCGTCGAAGACCCGATCGAGTATCACCTTGAGGGCATTGGCCAGACTCAGGTCAATTCCAAGGTCGATATGACCTTCGCCCGCGGTCTGCGCGCGATCCTGCGTCAGGACCCGGACGTGGTGATGGTTGGCGAGATTCGCGACAAGGAAACCGCCGAAATCGCCGTGCAGGCCTCGTTGACCGGTCACTTGGTGCTTTCGACCTTGCACACCAACAGTGCCATCGGCGCGATTACTCGTCTGGTGGACATGGGCATCGAGCCGTTTCTGTTGTCCTCGTCCTTGCTTGGCGTGCTGGCTCAGCGCCTGGTGCGGGTGCTCTGTCCGCATTGCAAAGAGGCCTACCAGGCCGACGAGGCTGAGTGCAAATTGCTCGGCGTACCGTTCGCCCAGCCGCCGACCCTGTACCACGCTCGCGGCTGCGCTGAGTGCCATCAGCAGGGCTACCGCGGCCGTACCGGTATCTACGAGCTGGTGGTGTTCGATGACCACCTGCGCACCCTGATTCATAACGCCGCCTCCGAGCAGGACATGACCCGCCACGCCCGCACCCTAGGCCCGAGCATCCGCGAGGATGGCCGGCGCAAGGTGCTGGAAGGGGCGACCACGGTCGAGGAAGTACTGCGCGTGACTCGCGAAGAATGAGCAGGGAAGAATAATGGCCGCCTTCGAATACCTCGCCCTCGATGGCAAAGGCCGCCAGCAGAAAGGCGTGCTGGAGGCTGACAGCGCGCGCCAGGTGCGGCAGATTCTGCGTGAGCGGCAACTGGCGCCGCTGGATGTGAAAGCCACTCGCACCCGTGAAAATGCTGGCGCAGGCTCACATTTCAGTTTTGCCCGGGGCATTTCCGCCCGCGATCTGGCACTGATCACCCGGCAGTTGGCGACGTTGGTGCAGGCTGCCTTACCTATTGAAGAGTCTTTGCGCGCGGCGGCCGCGCAAGCCAGTTCGCCGCGTATTCAAAGCATGTTGCTGGCTGTGCGCGCGCGGGTGCTGGAAGGCCATGACCTGGCCAGTAGCCTGAAAGAATTTCCCTCGGCTTTCCCTGAGCTGTACCGCGCCACGGTCGCAGCGGGCGAGCATGCCGGCCATCTTGGTCCGGTGCTGGAACAATTGGCCGACTACACCGAGCAACGCCAGCAGTCACGGCAGAAAATCCAGCTGGCACTGCTCTATCCGCTGATTCTGATGTGCGCCTCGCTACTGATCGTCGGCTTTCTGCTTGGTTATGTGGTGCCGGACGTGGTGCGGGTGTTTGTCGACTCCGGGCAAACCCTGCCGGCGCTAACACGCGGTTTGATTGCCCTGAGTGACTGGGTCAAGGGGTGGGGTTGGCTGGCGGTGATTATCGCGATCCTGGGCGTGTTCGCCCTGCGCTGGGCGTTGCGCGATGATGCCGTCAAAGCGCGCTGGCACGGCTTTCTGCTGCGCATCCCGCTGGTGGGGCGTTTGATTCGCGCCACCGACTGCGCGCGGTTTGCCTCGACCCTGGCGATTCTGACCCGCAGCGGTGTGCCGTTGGTGGAGGCTCTAGGCATCGGCGCACAGGTGATTGCCAATCGGGTGATTCGCGCCGATGTGGTAATCGCCGCACAGAAGGTGCGCGAGGGCGGCAGCCTGACCCGTGCGCTGGAAGCCAGCGGCCAGTTTCCGCCGATGATGCTGCACATGATCGCCAGCGGTGAGCGCTCGGGCGAGCTGGACCAGATGCTGGCACGCACCGCGCGCAATCAGGAAAACGATTTGGGTGCCCAGGTGGCGCTGCTGGTGGGGCTGTTTGAGCCCTTTATGCTGGTCTTTATGGGGGCGGTGGTACTGGTGATCGTACTGGCCATTCTGCTGCCGATTCTGTCTCTCAATCAGTTGGTGGGGTAAGCAGTGAACAAGCGTCAATCAGGTTTTACGCTGATCGAAATCATGGTGGTGGTGGTGATCCTCGGCATCCTCGCCGCGTTGGTGGTGCCACAGGTAATGAGCCGCCCCGATCAGGCCAAGGTCACCGTTGCCAAGGGTGATATCAAGGCCGTGGCCGCCGCGCTGGATATGTACAAGCTGGACAACCACGCCTACCCGAGCACCCAGCAGGGCCTGGAGGCGCTGGTGAAGAAGCCTTCCGGTAACCCGCAGCCGAAGAATTGGAACCGCGACGGCTACCTCAAACGTATGCCGGTCGATCCGTGGGGCAATGTCTACCAATACCTGGCTCCGGGCACCAAGGGAGCTTTCGACCTGTATTCGCTGGGCGCCGATGGCAAGGAAGGCGGCAGCGATCAGGCTGCCGACATCGGTAACTGGGACCTCTGATTCCCATGCGCCAGCAACCGAGCCAGGCTGGGGGCTTTACCCTGATCGAACTGCTGGTGGTGCTGGTGATTCTCGGCAGCCTGATCGGTATCGCGGTGCTCAGCGTGGGCATCGCCGGTCCTGGCCGCGAGCTGCATAACGAAGCCGAGCGGCTGGCCGGATTGATTGGCGTGCTGGCCGAGGAAGCGGTGTTGGATAACCAGGAATACGGCCTGCTGCTCAGTCGTGAGGCCTATCAGGTGCTGCGCTACGACTCGGCCAAGCAGAGCTGGCAGGCCTTGTCGGCCAAACCTCATAAACTGCCCGACTGGGCCGAGCTAAGTGTCGAGCTGGAAGGCGCGGCGCTGGAACTGACGCCGCCTGAGGGCAAAGAACCGAGCAAAGGCGCACTGACGCCGCAGTTGTTGTTGCTGTCGAGCGGGGAAATCAGTCCGTTTCGTCTTCGCCTGGCCGAGCGCCGCGCCGATGGGTTGCGCCTGCAGTTGGTCAGCGATGGTTTTCAGTTACCCAAGGTCGAGAGCGAGCAGCCGGCAGGACACAAACGATGAGGCGCGCGGGCGGTTTTACCCTGCTTGAGGTGCTCATCGCCTTGACGATTTTTGCCATGGTTGCCGCCAGTGTGCTCACCGCCACTGCGCGCAGCCTGCAGACCGCTTCGCGTTTGGAAGAAAAGACCTTGGCCATGTGGGTCGCCGACAATCGCCTGGCTGAACTGCAACTGTCGAAGAGTCCGGTCGCCGATGGTCGTGAGCAGGGCGAGGTGGAATTCGCGGGGCGGCGTTGGCAGTGGCAAAGCGAGGTGCTGGCCACCAGCGAGGCGGATATGCGCCGCGTCACCCTGTGGGTCGCGCCGGCAGAGCAGGGGCGTTCGGGCGGTGATGTGCGTGAGCGCGCGGTGGTCAGCCTGAATGGTTTTCTCGGGGTGATGCAATGAGGACGGCGCGCGGCTTTACCCTGCTCGAATTGCTGATCGCCATCGCCATCTTTGCGCTGCTGGGGCTGGGCACCTACCGCATGCTCGACAGCGTGCTGCAAACCGATAAGGTCACCCGTGCCCATGAAATGCAGCTGCGCGAGCTGGTGCGCGCCATGGCCGCATTCGAGCGCGATGTGTTGCAGGTACAGGCCCGGCCCACGCGCGATCCCTTTGGTGATCCGCGTGCCGCCTTGGTTGGTGAAGACCTGGATAACCCAACCCTGGAACTGACCCGCAGCGGTTGGCGCAATCCCTTGGGACAGTCACGCTCCGGCTTGCAGCGGGTGCGCTGGCAGCTCAGTGGCGAGCAGTGGCAGCGCCACTACTGGACGGTGCTGGATCAGGCGCAGGACAGCCAGCCGCAGGTGCAACAGGCGCTTGATGGGGTGACCCGACTGCAATTGCGTTATCTGGATCAGCAGGGCAGCTGGCAGACCAGTTGGCCGCCGCTGGGCAATAAGCCGGACGATGCGCTCAAACTGTTGCCGCAGGCCGTTGAACTGGTGCTGGAACATCGCCGTTTTGGTGAGCTGCGCCGTGTGCTGCGCCTGCCTGAAGGTCTGCCAGAGCGCCTGCAGCAAGCACCTGAGCCGAGTCCGGATGATCCCGGTGAAGATATTCCTGAGGAGCCGCGCTCATGAGTCGGCAGCGCGGCATGGCGCTGATCACCGTGTTGCTGGTGGTGGCGGTGGTGACGGTGGTCAGCGCCGGGATTATCGCCCGTCAGCAACTGTCGATCCGCAGCAGCGCCAATCAGCTGCATGTGCGCCAGGCCTGGCATTACGCCCTAGGCGGCGAGACGCTGGCCAAGGCCATTCTGCAGCGCGACTTGCGCGAGGGTGACCCGCGTGCGCCGGTGGATCATCCAGGCGAGGCCTGGGCCAAAGCCCGTGCACCCTTTGCCCTGGATGAAGGCGGCGCCTTGCGTGTACAGATCACCGATCTGACCGCGCGTTTCAACCTCAACAGCTTGCTGCGCCAGGGCCAGCCCAACGAAGCCGCCGTGGCGCAATTTCGTCGTCTGCTGCTGGGGCTGCAAATCGAAGCACCCTACGCCGAGCGTCTGCTTGATTGGTTGGATGCCGATGATCAGCCCAGCGGCGGTTACGGCGCGGAAGACAATCAATACCTGCTGGCGCAGCCGCCTTATCGCGCGGGCAACCGCGAGTTAAAGGACGTCTCCGAGCTGCGCCTGTTGCTGGAAATGACCGAAGCGGATTACCAGCGTCTGTCGCCCTATGTCAGTGCTTTGCCGGCGGATGCCACGCTTAACGTTAATACCGCCAGCGCGCGGGTGTTGGCCAGCGTGGCCGAAGGGTTGCCGCTGAGCACCGCTCAGGGCCTGGTCGCCGCACGGGGCAGTGAGGGCTATCGTGATCTCCCGAGCTTTACCGCGCAGCTCAGTGGCTTGCAGGTGCAGAGCCAGGGCTTGGCGGTCGGCAGTCAGTATTTTCAGGTGCTCAGTGAAGTGACTGTTGGCGAGCGCCGTCAGGTTTTACGCAGCACCTTGCAGCGCGCCAGCGATGGTCAGCTGTATGTTCTAGCCCGTGATTTGGGGCAGGGCGGTATGCCGCCCACGCCCGTTGAGGAAGTCGAACCATGAGTCAGACCTATGTATTTCTGCCGCCCGCGGCTTGTGCCGGTGCGCAGGCGGAGCTACCCGTACAGTGGGTGGTCGATGGGGGCAGTGAATCCCTGGCGTTCAGCGAAGTGCAGGCGCAGGTGGGCGGCAGCTGGACCCTGGTCCTGCCCGTTGAGGCGGTGACCTCCTGCGCGGTCAATCTGCCGACGCGCAAAGCCCGCTGGTTGCGTCAGGCGCTGCCGTTTGCGGTGGAAGAGCTGCTCGCCGAAGAGGTCGAGCTGATGCATCTGGCGTTGGGCGAGCAATTGGCCGATGGCCGTCACCGGGTGTTTGCCGTGCGCCGCAGCTGGCTGGCCGGCTGGCTGGCGTTGTGCCCCACAGCGCCGCAGGCGATTGCCGTGGATGCCGATCTGCTGCCAGGGCAGGGCACTGCGCTCTTGCCGCTGCACGGCCGCTGGTTGTTGGGCGGCGAGAATGTCACGCGGATGGCCTTGCAGGCCCAGGACTGGCCGCAGCTGAGCCCCTTGTGTGTGCAGCCGCAGGTTGCCTGGTGTGACCCGCAGCACCCAGCGCCGCAACCCATGGATGAAAGCATGGCGGTGGCCGAGCCCTTTGTTTGGCTGGCCCAGCAGCCGCTGCGCAATAACCTGGCCCAAGGCGAGTTCGCTGTGCAGAGCAGTAATGGCCAATGGCAACGCTGGCGGCCCTTGCTGGGGCTGGTAGGCATGTGGCTGGTGCTGCAGTGGGGCTTCAATCTGGCGCAGGGCTGGCACCTGCAGCGGCAGGCCGATGAATACGCCGCTGCCAGCGCCGCGTTGTACAAGGAGCTGTTTCCGCAGGACAGCAAGCTGGTCAACCTGCGTGCGCAGTTTGATCAGCATCTGCAGGCCGGAACGGGCAGCGGGCAAGCTCGTTTGCTCGGCTTGCTCGCCCAGGTCAGCGGCGCGCTAGCTGCCGAGGGCGGTCAGGTGCAGATCAGTCAGGTGGATTTCAGCGAGGTGCGTGGCGATCTGGCCATGCAGGTACAGGCTGCAGGTTTTGCCGAGTTGGAGCGCCTGCGTGAGCGCTTGCAGGAAAGTGGCTTGGCGGTGCAACTGGGCTCGGCCAGCCGGGAAGGTGCAGGCGTCAGCGCGCGCGTGGTGATCGGAGGATGAGTATGGTCTCGCAAGGCAAAGGTTTTACCGCGCAGCTGGATAATTCGCTGTTGCTGCAACGCTGGCGTGCCCTGGCGCCGCGTGAGCAGTTCTCGCTCGGCAGTCTGGGGGCGTTTCTGCTGTTGGTGCTGCTTTACTTGACGCTTTGGCAGCCTGCGCAGGAGCGTCTGGCCGCAGCGCGCAGTGCGTTTGAAACGCAGCGCGAGTTGAATGCCTACCTGCATAGCCAGGCGCCCGCAGCGCGCAATGTGGCCAGCACCCCGCAACAGGCGATTGATCCGGCGCGACTGCAAGGCATGGTCACGGCCACGGCTGCGACCCAGGGCCTGACCATCGAGCGTTTGGACAACGCTGGCGACGGCGCCGTGCAGCTCAATTTGCAGCCGGCGCCTTTTGCCCAGTTGCTGCGTTGGTTCACTGTGCTGCAGGAACAGGGTGTGCAAATCGCCGAAGCCGGGCTGGATCGTGCCGAAGACAATAAGGTGGCCGCTCGGTTAAGCCTGCGGGTGGCGCAGTAATGGTGCGGCGTGCCCTGTGATAGCACCTGGCGAGGGCAGCGTTTTTTGCATTTTTTTAGAAAAACTTGAAGCAGGGTGTTGACTTAGGTGCGGCCCTTGCGTAAATTTCGCGCCTCGCAAGCAGCGGGTGATTAGCTCAGCTGGGAGAGCATCTGCCTTACAAGCAGAGGGTCGGCGGTTCGATCCCGTCATCACCCACCACTCTTGTGAAACCGGACGAAAGTCCACCGACGCGCAGCGGTAGTTCAGTCGGTTAGAATACCGGCCTGTCACGCCGGGGGTCGCGGGTTCGAGTCCCGTCCGCT
>NZ_JAUXXP010000086.1 GCF_030684895.1 Pseudomonas sp. | reverse complement strand
TCGAGCACCCGTTCCGGGTGATTAAACGTCAGTTCGGTTATGTGAAGACGCGCTTCCGGGGCCTGGCCAAAAACACCGCGCAACTGGTGACACTGTTTGCCCTGTCGAACCTGTGGATGGCGCGCAGACATTTGCTGACGAATACAGGAGAGGTGCGTCTGTAATGCAGGGAATAGCGACCGCGAGGTGCTCGCGGCGGCTAAAAAACCAGAAATAAGCGGATGATCTGAGCATTTTTGATCGATTTGCCGCTTTAAAAATCGGCGGGGGCTGAAGTCAGCCAGAAATACATGGCTACTTCAGACCATCCCTAGCCAGAGAAGACTGGCAATGGCCAGAATGGCGCCTTAGAAGGGCGCAGAATTGCTGGTTTTGTCCGGAATAGACCAGCAATGGATAGGTGTCGAACCGGGTTCAAATCCCCCCGGCCCACCAAATAAACATCTAAAGACGTCCACGGACGTCTTTTTTTGTGCCTGAAATTCTGTAAGTTCGGTGCGTCAGCACCCTACCTTCGCGCCTGTGGTTCATGGTTATTTGTTAGACGCAGGTATCTGTATGCCAATCGCAACCGGCACACCCATGCAGTCGCAACTCGATCCGCGCTTCTACTACCTAGCGAATTTCCGTCAGGCCCTCACCTGGCTGCAGGAGCGTTCAGCCGATCTGTTGAGCGAGGCGGAGCATGCCTTCGTGCGGCAGTTTTTCGCCATGGACACGCCCGCCCAGGCCCTGCTGGTGCGGATGATCATGCGCAAGGGCAATCACTTCCGGCTGAGCAAGCTGAGCTATGAGGAGATCGGTTGCACGCGCCTGGCGGCAAGGCCGCTGCTTGAGGCGGGCTGGGTGCGGTATGACGCCGAGCTGTGCCTGGAAGAGCTGTTCAAGCTGCTGCGCAAGGATGAAGTGCTCCAGCATCTGGCGGGTCCCACATCGAGAAAGTCGCAGAACAAAGCCGAACTGCTGGAGCAACTGACCGAGACTTGTGCCGAGCCACGCGCCTTTGCGGCCTGGTGCCCTGGCAGTGAGGAACAGATTGTCTCCCTGACCATCGACGCCCTGTGCGAGCGTCTGCGCCTGATGTTCTTCGGCAATCTGCGTCAGGACTGGTCAGAGTTCGTCCTCGCCGAGCTCGGCATTTTCCGCTACGAGCGCGTAGAGCTGACGGCCGACTCGCGCGCCTTTCGTCACCGGGCGGATGTGGACTGCTACCTGCACCTGCAGCGCAGCCGTGAGCAGTTCGAGGCCGGCGAGCCGCTTGCCAGCGTACTGCAACAGATCAGCGCCCTGGTCTGCGATACCCCCTTTCTGGCCGCGCGACGCAACAAGCTGTTGTTCCACATGGGCCAGCAACTGGAGCGCGAGGCAGACCTGGAAGGTGCGTTGGCGTTTTATAGCGACTGCCGTTATGTCGGCGCTCGCCTGCGGCAGATCCGCGTACTGGAGCGCCTGGGCCGCGCCGAACACGCCTATGAGCTGACGTTACAGGCCATCCAGGCACCGGAAAATGATGCCGAAGCCCAGGCGGTGGAACGTGCGTTGACGCGGCTGGCCCGCCAGCTCGGGCAACCACAACCTGGCAAAGCCAAGCCAGTAACGCCTGCACGGATTGACCTGAGCCTGCCAAGGCCCGAGGCGCAGAGTGTCGAGTTTGCCGTCAAAGCCCACCTGCATGAGCCCCAGGCGCCGGTGCACTATGTCGAGAACAGCCTGATCTGTAGCCTGTTCGGCCTGCTCTGCTGGCAGGCCATCTTCGCGCCGGTGCCGGGGGCCTTTTTCCACCCTTTTCACACCGCACCGGTGGATTTGCTCAGTGCCGACTTCCATACCCAACGCGAGGCGTTGTTTGCCACATGCATCGCCCACCTCGACTCGGATGCCTACAAGCAGGTAATCCGCGACAACTACACGGCGAAATTCGGCATCCAGTCGCCCTTCATATTCTGGGCCGCGCTGGACGAAACCTTGCTGGAGCAAGCGCTCGACTGCCTGCCCGCCGCGCACCTGCGGGCCTGGTTCAAGCGCCTGCTGCTGGACATCAAAGCCAACCGCGCCGGCATGCCCGACCTGATCCAGTTCTGGCCGGCCGAGCGGCGCTACCGGATGATTGAAGTCAAAGGCCCAGGCGACCGCCTGCAGGATAACCAGCGGCGCTGGCTGGCCTTCTGCGCCGAGCACGGCATGCCGGTGGATGTGTGTTACGTGCAATGGGCAGACGCGTGAATTATCAGGTCGCCGTGCGCGCACTGTGCGAATTTACCGCCAAGGTCGGTGACCTGGATTTGCGCTTTACCCCCTCGCCCACCGCCCAGGAAGGTATGACCGGGCACGCCATTGTGGTGGCCAGACGCGGCCCGACTTATTACGCCGAATTGCCGTTAAATGGCGAATACCAGGGCTTGCAGGTACGCGGCCGCGCGGACGGTTACGACCCTGAGGAAAACCTGCTGGAGGAGATCAAGACCCACCGCGGCGATATCAGTCGTATCCCGGAAAATCACCGCCTGCTGCACTGGGCACAGGCCAAGGTCTACGGCTGGCTGCTCTGCCAGGAGCGCGACATGCCAGAGATCAATCTGGCCGTGGTCTATTTCAACGTCATCACCCAGCATGAAACCGCCTTTCATCTGACCGCAACAGCGGATGAGCTGCGTAAGTTCTTCGAGCTCCAGTGCAGCCTATATATCCGCTGGGCCGAGTACGAGCGCGAGCATCGCCGCCAACGCGATGAAGCCCTGCTGCGCCTGCGCTTTCCGCATGCCGAGTTTCGCAGCGGGCAACGCCAGCTGGCCAATCAGGTTTACCGCGCCGCCCGTGACGGCCACTGCCTGATGGCCCAGGCCACCACTGGCATTGGTAAAACCCTCGGCACCCTGTTTCCGCAGCTCAAGGCCTTCCCCGAGCAGCAGTTGGATCGGTTGTTTTTTCTTACCGCCAAAACCCCCGGCCGGCGCCTGGCGCTAGATGCGCTGGCCACTTTGCGCAGTCAGGAAGAGGCGATGCCGCTACGGGTGCTGGAACATGTGGCGCGCGACAAGGCCTGCGAGCACCCTGACAAAGCCTGCCATGGCGACTCCTGCCCGCTGGCCAAAGGCTTTTACGACCGTTTGCCCGCAGCCCGCCAGGCCGCACTCGAAGGCCAGTGGCTAAGCCATGAAAGCGTGCGGGCAACCGCCCTAGCGCATCAGATCTGTCCTTATTATCTGAGCCAGGAACTGTGCCGCTGGGCGGATGTGGTGGTCTGCGATTACAACTATTACTTCGACATGGGCGGCCTGCTGTATGGCCTCACCTTGCTCAATGAATGGCGCATCACCCTGCTGGTGGACGAAGCCCACAACCTGATTGAACGCGCGCGTGGCATGTACACCGCCGAGCTCAATCAACAACGCTTTGAAGCGGTACGGCGCATTGCGCCGAGCGTGATGAAGGCGCCGCTGGAGCGCATCAGCCGGCACTGGCGGCAGCTTGAGCGCGACCAGGAAGTGGCGTATCAGGTCTACCCCACCGCGCCGGACCTGTTCGTCATGGCGCTGCAAAAGGCCGTCAGCACGCTCACCGATCACCTGAGCGAGCAGCCGGCGGGCAATGCCAGCGAGCTGCTGCACTTCTACCTCGATGCCATGCTGTTCTGCCGGCTGGCCGAGGCCTTTGGCGCGCACTCGCTGTTCGATATCAGCCGCGACGAGGGCAGTGGTCAATCGGTGTCCACCCTGTGCATCCGTAATATCGTGCCTGCGCTGTTTCTCGCCCCGCGCTTCGACGAGGCGCACAGCTGCACGCTGTTTTCCGCCACCCTGAGCCCGGCGAACTATTACGCCGACCTGCTTGGCCTGCCCGAGGAAACACCCTGGATCGATGTGGAATCGCCCTTTAGTGCCGAGCAGTTGCACGTCCAGGCTGTCAGCAACCTGTCCACCCGCTACGCCCATCGCGACTACTCGCTGGCCCCCATCGCTGCCCTGATTGCCCGCCAGTACGCGGAAAAACCGGGCAACTACCTGGCCTTCTTCAGCAGTTACACCTATCTGCAGGCGGTGCTGCAGGAGCTGCAGATGGCGTACCCGCAGATCCCGGTCTGGCAGCAGTCACGGCAAATGGATGAAAACGAGCGCCAGGCCTTTCTCGATAGGTTCTCCAGCACTGGCCGTGGCATTGGTTTTGCCGTATTGGGCGGAGCCTTTGGCGAGGGTATCGATCTGCCCGGCGACCGCCTGATCGGCGCGTTTATCGCCACCCTCGGCCTGCCGCAGATCAACCCGGTCAATGAAGAAATCAAACAGCGCATGGAGCTGATGTTCGGCAGCAACAAAGGCTATGGCTACACCTACCTTTACCCGGGTTTGCAGAAGGTGGTGCAGGCCGCCGGCCGAGTGATTCGCACAGTGCAGGATCAGGGCGTGGTCTATCTGATTGATGACCGTTTCAACCAGCCGGCGATCCGCAAGCTGCTGCCCAGCTGGTGGAAGGTCGAACGCTGCCGTTTGCCGTTAAACAAGGACCCGGTTCTCTAGCCGCGCATGCCGTTCAGTGTCGGCCTGCCTTGCGCTCAGTCAGGTAGGCGATGACCGCCGCCTGGTCACCAGCAAACTCGATACGCGCCGCCTTGCTCTCGCGCTGGTAGGCGTACATCGGGTCGTAGTATTCGCGCAGCAGCCCGGCAATCCAGTCGCGGTGCAGCGCAACCGCCCCGCTGCGCTGTTCATCCAGCGCCGCCTGCATGATGGTCAGCAAGCGCTGATAGCGCTCGCCGCCCAGGCGCTTCTGGATATTGCTCAGGCTTTGCAGCAGGCGCTCGGCGTAGAGCCGAAAGCCGTCTTCCTCACCGTGCAGGGCGATAAATTCGGCGCACAGGTTGACCACGTAATCGCGCAGGATGCGCTCGACGCGGTCCTCGAAGGCATCCTCCAGCCACACCAGCGGGTATTGCTGCATGCCCTGGTACAGCGCCAGCGGCACGTTGCAGCTGCCGACCATGCGGCCTTCGTCTTCCAGCACAAACTGCTCGGTGCCACGGGCGCGCTGCTTGAGCAGATCAATGGCCAGGCGGTTCTCGAAGTCGATCTGCGCCGGCTGGCCGCTGGCGCGTTTGCCGAAGCTGGAGCCACGGTGATTGGCATGGCCTTCCAGATCCAGGCTGTTATTGAGCTGCACCAGCACGTCGGTTTTGCCGGTGCCAGTGAGGCCACCGAGGATGACGAAATCACACTTGGCCACGGCCTGCTGGGTGGTTTCCAGCAGAAAGGTGCGCATCGCCTTGTAGCCGCCGATCACCCGTGGGTAGTCAATACCAGCTTCCGCCAGCCACTGCTGGGTGATCTGCGAGCGCAGGCCACCGCGAAAGCAGTACAGATAGCCATGCGGATTAGCCTTGGCAAACGCCGCCCAGGCCGCAACCCGCACGGCCTTGACCTGGCCGCTGACCAGCTGATGGCCGAGCGCGATGGCGGCGTCCTGGCCATGCTGCTTGTAGCAGGTGCCGACCCGCTGGCGCTCGCTGTCATCCATCAGCGGCAGGTTGAGCACACCGGGGAAGGCGCCTTTGCTGAACTCGACCGGAGCGCGAGCGTCCATCATCGGCAGATCATTGAGGAAGATCTCGCGGTAGTTGCTGCTGTTGTCGCGCATCACAGCACCTCTACCGCGTAGCACTGTCGCTCAACCAAACGGCCGATGGGCGCCAGATTCAAACCCAGCTCGGCGGCCACGGCGAGAAACTCCGCCTCGCCTTCTGGCGTCACGGCAATCAGCAGGCCGCCGCTGGTTTGCGGGTCGCACAGCAGGTCGCGCTGCTCATCGGTAATAGGCGCGATCTTCTCGCCATAGCTGTCGAAGTTGCGCAGGGTGCCGCCCGGCACGCAGCCTTCGGCTAGGTAGTAGTCGACCCCCGGCAAACGCGGCACGGCGGCGTAGTCGAGCTGGGCGGTGAGATTAGCGCCATCGGCCATCTCCACCAGATGGCCGAGCAGACCGAAACCGGTGACATCGGTCATCGCCGTGACCCCGGCCAGCTTGCCGAAACGCGAGCCGGGCTTGTTCAGAGTGCACATCCAGTCGCGCGCCAGGCCGACATCCTCGGGGCGCAGCTTGGCCTTCTTCTCGGCGGTGGTGAGGATACCGATACCCAGCGGCTTGCTCAGGTACAGCTGGCAGCCGGCGGTGGCGGTGTCATTGCGTTTCATATGGCGCTTGTTCACCACGCCGGTAACAGCAAGGCCGAAGATCGGCTCTGGGGCGTCGATGGAATGACCACCGGCCAGCGGAATACCCGCTTCATCACAGACCGCGCGGCCGCCACGGATCACTTCACGGGCCACTTCCGGTGGCAGCAGGTTGACCGGCCAGCCGAGGATGGCGATGGCCATCAGCGGATCGCCGCCCATGGCGTAGATGTCGCTAATCGCATTGGTGGCGGCGATGCGACCGAAGTCATAGGGGTCATCGACAATCGGCATAAAGAAGTCAGTGGTCGACACCACCCCACGCTCGTCGTCCAGGGCATACACCGCCGCATCATCACGCGAGGCATTGCCGACCCACAGCTTGGGGTCGAGGTTCTGCGCGCCACTGCCGGCGAGAATCACCTCCAGCACTTTCGGCGAAATCTTGCAGCCGCAGCCGGCCCCGTGGCTGTACTGGGTCAAACGGATCGGCTCGCTCATCGGTCAGGCTCTCGGCAAATCGGAAACAGGCCGGGGATTCTAGCAAAGCAGACCTTTGTCAAAGCGTTCCATATAATCGCGCCACATCGACTACCCTGACCACGACGCGCAGGCCTGCACATCTTCGGACCTGTTATTTAGATCCTTTCCGCTATTGAACCGGAGAATCCTCATGCTCACACGTACCCTGGCGCTCGCCGCCGGCGTTGCCCTGTCCTTGTCTGCCAGCCTGAGCCAAGCCGCCGAAGTACTACGCGTCAGCGCCATTCCGGATGAGGCACCGACTGAACTGCTGCGCAAATTCAAACCGCTGGGCGCCTACCTGGAGCAGCAACTGGGCATGAAAGTCGAGTTCACCCCAGTCGCCGACTACCCAGCCGTGGTCGAAGCGCTGGCCACTGACCGTTTGGACCTAGCCTGGCTCGGCGGTTTCACCTTCGTGCAGGCACGCCTAAAAACTGGCAATGCCATCCCACTGGTGCAGCGCGAGCAGGATGCGCAGTTCACCAGCAAGTTCATCACGGCCAACCCGGACGTGACCTCCCTGGCCGACCTCAAGGGCAAGACCTTTGCCTTCGGCTCGGTGTCGTCCACCTCCGGCAGCCTGATGCCGCGCTATTTTATGCTGCAGGATGGGATCAAGCCGGAAGACTTCTTCAGCCGCGTGGGCTACTCCGGCGCGCATGACGCCACTGCCGCCTGGGTTCAGGCCGGCAAGGTCGACGGTGGCGTGCTCAACGCCAGCGTGTGGGACAAACTGGTCGCTGCCGGCAAAGTCGACAGCAGCAAGGTCAAGGTCTTCGCCACCACCCCGACGTACTACGACTACAACTGGACCGTGCGCGGCACCCTCGACCCGGTACTGGCCGAGAAGATCAAAGCTGCCTTCCTCGCACTCGACCCAGCGAACCCCGAGCACAAGGCGATCCTCGACCTGCAGGCCGCCAGCCGCTTTATCGCAACCTCGCCTGAGAACTACAAGGGCATCGAGGACGCTGCGCGCGCCGCTGACCTGCTGAAATGACCCTGCGCCTCTGCGGCGCCAGCCTCAGCCACGGTAACGGAGTCCACGCCCTGCGCGGCGTGGACTTACATATCGCCGCCGGCGAGCGCGTCGCCATCATCGGCCCGTCCGGGGCCGGCAAGTCGAGCCTGCTCAACCTGCTGGCGACTGCCCTGCAACCCAGTGGCGGCGATATTCAGGTGCTCGGTGAGCAGCCGTGGCAACTGTCTAGCCGCCAACGCCAACGCCTGCGTGCGCGCATCGGCCTGGTGCATCAGGCGCCGCCTCTGCCGGCGCGCCAGCGGGTGGTTACTGCGGTGCTGGCCGGCAAGCTTGGTCAATGGGGCTTGGGCAAAAGCCTGCTGAATCTGTTGCACCCGCTGGATATCCCTGGCGTTCGCCGTGAGCTGGCCAAGCTGGATATGGCCGACAAGCTGTTCGCCCAGTGTCAGCAACTTTCCGGTGGCCAGCTGCAACGCGTGGGCATCGCCCGCGTGCTGTACCAGGCCCCCGAACTGCTGCTGGCCGATGAGCCGGTGTCGGCCATGGACCCGGTGCTGGCCGAGCACACGCTGAACGTGTTGTGTCGGCATGCCGAGCAGCATGGCGTGACCCTGGTCGCCAGCCTGCACGCGGTGGAACTGGCCCTGGCGCACTTCCCGCGCATCATCGGCTTGCGTGACGGGCAGATCCTGTTCGACCGCCCTGCCAGCGAAGTCGATCAGACCCAGCTCGACGCCCTGTACGCCAATGAGCAACTGCTCTCGCCGCCAACGCCCAGCGTGACCCTGAGCCTGCAGATCCCGCGATGCTAAACCGCGACACCCGCGACCCGGCCGCCCTGCCCCGCCTGCTGCTCACCCTGCTGGCACTGGCCCTGTTGTGGCCGGGTATTCAGCTCAGCGAGCTGGACCTGGGCGTGCTGCTGCAAGCCGACAGCCAGAGCGAGATGGGCCGCTTTGTCGCCGCCTTCTGGCCGCCGACCCATGACGCGGACTTTTTACAGTTACTGCTCGACGCCACCCTGCAAACCCTGGCCATTGCTACCGCCGGCATGGCCCTGGCGCTGCTATTGGCGATTCCGGCCAGCCTGCTGGCCAGCCGCGCGCTGTCGCTGTCGGCGGCGTCCCGTGGCGGCCGCCCCAAACCGCTGGCGCAGTTGCTGCGCTGGCCGGCGCGCAGCCTGCTGATCTTCCTGCGCAGCGTGCCGGAAATTGTCTGGGCCCTGCTGTTCGTCCGCGCCGTCGGCCTCGGCCCCACCGCCGGGGTGCTGGCCATCGCCATCACCTACAGCGGCATGCTCGGCAAGGTCTATGCGGAAATCTTCGAGTCGGTCGACCAGCGCCCGGCCCACGCCCTGCTGCAGGCCGGCAGCGGCCGGCTGGCGGCATTCGTCTACGGCATCCTGCCGAATGCCGCAGCGGAGCTGACCTCCTACACGGTGTACCGTTGGGAATGCGCGATCCGCGCCTCGGTGGTCATGGGCTTCGTCGGCGCCGGCGGCCTGGGCCAACAGATTGACCTGTCAATGCGCATGTTCGCCGGCGGTGAAGTGGCCAGCATGCTGCTGACCTTTCTGTTGCTGGTACTGCTGGCCGATCAGCTCAGCCGTGTGCTGCGCGGGAGGCTGGCATGAACCGGCTGATCAACCTGTTGCTGCTGTGCGGCATCGGCGCGGCGGTGATCGCCTCATTCGTTTACCTGGGTATCGATCTAGGCGCATTGATCAGCGGCGACAGCCTGGGGCAGATGTCCGGCTATGTGCGGCGCTTTCTCAGCCCGGATCTGAGTGCCGAACATCTGGCGGCCATCAGCCATGGCGCAATGGAAACCCTGGCCATGTCGGCCCTCGGCACCTTGCTCGCGGCGGTATTCGGCCTGTTGCTGGCCTTGCCCGCCGCAGGGCGCTTCGGCTGGCCGCTGCAGAGTGCGGCACGCTTGCTACTCAATGCCCTGCGCGCAATTCCGGAATTAGTCTGGGCTGCGCTGATGGTGCTGGCTGCCGGTCTTGGCCCAAATGCCGGCACCCTGGCCCTGGCCCTGCATACCGCTGGCGTACTCGGCCGACTATTTGCCGAAGCGCTAGAAAACACCCCAACTGCACCGGCCGAAGCGATTCGCCTGCAGGGCGGCAGCCAGATTGCCGCCTTCTGCTACGGCACCCTGCCCAACCTGTGGCCACAGCTGTTGGCCTACTGCCTGTATCGCTGGGAAAACAATATCCGTATGGCCAGCGTGCTGGGTTTCGTCGGGGCCGGCGGTTTGGGGCAAATGCTCTATGTCAGCCTCAGCCTGTTTCAGGAGCCTCAGGCAAGCACGGTGATCATCGCCATGTTGCTGCTGGTATTCGGCGTCGATGCGCTGAGCAGCTGGAGCCGGCAGCGCTGGATTCGCGCCTGATTCTGCAAACCGTAGGATGGGTTAGGCACCCACAAATTGACCTGCCGTTACCGAACAAACGTGCCGTAACCCATCATCGATATTCGCCCCACAAACGGGTACAGACATAAGCCACCCGATGGGTATCGCTGCGCTCAACGCCATCCTACGGTTAGTGGCTACGGCAGGATTTCGCACAGACTTGAACGTCGACAATAAGGGGGAGTAAGGCAGGTGGCCGATGTGGAACGGAGCGGGTAGCTCCGTTCCTGCGCCGCCGGGTAGGCGGACGCAGTGCATCGAAATGCCAGAGGGGAAGAAACGCATCGTACCGGGTGGGTAACCCTCCGTTGCCGGATGTACGACGGGCGCTGCAGTGCAGCATCAGACACCTGGGCAAGGTGCCTGGGGGTGGCGGTAAGCCGGTGTTGCCAACCACCCCGGCCGGCGAACCGGTCGGGGTGGGATGCTCGTAATCCCTGTTAGCCGATGGTCATCAGGCTGGCGTTGCCACCAGCTGCTGCGGTGTTGATGCTCAGGGCGTGTTCGATCAGCAGGCGCTCCAGCGGGATATCCGTCTCGCCTTTGTGCAAACCATGCACACCGATGATTGCGCCAGGGCGCTGAGCCGCTAGCTGGCAGACTTCGCGCAGCTGATCGGAGTCACCGTGATGAATGATGGCGTCGAACGTAGTGTCGCTTTCGCTCCACTGGCTGAGCACTGTGATGCGTTGCTGCACGGCCTTGGGCAGTGCAGCAAACAGCTCGCGGGTCAGCTCGCCTTCCTGCCACAGTACCTGGCAACCCACGGCCAAGGCCGCTGCCAGCTGCACCAGCAGGTCGCTGCGCTCATCAGCCAGACACAGCACATGCTCACGCGGCAGCAGGCTGTAGCTGTTGCGCTCACCGGTTGGGCCGTTGAGCATCTGCACGGTGCCGCTCTGCGCCAGCTCAACATACTGCGCGCTCAGGGCACTCAGGCTCGGCTCATGCTTGGCAGCCCAATCCTGCAGCGCCTGAATCACCTTGGCCTGCTCGGCCGGGCGCTGGATTTCGCCATTTTCCTGCTGCAGCTGCTTGGCCACTGCATCCTGCGGACGGGTCGCCAGCAGGCGGTACATATACAGCGGGCCACCAGCTTTCGGGCCGGTGCCGGACAAGCCTTCGCCGCCGAATGGCTGCACGCCAACCACTGCGCCAACCATATTGCGGTTTACATACAGGTTGCCGACCTTGGCGGTGTTGACCACCTGGGCAATGGTTTCGTCGATGCGCGTGTGCACGCCGAGGGTCAGACCGTAGCCGCTGTCGTTGATCTGCTGCAGCAACTTGCCCAGATCAGCACGCGGGTAGCGCACCACGTGCAATACCGGACCGAAGATCTCACGCTGCATCTCGTCGAAGCTGTCCAGCTCGATCAGCGTCGGCAGCACAAAGGTGCCGCGCTTGATGTCTTCACCCACGGCGCGGGCGGCCTGGAACACCTTGCGGCCCTTCTCGCGCATCTTCTCGATGTGCTGGTCGATATTGCCCTTGGCTTCCGCGTCGATCACCGGACCGATATCGGTGCTCAGGCGCTCCGGGTTGCCCAGGCTGTATTCGGCCATGGCGCCCTTGAGCATGTTGATCACTCGATCCGCCACGTCTTCCTGCACACACAGCACGCGCAGTGCCGAGCAGCGCTGGCCGGCGCTGTCGAAGGCCGAAGCCACCACATCGACCACCACCTGCTCGGTGAGCGCCGAGGAGTCAACGATCATGCTGTTGAGGCCGCCGGTTTCGGCGATCAGCGGAATGGTGCGGCCCTGGGCGTCCAGGCGACCGGCGAGGTTGCGCTGGATAATCCCAGCCACTTCGGTGGAGCCGGTAAACATCACGCCACGCACCCGCTCGTTGCCGATCAGGCCAGCGCCGACGGTTTCGCCACGGCCCGGCAGCAGTTGCACGGCGCCGCTCGGCACACCGGCGTCGAGCAGGATGCGTACAGCTTGAGCGGCGATCAACGGGGTCTGCTCGGCCGGCTTGGCCAGCACGGTGTTACCGGCAGCCAGAGCGGCGGCAACCTGACCACTGAAGATCGCCAGCGGGAAGTTCCACGGGCTGATGCACACCACCGGGCCCAGCGGGCGGTGGCTGTCATTGCTGAAGTGGTTGCGCGCCTGCGCCGCGTAGTAGCGCAGGAAGTCCACCGCCTCGCGCACTTCGGCAATGGCGTTGGCGAAGGTTTTGCCGGATTCACGCACCAGCAGGCCCATCAGCTGCTGCATTTCCGCTTCCATCTGGTCGGCGGCGCGATCGAGCACGGCGGCGCGCTCGGCCGGCAGGGTCGACTGCCAGATCTGCCCGCTGGACACGGCGCAGAGCACGGCGTTGCGTACATCCTGCTCACTGGCCTCATGCACATGGCCAACGATGTCGCGGTGGTCCGCCGGATTGCGTACCGGCTGCGCTTCACCCAGCTCAGGCGCTTCGCAACCGAGCAGCGGCATGGCCTTGTAGGCGTTGTTGGTGCTGCTCAGCAGCGCCGAAGACAGCGAACCCAGGCGGTGCTCGTTGGCCAGGTCGATGCCTTCGGAGTTCAAGCGGGCGTCGCCATACAGCGCACGCGGCAGAGCAATGCGCGGGTGCGGCAGGCCAAGGCCGCCTTCCTGGGTGGCCATCTGCTCGACCTGCTGCACGGGGTCGAGCACCAGCTCTTTGATCGAGATGCTGTGGTCGGCAATGCGGTTGACGAACGAGGTGTTCGCGCCGTTTTCCAGCAGGCGACGCACCAGGTAAGCCAACAGGGTTTCATGGCTGCCCACTGGTGCATAGATGCGGCACGGACGGTTCAGCTTGCCATCGGCCACCTTGCCCACCACCTGCTCGTACAACGGTTCACCCATGCCGTGCAGGCACTGGAATTCGTACTGACCGGGGTAGTAATTCTGCCCGGCGAGCTGGTAGATGGCCGACAACGAGTGGGCGTTGTGGGTGGCGAATTGCGGGTAGATGGCTTCCGGCACGGCCAGCAGCTTGCGCGCGCAGGCGATGTAGGAAATATCGGTGTACGGCTTGCGGGTATACACCGGATAGCCTTCCAGACCTTCGACCTGGGCGCGCTTGATCTCGCTGTCCCAATAGGCGCCTTTTACCAGGCGGATCATCAGGCGGTGACGGCTGCGCTTGGCCAGGTCGATGACGTAGTCGATCACATACGGGCAGCGCTTCTGATAGGCCTGGATGACAAAGCCGATACCGTTCCAGCCGGTCAGCGCCGGGTCGAAACACAGACGTTCCAGCAGATCAAGGGAGATTTCCAGGCGGTCTGCTTCTTCGGCATCGATGTTCAGGCCGATGTCGTAGTGCTTGGCCAGCTTGGTCAGGCCGAGCAGGATCGGGTACAGCTCATCCATCACCCGCTCGTACTGCGCGCGGCTGTAGCGCGGGTGCAGCGCCGAAAGCTTGATCGAAATGCCCGGGCCTTCGTAGATGCCACGACCATGGGAGGCCTTGCCGATGGCATGGATGGCCTGCTCGTAGGACGCCAGGTAGCGCTTGGCGTCTTCATCGGTCAGCGCGGCTTCACCGAGCATGTCGTAGGAATAACGGAAGCCTTTGCTTTCCATGTTGGTGGCGTTGGCCAGGGCTTCGGCGATGGTTTCACCGGTGACGAACTGCTCGCCCATCAGGCGCATGGACATGTCCACGCCCTTGCGGATCAGCGGCTCGCCGCCTTTGCCGATAATGCGATTGAGCGAGGTCACCAGGCCGGCTTCATTGTGCGTGGCCACCAGTTTGCCGGTGATCAGCAGGCCCCAAGAGGCGGCGTTGACGAACATCGACGGGCTGTTACCCAGGTGCTGACTCCAGTTGCCGTTGCTGATCTTGTCGCGGATCAGCGCGTCACGAGTGGCCTTATCCGGAATACGCAGCAGCGCTTCGGCCAGGCACATCAGCGCCACACCTTCCTGCGAAGACAGCGAGAATTCCTGCAGCAAGCCCTGCACCAGGCCCTGACGGCCACCGGCGTTCTTCTGGCTGCGCAGCTTCTCGGCAATGCCCATGGCCAGCGTGTTGCTGGCCTCGGCCATGTCCTTGGGCAGGCGCGCCTGCTCCAACAACATTGGCACGGCTTCGGTTTCCGGGCGGCGATAAGCGCCGGTAATCGCCGCGCGCAATACCGATTGCGGCAGGATGCTTTCGGCAAAATCGAGGAACACCTGCAAGCCTTGCTCGGTCAGAGCGTCAACCGACTCTTCACCGGCAACTGCCGCCAGACCCGAATGCTCGGCCGGGGTCAGACCACCCTCGATCTGCTCGAGATAATTGAAGATCGCCTGCTTGATCAGCCAATGCGGCGTGCGGTCAATCGACTGCGCAGCCTGCTTGAGGCGATCACGGGTTGCATCATCGAGCTTTACGCCAAGGGTGGTAGTGGCCATTGGTTTGTCCTGTATGGGCTGAAGCACGGCAAAAAATCGCCGAAAGCAATTTGCGCTACCTCCGCAACCAACCAGGGTGGCTGCCATAGAAGGCGAGGCGCAAAAAATCTGGCGAGAGATTAAACCGCAGAAGGCGCGAGGTGCAACTAGGTGCAACCAAACAAAACCAGAGTTTTTTACGGCCTTCAGCAGCGCTGAATCTTAGTACCTTCTGGCGCAAGCCCAGTTCTACCGCGGTTCCAGTGAAAATCGCACGCTAAGTAAGCAAAACGCTCGTTTTAAAAAACCGCAGTGCTTCCGACGACAGGTACAACCGCAACAGCCAGTAGGTTGCACCACATACTGTATTCACGCCTTAACTGAGCAAAGCACAACAGGCCACTATCCGCGCAGTGGCCGACGGAGTGCGCGCACAACCGGCCGGCGGACGCTAAACAGAAGGCATACACAAGCCAGGCGGTAGGACTCAGGCGATGGAGCGGATAGCCGGGCGACACAATGTCGCGCTAAGCTCAGGGCGGGATTCACAAGGAGATGACCATGACTGCCAAGGAAGCGCAATTGACCGAGTTGCTCAGCCTGTCCACGCGCACCCTCACCCACCTGACTGCCGCCATCACCGCGATGTCGTTTGAACTGCTCAACACCCAGGACAGCGCCGTGAACGCCACTGCGTGCAAAATGATCGAGCGCATGCTGGCAATCAACAGCGAGCTGGACCAACAGTGGCAATTGCTCGGCCAGCTGGCCGGCACGCAGCCAGAGCCCGGCAACGCACTGGAACAGGTGGTGCTACAGAGCCTGGAAACAACCGAAGACGAGCGTTGATTCACGCCCGTTTAGACAATCACCCCAGCAGCCAAGCAACTATCGGCCTGGGTTAAGAGGTTGCCATCACCAGGCCGCGCAAGCGCGCCTCATTGCTGCGCCACCAGGCCAGCAGCGCATCACCCGGCATCGGCTTGGCGACAAAATAGCCCTGTACTTCACCACAGCCCAGATCACGCAGCAGCTGCCAGTCCTGCAGGGTTTCCACCCCCTCGGCGACCACGCCCAGGCCAAGCTTGCTGGCGATATCCAGCGCGCTTTCCAGCAGGATGCGCAAATGCAGACTCTCACTGGCACCATTGACGAAGGCGCGGTCAACCTTAAGCTCCGTGCAGGGCACCCGCGACAGCTGCAACATGCAGGAAAACCCGGTGCCGTAGTCGTCCACCGACAGGCCAAAGCCTTTCAGACGCAGGCGCGCCAGGGTGCCGAGGGTAATACTGAGGTCGGTCATGATCGCGCTTTCGGTGATTTCCAGAATCACGTACTGCGGCTCGATACCACTGGCCGCCACCCGCGCAATGATCTCGTCGGCCAGCTTGGAATCCGCCAGCGAGCGCGCCGACACGTTGAAGGAAAAACTCAGCGGTAGACCGGCGTCATGCCACTGCCGGCAGTGCGCCAGGGACATGTCGAGCATCTGCAGGGTCATGTCCGAGATGTAATGGCTGCGCTCGATCATATCGACGAACAGCCCCGGCGCCAGCAGGCCATGCACCGGATGCTGCCAACGCACCAGCGCCTCGACGCCTTTCAGGCGACCGTTGGCCAGGTTGATCTTGGGTTGGAAATAGGCGACGAACTCATGCTCACGCAGCGCGCGCTGCACATCCGCCTCAGTCAGCTGCGGCCAGAGCGCGCGTGGCGCGGCAAATTGCTCAGCCTGCACTGCCTGTACCGCAAAACGGCTCAGGCTGGCGGCCAGCTGCTCATGGCTGATGGGTTTCTGCAGCACGCCGAGCAGGTGCAGGCCCAGGCTGCGGCCCATGCTCTCGACCACATTGAGCAGCACACTCTCGCGCGCACTGGCCACCACCACAGAATGGTTCAGCGCCAGGCGGGCCATTTCGTGCAGCACCTGTACGCCGTCCATGCCGGGCATCTCCAGATCGAGCACGATCACCTGAATTTGCGGGTTGGTTTTCATCTGGGCAATCGCGTCGAAGCCATCCACCGCCTGCAGGATGTCTTCAATACCCATCTCGCTGCACAGCTCAGCGGTAAACTGGCGCTGCAGTTCGCTGTCATCGATCACCAGCACATGCTGGGGAAATCTGTTGACTGCCTCTTCCACCTGCTACCTCCAGCTCATCAGAACGTTCGGGATGTCATCCAGCGCGACCACCTGATCGACACCGCCCAATTTGATTGCCTCTTTGGGCATGCCGAACACCACGCAACTGGCTTCATCCTGGGCGTAGGTTTTGGCCCCCGCCTCATGCAAATCTTTCAAACCGCGAGCGCCATCGTCGCCCATGCCGGTCATGATAACGGCCAGCACATTGCGCCCGGCCTGCACGGCGGCAGAGCGGAACAGCACATCAACGGAAGGACGGTGACGACTGACCAGCGGCCCATCCTTGACCTCCACGTGGTACTGACCACCACTGCGTTTGACCAACATATGCTTGCCGCCCGGCGCAATCAGCGCCAGGCCCGGCAGTAGCCGGTCGCCGTTCTGCGCCTCGCGCACTTCAATGGCACACAGCGAATCCAGGCGTTCGGCAAAGCTGCGGGTGAACTTCTCCGGCATGTGCTGAACGATGGCAATCGCTGGCGCGCTACGTGGCAGCTGGCTCAACACCTGCTCAAGCGCCTGGGTACCGCCGGTCGAGGTGCCCAGCACGACAATCCGTTCACTGGTGCGCTGATTGTGCAGCCCGGCACTCGGCGCACTGACGACCGCATCAACACTGTTTTTTTCCAGTGTAGGCACTGCTGCGCCACGCACCCGGGCTTTTGCCGCGGTACGGATGGCGGCAAGCATTTCCTGGGCGCTGCCCTGGAGAAAATCACGCAGGCCCATGGTCGGTTTGGTGATCACCTCCACCGCGCCGGCCGACAGCGCCTGCAGGGTAATGTCCGCGCCCTTCTCGGTCAGGGTCGAGCAGATCACCACCGGCGTCGGCCGAGTGGCCATGATCTGGCGCAGAAAAGTGATGCCGTCCATGCGCGGCATTTCCACATCGAGCAGGATCACGTCCGGCCACACGGTTTTCATCTTCTGCAGGGCCAGCAGCGGGTCCATCGCGGCGCCAACCACTTCGATGTCCTTGTGCGGCGCCAGCAGCTGCTGCATGACCTCACGCATCACCGCCGAGTCATCAACAATCATCACCTTGATAGCCATTACTGCAGCGCCTCAAGCGGTTCAATACTCAATGCCGCGCCACGGCGCACCCAGACTTCACCGCTGGCCAGCTCGAAGCGCAGAAAACGGCAACCCTCACCGCCCAGGTCACGCCCGGCCACCTGCACACCCAGCTCAGCCATCAGGTTTTCGACGAAAGCGATGTTCTGTGCGCCGATATCGGTACGCAGGTTGGAGCCGGGCTTGCTCAGGCTGCGCGCACCGCCGAACAGCTTGACCTGGGCCTGCTCCAGACGCAGTGCGTGTACGCGCATCTGCTGCTTCAGCCAGACCCAGGCATCCACCCCGTAGCGCCCATCCAGATCGCGCGCGTGCTCACTGACGCGGCGCAGGCCGGGCAACTGGAAGTGGCACATACCGCCCTTGGCAGCCTCGGGAAACCACAGCACGATGGAGACGCAGGGCCCCAGCAGGGTTTCCACGCGCACATCACCACCGCCGAAATACAGCTCGCCGGGTTTGAGAAAGCAGCTGCGGCTCATACCGCCACCTTGCGGTAGATCGACGAGGCGACCATTTCAATCGGCAAGCCGGTGTCATGCAGCGCCTCGGAGTGGCCGACCATCAACCAGCCGCCGGGCTTGAGGCGTTGCACCACGTTGTGCAGCACCCGCTGCTTGGTGTCCTGATCGAAATAGATCAGCACGTTACGCAGCATGATCAGCTCGAACAGGCCCAGCTCAGGCGCCGGCAAGTTGAGATTGCCCTGGCGAAACTCGACCCGCTCCCGCAGCCCGCGTTCGACCAAAAAGTAGCCCTTGTACTGATCCTTGCCCTTGAGGCAGTAGCGTTTGAGGTAGTGCGTGGGAATCTTGCTGCCGCGCTCCATCAGGTACAGGCCACGCTCGGCGCTCTGCACCACCTGACGGCTGATATCGGTGCCGAGCACGCTCCAGCCCAGGTGCGGGCGCGCTTCGTGCAGCAGCATCGCCAGGGTATAGGCCTCCTCACCGGTGGAGCTGGCCGCGCTCCAGGCGCGAAAATCCGCCTGGCCGGCACAGGCCGGCAGAATCTTCTGCTGGAGGAAATCGAAGTGCTTGGGCTCACGGAAAAAATAGGTTTCGTGGGTGGTGATCAGATCAATCGCAATCTCCAGCTCGGCCGTGCCCTGTGGCGAAATCAGGTGCTGGTAATAGCGCTGATAGCTGCTCAGCCCCAGCGCCGTCAGGCGTTTGGACAGGCGCCCACAGATCAGCGGTTTCTTGACCGGTGGCAGCTGAATGCCGACCCGTTCATAGAACAGCGCCTGCAGCTGACGAAACTCCGGTTCGCTCAGCGCAACCTGTGTGCCTGCATTCATTGCCCACCCGCCATCAGCCATAACGCCTCACCCTTCACTGTGCTCAAGGCCGCCCACCAGCTCGGCAAGCTCATCGAGTGACAGCACCTGAGGAATATCCAGCACCACCACAAACTGCTCATGGTGCTTGAGGATGCCGGCAATAAAATCTGCGCGAATCCGCGCGCCAAAGGCCGGGCGGCTTTCCAGTTGATGGCCTTCCACGGCCAGCACTTCGTTGACTGCATCGACGATGATGCCGAGCAGCTGCATGCTGTCGCCCTGCTCGACCTCGACGATCACGATGCAGGTGCGCTTGGCAATTGGCGTGCGCTCACGGCCGAAGCGCACGGCCAGATCAATCACTGGCACCACCGCGCCGCGCAGGTTGATCACCCCGCGCAGGAAAGTCGGCATCAGTGGAATTTCAGTCAGGCCGCCAAACTCGATAATTTCGCGAATATGCTCAATCGGCAGGGCGAACAGCTCCTGGCCCAGGGTCAAGGTCAGAAACTGCTGGGTCAGTGGCGTTTCCACCGGGGCCGCAGCGCGGCCCTGGATATGGGCTGGCAAGGTACTCATGGCAGCCTCCTAGAAGCGGGTGAACGCCGACTCATCGACCTGATCATCGTGCAGATGGCGGCGTACCGGCTGCGTCGGCTTGCTCATGGCCGGTGGCCGGTTTCTACCGGTCGGCGTGCCCTGTATCTGCCGCGCGGCGACTTCCGCCAGCTGGAAGAACTGAATCATCTCCTGCAGCTGCACGGCCTGGCCGCTCATTTCCTCGGAAGTCGAGGACAGCTCTTCGGAAGCCGAAGCATTCACCTGAGTGATCTGCGCCAGTTGGCCAACCGCTAGGTTGATCTGCTCCAGCCCGGTGTTCTGTTCACGCGAGGCGGCGGAGATTTCCTGCACCAGATCGGCGGTCTTGCGGATCGACGGCACCATCTGCTCCAGCAGTTGCCCGGCGCGTTCGGCCAGAGTCACGCTGTCGCTGGCCACCGCGCCGATTTCCTGCGCGGCTATCTGGCTGCGTTCGGCCAGCTTACGCACCTCAGCGGCCACCACAGCAAAGCCTTTGCCGTGGTCACCGGCGCGCGCCGCTTCAATCGCGGCGTTAAGTGCGAGCAGGTTGGTCTGGTAAGCGATGTCATCGATGATGCCGATCTTGCCGGCGATCTGGCGCATGGCATTGACCATCTCGCGTACAGCCGCGCCGCCTTCCACCGCATCCTTGGAGGACTGGCTGGCCATGCCGTCGGTGACCTTGGCGTTCTCGCTGTTCTGCGCCACGGTGGCGGCAATTTCTTCCACCGAGGCGCTGGTTTCCTCAACGCTGGCGGCTTGCTCGGAGGCGTTCTGGCTCAGCGCCTGGGCCGAAGCTGCGACTTGCTCGGAGGCCGAAGCCAGCGAGTCGGCGGTCATGCGTACATCGCCCATGATGGCGCGCAACTTCTCGGTCATCCGCTTCATCGCTGCCAGCAGACTGGTGTTGTCGTTATTGCGCAACTGGACATCGATGGTTAGATCACCCTCGGCAACACGGCTGACCACTTCGGCGGCATAGGCTGGTTCTCCGCCAAGCTGCCCTACCACAACTCGTGTGACCAGCAGCCCCAGGGCGATGGAGATGATGAAGCCGCCGATCATCAGACTGGTCAGCAGGGTCATGATGTCGCCGATTATCGCATCGGACTGCGCGTTGGTGGTGGCCGCATTCTTGGCCATGATTTCGGCCAGGGCGGCACGGTGCTCACGCACCTCATTGAAGTAGACATTCACGTCACCGCCAAGGTACATGAGGGCCTCGCCCTGACTACCCTGCGAGAGCATGTTGGTGAACCGCTCAACGGCCTTTTGGTACTTTTCCTCAGCGGCATCCAGCTTGGGTACCACGGCCTCTTCTTCGGGTGATAGCACCGTTGCCAGGTAGTGTTTGTAGCCTTGGGCAATTAAACGATTGCTCTCAAGAATCTTTTCCTTGATCTGCTCTACTTCGCGCGGGCTTTGGGTGTTGGCCATCTGGTAAAGGCGGCGGAAGTTGTCAGCACCCTGGGCACGGATATTGCCGACGTCATGGATCGGCACCAGCTGATTGGCATAGATGTCCGTCATCATATCGTTGACGGTATTGACACTGCGATTACCGACAAAGCCAATGGTCGCCGCGATAGCGGCAACGATCAGGAAAGCCATGATCAGCTTGGTCGCCAATTTCAGATTCATGAACCATTGCATGGTGGATCTCCTGACCTTCAGTGAGTTATTGCAGCCCTTTGCACCGCAGGGCTTGTTGTATTTTCAGCGGCCGTACAGGCGCGCTGGATCAAATTCGGCACATCAAGAATCAGTGCCACGCTGCCATCACCAAGAATGGTGGAGCCGCTGAGCACCTTGTTTTGCGCAAAAATCTGGCCCAGGGGTTTGATTACGGCCTGGAATTCGCCAATCAGTTGATCGACCACCACGCCCGCGCGACTACTGCCGTACTGCAGCACCACCAGGCTCTCGCGCGCGCCGACACTCGGCGGCAGGCCGAACAGATTGCGCAGGCGCACATAGGGCAGCGGTTCGCCGCGCAGGTTGAGCAGGTCATGCAGCTCGACCTGCGGGCCGAGATCAACACACTCGACCACCTGATCCAGCGGCAGCACGAAGGCCTCATCGGCAACCCGCACCTGGAAGCCGTCGATAATGGCCAGGGTCAACGGCAGGCGAATGCGCACTGTGGTGCCCTGGCCGAATACGCTGAGCACCTCGACCTCGCCGCGCAGTTTTTCGATATTGCTGCGCACCACATCCATGCCCACGCCGCGTCCGGAGAGGTTGGTCACCGTCTCGGCAGTCGAGAAACCGGCCTCGAAAATCAGGCGGAACACTTCACTGTCACTGAGCACCTGGTCAGGCTGTACCAAGCCCTTTTCCAGCGCCTTGGCGAGGATGCGTGGGCGGTCCAGGCCACGGCCGTCGTCGGTCACTTCAATCACAATGCTGCCAGACTCGTGGTAGGCGTTCAGGCGCAGTGCGCCGCGCTGGGTCTTGCCGGCAGCCAGGCGATCGACCGAACGCTCGATACCGTGGTCCATGGCGTTGCGCACGATATGCATCAGCGGATCGGCGAGCTTTTCCACCATCGACTTGTCCAGTTCGGTGTCCGCGCCGGTGATCAGCAGCTCGATATCCTTATCCAACTCCTTGCTGATATCGCGTACTACCCGTGGGAAGCGCTGGAACACTTCACCGATGGCCACCATACGCAGCGACAGTGAAGCATCGCGAATATGCTCAACCAGATTCGCCACTGCCTCATTGGCCTCACCCATGGCTGCCGGATTGCCCTGGCGCAGCGACAGGCTAGCTGCAGCACCCGCGATCACCAGCTCGCCCACCAGGTTGATCAGCTCATCCAGCTTGCCAACCTCAACCTTGATAAACACCTGCTCGTGTACGCGCTTGTCGTCGGCTTGCTTCTGCTTGCTCAGCGCCGCCGACACCAGCGGCGGCGCCACCAGCTGTTCTTCCACCAGCAAGGTGCCCAGTGGCGGCGCCGGCTGTGGCGCGGCGGACTGCAGGGCGAGTACGCGCTGCAGTTCGTGGGCAGTCAGCGCGCCGCTCTTGAGCAGGATTTCGCCGAGTTTGCGCGGCGACTCGGGCAGGCTGACGATCAGGTTGAGGTAGGCCTCGATCTTGCTGTGCGGCGGCAGGATCAGCAGCTGGCTGTCTTCGCGAATAAACTCGAAGGCATCCTCGACTTCCTGCTTGCTGGCCTGGGATTCGAACTCGATCTCAAAGCCCAGGTAATTGCTTTCGGCGTCGAAGGCTTCAGCCTGCGGCAGGGTATCGGTCAGGGTATGCAGGTAGACGATGCGCCCCAGCTTGCTCAAGTAGCGCAGAAACGACAGCGGGTCCATGCCGTTGCGCAGCACGTCGTTATTGGGCCGCAACGAGATATGCCAGAGGTCACTGCCGACTTCTTCGCCGGTCAACACATCGACCTTGCCGCTCGGCACCTGCGACAGTTGCGTCTGTTCGGGAAGCGCCGGCGCGGCAACGGGCTCGATGCCTTGCTCCAGGTATTCATTGAGCTGGCTGATTAAGTGCGCACGCAGCTCGGGGTTGGGGTCGATGACTTCGCTGCGGTCTTCGACGGCGGTGATCAGGCTGCCGATGTAATCGCCGCAGGTCAGCAGCAGCGAAAGCATGCTGCCATCCAGGGATTTTTCGCCGTTGCGCACCTGATCGAGCAGGCTTTCCACCACATGGGTGAAGTTGATCAGCGACTCCAGACCAAACAGCCCGGCCGACCCCTTGATGGTGTGCGCGGCGCGGAAGATGGCGTTGACCCGCTCGGCGTTGTAGCCGTCGCTTTCGATTTCCAGCAGCGCATTTTCCATGTCCACCAGCAGTTCGCGGGCTTCCTGAACCAATGCACCACGGGCCTGATCAAGGTTCATGGGCGACCTCCACGGGCATCCAGCGGAATCACCACAGGGTCGCCGAGTTCGGCCACCAGGTTGAGCAGATCGAGCACTTCGCGCACTGCTGGCGAGTGCTGGATAAAGGCCAGGCTGCGGCCCTGACGCTGCGCTTCGCGCTTGAGCAGCAGGAGGATCTGCACCCCGCTGCTGTCGAAATCCTCGACCGCGCCCAGGTCAATCTCCAGCTGCTGATGGCTGCCCAGCAGGCCGAGCAGTTCATCCTTGAGCTGGCCGGCGCTGTAGATATTGAATTCGCCTGCTATTTCAAAGATGTACCGTCCAGTTTCTTCACGACTGTTTATTACGGTCACGGGGGGGCGTCCTCAGGGCAGGATCAGTTTCGACACGGCATCGAGCAGCACCGGCGGCTGAAAGGGCTTGACCACCCAGGCGCGCACGCCAGCGGCCTTGCCCTCGGCCTTCTTCGCCTCACCGGCTTCGGTGGTGAGCATGATCACTGGGGTGAACTTGTAGGCCGGCAACAACTTGGCCGATTTGACGAAGGTGATGCCGTCCATGTTCGGCATGTTCACGTCCGAGACAATCAGGTTGATCTTGCGACCATCCAGCTTGCTCAGTGCGTCCTTGCCATCACAGGCCTCCAGCACGTCGTAGCCGGCGCCCTTGAGGGCGATGCCGACGACTTGCCGAAAACTGGTCGAGTCATCCACTACCAAGACCGTCTTTCCCATTACTGTGCGTCCCGTGGTTCTGAAGTTGCGTTAAAAGAAGGTGACCGAAGATTGCTCGACGCCGGCGGCGCGCTGACCGCTGTGCACGCGCTGCTGCTCCAGGGTGGTGTAGCTCGACTCCAGGCGGCGCAGCCAGTCGCGGCTGGCCGGCACCACCGGCTCGGCGAGGCTGTCGCGCAGGCGCTGCATGTCCTCGCTGATATGCGAAATGATCTGGCTGACGCGGTCCTGGAACTGCAGGTCAACCAGTACCGCGTTGACCGTCTGCTCGACCTCGCGGCTGTTGCCCTGGAGCATCTGCAGGCGCTGCTCCAGCTGCGCCACGCCATCGCCCAGCTCACCGAGCACCTTGCCGACAATGCGCTCGGCGGCCTCGATGCTGGCGTGGCTGCTGCTGTCCATCTGCTCGGCCCGCGCCACCATGGACTCCATGGAACGGCCCATGATCTGCACCTTCTCGGTGATCTTGGTGCCGGTTTCACCGGACATCGACGACAGCTTGCGTACCTCATCGGCCACCACCGAGAAGCCGCGCCCGGCCTCGCCAGCCCGCGCCGCTTCGATGGCGGCGTTAAGTGCCAGCAGGTTGGTTTGCGAGGCGATCTTGGCGACATCCTCAGCCATGCCATGCAGCTCGGTGACAAAACGGCTGAGTTCGCGGATCTCAACCAGAAAGCGCTCGCGCTCACCCCGAGTATCGTCAAGCGCCTTAACCGCCTGCGGCAGCTCGACCTGGGCACTGCGCAGCACCTCGAACACCCCGCCACCGTCTTCGCCGGCGCCAAGATCCAGGGCCTGGCTGATCTGCTGGCTCATGCTGATAAATTTCTCGGTCAGGCCACCAGTGGCGCTGGAGGTCTGGCCGTTGACCAGCTCGATATGGCGCATCCACAACGGCAGCACCGCATCGAGCAGTTCGCGCAGTGCCGTCAGGTTACTCTGCACCTCGCCCAGTGCCTGGGCCGATACCTGCGGCTCAGCGGCAGCTTGCTCAAGCGCCGGGCTGGCCACCAGCAACCACAGCCACAGCAGCAACACGGCGGCGGCCAACAGGCCGTGCCACCAGACACTGGCGAGCAACACGCAAGCGCCAGGCAACAGAACCGCACCGGCCACCAGCCAGGGACGCGAAACGTAAGCAAACAGTCGTGGATGCTTGGTCATAGGATTTCTCGGTACTGACGAGGGAGGTCACCGTTACTCGTGTTACGGCACAGCGCGCACAGGCCGCGCTGGAAAAACTATAGGTCAGGCTCAGAGCATCAGCGAACCGATCGCCAACTTAATGGCGACAGGCCATCTGATGGCTTACTGCCATCGACTACAGCGAGCTTATAAAATTGACGCCAAAAGGCTTATCAGTGATTTACCGGTGGGCGCAGGTAAATCTACCTAGACAGGAAACCGAGGGTTTTACTCGTCCAGTTTGATAATGCCGCGGCGCAGGGCATACATCACCAGGCCGGCCAGGTCGCGAATGGCCAGGCGCTCCATGATCTGGGCACGGTGGGTGTCGACCGTCTTCACGCTGAGGTTGAGGATAAACGCCACTTCCTTGTTGCTTTTGCCCTTGGCCAGCCAGTACAGCACCTCCTGCTGTCGGCTGGTGAGCAGCTCCAGTGGGTCTTCACCACTGCGCCCAGAGGCGGCATCAATAACCTGACCGGCAACACGCGGGCTGAGATAACGGTGGCCGCCCAGTACCGATTGCAGGGCCAGTTGCAGCTCGATCACCGCCGCATCCTTAAGCAGATAACCGCTGGCGCCCATCTGCATGGCCTTGAGCACATAGTCGCGGGTGTCATGCATGGACAGCAGAATCACCGGCAGCTGCGGCCAGCGTGAACGCACCATGGTCAGCGCCTCCAGCCCCGAGCAGCGACGCATGGTCAGATCGAGCAGCAGCACATCGGGCTGATGACGCTCGACCAGCGCCTCTACCTGATCACCGTCACTGCCCTCGGCCACCACCTGATAGCCTGCCTCGATCAGCAGCGCGCGAATGCCCGCACGGACCAACTCGTGATCATCGACCAATACAACCCGCGCAGACATTTACAGACTCCTCAGACGGGGCATACCCCGGTACAACTGACAGAAACCTCTCCCTGGCTTGGCATGGTTATCGTGCAACGCCTGCCCGCTGGCTGACCAGCCGCAAACGCGCGGCGCATTCTGCGTGAGGGCCAGCCGCCGAACAATCAGCCAGTTACTGAGGCGAAATGTAGGGCAGATGCGCACATCGTGCAGAAAACCTTGACCATCCAACTGAAATAGCCAAGCCACTTTCAAACAGAAAGTGGCTTGGCTCAGTTGTCGCTGCCAGTAAAAGCCGGCGCCTCAGTTCGCTTAGTTAGGACGAAAATCCATCAGTAAACGCAGGTAGGACAGCATGTTCTTGCCACCAACGGTGCCCTGGTAACCGTGGCTGTCGAACTGGCTGCTTTTGATCAGGTCGACGCGAAAACGCGGATTGGTCTCATAGGTACGCCCCAGGGTGCTGGTCGCACGGCTGTCGAACAGGTCGGCGCTGACTTTGACGAACTCACGTGGATTGCGCCGACCAGCGCTGGTGCTGTTGTTCGGGCTGCTGAAAATATCGCTGGTGGCGGTCATCGCCGAGCTGTAACGCTCACGGCCACGCAGGCTGGTCTTGCCGCTGGCGATGACAAACTGACCCGTGACCGGGCGATAGCGATCACCCGCCGTCAGGTAGCTGCCCAGCACGTCATACAGGATGTAGCTGCTACCCGCACCACGCGCCTTGTTGCGCAGGTCGAAGATAAATACGCCATTTTCACCGACCACCTCCATCTCCACCTGACCCAGGGCGGGGTTGTTCTGCACCAGCAGAGCGGTGTTTTCATCGACACCGAAGGCAAACGGCACCTGGGTGTGATCGGCCAGGCGCACGATGCGGCCCTGACGACCACGCTCGCTAAAGTGGGTATCGAGCAAACCGTAGTTGAAGAAGCCGAAACCGCCCTGCATGTCGTAGGACAGGTCGTCGCCACCCGGTGAGGTGTACACGCCATAACGCAGCGCGTTATAGCTTTCACCGCCGGTGACCATCGGCCCCTGCACCATGATCGCAGTGCCGGCACTGGTGCCCGCCAATACCGCACCAGCGTTGTGCCGCGCACGAATGGCCGCCAAGGCAGGGCTATCAGCACGGGTCGCGGTTTGCAGGGTCTGGGTCAGACGCGACTGGTCACCACCGCCGAAAAAGAAGCCGGTCATGCTGTTGATCTGCGCGATCACCTGCGGGTTGCTGTTGTTGCTGATTTTGTCCAGATCAATGGGAATCCACTGCGCATCGACAGCCCCGTAGGTCTTCAGCAACTGGGCATAGAACGCGCCATTGGCTTTGGAGTTGGCGGCATTGGCCGTGCCCGCTGCCGGGTCGGCACTTTCCGGGATCGAGGCCGCGGTGATGACGCCAATCCGCGCCTGGCCACTGCCACCGGCCAGCTGAATCAGGCGTTGATAGATCGCCGTGTTGTCATCCTTAAGGCCGCCGCCAATCAATACCAGCGGGCCGGCGCTGTAACCGGTAATGGGGAGAAGAGCGAGCAGCAAGACACTGCACCGCATAAAGGATCTGATCATGGTTCGAGTTCTCCGATGTGCGCTCGGCGCACGCTTGTTGTGAGAGTTGTAAAACGGGAACTGCTGCAGATAACGCGACATGGCTCTCTGGGTGGCTGACTCCTTCGGCTAGCAGGCCGTTGAAAAGCGTTGACGAGGCAGCCAGCGCAAGGCAAAAACAGGCGAAAAAGCGGAGTTTACGAGTTGTAAATGAGCATTTTGAGCCTGTTTTTAACGCCGCGATGGCAACGTAGGTAGTTTTTCAACAGCCTGCTAATACACCGTGAATTGTTTGAAGTATTGCTTCTCGATGCGCTTGTAGACGCCATTGCTGAGAATCACGCTTAGGGCTCTATCCAGCCGCTCACGCAGCACCTGATCGCCCTTGCGCACGGCGATGCCCTGGCCTTTGCCAAAGTGTTTGGGGGCAACCACCTGGTTGCCGACCTGCTCGAAACCCTGGCCCTGGGCCGTGTCGAGAAAGCCGAAATAGCCGGACACCGCGTCATCCAGCACCAGGTCGACGTGCCCTGCGCCGAGCGCCTGATACATGCCCTCGGCGGAATCGAAGCGCAGCACCTCGGTGTGCTGCTGGTATTTGTCAGTGAGGAAGCGGTCATAAGTGGTGTCGCGCTGCACGCCCAGACGTTTGCCGGCTATACGTCTTGGGGTGATGATCACCTGATTGACCAGGCCCTTGCGGGCAAAGAAGAACGCCGGGGTCTGCGCATATTTGGCGGTGAAATCCACACGCTCGGCACGTTGTTCGGTGATCGACATGGACGCCAGAATCAGGTCCGCGCGCTGCTCGTTAAGCGCCGGAATCAAGTCGTCCCAGGCAAACCTGACCAGCTGACAATCCGCCGCCATGGCCTGGCACAAGGCCTGGGCGATATCGACATTGAAGCCGCGCAACTGGCCTGTCGCATCGATTTGCTCGAAGGGCGGGAACTGCCCTTCCATGGCGATACGCAGAGGCTGCGCCTGAACGCTGCTCAGCAGCATCAAGCCCAGCAGAAATAGGGTTGTTCGTAGCATTCGGTGCCCCTTGCAAGCGCTGTCAAAGCGACAGCCTGGGGTCAGAGGCCAGGCTCCAAGCCGAGAAAACAGGCGCCGCACAGGGCGCCTTAAGGCCAAAGGAGCAATGGGAGCTGACCTTGAATAACCAACCGGCCGCTTCACCAGCATGAGCGGCCGGCGACTGCCTTACAGAATGCTCAGCGGGTACTCGATGATCAGACGCACTTCGTCTAGGTCGTTGTCGAACGCAGTGGAGCGATGCGAGGCCTGGCGCAGACGCAGGGACAGGTCCTTGGCGGCGCCGGACTGCACCACGTACTTGGCCTCCAAATCACGCTCCCAATGTTTCTCGTCATCACCCGCCCAACCGGCGAAGGCACCATTCGGATCGGCCTTGGTGCCATCGATCTGGTCACCCTTGATATAGCGCGCCATAAAGCTCAGGCCCGGTACGCCGAAGCTCGCCATGTTCAGGTCGTAACGCACCTGCACGGAACGCTCATTCGGGGCGTTGAAGTCGGAGTACTGCACGGAGTTGGCCAGCCAGATCGAGTCGCCACCGATGTAGTCGAAGAACTCATCGCCATTGACCTTCTGGTACGCCAGGCTGAGCTTGTGCGCGCCGAAGCTGTAGGCCGCTTTCAGCGAGTAGGTCAGGGTATCCAGTTCACCTGCCAGCGCCTTGCCCTGCTCATCGGTCTTGTAGGCCACCAGGTCGAAGTTCAGCGACTGATCGTCAGCCAGCGGGATGGTGTAGTAGACGTTGGCGAAGTACTGACGCCAGATGTCTTCGGCTTCGCTGCCATAGAGCGCCACACTGAGGTTGTCGGTGAAGTTGTAGGTGCCGCCGACGAAATCGACGCTGCGTGCTTCGACTTCGGCGTATTCGCTGGTCAGCTCGCCATCGGAGTTGCTCGAGTTGCGGCGATTGATCGCGGTGAAATGACCCGCCTCAAGGGACAGGTTGTCGATCTCACTGCTCGACAGCTGAAAGCCGGTGGCAGTCTCAGGCAACAGACGCGAATCGCCAGTAGCGAAAACCGGCGCAGTGGGGCGCTGCTCACCGAACTTCAGCTCGGTAGAAGAGATACGTGCTTTGACCGCACCACCGATATGCCCGGTGTTGTCTTCGATACGGCCATCACCGTCGACCGGCATGATGCCATTGCCACGGCTGCCACGACCGCCATCCAGCTTGATCCCACCATAGGCATAGGCATCAGCACCCACCCCGACGGTGCCCTGGGTGAAACCGGACGAGTAGTGCAGCTGCATGCCATGCGCCCACTCATCACGGGTGTTGCGCTGGCTATTGAGGTAGTTGCGCTGCATGTAAAAGTTGCGATTAAGCAACTTCAACGTGCTGTCTTCGATAAAGCCCTTGGACTCCTGCTGCTCACCGGCAACGGCAAATTGCGAGCCGGCGGCGACCGCGAGGGCGATCAGGCTCAGTTTTACGACTTTCATGGCTTACTCCATTGGTTTTTTTATTGAACATCTCGAAAATCCGTCGCGGGTAGCGACGCACTCCTTGCAGCACTGGCGCTAAGCAAACTGCTCCAGCGACAGTTCGGGCGGGCACACGCCCTTGCTGATCACAGCCTCCAGGCACAGAGTCGTTTCAGACTCGGCCCAGCAAACGAAATAACCTTTTGCTTTCAATCGCTTAAGCTTGAACGACCATTCCAGCTCGGTGTGGTCCTGCAGCGCCCGCAGGCTCGCCGGCAGTTGGATAATCGAGTAGAAGCCAGCTGCGGTTTGCACTCGCTCAAGCACCCGCAAAGTGGGCTGCGCGGCGACTAATGCGTGGTTGCTCTGGGGCTGCAACAGCTTTTCCAGGGCGAACGATTCCAACCTGCTGATTTGCATACAGGGCTCTTGCTTGAATGCGGATTAGGGAGTCAGCGCCGTGGACAAGGCGGCGCTGAGCGACTTAGGTCATCACTTGAGCAAGCCACTGACCTTGGCCAGCGTCTGCGCCACTTCGGCTCGGGTCACCGATGCATTTGGGTTGAAGCGGCCCTTCTCCGCCTGCAACCAGCCCTCGCCCACCGTCAGGCTGGCCGCGTCGGCGAAGGCTTTATCGACGCCAGCGAGATCCGTCAGCGCGGCGGTTTTCGCCAGGCTGATGCCCTGATAACGCTCCACCAGCGCCTTGCAGGCCAGCGCCCACTCCTTGCGAGTGACCGGCTGGTTACCGGCGAAGGCATCCGAGCTGGTCATCCAGCCATTGGAAAGCACCACATTGAGCTGATCGCGCATCGGATCATCGGCGCCGATGTCTGCGAGTTTGGGCAGTGCATCTAGCTTGGGTTCTGCGGCGAGCGTCATTTGCAGGGCATTGGCCAGCTCCAGGCGACTGATCGGCCGCTGCGGCTCGAAGGCGTTCTGCTCGTTTAAGGTCATCAGGCCCCGGAAACTCACGGCGCGAATCGCATCGCCTGCAGCACCTGCGCCGGCATCTTTCGGTGCGCTGCTCGCTGGGTCGCCGAGGTTGGCGTTGACCGGGCGAATATCCAGGCGCACACCGTTGACGCTGTAGTTGGTCAGCGAATCGTAGAACTGGCTGTGGGCACTGAAGTCAGCGGTTTTGCTGAACTCGAAACGGTAGCCATAGTGGTAGCCGTTAAGCGGGTTGTAGCGGGTCATCAGGCCGACCTGACGCATCGCGGTGTTATCCGCCAGGCCATAGAGCACCGCGCGGCCAATTGCCGAAACGGCCGACAGATCGGTGATCAGCTGGTTGCCCACAAGGTATTCGTTGCCGGCCTCGATGGCGGCTTTGCCTTCGGCGGGCTGCACCTTGCCGTTGGCCAGGTCATAACGGTCGCCGTTACCGAGCATGGCCAGGCGCACATTGCTCAACTGGGTGCCGTACACACCGAATTTTTTCTCGGCCTGGCTGGCGTCCATCACCGTCAGGTAGCCCTCGCCCAGCACCTGCACCTGGCCCTCGGGGTTTACCCACATAGCGGTGTTGGTATCCAGGCCGAAGCCGCGGGTGGACTTCTGCTCGGCGAGGTAAGCGGCCATGCGCGCAGCGCGGCCGGTACTGGTTTCTTCGATCTGGTCGAGGTGCTGATCGATGATGCCGCCGCTGAACAGGCCCGAGCCTTTCAGCACCGCTGCGCCGCGCTGGTCGGCCTTGCTGGCCACGCCAAAGTCCAGGGTATCCATAACCACACCATAAGCAGTGGGCATCTGCGCGCCGAGGATGCTGGCACCCGCGCTGGTACCGGCGACCACGCCGCCTTTGTCATACACCTTGCGCACTTCCTGCATCAGCAATGATGGGCTGCCATCGGCATTAAACAGCGCGCGAGCAATACGCGCCTGATCGCCACCAACAAACCACACCGCGCTGGCCTCACCCAGTGGCTTGACCACGGCCGCGTCATTCATGGTGGTCTGGTAGTTGCTCTTGTCGATGCCGACGATGCTGATGCGCTCGGCCGGGATGCCCAGCGCCACCAGCTCACTCATAAAGCGCTTGCTCGAACTCTGGCTGCCGCTGGCGGTTGGCATGATCACGATGCGTGCCTCTTTCTCCCCGCCCGCCAGTTCGATGAACTTGGCGTACACCGGCGAATTACTGGCCCGCAGCATGCCACCGACGGCCAGTAAGTGCCCTTCAGCCAAGGCTGCTGAGCTTGCACAGGAAAGGATCAGGGCGGCCACCGCCACGCGCTTGTTCAGCTGCTTTTTCATTGTTATTGCTCTTGTTATGAGAACTCGTGCGAGCCGGTGTTCCGGTCCCGTCAGCGCCTCCCTGCAGCAGGTAAAACACCACGCCAGTCCTGGCTTTTCGGCTGTGAATTTAAATTTTCACAATCTCGCTTTGTGAAATTTTATATACCAACAAGAAAACCCGATCAAGCCTTTAGCGCTGGCATATGGCCGTTCCAACGGTGCCAAAAAAATCTTCACCAGCAGCTATCCGCCGCGTTAGAGCGGCTTGAGCCATTTATCCGACAGAACGCATTTGACACAAATATTTCTAATAAGTAGCTTTATGAAAATAAACATGTCACACATATCCACACTAAAACCTCAGGTCTGGCCTACCTAGCCCGGCCGCAACGAACAGAAGCCCACAAGGCTTCAGGTTGCACGCCGCGCCATCTGGCGAGGCCATCGCTGCAGGCAGTACCTGCTGATCGCAGGCTAAAGCATGACGATTAGCACTAACCCAAACCGCCCCATCAGGAGTCAATAAGATGAACAAGATCGCACTTCTCGGCGCTCTGGCGCTCAGCGCCGCCAGCACCTTCAGCTTCGCCAGCCAGGACAACCTGCGCATCGGTATCGAGGCGGCCTACCCACCCTTCGCCTTCAAAACCCCTGACGGCAAGATCAGCGGTTTTGACTACGACATCGGCAACGCCCTGTGCGCCGAAATGAAGGTCAACTGTGAGTGGGTTGAGCAGGAATTCGATGGCCTGATCCCCTCGCTGAAAGTACGCAAGGTCGACGCTGTGCTGTCGTCCATGTCGATCACCGAAGACCGTCTGAAGTCGGTGGATTTCAGCAAAAAGTACTACCACACCCCCGGCAAGCTGGCGATGAAGGCCGGTAGCGAAATCAAGGACCCGCTGGTTGACCTCAAAGGCAAAAAAGTCGGTGTACAGCGCGCGTCTACCTACGACCGTTTCGCCAGCGACCAATTCGAGAAAGCCGGTATCGAGGTGGTGCGTTACGCCTCGCAGAACGAAGCCTTCCTCGATCTGGCTTCCGGTCGCCTGGACGCCACCCTGGCGGACATCATCAACATCGATGAAGGCTTTATCAAAACTGACGCAGGCAAGGGTTTCGCCCTGGTCGGCCCGGACTTCAACGACCCGAAATACTTCGGTAACGGTGCCGGCATCGCGGTGCGCAAAGGCGATAGCGAAAACGCCGCCCGCATCAGCGCCGCCATTGACGCAATCCGCGCCAACGGCACCTACCAAGACGTGCAAGCCAAGTACTTCGAGTTCGATATCTACGGCAAGTAAGTACTGCTAACGCACTGCGGGTGCCTCCATATGGGAGGCACCTTTTTCTCGTTGTAGCGCAGGCCACTCGGCCTCTGCGTGAGGAACCCCATCATGCTCCATGGCTACGGCTCGACCATTCTCGAGGGCGCCTGGCTGACCCTCAGTCTGGCCCTGACTTCCATAACCCTGGCAATTGCCCTGGGCCTGGTTGGCGCAGCGTTTCGCCTGTCCCCGCTGAAATGGCTGGCACTGCTCGGCGAAGGCTACGCCACGGTTATTCGCGGCATTCCTGATCTGGTGCTGATTCTGCTGATCTTCTACGGCGGCCAGGACCTGGTAAACCGTCTGGCCCCGCTGCTCGGCTACCACCACTACATCGACATCAACCCCTTTATCGCCGGGGTTTGCACCATGGGCTTTATCTTCGGCGCCTACCTCTCGGAAACCTTTCGTGGCGCCTTTATGGCCATTGCCAAAGGCCAGGCTGAAGCCGGTGCGGCCTACGGCATGAGCGGCATACAGGTGTTCTGGCGGATTCTGGTGCCGCAGATGATCCGCTTCGCCATTCCCGGCTTCACCAACAACTGGCTGGTGCTGACCAAGGCCACCGCGCTGATTTCCGTGGTGGGCCTGCAGGACATGATGTTCAAGGCCAAGAACGCCGCCGACGCCACCCGCGAACCCTTCACCTTTTTCCTCGCGGTTGCCGCGCTGTATCTGTTGCTTACCACTGTGTCCCTGCTGGCCCTGCGTCTGCTGGAAAAACGCTACTCCGTGGGCGCCCGCCTGGCCGAACTCTAAGCGAGACCTTCTACCGTGCTCGATTTCCAATTGATTGCCGACAGCCTGCCGCTCTACGGCAGCGGCGTACTGGTGACCTTCAAACTGCTGTTTATCGCCCTCGCGCTTGGCCTGGCGCTGGCCATTCCATTGGCGCTGCTGCGCGTGTCGCGCACGCCCTGGCTTAACGGTCCGGCCTGGCTCTACACCTATGTAATCCGTGGCACGCCGATGCTGGTGCAGCTGTTCCTGATCTATTACGGCCTGGCGCAGTTCGAGGCGGTGCGAGAGAGCGTGCTGTGGCCGTACTTCTCCAGCGCCACCTTCTGCGCCTGCCTGGCATTTGCCATCAACACCAGCGCCTACTCGGCGGAGATCCTGGCGGGCAGCCTTAAAGCCACGCCCCATGGCGAGATCGAGGCGGCGCGGGCCGTGGGCATGTCGCGCGTCACCCTGTACCGCCGCATCCTGCTGCCATCGGCCCTGCGCCGGGCGCTGCCGCAGTACAGCAATGAAGTGATCATGATGCTGCACACCACATCGCTGGCCTCGATCGTCACCCTGATCGATATCACCGGCGCGGCGCGCACCGTCAGTTCGCGCTACTACATGCCATTCGAGGCCTTTATCACCGCCGGGCTGTTCTACCTGGTGCTGACTTTTATCCTGGTGCGCCTGTTCAAGCTGGCAGAAGGCCGCTGGCTGGCTCACCTGGCCCCGCGCAAGAACTAAGGGAACCCCATGCAACATATTCAGCACCAGCTGCCCTGGAGCACGGCGGGCACGGAACGCCGGCTTTCGGTGTTTCGTTTTGGCAGCGGCCCGCGTAAGGCGTATATCCAGGCCTCCCTGCATGCCGATGAGCTGCCGGGTATGCGCGTGGCGGTGGAGCTCAAGCGCCGCCTGGCAGAGCTAGAGCAACAGGGCCGCCTTCACGGGGTAATCGAACTGGTGCCGGTAGCCAACCCGATTGGCCTGGGGCAGATGTTTCAGGCCACCCATCAGGGCCGCTTCGACCTGGCCAGTGGGCAGAACTTCAACCGCGACTTTCCTGCGCTGGCTGAGCTGATCGCGCCACGGCTGGAAGGCCGCCTGGGCGACGACGCCCAGGCCAACGTGACGCTGATTCGCAGCCTGATGATTGAGGCCATTGCCGCGCTGCCGCCCGCCAGATCGGAGCTGGACGGTCTGCGCCGCCTGCTGCTGCAACAGGCCTGCGACGCGGATCTGGTGCTCGACCTGCACTGTGATTTCGAGTCGATCATGTTGCTCTACGCCTTGCCGCAGCATTGGCCAAACCTGCAACCACTGGCCGCCCGCTTGCGCGCCGGCGCGGTGTTGCTGGCTGAAGACAGCGGCGGCAACTCCTTCGATGAAGCCTGCGCCGTACCCTGGCTGCGCCTGGCCGAGCGTTACCCGCAGGCGCAGATTCCACTGGCCTGTATGGCGACCACCATCGAGCTGCGCGGCATGGCCGACACCGAGCGCACGCAGGCGCAGCACAGTGCCGACGATATTCTCGGCTTTTTCGCCGGCCAAGGCCTGATCAGCGGCGACTGGCCCGCCGCGCCGTTCACCTGTTGCGAAGCCACGCCCTTTGCCGGCGCGCAGTACGCCTATGCGCCGCATCCCGGCGTGGTGAGTTTTCTGCAACCGCTGGGCGCGCGGGTCAATATCGGTGATCCGTTGTTCGAGGTGATCGACCCGCTGAGCGATCAGCACTCCGTGGTGCATGCCACCACCTCAGGAATCCTCTACGCCCGCGAACGCCTGCGCTATGCCCAGCCAGGCCTGTGGCTGGCCAAGGTCGCAGGCGCGCAGCCGATTCGCCAGGGCCGCCTGCTTACCGACTAACAACAAGAGAATCCACTGCCATGTACACCTTGCACATCGACAACCTGCACAAACGCTATGGCACCCATGAAGTGCTCAAGGGCGTGTCCCTGACGGCCAAAGCCGGCGATGTCACCAGCATCATCGGCTCCAGCGGCTCGGGTAAGAGCACCTTCCTGCGCTGCATCAACCTGCTGGAGCAACCGCACAGCGGGCGCATCCTGCTTAATAACGAAGAGCTGAAACTGCAGCCAAGCAAAGCCAGCGGCGCGCTCAAAGCCAGCGATGCCAAACAGCTGCAACGCATGCGTTCACGCCTGGCCATGGTCTTTCAGCACTTCAACCTGTGGTCGCAGATGAGCGCCCTGGACAACGTGATGGTAGCACCGGTGCATGTGCTCGGCATGAGCAAGAAGGACGCCCGGGAGAAAGCCGAACACTACCTGGCGAAAGTCGGCGTCGCCCATCGCAAGGACGCCTACCCCGCACATATGAGCGGCGGTGAGCAACAACGCGTGGCCATCGCCCGCGCCCTGGCGATGGAGCCTGAAGTGATGCTGTTTGATGAGCCGACCTCGGCGCTGGACCCGGAGCTAGTTGGCGAGGTGCTCAAGGTCATGCGCGACCTGGCCGAGGAAGGCCGCACCATGGTGGTGGTCACCCACGAAATGGGCTTTGCCCGCGAAGTGTCCAACCAATTGCTGTTTCTCCATCAAGGCCGCGTCGAAGAAAGCGGCTGCCCGCGCGAGGTGCTGGCCCAGCCCAAGTCTGAGCGTCTGCAGCAGTTTCTCGCGGGCAGCCTTAAATAGACGGCGCCTACAGGCCGACCGCGCGCAGTGCCACAGCCTCGGTCGGCTTCGGATACACTTCAGCCGCAACGACCCAGGCCCGCCCCGACCCGGCGCGCACGCCCAATCCCTCAACGTGCTGAAAGCCCATCCATGCCGACCTCTGCCAAGAACGTAACTGTCTACGCCGCCCCGGTGATGCGCAAACTGGCGGAAATCGCCCCGCACCTGCAGCCCTCGCTGCGCAAGGTGGCCGACTTTATCCTGCGCCATCCATTGAAAGCCGCAACCCTGACCATCGAGGAAATGGCGGTGGAAACCGCCACCTCGGCGGCCGCCGTCAACCGCCTGGCCAAAGCCATCGACCTGGGCGGCTATACCGGGCTGAAAGCCGAGCTGGTCAGCACCCTGCAGCAGATGGTGTCGCCGGTGGACAAGCTGCGCAACGAACTGGCGCATCGCCCGGACGGCGCTTTCGGCTTGCACGAACAGGTGCAGATCGCCAGCAGCAACCTGGCCACCGCCGGCGCCAATAACAGCGCGGACACCTTTGAAGCCTTTGTCAGCTGCCTGATCCATGCACGCAAAATCTACATCCTCGGCTTCGGCAACAGCGCCTATATGGCCGGCCTGGCCGCCGCCAACCTGGTGCCGTTCTGCGCCGATGCCACAGCCGTGAGCATGGAAGGCGGCAACGAAAACGCCGCGTATCGCCTGGCGGCCATCACCGAACAGGACGTGCTGCTGTCGATCTCTCTGCCGCGCTATTCCCTTGATACGCTGCAGCTGTCGCGCTTTGCCAGTGAACGCGGCGCGACCGTGCTGGCGATCACCGATTCGCCCGCCTCGCCGCTGACCACCATCGCCACACACGCACTGTTTGCCCCAGCCGATCACCCGGTGCTGATCAGCTCCAACACCTCGGTACTGGCGCTGATCGAAGGCCTGGTCGCCGGCGTCATGGCGCGTAACAAGGAAGCGGTGCAACTGGCCGCCGAGCTGACCGAAAGCGTGATGTCCTACCTGCATGTAGCGGGCAGCGACAAGCCGGTGCGCAAGCCGATCAAGCGCCGCACCAGCACCACGCCGCGACAGAGCTAGCAGGCGCACCAACTTAACGCCGAAACTGTCCAGCCGATCAGTTATCAGTGCATACAGCGTATGTACATTCCCCCGGAAACCACTAGAGTGCGCGCCCGCAGCGCTCTAGTGGCGGTGCCGTCGATAAACTCAGGACTTGGCCTTGTTCTTGCTGAAGCTCCGACAGCCTGACCACTCAGACAGGTTTAAAACGATAATTCAGCACTTTGGGGAGCACCACTCGATGAACCGTACTCTTTCCTCTTTGGTCCTGGCGGGCGGACTGCTGGCGGGCGGCCAGGCCGTAGCGGGTGACCTGCTGCACTGGCAGAACAACAGCCTGACCTACCTCTATGGCCAGGATTACAAGATCGACCCGGAAATCCAGCAGACCATCACCTTCGAGCACGCCAGTGGCTGGGCTATCGGCGACCTGTTCTTCTTCGTCGACACCATCAAGTACAACACCGACGCCACCAATGGCGCAGGCGACGGCCACACCTTCTACGGCGAGTTCTCACCGCGCCTGTCGTTCGGCAAGCTGTTCAATAGCAAGCTGGAATTCGGCCCGATCAAGGACGTGCTGCTGGCCGCTACCTACGAGTTCGGCGAAGACGATGTCGAGTCCTACCTGATCGGCCCAGGCTTTGACTTGGCGATCCCCGGCTTCGACTACTTTTCGCTGAACTTCTACAACCGCACGACCGATGGCAAGCGCGACGGCGATAATGTCTGGCAGATCACCCCGGTGTGGAGCTACACCATTCCGGTGGGCAAATCCGATATCGTGATCGACGGCTTTATGGATTGGGTGGTCGACAACGACAAGAGCTACCACGCCAACCTGCACTTCAACCCGCAGATCAAATACGACCTGGGCAAAGCCATGAGCTGGGGCGAGAAGCAGTTGTATGTCGGCATCGAATACGACTACTGGAAGGACAAGTACGGCATCAAGGACAGCGGTTTTGTCAGCGACAACTTCGTCGGTGCGACTGATCAGAACACCGCCAGCCTGCTGGTAAAAGCGCACTTCTGATACGCAGTTGCACACCCGCCAGCCCCTGTACTTGCAGGCCGGCGGGCTTCCTCGATGTCACCCTTCCCAGGCTTATTTGCCCAGCTGCGGCGTAATCGCCGCAGTATCAAGGTCTTCTACTCTGTGATGACTCAGCAGTGGAAACCCAGTATGCCCAACGCCCTTCACCGCACATTCGCCCGTACCCTGCTTGTCAGCCTGCTGCTCACCCTGGCCGCGTGCAGCACCCTGGCGCCGCGCGACCCATTGCGTATTGAGCTGGTGGGGATCGAGCCGCTGCCCGGCGAAGGCCTGGAAGCACGCTTCGCGATCAAACTGCGGGTGCAAAACCCCAATGACCAGCCCATCGATTTCGACGGCGTAGACCTGGAATTGCAGGTCAACCAGCAGCCGCTGCTCAGTGGCGTCAGTAACCAGCACGGGCAAGTGCCCCGTTACGGCGAAAGCATCCTGCGCGTACCCGTCAGCCTTTCCGCCTACGCCGCATTGCGCCAGGCCTGGGGCATGGCCGGCTATCAGGACGGCCAGGGCCTGCCCTACGAACTGCGCGGCAAACTGGCCAACGGCCTGTTTGGCACCTGGCGTTTCAATGACCGTGGCACGCTGAACTGGCCGCAATTGCCCGCGCCCGGCGCAGCGCGATAAAACCCTATACAATATGCGGCCTTTTCTTATCGACCCATCAAGGACCCGCCGTGAGCACGTTGCCGCCCTGCCCTAAATGCAACTCCGAATACACCTATGAAGACGGCGCCCAGCTGGTCTGCCCGGAGTGCGCCCACGAATGGTCGGCCACTGGCGCGAGCGACGCGGCCGATGACGCCAAGGTGATCAAGGATTCGGTGGGCAACGTGCTACAGGACGGCGACACCGTCACCGTGATCAAGGACCTGAAAGTCAAAGGCTCATCCCTGGTGGTCAAGGTTGGCACCAAGGTCAAGGGCATCCGCCTGTGCGACGGCGACCACGACATCGACTGCAAGATCGACGGCATCGGCGCGATGAAGCTGAAATCCGAGTTCGTGCGCAAAGTCTGAGCGCAGCACCTGCCAGAAAAAGCCCCGGCCAGCTGCCGGGGCTTTTTTCTGCGCGCGAGACACACCGGTAAAACCACCTAGCAACGCACTACAGGCTATTACTGACCACCTAGTCGAACTACCCGCTTTGCAATCCTGGGCTACCCTTCTGGCTACACTAGCGAGCCGGCAATGCCCAGGCACGGGACAATTAGCTTGGTTGTCGCCCACGACAACTGCATAAAGATTGGAAATCTAAGTTCAACAATTAAACAGTGGTGCTATCGCCCAAGGTAGATTCAACAATGAGTGTGCGGTTCATTATTCAGCATATTGCTATCACCACCCTGCTCTCGCTGCTTTATTCGATTAGCGCCAGTGCGACTCAAGGCCCGGAACCCACCCGCAGTAAAACCCTGCTGGCCCTGCACTGGGTCGATGACCAGGGCGTGCCACGGCAAACCCGCCTCAACCTCGAAGATTTGGATGCCCTGCCGCAAAGCACCCTGACCCTTGAGCTGCCGGAGACTTTCGGCATCCAGGGCAGCCACAGTTGGCAAGGCATCAGCCTGCGGGAGCTGCTCAAGCTGAGCGACAGCAGCGGCCAGTCGATTCGTCTGCAGGCGCTGAACGGTTATTACGCAACCCTGCCGATCAGCGATGCTGAACAATTCAATCCAGTTCTGGCTTATCGGCGCGACGGACAGAATTTGACCATCCGCGAGAAGGGCCCGTTTATCCTGATCTACCCATTCAATAAATTTAAGCAACTTGGCCAACAAGTTTATATAAACCGCTCCGTCTGGCAGATCAATGAAATCCATATTGAATAAGACCTATCTGAGCAGACTATTCAAACAACCGACGCGTGGCAGTTGGCTGACTGAAGCATTACTGTTGGCCGTTATTCTGATGGCCGTCGCCACACTCTATGCACTGCGCATTACCCAGCTGGAAATGCACACCCTGGCCAAACCGCAGCAGAACCATGACCTGTGGTACGTCACCAACACCGCGTTGGAACTGCACAACCTCGGCCGGGTGGCCCGCAAAGCCGACGCAACCGAGACGCTGCAGGATGCGCGGGACGAACTGGAGGTGCGCCTGGATGTATTGGCCAGCCTGCTTAAACCCGCCGAGTTTGCGCCGAAAGTATCGAAAACCATCCTGCACACCCTGCCGCAGGCTCAACAAACCCTGAATGCACTCAGCGAGCGCATCGAGGCCTGGAGTTATCGCCTGGCCAACAGCGCCGACCCGGCCCAGGTCATTCAGGAGATCGTCAATCAGGCCGACGCCCTCTCAGAAAACCTGCGCCATGTGGTACTCGCCGTGCATATCGCCAGCACCAACGCGCAGGACCAGGCGCGCATCAAGCACTACGAGCACTTCGTGCTACTCGCCTGGATTCTGCTGGCCCTGCTGATCGGCATCACCCTGCTGGTGATCAAGCTGATCAGGGACCGGCAAATCATGAAACGCCTGTCCAGCCACCTCGAAGCGCTGAACAAACGCCTGGAAATGCGCGTCAACCGCCGCACCCGCCAACTGGCCGAGAGCAAGGCGCTACTGATGTTTATTCTCGATGCCAGCCCCAGTGAAGCGGCGCTGGTAAATGCCGAAACCGGCGACGTGCTGTTTATCAACAAGACCCTGCTCGACAAGCTGGAACTCAGCAGCCCGCCAGAGCAACTGTTCCTGAGAAGCCTGCTGGTCGACACCGTGCAGGGCGAGGCGTTTCTCGACGAACTCGATCAATACGGCCGCGTCGACAACTGGGAAGCCCAGGTCATGCCGCACAAGCCGTACTGGAGTTCGTTGTCGGCCAAGCTGGTGGAGATCGAAGGCAAGCTCGCCCACCTGCTCTGGGGCTTTGATGTCAGCGAGCACCGCAGCCTGCTCAACCTGCTGGAAACCCAGGCCAATACCGACTCACTGACCAAACTGTACAACCGGCGCGCATTCTACAAACTCGGCGAACAGGTGCTCGATGGCTGCAAACGCTATGAACATCCGTGCAGCGTGCTAATGATCGACATCGACCACTTCAAGCAGATCAACGACACCCACGGCCATGCAGTAGGCGATGAAGCCATCTGCAGCCTGAGCCAGACCTTGCGCGACACCCTGCGCGAAGCCGATATCATTGGCCGCATGGGCGGCGAAGAGTTTGCCGTGCTGTTGCCGCACACCGACCAGCAACAAGCTCTGGAAAGCGCCGAGCGGCTGCGCCAGGCCGTTGCCGCCACCCCAATAAACAGCACCACCGGCACCCTGCAGATGACCATTTCGATAGGTGCAGCCGTGTTCAACCCGCAACACAGCACTACCCTGGAGCAGATGTTGATCACGGCTGACAAAGCGCTTTATCAGGCCAAAACCACTGGCCGCAATCGCGTGGAGATTTGATACCGCTATGGCAAAGAACTTTCTGATCGTCGATGACAGCATGGTCTCGCGCATGATGACCAAGAGCATCCTCGCCAGCCTGCAGCCCGGCTGGACGGTGTTTGAAGCCGCCAGCGGCCAGGCGGCTATCGAGACCTGCCGCGAGCACGCCATCGACCTGATCAGCATGGACCTGAACATGCCGGGCATCAGCGGCCTGGAAGCCGCAACGGTGATTCGTCAGGAGCATCCCGGCATCAGGATTGTCATGCTCACAGCCAATATCCAGTCGGCCATCCAGGAGCAGATCCAAGCCCTTGGCCTGCCCTTTCTGGCCAAACCGATAACCGCCGACAAGGGGCCAGCGCTCTTGCAAGCGCTGGAACAGTGACATGCTTAAACTATCGACACTGCAAACGGATGTGCTCTGCGAGATGTTCAACATCGGTATCGGCCGCGCCGCTGCCGCCATGAGCGACATGCTCCAGGATGAAGTGCTGCTGTGCGTGCCCGAGCTGCACTTTGTCACGGTCAGCGAAGTGACCGAACACCTCGGCAAAAAAAGCGCCTCGATGTACTGCATCCGCCAGCCATTCACCGGCATGTTCTCCGGCAACGCCCTGCTGATCTTCCCCGAGGACAAGAGCCTGGAGATGGTCAAGATACTGATCGGCGACGTACCGCCTGGCACCGAGCTGCTGCAGATCCAGCGCGACGCCCTGCTGGAAGTGGGCAACGTGGTACTCAACGCCTGCCTGGCCTCGCTGGCGGAAATGACCCGCACACCATTTGAATGCAGCCTGCCCTCGGTCGATGCCGGCGACACCCGCAAAGTGCTCGGCACCCGCGTGCAGAACCATGTGGTGATGCTGATTCATATCCGCTTCGAGCTGAAAAAACAGGATATCGAAGGCTTCGTGGTCTTCGTGATGAACTCGACCTCCTACGAAGACCTGCTGCAGGCGGTCAACCGCTTTATTGCCACGCTGGGTTAACGACCAGACGGTTACATAAAGACGCTTAAAACAGCACAGCGCCAGCAGCATCTGCCGCGTAATTGGCTAGCATCAATACAGAGCAAATCGCTCATTCGAGGCGCCCGCCTGGAGGACCTCATGCGTATTGTTGCGCTGTGCCTGACGCTGCTACTGCCCTGGGCTGCGCAGGGCGAGACGTGGAAAGTGGTAGGCGATGAACAGTTTGCGCCCTACAGCTTTGTCACCATCGAGGATGACCAGCCGCGCGGGCTGGATGTCGAGCTGGTGGAGGCGGTGATGCAGGAGGCCAAAATCCCCTACAGCCTGCGCCTGTACCCTTGGGAGCGGGTCAAACGCATGATTGATCGCAGCGAAGTGGCCATGGCCTTTCAGTTCGCCGGCACCCCTGAACGGATGCAGCAATATGAGCTGGTTGGGCCGATTCGCACCGGTTCCACGGTGTTTATGACCTCGCGCAAAATCACCCTCAACGACTGGGCCGAGCTTGACGACCTGCTGCCCTACACCATCGGCCAGGTACGCGGCTACGCCTACCAGTCGGACTTCGACAAGGCCGAGCTGTCACGCGACATCAGCGCGCAGAACCCTCGGCAGCTGGTGTCGATGCTGCTGGCCGGGCGCATTGATGTAATAGTTGGCGATCGGGTGCAACTGATGTACTTCGTGCGCGAGCAACGCGCCGAGCAAAATGTACGCATCCTGCCTAAACCACTGGTGGAAATGCCGCGTTATGTGGCCTTCGCCAAGGGTGATAGCGCCCGTGCCAAAAAGTTCTCGGCAGCACTGGAGCGTTTAAGACAGGCTGGCACTCTGGATAGCATTCACAAGCGCTGGCACTAAGCCGCGCCTTTTATACCTTTGTTCAGGAGCCACCATGCGCATCGCCCTTTCGTTATTACTGCTATCAACCACCCTCAGCCTGAGCGCCTGCGGCCTCGGCGAAACGGCGGCCACCGCCAGCCTGCAGGCCGAGCAAGCGGCGCAACTGCAGCAGCAGGCCGAACAACTGAAACAACAGATCGAAGCGGCCAATGTGCAGAGCAATAAGCGTTTGGAAGAAGGCTACTGAGAAAGGACGGAAACGCCCTTACTGCACCGGTAGGAAGTTCAAAAACAGCAGGCCCTGGGCATAGCTCACGCCCATACGCCGATAGCGCTCATCCAGCACATCGGTGAGCAGATCCAGGCGTGCGACTATCTTGCCGAACTCCACGGCATAGCTGAGGTTATGCCCCGCGGCGGAAATCTCGTTGGACAGCAGCCAGGGTTTGCCCCCGGCATCTGTGCGCTGCGCAAGCATCCAGCTGGCCTTCTCGAAATTGCGCGCGGCGTTATGGATAAACTGCGGGTCCAGCGTGTCGCTTAGGTAGTACTCGGTGCGCCCACCGTGGGCGGTAATCAGCATGCTCGCCAGCGAATAGATAAACGCCCCCACACGGTCGCCTTGGTACTCGGCGCTCAGGGCATAGCTCAGCGCCGCCACATCAGTGCGCCCGCCCAGTTGCGGCAGCGGCTGATCGAGTTCGATGGCGCGGTGTACCGCACGTTTGACGGACTCCACATCAGCCAGACCAGTCTTGCGCCACTCCCGCGGGTTGCGCAGGTACAGCTTGTCCATCAGACGGTAGAGGCTATTGAGGTTGTTGCGCATGCCCAGGGTGGCCATGCGGTCGGCATGGCTTTGGAAGAATTCGGTGGGTTTGATCGCGCTGCGGTTGCTGATGATGGTCTGATGATCCTGCCGAGTTGAGCAACCAACGACAGCCAGCAACAGCAAAAGCAGCACCGACAGGCGCATTGCCACAGCACTCCCGCCCGACCAGGCGGGGCCCGTTTTCAGCCATTGCCAACGCTGCACAGTGCTCATCAGAGGAGGTCGTCCGCTGCGGTGTGATGGGGTAACGCTAGCAACAAAATCCAGATTGGCCAGTTTTCCTCCCAAATACATGACTTTCAGCACAATCAAGCACCTAGCTGCATAAGCTCAGGTGGACTGCCAACAGACCGCATCACAGGCAAAAGGTTGGCGACCACTGATCAGCGCGCCTTCAAAAGGCCCGTCGCAGAGCGCTTTAAGCGGTATGATCCGCAGCTTTTTGGCTGCCGAGTGCCCCATGCTGCGTCTGTTTGTGCTGTTTTGCCTGTTAGTCACCCTGCCCGCCTTCGCCGATGCTCCGAAAACCTTCAACGCCGCGAAGAAAATCGCCTGGCAGTTGTATGCCGAGCGACCCAACACCTTCTATTGCCAATGCAGCTACAGCGGCAACCGGGTTGACCTCGGCAGTTGCGGCTACAGCCCGCGCAAACAGCTGCGCCGGGCCGAGCGCCTGGAGTGGGAGCATGTGGTACCGGCCTGGGTGATCGGCCATCAGCGGCAATGCTGGCAGAACGGCGGACGCAAGAACTGCGCGCGCAACGAGGCCAGCTTCAAGGCCGCCGAAGCCGACCTGCACAACCTGGTGCCGAGCATCGGCGAAGTAAATGGCGACCGCTCCAACTACGCCCTCGGCATGCTCAGCGACAAGCCCACGCAGTACGGCGCCTGCCCGATGGTAGTCAACTTCAAGGCAAAAACCGCCATGCCGCCAGCCCACGCGCGCGGCGCGGCAGCGCGCATCTATCTGTATATGGCTGAGCGTTACCAGCTGCGCCTGTCCAAGCTCGACCGCCGCACCTACGAAGCCTGGAGCCGCCAATACCCGATCAGCGAATGGGAGCGCTGGCGCAACCAGCAGGTCGGCTGCGTGATGGGCCACGGCAACCCTTATGTCGGCGCCATCGACCTCGGCCGTTGCAGCCCGCTCCGCCGCGCCGGCAACCCGCAATACAACAGCGGTTAAACCTCAATCCCAAGAGCCTGCGCGCAGCTATTGACGCTAAACTTCACGCCACGCCAACCCGAGTATCGCCCTATGCCCAGCACCGCCACCCCGAGCGCCGCCCACGCCATTGCCGAAACCCGCGCCTGGGTTGATCGTGCCGTGATCGGCCTGAACCTCTGCCCGTTCGCCAAGGCGGTGCAGGTCAAAGGGCAAGTGCGCTATGTGGTGTGCGCCAGTGCCGAGCCGGAAGAGCTGCTCAGCGCCTTGATCGATGAGCTGCACGCGCTCGCCAACTGCGAGCCCAGCGAAACCGACACCACCCTGCTGATCCACCCCGCCGCGCTCAACGATTTTCTCGACTTCAACGACTTTCTCGCCGTGGCCGACGACACCCTCGACCACCTCGGCTATGCCGGCATTCTGCAAGTGGCCAGCTTCCACCCGCAGTTCCAGTTTGCCGACACCGGCGTAGACGATGTCAGCAACGCCACCAACCGCTCGCCCTACCCGACCCTGCATATCCTGCGCGAAGCCAGCATCGACCGCGCCGTCGCCGCCTTTCCCGACCCGGAGACGATCTTCGAAGCCAATATCCAGACCTTGGAAGATCTCGGCGCCGAAGGCTGGGCTTCCCTGCAGGCGCAATGCCGCAAAGACGCGCAAAACAGCTAAGCCGCAAACGCGGGGCTGCCAGAAACACCTGACAGCGCAACAGCCTTACTTATCTCCCCGGAGCCCACGCCCATCCGAACGAGCGCGCGGACGCTGCGTACCCGACGAATGGACGCTATTAGCCGCAGTTCTCAGCAAGAACCTTGAGAGATTTGCAAGCTGATCAACACAATTAATCGGCGCAACTCCATAAAATCCCCAGCTCTTTCGAGGCGGCCAATACTGGCCGAGTTGATTGCCGAGCGCGCTTACCTCTGCGGGCAGACGGCAACAACGCTCAAGATCCTCTCGCTGGTCGAGAAACAGACAACACAAGGGATAACGCTATGGCTCGGGTTCGTAAACTGGTGCTGGCAATCGCAGCGGCTTCTGCGCTGTCATCCGGCATGGCGCACGCGCTAGGGCTGGGTGAGGTGACGCTGCAGTCAGAGCTTAATCAGCCATTGGTAGCTGAAATCGAGCTACTGGAGAGCCGTGGCCTGGATGCCAACGAAGTGATCCCGACCCTGGCATCCCCAGAAGCATTCAATAAGGCCGGGATTGATCGCCAGTTCTTCCTGACTGACCTGACATTCACCCCGCTGATCAAAGCCAATGGCAAGAGCGTTATCCGGGTGACCTCGAATAAGCCGATGCGTGAGCCTTACCTGAACTTCCTGGTACAGGTGCTCTGGCCGAATGGCCGTTTGCAGCGTGAATACACCCTGCTGCTGGACCCGCCGCTCTACACCGCGCAAAGCGTGATCCCTGCTGCTGTACAACAGCCGGTAACCGCCGCATCTTCTGCGCCACGCGCACAGTCACCTGCGGCGCGCTCAGCGGTTACTGCAACTCAGCCAGCCGCCCCCGGCACTGCTGCCGGCACATCGCTGGCAGGCAATGAGTACCAGACCACCGCCAACGACAACCTCTGGGACATTGCCAACCGCGCGCGGGCTGGCGGCAGCGTGCAGCAGGCCATGCTGGCGATCCAGGCGCTGAATCCGCAGGCCTTTATCGATAACAACATCAACCGCATGAAAAGCGGCCAGGTGCTGCGCCTACCCGATGCCCAACAAATCAACAGCCGCACACAAAGCGCCGCCATCGCGCAGGTTAACGAACAGACCGCAGCCTGGCGTGAGGGCCGCAGTGTTGCCGCCAGCGCCCGGCAGCTGGATGCCAGCAAGCGCAATACCGCAGCCGCTACGCCAGCCACCATTGAACGCCGCGACAACCTGAAACTGGTTGCGGACGGCAGCGACAAGGCGGGCGCCGGCAGTGACAAAGGCAGCGCAGGCAACAAGGCCCTACTTGATCAGTTGGCGATAACTCAGGAAAGCCTCGATTCGACCAATCGTGAAAACGCTGAACTGAGAAGCCGTATTGCCGACCTGCAGAGCCAACTCGACAAACTGCAGCGGCTGATCCAATTGAAAGACGATCAGATGGCCAAACTACAGGCTTACCTGGCCGCGCAAAATCAGGCTCCAGCTGTAACGCCTGACGTGTCAGCGGCTACAGCTGAAAATCAAACGCCTGTGATTCCTTAATCCTTAAGCCCAAGAGCGATCAAAGCCCACAGCAGTAGGCTTTGATCACGGCACTTAGCTACTCGCCGGGGTGCACTTGGCCTGCGCCGCTTCGGCAGTCAGGTTACGCACCGAGGTGTAGAACAGCTCGCAGGTCTGTAGTTTTTCAGTGACCTGCCATTTCTCGCTGCAGCTGCTCAGCACCGGGCTCGCGCTCTGATTGGGTTGTTCGCCCATGCGTGCCTGCCAGCAGGCCGCGCTGAGATCTTGCCCCATAACCTTGAGGCCGGCAGCATCGGCTTTCTGCTGATCGCCGTTATAGTTTTCCGGGTCAGCGGCGTACCAGATGTAACTAGGGTGGTTGGCGCCGAGCACGGCTACCTGCTGCCCAGCGGCCGGGCTGATCTGCGCCAGACCGAGGACATCGACAGAAACCCCGTACTGCTGATTAACCCAGCTGCGCACCGGGCTGCCAAAGGCCACCATGGGCAACGCCTGGCCGTCTTGGCCAGCGGTCAACTGCATAACCATCTGCGTCTGGTAGGCATTGAAATAGCTGTAAACCCCCTCAAGCGCGCTACCGGCGTTGGCCGGCGCGGCAATCGGGGCAATGTCGATGATGGTCTGAAAGGCCGGTGTCTGCGCGGCATTGATGCCGTTCTGGGTCAGCAGATCAGCCCAACGGTTTGTGGTGCTCGACTCTAAATAGTCCTGCGCCTGGGTCAACGAGTAATCCGGCGGGAAGTGCAGCAACTCAACGCTCTTGCGGTTATCGAGTGCCATGCCCAGCGGCAGGAACAACGACCAGTTGTATTGCCACTTGCCATCCTTGTTGAGCAGTTTGGCGCCACTGTAAGCCAGCTCTCCGGTCTTCAGCAGTTGCTCGAGTGGTTTACCGTAGCCCTCGGGCACCTCGGTAAATTTAGCGTAGAGATCTTGCTGCTCGCGGTGCACGCTGACCTTGGCGGTGGCGTAACCATCACGCTGCAAGCTCTGACGCAGGTAGTGCTCGGCGGTCTGCTCCAGCGTCCAATCGCGATAGCAGATCACATTGCAGTTATTGGGGTAGGCAAACAAACGGGTAACGCGCTCGGTGCTGCCCAGCTTGACCGTGACATCCGCAGCTTGAACATGACAGGCCAACAGCCCAGCGCCTGCGGCAAGCAAAAATCCTTTGCAACTCAACATAAGCGACTCCTTGAATGAGGTGGCTTTCTGCGCTTCCGGCTCCAAGCCTAGGGCTAAAGTGCAAAAGCAAAGGCGGCGGAATGAATTATTTTTTGCTCCGCCAGCCTGCCGATACTGCCAAATATTTCCTTCTGCAGCACAACTGAGCTGCTTTGAGTTTCAGCACTGCCCTAGCCAGTCGAGCATAAATACACGGTAGCGTTTTGAGCGGTTTGCCCTGCACCTAATCAGCCCACGCCGCCCTGTTTTACACAGGCTTTACATTGCGCCCTGCAATGCCGCGCAACACCCAGTGTCGAAACTACAAGCCGGGAAAGACCGGTTTGCAGAGGAGTTTCGATCATGCTGTCGCGTATCCCCCTTATCACCGGACTGGTGGCCAGCCTGGCGCTGTTTGACCAGGCGCAGGCTTCCAACCGTGACGCAGCGATTGCCGGGGCCGTGGTGGGCGCAGTGATTGGCGGCGTTATCATCAGCCAAAGCCGACCCGTGCAGGTCTACACCCCACCACCACCGGCGTATTACCCACCACCGCCAGTGGCCTATTACCCGCCGCAACCGGTGCATTACCCGCCACAAGCGATCTACTACCAACCGGCACCGGTGTATTACGTGCAAGAACGGCCGCGCCACAAACGCTGGTATGGCCAAGAACACCGTCGACACGACGGGCGTGGCCATAGACATGGATATCGCTGGTAAACAAAAAAGCCCCGCAATTGCGGGGCCTGCCTATCAGCATCCTACGGATCTGAACACAAAAAATGCCGCCTCCCTGACAAGGGAGAAGCGGCATTTATCTTATGTGAACAGCATTGGGCTTCTGGACATCCATCAGCCAGAACACCAACCGGCCCCTGCGCTCCGGCAACACCGGCAACACCGGCAACACCGGCAACACAGAATGGTGACACTCAATCGTAAAGCTGCTCGACAAAGAATTCGTAATTGTCGGCATTGTCAACGGCACGACCTGGGGTATTCGTGGCCAGGTTCGCTGCGTTAACCGGGCCATAGCCACCAGGGATATCCTCGGTATTACCAATCGAGTGGGTCATTTCATGCAGCACGCTGCCGGCCTGGGTATCGAAGCCCACGTTGGCAGGCAGCGCAAAGAAGGCATTGCAGAACCACACATCAAAATCACCGCGCACACGCGCATTCGTCGCCGCAATATCACCAGGCTGGTCACAAGGCACAGCCGGATTGATCCGGCAATAGGCGGTCAGCGTGCTGTTTGAGCTGAGCTTGAAACGCACACCATCCAGCACGCCGCGTACTCGCTGATAGCGGCCCTGCTCGAAGGTGCCAAACCAGGTGCGATAAGCGCTCGGCGCGTTATTGCGCAGTGCCTGCTCGTTGTTGTTCACCAGGTTGTAGGCATCATTTGCCCAGGTCGTGGCGCGCGCCACCGCATTGGCGACGGCAAGGCGATCAGGCGCGTTAGCGCATGAGCCGTCGTAAACGATGTTTACCGCCATAGCCGGCTGCGCCAGCGCCAACAGCAACGCCAGCCCGCCCAACAGGCGTGCAAGGGACAACGGAGTGAAGGATGAAACAGGGGTGATATCCATAATTGGCTTCCTTGTGCAGGTTAAGGGCAACCATCGCAGTTGCGGATGGCAACCCCTTGTAAAACCCTGCACGCGACGCAATCAGCAGGAAGCCTTTCCGCAGACTATTCGCGGATGATGAACAGCTTGGTGACAAACCACTCGGCGCCCTTGTACAGATAACCCAGCGGGCCATAGATAGTGGCGGGCTTGGCCGGCACCTGCTGACGCAGCTCAACGGTCAGGGTGGACATCTGGATCTGATCTTTGAGGATGCGCATGCGCGCGTCCATCGAATCGATTTCCGACTGCACGCGGTTAAGCTCACTCTCGATCTGCAGGATGTCTTTCACGTCTCGGGCCTTGCCGAGTAGCTCTTTAAGGCGATCACGCAGCGCACGGTTATTGTTCAGACGTGTCTCCACATCGACGTACTGCTCGGTAACATCCTCACCCTTAACATGGCGCCGCAGCACAGTGCCGCTCTGCTCGACGCTGCCCATGGCCACCTCGAAAGCATCCTTGGGCACACGGTAAACCAGGCTCTGGCTGTCATCGCCGTAATCACTGGTATCCTCAACATACCCACCCAACGCCAGCATGCGCTCGGTGAGCTGAGCCTTAGCCTTGTCGAGTTCAACAACCTCCAGGGTAAAACTGGCGGTCCAAACCAGTAACCGCCCAGCCGCCTTGCCTTGCAACTGTGTACCCGGCACTGCAGCCTCGGCGGAAGCAGCCGCCCCGCCCGGATAATCGCCACCGCGCGAAGCGCATCCCAACACACTGCCCAGCAGCACGCAGAGCACCCAGAACTTCCATTGATTCAGGTATCGCTTCATCCGTAAGGCCCTCTCTGACCCGCACAGTAAATAAGCCGGCGATCATACGGGGCGCGATAGAACAACGTCATGTGCGACAGGTGCGCTCTGCTAACTCGACCAGCTATTAGCCAGTGGGTTTGCGCACGTCAATGGATATAGCAGGCAGAAAAAACCCCGCATTTGCGGGGCTTTATCTGGGGATTAACCCGCGCTTACTCGGTGCGGAAACGCACCACCAGTTGCTTCAGCTCACTGCTCAAGCCGCTTTGCTCTTGGGCATAGCTCTCCACTTCCGATGCTTGAACCGATATCTGCGTCACCGCATCGTTGATGGCGACGATGTTCTGGTTGATTTCCTCGGTCACCAGGTGCTGCTCCTCAGTCGCCGTGGCGATCTGCATGGTCATGTCGCGGATCATCTGCACCTTGCCCTCAATGCTTTCGAAGGCCGCCATAACCTCATCGGACAGCACGATGGCCTTGCCCGACTCGACCAGGCTCTGGTCCATGCTCACCGTCACTTCCTTGATGCGGTTGACCAGCAGATTGAGGATGTTGTTGATCTGCTCGGTGGAGTCCTGGGTGCGTTTGGCCAGGTTGCGTACTTCATCGGCCACCACCGCAAAGCCACGGCCCTGCTCGCCCGCGCGGGCGGCTTCGATGGCGGCGTTGAGGGCCAGCAGGTTGGTCTGCTCGGCGATTTGCTGAATGGTCGAGAGGATATTGTTGATATTGACCGTTTCCTTCTCCAGCTCCTGCAGCACCTTGCTGGAGTTCTGGATGCTGGCGCCGAGCTTGTTGACCCCCGACGTGCTGCGGGCGATCACCTCTTTACCATTGCGCGTGGCCACCAGCCCCTGCTCCGACACATCGGCGGTCTGCACGCAGGTCTTGGCCACCTCATTAGCCGCCGACGACATCTCGGTCACCGCCGTGACGATCTGCTCCACCGAACTCAACTGACGCTGCAGCGTGGCGGACATCGCCGTGGTGCGCTTGTTGGTGTCGCTGGAAACCCCATCCATGCTGATGGCGTTCTCCTTGATCACCCGGATCATGCCCTGAATCGACTCGATAAACTGATTGAACCACTTGGCCAGCTCGCCGGTTTCATCCGTGCTGAGCAGGTCCAGGCGGCGGGTCAGGTCACCTTCACCCTGGGCGATGGTGCGAAGCCCGTCCTTCACCAGATTGATAGGGTTGACGATGCGGTTGGCGATCACTACCCCAGCCGCGCCGAATACCAGCACCAGCACGATGCACACCACCAGGGTGATCCAGGTCAGCTCACGGGCGCTCGCGTAAATCTCGTCCGCCTGCTTGAAGCCGACAAACTTCCAGCCCAGCTCCGGCGAGGTGTAGACGTTGGCCATATACGCCACCCCGTCGATCTCCACCTCGACCAGGCCGTTTTCGGTCTTGCCGATGGTGGCAAAGTACTCGCCAGGCAGCTCGCTGACCTTCTTGAAGTTGTTGTCCGGTTTCAGGCCATCCACCAGCAAGGTGCCGCTGCCCTCCGCCAGCATCAGAAAACCGGTTTCGCCAAAGCGCACCTTCTGCGCCATATCGGTGAGCGCCTTGAGCGACACATCCACCGCCACCACCCCGGCAAACTGCCCGGCGGTGTCCTTGAAGCCCTTGAGCACCGAGACATACACAGCATCATCCGGCTCCCAGTAATAACCGTCGCGGCGGCCCAGGGTAAAGTTGGCGTCACGACCGATGGGGTACCACTCGCGCGTGCGCGGGTCCCAGTCACCGTAATCCCCGGTGCCCGGCCACTCCACATAGCCGCCCTTGGTATCGCTCATGTAGACGTAGCCGAAGGTGGGGTTGTTCTTACCGATGCTGGAGAAGTAATCGAAAATCTGCTTCTCGCGCCCACCATTGGCGGTGGCCACCTCGCCCGGCTTGCGCGCCTCACCGAAGTAGGTGGTCAGCTCACCGTTCTCGGCATCCTTCACTGCGGGATATTCCGCCAGGGCGGAAACGGTGTAGCCCACCGAATCAAAGAAAGTGGCGAAGCTGTTGTTCACCAGCTTCATATCCAGGCTGCTGGCGACCAGGAAGTTCTCTTTGGCCTGCTGCGTGACATTGCGAATCGTCAGCAGCGCCACCACCAGTACCGGAATCAGGGTTGCAACCAGAAAGCTCAGCAACAGCTTGGACTTGATATTCATGGGACATCGCCTTCTAGCTGGCCAGTAATACGCTTTATCGGCGCTTGTAGAGGATAGTTAAGGCTGATCGCCGCGCCAGCGCTGGCCTCACCACGACACAGCTGCCGCGCGAAAGCGACTGTCGCGGTAAATCGGCGGCTGGTTGATCGGCTCGGCTTACTGGTTTCGGCTTTACGCCGATGACTCGCATCGCTGAGACGTACTGATTCAGCAAAAGCATCCCGTAGGGTGAGCTAACCGCCACAGCGGCAGTGATGCGAATTGATGGTTTCGCCCTTACGGCGAGTTACTTTCTCTTTGCTTGTGCAAAGAGAAAGTAACCAAAGAGAAAGCACACCCTGCATACGGGTCTGGCTTCGCCAGACTTCCCTCGCTCCAGCACTGTTCCGAGGGTCGTCACGGTGAGCCATCCCTGGCCCATCGTTCCTCGTTTGGCATCCATGCCAAACGCCCCTCTCCACAGCACCTCCACTCGGCCTCCTGACGGGATTCGGGGACCGCGTTGCTTACACGATTTGTGGACGACAAAAACAAAAAAGCAAAAGCAACGCGGCCATGGGCCGCTCCTACGGGTTCGTAGCCTGTAGGGCGGGTGAAACCCGCCATGCTTTTCAACCAGCGATTTCATAGACGACGCCAAACGCCCCATCAGAAGGCCGAGTGAAATTGTTGTGGAAGGGAGCGAGCCGCATGGATGCGGCGAGAGGCGTAAAGGGCCAGGGACGGCCCTTGTACGCCGGCCCCTGGAACAATGATGGAGCGAGGGAACCCGACGAAGTCGGGCCGGATGCAAGGGGCAAGACCTCTTGGTTACTTCTGGGGCGTTTGCCAGAAGTGACCCGCCGTAAGGGCGGAACCGTTAGACCAATCCGCACAGATGCGACGAGTATAAAAGTCGACAAGCAGGATAAATTTTGATTGAGGATAACCAATCAATAGTCATCGGTGCTCCAACCTGCCTTTTTGTGTAATGAAAGCTTGTGATTATCTATGCGCTTCCGGTACGTTCAGCCTAACGTACAGATGTGCTCACCGGCAGGCATTAGCTCCTAGACTGGTGACACGAACAGATGGATATTAAATCTATCAACCTTATTAAAAGAGCTAAAAATGTACATTACTCATTTAAAACTTCAGAACTGGCGAAATTTCAGGGACTTGGATATATCCCTGAGAGAGAGAAACTATCTTTTAGGACCGAACGCATCGGGAAAGTCAAACTTACTTGACGTCTTCAGGTTCCTGAGAGATGTAAGTAAATCTCAAGGAGGAGGACTTCAAAAAGCGATAGCAGACCGCGGTGGTATTCAAAAGCTTCGCTGTCTACATGCAAGACGCCCCCCAGAAGTAAGGATTGAAGTTAGCTTAGCCGAGAGCCCGGACGCTCCTCCAAAATGGCGCTACATACTAGCTTTCAAACCAGAAGGCAAGGGAGCCCAGCGCACACTGATAACTGACGAGCAAGTGTGGGAAGACGGGAAGCAGCTATTTAAACGCCCCAACAAACAGGACTCAGCAGACCCGATCCAATTAACACAAACCCAAATTGAACAAATTCAACTAAATGCGAAATTCAGAGAAATACCGAATCATTTCTCAGAAACAAACTATCTCCATTTGGTTCCACAACTACTTAAATACAACGATAGAATCGGCGGAAATCTTATAGACGATGATCCATTTGGCCAAGGTTTTTTAGAGAGGGTTGCCAAGTGCTCGCCAAAAACCAGGGAGTCGCGGCTACGAAAGATCGAAAGTGCGTTGACACTGGCTGTTCCAAAATTCAAGCACCTCCGGTTCGTAAAAGATGAAATTACCGGAAGACCTCACCTTGAAGCCCAATACGCGCATCACCGCCCGAATGCTGGCTGGCAGCGTGAAGAACAGTTCTCAGATGGAACGCTAAGGTTATTAGGCCTTTTTTGGTCTCTACTCGAAAACGACTCACTTCTTCTGCTTGAAGAACCAGAACTATCACTAAACGGCTCAATTGTTAAAGAAATCCCATTAGTCATCCAAAAAGTTTTGAGGGATAAAAAGAAAAAAAGACAAATTATAATAAGCACACACAGCCACGCACTACTTAGCAATCCAGGGATTGACGGTCGCGGAATAATAATATTGGAACCTGTCATGGAGGGCACTCACGCCAGATCAATAACAGCGGAAGAGGAAACAGCACTCAAGTGTGGTTTCTCCGTGGCAGAAGTAATACTTCCTAAAATACGCCCAGACGGCGCCGAACAATTAGGATTTAGCCTGTGATGCACCCGCGCCACGTCGCATTAGCAACAGAGGATGAATTAAGCGAAGCTGTAGGCCAGAAGCTTATATCTATGACTAATGGAAAGCTTGCCGCAACCCTTCTATTACGCCAAGGAGGACAAGGTTATCTATACAAAAGGATCAAGAATTTTTGCGAAATGTCGGCTCACCAACCAGTTATATTAATAACAGATTTAGACAACTCCAAACACCCTCATGAACTAATAACAAAATGGCTCGGAAAACTGCAGAAACCCAAACAATTAATAATTAGAATTGCCGTCCGCGAAATAGAATCCTGGGTACTTTCCGATCACGCCGCAATCAATACGCTTCTAGGAAAATCTATAGGGAAAATCCCAGAAAACCCCGACACGTTAGCAGACCCAAAGTCAACTTTACTTAGCCTCGCAAAGAAAGCACCAAGAGAAATAAAAGCTGATTTAGTAGCTCAATCAGGAACAGTAGCCAGACAAGGGTATGGATACAACAGAGTACTTATTGAATTTATCAAAGAAAGCTGGTGCCCTATTAGAGCCTCGGAAAGATCGGACAGTCTTAAAAGAGCAATTCATCGCATCCAAGAATTAGCAAACAACCATCATCAATAAATCTCATACAACACAATAGCTTTATCGAACCACCTTCTTTGCACAGATACATAACGCCAAAACATTCGAACTTATAAAATAGCCCGCCAATAAACGGGCTTTTTGAACTACAGGCTGAGCGTTTTTACGAAGTCAGGTAAGAGCCCCCACCCTACTCTGCTCCACTCCCTCCAACTTCCTCACCTGATATTCCCGCGCCGCCTGATGAAACGCCCCCAACAACGCGTTGTAATCCGCCTTCTCCCAATAGCGATACTCCGGATGCCACTGCACCCCAACGGCAAACGCCTTGGCGCCAATCACACTGACCGCCTCGATCTGCCCATCCTCGGCCACGGCTTCAACCTGCAAGCCCTCACCGAGCCGATCAACACCCTGACCATGCAACGAGTTGACCTTGATCTGCCGCTCGCCGAACAGCGAATGCAGTACGCCGCCTTCGGTCAGAGCTACGTTGTGCATCGGGCCATAGGCCACGTCGTCCGGTACATCCTTCACCTCACGGTGATCGAGACGGCCAGCCACTTCATGCACTTCACGGTGCAGGGTGCCGCCAAACAGCACGTTCATTTCCTGCATGCCGCGGCAGATGCCGAGGAAGGGAATGCCACGATCAATACAGGCGCGCAGCAGGCGCAGCACGGTTTCATCACGGGGTTTGTCGGCCAGGCCGAGGCCGGGATGGTCGTCGCCATAGAAGCTGGGGTGCACGTTGGAGAGTGAGCCGCCGAACATGATGCCGCTGACGCTGTCGAGCACCGTGTCCATGTCCAGATCATCGCCGAAAGCCGGGATCATCAGCGGGAAGGCACCGAAGCCGGTGACGGCGTGGATGTACTTCTCGCCGACCAGGTGAAACCAGCCGATATCACGGCTGGTCAGCTGCCAACGGCACAGGGGAAGGCCAATCATGGGTTTATTCATTGCAAGGAGTCCTCTTCTAAGGACCGCCTACGACCGGCTGCGCGTCGGAAAAACTGCGTTGAGAACGGCTTCGAAATGCTCATTTACAACTCGTAAACTCCGCTTTCTCAGCCGTTCTCGCCTGGTTTTTCTCTAGCTCGCTCGCCCGTAAGCTGGCCCTTGTTAATTGAAGTGGGCTGCCCTTGGGAGAGCGGGCTTGCGGGTCAGGAAACCCTGAACCCGCTCACCCAAGGGGTGCCGTAACCGGCCAGGCCGGGTCACTGCACCAACGCCGCGCCCGCGCGGCTGGTTTGTTGCGTAAAGCGGTACTGCTCCCCTCCCCCATTTATTGGGGGCACGCCTAGTGGAGAGGGGCTGGGGGAGAGGGGCTGGGGGAGAGGGCCGAAAACACCGCAAAACGGGCAGCTACCCCCTCTCCCTAACCCTCTCCCCAAAGGGGCGAGGGGACTGATCGCATGCACGCGGATGGTCGCGAAGATCGCCAGCAAGCTGGCTCCTATAGGTCGTCATCCACATCTAAAAAAAGGGGGCTGATCCTGCGATCAGCCCCCTTGGGTGTTACTTAGCCATTACTCGGGAAAGCGAACTGCGCCGCCTCATGCGAGGCGCGCTGCGGCCAGCGCTGGGTGATGGCTTTTTTGCGGGTGTAGAAGCGCACACCGTCCGGGCCGTAGGCGTGCAGGTCGCCGAACAGCGAGCGCTTCCAGCCGCCGAAGCTGTGGTAGCTGACCGGCACCGGCAGCGGTACGTTGACGCCGACCATGCCGACTTCGATTTCGTCGCAGAACAGGCGGGCCGCTTCACCATCGCGGGTGAAGATGCAGGTGCCGTTGCCGTATTCGTGGTCGTTGATCAGCTGCATGGCTGCTTCCAGGCTGCCGACGCGGACGATGCACAGCACTGGGCCGAAGATTTCGTCGGTGTAGATGGTCATCTCAGGCGTGACGCTGTCAAAAAGCGTGCCGCCGACGAAATAACCATTCTCATGGCCGGCCACCACCAAATCGCGGCCGTCGACCACCAGGCTTGCGCCCTGAGCCACACCGGCGTCGATATAGCCTTTGACCTTGTCACGCGCCGCGCCGGTAACCAGCGGGCCCATGTCCAGGCCGCAAGAGGTGCCAGCACCGATTTTCAGCGCCTTGATTTGCGGCACGATCTTCTCGACCAGGGCATCGGCGATCTGGTCGCCTACGCACACGGCCACCGAGATAGCCATGCAGCGCTCGCCGCAGGAGCCGTAGGCCGCGCCCATCAGTGCGCTAACGGCGTTGTCCAGGTCGGCATCGGGCATCAGCACCGCGTGGTTCTTCGCGCCGCCCAGGGCCTGGACGCGCTTACCGCGCTTGGTGCCTTCGCTGTAGATGTATTCGGCAATTGGCGTGGAGCCAACAAAGCTCAGGGCTTTGACTTCCGGCGCTTCGATCAGCGCGTCCACCGCTTCCTTGTCGCCGTGCACCACGTTGAGCACGCCTTTTGGCAGACCGGCCTCTTGCAGCAGTTGGGCGATATACAGGGTGGAACTTGGATCACGCTCGGACGGCTTCAAGATAAAGCAGTTACCGCAGACGATGGCCAGCGGGTACATCCACAGCGGCACCATGGCCGGGAAGTTGAACGGGGTGATGCCAGCGACGACGCCGATTGGCTGCATGTCGCTCCAGGCGTCGATGTTCGGGCCGACGTTACGGCTGTACTCGCCCTTGAGAATTTCCGGGGCGGCGCAGGCAAATTCGACGTTTTCGATGCCGCGCTTGAGTTCACCGGCGGCGTCTTCCAGGGTTTTGCCGTGCTCTTCGCTGATCAGCTTGGAGATGGTCGCTTCGTGCTGCTCCAGCAGCTGCTTGAAGCGGAACATCACCTGGGCGCGCTTGGCTGGCGGGGTGTTGCGCCAGGCCGGGAAGGCGCTCTTGGCCGAGTCGATGGCCAGTTGCATGGTGGCGCGATCGGCCAGGGCAACTTTCTTGGTGGCGGCGCCGGTGGACGGGTTGAACACGTCAGCGCTACGGCCGGTGCCGGCAGTCAGTTCGCCGTGAATCAGGTGGGTAACGATGGTCATGGGTCTTCCTCGTTGGTAATTCGTTGGGCAGATGAGCCATGGCTCATTTACCGAAATTCATGCCCCGTTGCGGGCGTCCCCTCTCCCGCCTGCGGGGGAGGGTTAGGGAGAGGGGCTTTGGCTTTTACGCGGCCGCAGCCCTCTCCCCCGGCCCCTCTCCCATGAATGGGAGAGGGGAGACAAGCATCAATCCAGGCTGTTCAGCACATCGCCGACGGCGTTGAACACGGAGTCCAGCTGCTCGGGCGTGGTGTTGAAGGTTGGCCCGAACTGCAGGGTGTCGCCGCCGAAACGTACGTAGAAGCCGGCGTTCCACAGTTTGATGCCGGCCTCGAAGGGACGGATCACCGGGTCGCCGTCACGCGGGGCGATCTGGATTGCGCCAGCCAGGCCGCAGTTGCGGATGTCGATGACGTTCTTGCTGCCCTTGAGGCTGTGCAGCTTTTCTTCAAAGATCGGCGCCAGGGCGGCGGATTGCTCGATCAGGTTGTCGCGCTTGAGCAGCTCCAGGGTTGCCAGGCCGGCGGCGCAGGCGACCGGGTGGCCCGAGTAGGTGTAGCCGTGGCCGAACTCGACCATGTGCTCAGGGATCGCCTGGTTCATAAAGGTGTTGTAGATCTCGCTGGAGGCGATCACCGCGCCCAGCGGAATCGCGCCGTTGGTGATCTGCTTGGCGGTGTTCATCAGGTCCGGGACCACGCCGAAGTATTCGGCACCGGTCCACTTGCCCATGCGGCCGTAGGCGGTGATCACTTCGTCGAAGATCAGCAGGATGTTGTGCTGGGTGCAGATTTCACGCAGGCGCTGCAGGTAGCCGACTGGCGGCACAATCACGCCCGCGGAGCCGGACATCGGCTCGACGATAACGGCGGCGATGTTCGAGGCGTCGTGCAGTTCGATCAGCTTCAGCAGCTCGTTGGCCAGCTCGACACCGCCGGTTGCCGCCATGCCCTTGGTGAAGGCCAGGTGCGCTTGCAGGGTGTGCGGCAGGTGGTCGGCGTCCATCATCTGGCCGAACATCTTGCGGTTACCGCCGATGCCGCCCAGCGAGGTGCCGGCGATGTTCACGCCGTGGTAGCCACGGGCACGGCCGATAAATTTGGTTTTGCTCGGTTGGCCTTTCAGGCGCCAGTAGGCCTTGGCCATCTTCACCGAGGTGTCGGCGCACTCGGAGCCGGAGTCGGTGTAGAACACGTGGTCGAGGCCGGCCGGGGTCAGCTCGGTGATTTTCTCCGCCAACTGATAGGACAGCGGATGGCCGTACTGGAAGCCCGGCGCGTAGTCCAGGGTGCCCAGCTGCTTGGCCACGGCCTCCTGAATTTCCTTGCGGTTGTGCCCGGCACCACAGGTCCACAGCCCGGACAGGCTGTCGAACACGCGGCGGCCCTTGTCGTCGATAAAGTAGTTGCCGTCGGCACCGACGATCAAACGCGGGTCGCGCTTGAAGTTGCGGTTGGCGGAAAACGGCATCCAGTGCGCATCCAGCTTGAGCTGGCTGGCCAGGGACGGGGTTTCGGTCTGCGGCATGTTCATGGTGCGGCCTCGCAAGGAAGGGCGATGTTCTTATAAGGAGAAGCAGTTGCCAGCAAAGGTGCCACGGGCTTAGAGTCAGGAAAACACGACTCTTCTTATCTTTAGTTAACCATCTACTAAACAATGAGCCACAACCAATGAGCACCCGCCGCCCCGATCCGCTGGCCCAGGTCAGTGATTTTGATATTCGCCTGCTCAAGCTGTTTCGCAGCGTGGTGGAATGCGGCGGTTTTTCTGCAGCGGAAAGCGCGCTGGGCATCGGCCGCTCGGCGATCAGCCAGCAGATGAGCGACCTGGAACAGCGCCTCGGCCTGCGTCTGTGCCAACGCGGCCGCGCCGGCTTTGCCCTGACCGAAGAAGGCCGCGAGGTGTACCAGAGCACCCAGCAGTTGCTGGCGGCACTGGAGAGCTTTCGCACTGAGGTCAACGGCCTGCACCAGCACCTGCGCGGCGAGCTGAATATCGGCCTGACCGACAACCTGGTGACGGTGCCGCATATGCGCATCACCAACGCCCTGGCGCGCCTGAAAGAACGCGGCCCGGACGTGCATATCCATATCCGCATGACCCCGCCAAGCGAGGTCGAGCAAGGCGTGCTCGACGGCCGCCTGCATATCGGCGTGGTGCCGCAGACCGTGGCGTTGTCCGGTCTGGAATACCAGGCGCTGTACGACGAGCGTTCGCTGCTCTACTGCGCGGTCGGCCACCCGCTGTTCTATGTCGATGATCAGCAGCTGGAGGATGAGCGCCTAAACAGCCAGGAAGCCATCGCGCCGACCTTCCGCCTGCCGCCCGAGGTGCAGAGCCATTACCAGGCACTCAATTGCACCGCCAGCGCCTCGGACCGCGAAGGCATGGCCTTTCTGATCCTCACCGGGCGCTATATCGGTTACCTGCCCGACCATTACGCCCAGGCCTGGGTGCAACAGGGCCGCCTGCGCGTACTCAAGCCGGCCAGCCGCTTCTACGACATCAGCCTGGCCTCGGTGACACGCAAAGGCCGCCGCCCGCATCTGGTGCTGGAGAGTTTTCTGGAGGCCCTGGCAGAGGCATGAAGGCTCGCTGAAAATTGGTGCTAATGCTTGCAGAACACGCACAAAGACAGTGCAAAAGCCCGATTAAATGGCGCATATAGCGCTTTTCCCTCCCCTCGCGCTTGTCACCTAAGCGGCGCTGGGTTATCAGTGCAATCGTCCGAAAACCTGACCACTGCGGAACCGCCCATGACTGTTGAAGTACTTGCGCACCGAGCCGATCCGAACAACAAACCTGCCGGCCGGATTCGGCAGAAAAACGAAGAAGCGATCATCAAGGCTGCCGAGGAAGAGTTCGCCCGTCACGGCTTCAAAGGCACCAGCATGAACACCATCGCGCAGAACGTCGGGCTGCCCAAAGCCAACCTGCATTACTACTTCAGCAACAAGCTGGGGCTGTATCAGGCAGTGCTGGTGAACATCCTCGAACTGTGGGACAGCACCTTCAACAACCTGACTGTCGACGACGACCCAGCCATCGCGCTGGCCGGCTATATCCGCGCCAAGATGGAATTTTCCCGCCGCCACCCGAAAGCTTCGCGCATCTATGCGATGGAAGTGATCAGCGGCGGCGAGCACCTGTCGCTGATGCTCAATCAGGATTACCAGGCCTGGTTCCGTGGCCGCGCGGCGGTGTTCGCCGCCTGGAGCGCCGCCGGCAAGATGGACCCGGTGGACCCAGTGCACCTGATCTTCCTGCTATGGGGCAGCACCCAACATTACGCCGATTTTTCCTCGCAGATCTGCCGGGTTACCGGCCGCGCGCGCCTGACCAAGCAGGACTATGAAGAAGCCGGCGACAACCTGATTCGCATCATCCTCAAGGGCTGCGGTCTGACGCCTCCTGCCAAAGACGCCTGATGCCCTTCACCCTGCTCGGCCCTTGCGAGTACCGCGAGGAAATTCGCAAAAGCCGCTTTATCGCCCTCGCCGCGCCGGTTACCAGCGCGGCCGAGGCGCAAGCGTTTATCGCGGCACACAGCGACGCCAGCGCCAGCCATAACTGCTGGGCCTGGAAAGTCGGCCAGCAGTACCGCTTCAGTGACGACGGTGAACCGGGAGGCACGGCTGGGCGGCCGATACTGGCAGCCATCGAGAGCCAGGAGATGGATCAGGTAGCGGTACTGGTGATCCGCTGGTACGGCGGCATCCAACTCGGCACCGGCGGCCTGGCCCGCGCCTATGGCGGCAGCGCCAACAAATGCCTGCAAAGCGCCCCGCGCATCGAGCTGGTGGCCCGCGAGCAGTACCGCTGCCATTGCCTGTTCGCCGAACTGCCGCTGCTCAAGGCGCGCCTGAGCGAACTGGACTGCCTGCTGGAAAAAGAAACCTACGACGCTAGCGGCGCCGAATTGCACCTGGCTGTACCTGCGCCAAGGGTTGCCGAGCTGCAACGGCTGCTGGCGGATATCAGCCGTGGGCGGATTGAGCTGCGGCCGCAGTAGATCCACTGCACTACGCTTCTGATTGTGTCTGTCAGACTGCAGCCTATTTCACCAATTATCGCGGGCAAGCCCGCTCCTACAGATGAGTGCAGTCATCCTGCAGTTTCGGTCACGCCGCCCCTCGTAGGAGCGGGCTTGCCCGCGATCAATCTCGGATACGCCACAAGAGGCAATGGAATGCCTACAAAACCCCATGGTCATAGCCTGCGACGTGGCCGCCATTCAGAACCCGAACGCATTTACCTGCTAACCACCACCCTGCTGCAACGCCGTCCGCTATTCAGCGATTTCAGACTGGCTTGTTTACTGATCACTGAACTACGCACAGCCCATGAGCAACAACAGGTCGCGTCTCTGGCCTGGGTAGTAATGCCCGATCACCTGCACTGGCTGGTGCAACTGCAGGCAGGCTCTCTGGATGAACTGATGCGGCGCATCAAGAGCAACAGCGCACGGCAGATCAATCAGCTACTCGGCGCACAGGGCCCAATTTGGCAGCCGGGTTACCACGACCGCGCGCTGCGCCAAGATGAGGACCTGCAATCGGCGGCTCGTTATATCGTCGCCAATCCATTACGCGCCGGCCTGGTAAAGCGCATAAGCGATTACCCGTTATGGGATGCGGTGTGGCTGTGAGCCTGCGCCGGTCTCAGGATTTATCGCGGGCAAGCCCGCTCCTACAAGGGATAGAGTCGTTACGAAGAATCGCAGGCTCGGCTGCGAGCCTCTGTAGGAGCGGGGGGGACGCCCAGTTATTGCCCGCGATGCGCCAAAACGCACCGACCATCAAGACCATGCACCACGCTGGAGCCTCCGCCAGGCAGGCGGTTGTGATGGACCTTACGCTGACGCTACACAGCGGCTTTTCTGACCCCATGGCCAGCTTTTTGCTTTAGCCAGACCAGTTGTCATTCCCGAGCCTCTGTCCATGTCCAGTTCCCCTTCTGTTCCACGCTTGCAGCTGAGCGGTATCAGCAAGCGCTACCCCGGCTGCCTGGCCAACGACCGTATCGACCTGAACATCGCCCCTGGGGAAATCCATGCGTTGCTCGGCGAGAACGGTGCCGGCAAAAGCACGCTGATGAAGATCATCTACGGCGTTACCCAGCCCGATAGCGGCGAGATGCGCTGGCAGGGTGAGGCCTTGAAAATGCGTGACCCGGCCATGGCGCGCAGCCTGGGCGTGGGCATGGTGTTCCAGCATTTTTCGCTGTTCGAGACCCTCACCGTGGCCGAGAACATCGCCTTGGCCATGGGCGCAGCGGCCGGCACACCGAAACAGCTGGAGCCGAAGATTCGCGAGGTCTCGCAGCGTTACGGCATGGCCCTCGAGCCGGGCCGTTTGGTGCACAGCCTGTCCATCGGCGAGCGCCAGCGGGTGGAAATCGTCCGCTGCCTGATGCAGGACATCAAACTCTTGATCCTCGATGAGCCGACCTCGGTGCTGACTCCGCAAGAGGCCGACGAGCTATTTGTCACCTTGCGTCGCCTGGCTGCCGAGGGCTGCAGCATTCTGTTTATCAGCCACAAGCTAGGCGAAGTGCGTGCCCTGTGCCAGAGCGCCACGGTGCTGCGCGGCGGCAAGGTATCAGGCCATTGCGTGCCCGCCGAATGCAGCGACCTGCAACTGGCGCGGCTGATGGTCGGTGACGCCGAAGGCCTGGAAAGCAGCTACCCGAAAGCCGGTGGCGGTCTGCCGCGCCTACGCGTAGACGACCTCAGCTGGCACAACGCCGACCCGTTCGGCTGCACCCTTAGCCAGATCCGCCTGGAAGTGCGCAGCGGCGAGATCGTCGGCATCGCCGGGGTCGCGGGTAACGGCCAGGACGAATTGCTCGCCCTGCTCAGCGGGGAAACCCGCCTGCCGCGCAGCGAGCGCGAACGCATCAGCCTGGACACGCAGCCGATTGCCGACCTGTACCCGGACGCGCGGCGCAAGCTGGGCCTGGCTTTTGTCCCGGCCGAGCGTCTGGGCCATGGCGCGGTGCCGGATATGAGCCTGAGCGATAACGCGCTGCTCACCGCCTTTCAGCAAGGCCTGCTGAGCAAGGGTCTGATTCAGCGCGGCAAGGTGCGCGCACTGGCCGACGAAATCATCCAGCGCTTCGCGGTCAAGACGCCAGATGCCGATGCAGCCGCACGCAGCCTGTCCGGCGGCAACCTGCAGAAATTTATCCTCGGCCGCGAAATCCTGCAGAACCCCAAACTGCTGGTTGCCGCGCACCCGACCTGGGGCGTGGACGTCGGTGCGGCGGCGGCGATTCATCGCGCGCTGATTGCCCTGCGCGATGCCGGCGCGGCGATTCTGGTGATTTCCGAAGACCTCGATGAGCTGTTCCAGATCAGCGACCGCATCGGCGCGCTGTGCAGCGGCAAGCTCTCGCCCCTGGCCGCCACGGCAGAAACCGAAGCCGTAGAAGTCGGCCGCTGGATGGCTGGCGAATTTGCCCCCATTGCCCTTACCACTACCCCAGCAGCACCTGCTGCCAGCCTGAGCTGACGGAGTTATCGATGTTGCTATCCCTCGAACCGCGCGGCCAACAATCGCGCGCCATGCTCTGGCTGTCGCCGCTGCTCGCCGCCGCGCTCACCCTTATCAGCGGCGCGCTGCTGTTCACCTTGCTCGGCCATGACCCGCTGGAAACCCTGCACACCCTGCTGATCGCGCCACTGGCCGACTGGTACGGCGTCTCCGAACTGCTGGTCAAGGCGCTGCCGATTCTGCTCTGCGCCCTCGGTCTGGCGGTGGCCTATCAGGCGCGCATCTGGAATATCGGCGCCGAAGGCCAGTTGCTGCTCGGCGCGCTGGCCGGCAGCGCCATGGCGATCCAGATCATCGATTGGGACAGCCGCTGGGCGCTGGTCTGGGTGGTGCTCGCCGGCATGGCGGCAGGCGCAGCCTGGGGCGGCCTGACCGCCTGGCTGCGCACGCAGTTCAATGCCAACGAAATCCTCACCAGCATCATGCTCAACTACATCGCGCTGAACCTGCTGCTGTTCTTTGTGCATGGCCCGCTCAAGGACCCGGCGGGCTTTAACTTCCCGGAATCGGCGATGTTCGGCGATGCCAGCCGCCTGCCCCTGGTCAGCGAGGACGGCCGCCTGCACGCCGGCCTGTACTTCGCCTTGTTGGCCCTGATGGCGGTGTGGGTGCTGCTGCATAAGAGCTTTCTTGGCTTTCAGATCAAGGTGCTCGGCCTCGACCGCCGCGCCGCCGGTTTTGTCGGCTTCCGCGAGAAGCGCCTGGTGTGGTTTGCCCTGCTGGTCAGCGGCGGCCTGGCCGGGTTGGCGGGTGTCGGTGAAGTGGCTGGCCCCATCGGTCAACTGGTGCCGCAGGTATCACCGGGCTATGGCTACGCGGCGATTACCGTGGCCTTTCTCGGCCGCCTGAATCCGCTCGGCATTCTGTTCGCCAGCCTGTTGATGGCCCTGCTCTACCTGGGCGGCGAGAACGCGCAGATGACCATGAACCTGCCCCAGGCGATCACCCAACTGTTCCAGGGCATGATGCTGTTCTTCCTGCTCGCCTGTGACGTGCTGATCCTCTATCGGCCACGACTGAAGTGGAAATGGCCGCAGCGCGAGAAGCTCACCGAGGCGACCACCTGACTGTGGGAGGGGCTTTAGCCGCGACGATTTCAAGCGAAGCACTGTCGCGGCTAAAGCCCCTCCCACAACCCGTATCAACATCACCTTTTCACCTGCACATTTAGCACGCGCCTGAGGCTGCAAATATGGATCTCGATTTACTAAGCAATATCTTCTACGCCATGGTGCGCACCGGTACGCCGCTGCTACTGGTGGCCCTCGGTGAACTGATCTGCGAGAAGAGCGGCGTGCTCAACCTCGGCCAGGAAGGCATGATGCTATTCGGCGCGGTGATCGGTTTTATCGTCGCCCTGAGCACCGGCAACCTGTGGCTCGGCGTGCTACTGGCGATGGCCGCCGGCATGCTGCTGTCAATGCTGTTCGCCGCCGTGGCCCTGGGTTTTAACGCCAACCAGGTGGCCACCGGGCTGGCGCTGACCATCTTTGGCGTCGGCCTGTCGACCTTTGTCGGCGCGGCCTGGGTCGGCAAACCGCTGGCCGGTTTTGAGCCCATTGCCATTCCGCTGCTCAGCGAGATTCCGCTGATCGGGCGCATGCTGTTTGCCCAGGACATTCTGGTTTACCTGTCCTTCGCCCTGTTCGCCCTGGTGACCTGGGTGCTGCTGAAAAGTCGCATCGGTTTGATCATCCAGGCGGTCGGCGAAAACCCCGACGCCGCCAGCGCCATGGGCCTGCCGGTGCTGCGCGTGCGCACCCTGGCGGTGCTGTTTGGTGGCGCCATGGCCGGGTTGGCGGGCGGTTACCTGTCGCTGGCCTATACGCCGATGTGGGCGGAAAACATGACCGCCGGTCGCGGCTGGATCGCCCTGGCGCTGGTGGTATTTGCCAGCTGGCGGGTATTTCGTGTGCTGCTCGGCGCCTACCTGTTCGGCCTGGCCAGCATCATCCACCTGGTGGCCCAGGGCATCGGCCTGTCGATCCCCTCCAACCTGCTGGCGATGCTGCCCTATGTGGCGACGATTCTGGTGCTGGTACTGCTCTCGCGCGACGCGATCAAGACCCGCCTGTTTGCCCCGGTATCCCTGGGTAAGCCCTGGCAGCCGGGGCACTGAGTTTTTACCTTGTCGCGGCTAAAGCCCCTCCCACAGGCTCGTGGTGACTTGTGGGAGGGGCTTTAGCCGCGACAGCTTTTACAACCATTACAGCCACACCGCATCCCACAGCGGGTAATCACCGATCCGCTCCACCAGCCCCGCCCGCAATGGGTTAGCCACGATATAGCGCGCTACCGGCAACACATCCTCTTCTTTGCGTAGCGCATGGTCATGATAACCGTCCTGCCACAGTTGCCCCCTTCGACCAGCAAGCGAATTGATCTGCCGAGCGCTGCGGCCCTTCACTCGGCGCATCAACTCACTGAGTGAGCCGCGATGCAGTACCAGCAACCAATGCAGATGATCGGGCATCACAACCCAGGCCAGTGATTCAACCAGACCATCGAAATGAGCGGCTTTTAGCTCTGCAGCCAGCAGCCGGCCAAGCTGGAAATCCGCGAAGATCGGTTCGCGCTTCTCGACTGTCGCGGTCAGCAGGTAGATGCGCTGATCTTCGGAAAAACGCCCGATGCGCAGTTGCTTTGAATGGGGCATTCCGTTGCCTTCTGAAAGGTTTCGCTGTACAGGTTATAGCTGTTTAGTCAGCGCTATCGCCAGTCGCGGCTAAAGCCCCTCCCAAGGGTATGCAGCGATCTGTAGGAGGGCCTAGGCGGCACTCCGCTTTAGCCGCGACATCCAAGCAATCCATCGCACCATCCGGCAGCACAATAACCCCCTTACGCACCAGCACAGCACCTGCACAGAACCCCGCTTCGGCGGGGTTCTGCGTTTTTGCGCGGCGCGCAGTGCTAATTGTCCAGTTGGTCAGCTTTTTGCAATCCAACTGGCAGCTGTTTAACAACAACGTACCCACAGATATCGGAGTTCCACCGACCATGTTCGAGAAGAGCAAAAAACCACTGCTGCGCGCCCTCGTTGCCGCCCTTGGCTTTAGCGCCACATTGGGCGCTTCGGCCGCTGACCCATTGAAGGTTGGCTTCGTTTATATCGGCCCAATTGGTGACCACGGCTGGACCTACCAGCATGAGCAGGGCCGCCAAGCGGTGATCAAGCAGCTCGGCGACAAGGTCGAAACCAGCTACGTGGAAAACGTCCCGGAAGGTGCGGACGCCGAGCGAGTTATCCGCAACATGGCCAAGGGCGGTTACGACCTGATCTTTACCACCTCCTTCGGCTACATGAACCCAACGCTGAAAGTGGCCAAGCAGTTCCCTAAAGTCACCTTTGAGCACGCCACCGGCTACAAGCAGGACAAGAACCTCGGCACCTACCTGTCGCGCTCTTATGAAGGCCGTTACGTTGGCGGCTTCCTCGCGGCGAAGATGACCAAGACCAAGAAGATCGGCTACGTCGCCTCCTTCCCGATCCCGGAAGTGATCCGCGATATCAACGCCATCCAGCTGGCCCTGGACAAGTACAACCCAGGCAGCGAGATCAAGGTGGTGTGGGTCAACTCCTGGTTCGATCCGGGCAAGGAATCCGACGCTGCCAACGCGCTGATCGACCAAGGCGTGGACGTGGTATTCCAGCACACCGACAGCCCGGCACCGATCCAGACTGCCGAGCGCCGTGGCGTTTACTCCGTGGGTTACGCCTCGGACATGGCGCATTTCGGGCCGAAAGCCGTGCTCACCTCGATCGTCAACGACTGGGGCCCGCACTACGTTAAATCGACCCAGGCGGTGATCGACGGCAACTGGGCACCGCAGGATTTCTGGGGTGGCCTGGCGGAAGACACGATTCGCCTGCCGATCAGTGAGCTGGTGCCAGCAGACGTAAAAACCGAAGCCGAGCAGATCATCGCCGACATCAAGAGCGGCGCCTTCCACCCGTTCACCGGCCCGATCAAGGACCAGAGCGGCGTCGAGAAGATCCCGGCCGGCGTCGCCGCGACCAACGCCGAACTGGCCTCGATGAACTACTACGTGGAAAACGTAAAGGCTGAATTGCCGAAGTAAGCGGTTGACTGTGGGAGGGGCTTTAGCCGCGAGCTGTTTGGTTGTCGCGGCTAAAGCCCCTCCCACTAAACATCGCCTAGATGCCGTCCCTGCCCTCCGGCAGAACCGCATCAAAAGGGTGCCCCGTAAACGGGGCGCCCTTTTTCGCTGCCCTGGGTACGAGAAGACTCGCAGCATGCCCCCACCCGGAGCCTCTATGCACAGCCTACCGATTATCGACATCGCCCCCCTCTACAATACCGACGAATCCGCCTGGCCAGCTGTGGCCGAACAGATCGACCGCGCTTGCCGCGAATGGGGATTCTTCTATATCACCGGGCACCCAATCAGCCCGACACGTATCAACGAGCTGCTGACTGCGGCCAAGACCTTCTTCGCCCTACCGGCTGCGGAGAAGCTCAAGATCGACATTACCCAGACCGCCCATCACCGTGGCTACGGTGCGATTGCCACCGAGCAGCTGGACCCGAGCAAACCGAGTGATCTGAAGGAAACCTTCGACATGGGTTTCCACATGCCCGCCGATCACCCCGAGGTGCTGGCTGGCAAACCACTGCGCGGCCCCAACCGCCACCCGGATATGCCCGGCTGGTCTGAGTTGATGGAGCAGCACTACAGCGATATGCAAGCACTGGCCAACACCCTGCTACGCGCCATGACCTTGGCCCTGAATATCGACCGCGACTTCTTTGACACACGCTTTCATGAGCCGATTAGCGTGCTGCGCATGATTCACTACCCGCCGCGCCACACCGCCAGCAGCACTGAGCAGCAAGGCGCCGGCGAGCACACCGATTACGGCTGCATCACCCTGCTCTATCAGGACGATGCCGGCGGTCTGCAAGTACGCGCCCGCGACGGCGACTGGATTGATGCACCACCGATTGCCGGCAGCTTTGTGGTCAATATCGGCGACATGCTCGCGCGTTGGAGCAATGACCGTTACACCTCGACTCCACATCGCGTGATCAGCCCGCTGGGCGTCGACCGTTACTCCATGCCGTTCTTCGCCGAGCCACACCCGAACACCGAAATCAGCTGCCTGCCCAACTGCTCGGACGCCGCCAACCCGCCCAAGTACCCATCAGTGACCAGCGCCGAGTACCTGCTCTCGCGCTTTGCCGACACCTATGCGTATCGACGCGAAGAGCCGCCCAGCTAAGTAAGGGCTTGGGGCTGAAGCAGATGGCTCCCACGCTCCGGCGTGGGAGCTGAGCCCAGGACGCTCCGCGCCCCTCAGACGCAGAACGAATGCAACCGCATTCCCACGCGGAGCGTGGGAACGATCAATCCCCTGACGTTGCGGGTGCCTTTCAATTCGGCGAAATCTGACCAAGCGGTTAAACTTGCCAACGACCACGCCTGATAACGAGATCTGACCATGTACGACTGGCTCAATGCCCTGCCCAAGGCCGAACTGCACCTGCACATTGAGGGCTCGCTGGAGCCCGAGTTGCTGTTTGCCCTGGCCGAACGCAACAAGATTGCCCTGCCCTGGAACGACGTCGAAGCGCTGCGTAGTGCCTACGCGTTCAACAACCTGCAGGAGTTTCTCGACCTGTATTACGCCGGGGCCGACGTGCTGCGCACCGAGCAGGACTTCTACGACCTGACCTGGGCCTACCTGCTCAAGTGCAAGGCGCAGAACGTCATCCACACCGAGCCATTCTTCGACCCGCAGACCCACACCGACCGCGGCATTCCCTTTGAAGTGGTGCTGCGCGGCATCAAGCAGGCGCTGGTCGATGGCGAGAAGCAGTTGGGCATCAGCCACGGTTTGATCCTCAGTTTTCTGCGGCATCTGCCCGAAGAAGAAGCGTTCAAAACCCTGGAACAGGCCAGGCCGTTCCGCGATGCGTTTATCGCCGTCGGTTTGGACAGCTCGGAGATGGGCCATCCGCCGAGCAAGTTCCAGCGCGTGTTCGACAAGGCGCGCAGCGAGGGCTATCTGACCGTCGCTCACGCCGGCGAGGAAGGCCCGCCCGAATACATCTGGGAAGCCCTGGACCTGCTGAAGATCGAGCGCATCGACCATGGCGTGCGCGCCATCGAGGACGAGCGTTTGATGCAGCGCATCATCGACGAGCAGATCCCGCTGACCGTCTGCCCGCTGTCCAATACCAAGCTCTGTGTATTCGACGACATGCGCCAACACAACATCCTGCAGATGCTCGAACGCGGCGTGAAGGTGACGGTGAACTCGGACGACCCGGCCTACTTCGGCGGCTACGTCACCGAGAACTTCGCCGCTCTGTACGACAGCCTGGGCATGACTCAGGAGCAGGCCAAGCGCCTGGCACAGAACAGCCTGGATGCAAGGCTGGTCTGAGCAAAAGCATCGCGGCTAAAGCCCCTCCCACAGAGTGCATGCGCTGTGGGAGGGGCTTTTGCCGCGACAGATAAAAAATCAGTGGTGCAATTTGCGCCGCTTGCCGGTGACCATCGACAGCGGCAGGTTTTCCTTCAGGCGGTAGCTTTCAAACAGCGCCGCCGCGATGTGCAGGCCCACCAGGGCCATCAGCCCATCGGCGCAGAATTCATGGATTTCCAGCGGTAAATCAGCGCCCCAGAAGTAATCGACCTCCTCCATCAGAAAGCCGGTCACGCCCAGGCCGAGCATCAGCAGCATCATGCCGATCATCACCAGGCCGCCCAGCGGGGAATGCCCCATGCGGTGGTAATCACGCCCGCTGACCAGTGCCCGCAGGTGTTCGGCCAGGCGCGTCCGGGTCGGCCAGAAGTCCGCCCAGCGCGCAGCCGGTGTACCGATAAACCCCCACACCAGGCGAATCACCAGCCAGGCCACGGCGTAGTAACCGAACCAGCGGTGCCAGCTCTCGCCCTCTTCGGTGAAGAAGTAATTGGCCAGGAAAGCGCTCGCCAGAGACCAATGGAACAACCTGACCAGCGGGTCCCAGAGGCGTGTGGTAACGGCGTCCATCAGCCGTCGATTTCGCTTTTGATGACCTTGCCATCGACCGGATCGAAGTAGATTTCGACCTTCTGGCCTTCTTTGTTGAAACCGTAGATTTCGTAGCAATTGCCGCCGGTCACTTTGAACTTCTTGATCTCGTAGCCATGGGCTTTGAGGTCAGCCTGGAATTTGTCCTGGTCCTGCCACTGCGCCTTGTCGGCGGTGGTGCATTGGGTGGCGGCGAAGGTCAGCGGGCTGGCCAGAACCAGAGACAGCAGAAGCAGTTTGCGCATGATGTAGTCCTCTTCGGTGCAGGGAGAAAGTGTGTCTGCGGGGACTACTTTCGCGCCTGAACCTTAAGACTCTATTAGCGCACGCAAAATCGTAGCCCGGATGCAATCCGGGGAGGTCGGCAGGGCAACTCCCGGATTACATCCGGGCTACGAATCCAATAGTCGCAGGGAGGGACTGGAGCCTTGTCAGTCGCGGCTAAAGCCCCTCCCACAACTGGACACATCAGAAGTCGAAATCGACCTTGGCCCACAACGTCCGGCCTGGCTCGTCGATCCGAGTTTCAGCTGGGAAGCCGAAACCGGAATCACCGCCCAGATTCAGGTGCTCGGCGTATTGCTTGTCGAGCAGGTTATCCACACCGGCACTGAGCTTGACCTGCTCACTGACGCGGTAGGCGCCGTTGAGCGAGAGCACGCCGAAACCGGCACTGTCGCCAAAGTCCTGCCCCACCACGTTGCCGCGTCCATCCGCAATGCGGCCCTGGCCATCGACCACCCGCCACAGGCCGCCGACGCTCCAGTCGTCGCGCTGATAGGTCAGGCCCAGGCGCGCTTCCAGCGGCGGCATCTGCGGCAGTGCTTCGCCGTCACTGCTGTTCTTGCCCCAGGCATAGGCCAGGGTGGCATCGGTTTTCCAGTTGGTCGTCAGGTCATACGCCACACCCAACTCGCCGCCCATGATGCGCGCGTCGACGTTGTCGGCCTGGGTGCTCATGCCGCGGTAGTCAAACAGGATGTAGTCACGCACCTGGCCGACATAGGCCGAGGCCCAGGCCTGCAGGGCGTCACCCTTGTACTGGATACCGATATCCAGCTGGGTGGTCTTCTCCGGCTTGATGCCGTCGAAGGCGTTGTCTGCGCCAGCCGGCCCGTTGAGCCCGGCGGAGAACAGCTCCCAGTAGTCAGGGAAACGCTGCACATGGCCGATGCCGGCATAGAGGGTGGTCGGCGAGCCGGACAGGTCATGCTCGTAGCGCACGAAACCACTCGGTAGAGTGTCGGCGCGGGTTTCGCCCGCCGTCGGATTGGGCGTGGTCATGCCCATCATGTCGCTGAAGTTTGCCCGGTAATCCTTGGCCGAAGCACGATCCAGACGCGCACCGGAGATCAGTCGATCACGCTCGTCCAGGCTCCAGGTGGCCTCGGCGAACGCGCCGTAGTTGTGCATCAGCGCGTCCTTGTTCCAGGGGAAGCGATCAGCATCGACATAGGGCATGCCCATCATGCCGCCGCCGGAAACGCGCTGGCGGTGCTCGCTGCGCTGGGCATCGACGCCGGTGATCAGCTCAACATCCTGCCACTTCCAGGTGGCGGCCAGGCGCGCGCCCAGGGTGCGGCGGTCAACCTGAGCCGCCATCGGGCCGGCCATCATGCTGGTCGGGTCAGGCACACGCAGGCGGAAGTTGTCCATGATGTGGTCGGCATAGTTGTAGTAAACCTTGGCCTCGACCTTATCCAGCACGCCACCGAGGTTGCTGCGCTCCACGCGCAGGCCCAGGCTTTCGCGCTGGAACTGGGTACCGTCCATGCTGCGGCCGCCGTAGCGCGCTTCGCCATCACCACGGCCGGCGGTGATCTCAATCAGCGTATCGGCATCCGGCGTCCAACCCAGGGCTACGTCGCCGTTCCATTTGTCCCAACGCGAGGGGATGGTGTCGCCGTTACCGTTGGCGTAATCGTCCGAATGCGAGCGGTTGCCGGTCACCCGCAGGTAACCCTGCTCGCCGCCCACAGCGCCATCCAGGGTCTGGTCGAAACGGCCGTTGGAGCCGGCCAGCACGCTGGCATGCAGGCGCGCGCCCAGCTCGCCGAAACGCTCTGGCTCGCGATCAAAACGCACCACACCGGCCGAAGCGCCCGCCCCCCAGATCACCGTTTGCGGGCCTTTGGTCACGGTCAGCAGGTCAAAGGTTTCCGGCGAGATATACGAGCTGGGTGCATCCATCCGGCCCGGGCAGGCGCCGAGCATCTGCCCGCCGTCGGTGAGCAGCAATAAGCGCGAACCGAACATGCCGCGCAGCACGGGATCACTGTTGCTGCCGCCGCTGCGAATCGCGGAGAAACCGGGAATGGTCTTCAGATAATCGGCGGCGTCGCTGGCCGGCACCGGCTGGCGCGGGTCCTTGGGGTCGGCCACTACAGTCAGTGGCGAGCTTTGCTGCACGGCGGTGACCACCGTTGGCGGCAATTGCAGCGCGTGGTGTTCCGGGTCGTGTTCGGTGGTTTGCGCGGCATGCGCCTGAGTGGCCAACAGCAGGCCGACGCACAGTGGCGCCAGACGAAAGGGTGCAGCGCTGATCAAAAGCGAACGAGTAGACATGACTATTCCAGAATCAAGACAAAACCAGGGAATGGCCAGCACCGCATACGCGGCACCAGCAACAGGGCAATGGCGATCAGGAATAGGCAGGCGGTGCGCGGCTGCGCGAACCGGGGAAGATGGCCGAGCGGGCAACGCCGCTGCGCACCGGCGCGGCATGCCGGTCAGCGGGTATAGCGGCGGTCAGCGCCAGCGTCGGGCTGGCACAACCAGTGGCCGGGCTGTTGAGCAACAGGGTGCAATAGCCGCACTTGGCCCACAGCGCGTCGTGATCCAGCGGGTTGTCATGGCTACCGACATGCTCCCCGCAGGCCAGTTCCGTCAGCCAGGCCGGTTCAGCCGGCGCAGTGAGCTGCGACAGCAACGGCCCGACACTGAGCAACAGCATGGCCAACAGGGCCAGCCAGCTCGCGCGGTAATCGGCAGTAAAGGAACGATTGCGGGGCATTACGGCAACTCAAGAATCCTGCGCCGAGTATGACTAATGGCCTGAGCAGGACGGCTGATGCAAATCAATGACGGTGAACATCACCGAACAACAGCAACCCCGCCACAACGCAGCGGGGCTGGGTGCGCAGATTAGTGCGCGTGGCCTTCGCCATGGGTCTTCTCACCGGCAGGGGCGTCCTTGTGTACGGCGATTTCCACTTCGACCGCACCGGCTTTTTCGAAGGTCAGGGTCAGCGGGAAACGCTCACCATCCTTGGCCTGCTGCTTCAGGTTGAACAGCATGACGTGGTAACCCATCGGCTCGAATTTCACTTCGCCACCGGCAGGAATCGCCACGTTCTGTACCTGTTGCATCTTCATCAGGCCATCAGCATGAATATGCTCGTGCAGCTCGGCCTTGCCGGCCACCGGCGTGCTGGCGCTGAGCAGGCGATCAGCCTCGGCGCCCTTGTTGTGCACCACAAAATAAACGGCCGCCGTCGGCGCTACGGCCGGCATCTCCCGCGACCAAGGGTGTGCGATATGCAGCTCGCCTGCGGTGTATTCGTGGGCATTGGCAAACAGGCTCGGGCTCAGCAGAGCGGCAATCAGCAGGGTCTTTTTCAACAACATGGTGTTCCTCCGATGGTGGACTGACTGTCCATGACAAGTGTTGTAACGCGAAGCCTTGGCGCGGGCCAAGCCCGCGCCGGTTATTCCATTCAGCCGTTGGCCAGGCGCTGCCCAGGCAAACGCGAGAGCAGCAGCCAGTCCAGCGCCCAGATCAACAACAGGGAAGCGCCCACCAGCGGGAAGGCCGCACCAAGCAGGCACATGATGACCATCGCGGTTTTCCAGCGCGGCAGGTCGTGGCGCAGCGGTGGTACGCCGAGCTTGCCGCTCGGCCGGCGTTGCCACCACATGATCAGGCCGCTGATCGCGCTCAGCAGCACCAGCAGGCAGACCGCGAGCATCAGCAACTGGTTGGCCAGGCCAAACAGCTTGCCCTCATGCAACATCACCCCGGTTTCCACGGTTTTTGCCACCACGCCGTAATCTTTCCAGCGCACATCGGCGAGCACCGTACCGCTGTACTGATCGATATGCAGAGTGGCGTCATTACGCGGGTCGGCGGCGAACAGGGCGATGCTGTACACCCCGGTTTCACCTTTCGGCAGGGTGATGCTGTAACCCGGCTGTACGCCGCGCTCAGCCGCGGTGTCGACCACGTACTGCAGCAGGTTGGCCGGGGCGGTAGGTTTCTCGGCAGTGGCATGGCCGTTATGCGCGGCGTGTGGATCGGAAGCCGGCAGCGGCGTGGTTTCCACCGCCCAGGCCACGGTCTGCTGGCTGCTGGTGTTCAGGCTGCCGGTGAGTTTGCCGGACTGCGGCACGTCGTCCCACATCGCCGCAGGAAAGTGGTTCCAGGCGCCGGCAAACTGGGCGCCCCAGAAGCCGGTCCAGGTCATGCCGGTGAGCAGCATAAACAGCAACAGCAGCGAGCCCCAAAAGCCCGTCACCGCATGCAAGTCACGCCACAACAACCGCCCACGGGCACTCAACCTTGGCCACAGCACGCCTGCACCGGAACGCCCGCGCGGCCACCACAGGTACAAACCCGAGACCACTAGCACGATGCCCCAACCGGCGGCCAGTTCGATCAGGCGGTCGCCCAGGGTGCCGACCATCAGGTCGCCATGCAGCTGGCGGGCGATGGCCTGCAGATTGAGCTGCGCATCCTGGCTGCCGAGAATCCTGGCGCTGTAAGGATCAACAAACACATTGAGGCTCTGCCCCTCAGCCTCCAGCACAAACTGCGCACTGCGCTCGGCGTTTACCGGCGGCAGGTACTGGCTGATGCTCGCCTGCGGATACGCCTGGCGCACCAACGCCAGCTGCTGATCCGCCGAGATCGCCTGCTCAGCAGGCGTGACCTGCAGCAGTTCGGCATACATCAGTTGATCCAGCTGCGGCTTGAACAGGTAGATGATGCCGGTGAGCGAGAGCAGGATCAGAAACGGAATCACAAACAGCCCGGCATAGAAATGCCAGCGCCAGGCCAGGTTGTAGAACGAGATGTTCGACGTTGTTGGCTTCTGCATAGTCAGCTCCAGACATGGCCAAAAATAGTGATGGATCGGCAGTGGTTCATCGGTGCTGCCCGCGGCGCAGCAAGCTCAGCCCCACCAGCGCCAACAGCACATGGGCAAACGCGACGATGCCCAGCAGCAGGTGCTTGTAGCCATTGCCAAGGCCTGCGAGAAATTCCCACTTGTGCAGGTAGGCGAAGGTCCAGCCTTCCGTGCGGTCGGCATCCTGCACACGGCTGGCCAGGGCACCGTCCAGCGGGTCGATAAACAGCGCGGTGTTGTGCGCATCGGCATAGCTGGCTTTGAATACCGGCAGACGCTTGAAGACGAAGCCGTACTCATGATCGAAGCTGTGCTGCAGCGTGAGCGCCTGCGCCTCACCCAGCCCCAGGGCCTTGGCGTAATGATCGAGGCGCTGCTGGGTATAACGGCGTGGCGTATCATTGCCCAGTTCACGGCCCTGAGCATCCAGGTAGTGCAGGCTGGGCATGCTGGCGAACTGCTGCCCCTGGGCACGCCAGATCGGCTTGCCGTCGAGTTCAAGCAGGCTGAGCATGTACAGCTCTTCACCGGCCAGCAGCCAGTCGGCCGCCGGTGCCTTATCCAGCTCGGCCACGTTAAAGCTCGGTACAAAGGGTGCCGGCCAAGGCTGCGCGCCCTGCTTGTGCAACAGGTGCCAGGCACCGCTGCTGGCAAAGCTCAGGGTCGCCACTGCCAGCCCCAGCCCCCACCAGCCGTGCAGCCGGCGGTTGAAGGTGCGGGCACGCCGACGGGCAACGAACAGGCTGATACCGAACAGCGTCGCCGAGACAATTGAGGCCAGCAGCACCAGCATCAGCACCGGCCGCAACGGGCCCGCCGCATCCAGCCAGCGAAAGCTGTGCATGGTCTGGAAGAACGCGCTGAACCAAGCCTTGCGCTCATCCACCAGAGTGCCGAGGCGGTCATGGAACAGGTCGACATACAGGCGCAACGAGTCATCACGCTGGGTGTCGACCCGCGCCACCGGCAGCAGGCGGTTGATAAAGGCGTATTCACCGGTGAACCGCTCGATGCTGCCGGCGTAGGCCAGCGGCTCGTCACGGCCCAGGTAATGCCGCGCCAGGCTTTCGGCATGAGGGCCGGCCAGCTCGACTGCCTGACCACTGCGTGCATGCCAATAACGCGGCTGCAGCTCGCCGGCCAGACGCGCCTGGTAATACGGCTCAGCGTCCAGTACCAGCAGGCGCAAGCCCTGCACTTGCGTAACACCCGCAGCGCCGAGCACCTGCGCAGGGCTGCGCAGGTTATCCAGCGGCAACACCTGCTGCGGTGTGGCCATGGTTTGCGGACGCGGCTGCAGATAGCCCATCAGCGGGTGCAGCATGCCGCTGCCCGCCCAGCTGAAGATGCCCAGGCAGGCCAGCAGCGCCAGGCGCTTGTGCCACGGCATCAGCCGCAGCAGGCGCTGGCGCCAGGTCAGGCGCGGTAGCTCTTGTGCTTGCAGGGCCGCCGTCAAAGCTTCCACTCCAGGCCGACATACAGGCTGCGACCGTCACCCGGCATAAACAGCGCGGCGTCCTGGCCACGGGCATTGGCGACTACGCCGGTGGTGGCGATATAGGTCTTGTCGGAGAGGTTGCGCCCTTCGACAAAGAAGCCCAGACCTTCACGTGGGCGATAACCGCCCTTCAGCCCCCAGATCGCATAGGCTTCGGCATACAGCGACTCGGCGTGGTCGGCGGCGTAGTGCACCGGCACCCACTCGACCGTCGGGCCGGCATACCAGCCATTGCGCTGCCACAGCGCCTCACCCTTGAGGAACTGGCTCGGCACGCCGGCAATGCGGTTGTTGCCGTAGGCCGGGTCGTTGTCGAAGCGGAAGTCATTGAGCAGGTACTGACCGCGCAACACCACCTCACCCAGCTGCCAGGCACCACCGAACTCGATGCCCTGGTGCACGGTGCGGTCGGCGTTGGTGGTGATGACCTGGGTCGGGGCCAGCGGGTTGACGTAACCCAGCAGCTCGTCGCGAATTTCGCTGCGGTAAACCGCCAGGTCCAGGTCCAGATTGCCCTGGGTGAGGCGCATACCGGCTTCCAGGGTGGTGGCCTTCTGCGCCTCGTTCTCGGTGACGATGGCGCCCCCGGTCAGCTCGCTAAAGGTCGGCGGCTCGTAACTTTGGCTGAGGTTAGTAAACAGCTGCACACCGTCGGCCAGGTCATGACGCAGGCCGATCCGGCCAATCCGGGCGCTGTAGCTACGGTTGAATGACGCATCTTGGAAACCCGTCGGCACCCCGACGAAGTTAAAGCTGCTTTTCAGCTTGTCATCGATATCGCGCTCGCTGTGCAGCCAGGTCAAGCCGCCGATCAGCGCCCAGTCCTCGGCCAGCGGCACCTCCAGCTCGGTAAAGGCATTCAGGCTGCGCGCTGTCTGCACCTGGCGGTCCACCAGGTTGCCGCGTTTACCGCGCACGTTAACGTAGTTTTCTGCCTGGTTACGGCCTTGCAGCGCTTCCACGCCACCGCTCCAGCGCCAGCCATCCGTGCTCTGCCACTTGTGGGTCAGGCGTACGCCGACATCTTCACTGTCAACTTCCAGCACCTGGAAGATGGGGTGCCACAGCGATTTCTCGCTGTAGAAGCTCGACAGTTCCAGGCTGTGCCCGCCGTCCAGTTGCAGGGTGGTGATATTACCGATGCGGTTGAGGGTGAAGTCGCGCTTGTTATTGCCGGTCACCGTGCTCAGCGCGGCCTGCTCGGGGTTACGCCGCAGCTGCGCCTTGGTCAGGCTGCCAGGGATTTCCGAATCGGTTTCCACGTGGCTGATATAGAAGCGGGTCGACAAGCGCTCGTTGATGCGCCCGCCGATATTGGCGAAATAGCGCTGGTTCTCCTGGCGCGCGTGATCGCGAAAACCGTCCTGGGAATAGTCAGAGAAACTCAGGTAGGCATCCCAGTCGCCAAAGTCTTCAGTAACCGCCCCGAAGATGCGCTGGTAATCGAAACTGCCCGCTTCGGTGCGCAGCTGCACCTTGGGCGCGGTCTTGCCGGTGGGCGTGACAAAGTTGATCGCACCACCCAGGTTGGCAGCGCCATAGCGCCAGGCGTTGGCGCCGCGCATGACCTCGATATGGTCCAGGGCAATCGGCTCGATGGCCTGAAAGTCACCACTGCCATCCGCCAGGTTGAGTGGCGCGCCGTCCTGCATCAGCAAGATGCCGCGCTGGTGGAAGGTGCGCTGCAGGCCCGAGCCACGGATCGACAGCCGCGATTCCTCGGCGCCGGAGCGCGACTGGATATACACGCCAGTGGCCTGGCCCAAAGCATCCTGCGGCGAGCTGGCGCGGCCGGTCTTGTAAGTTTCGGCATCGACGACACTGGCACCACCGGGAATCCGCGCAAACTCGGCGCGCTTCTCGGCAATCGTCGGCGCAGTGGCATCGGGCTGCTGCTGACCGACGATGGTGCTGTCTTCTAGTTTGAGCTGTTCGGCATAGGCGCAACTGGCCAAGCTGATGCTGACAGCCAACAGGCTGAATACGGATATCTGACGCATAGACTTCCCCAATTTCGGTCCATCGGGTGCCGCCTAAATGCAGGCTTTGGGCACCGACAAACGCAGTTTTTTATCTGGTTTCAAGTGATAGCGCGGCCGCAAATGCGGCCGCAGCAACAGCAACTCAAGCCAGAACGGGGGATGCGCGGGGATTGGCCGAGGGCCAGAGGTAGCGGACAGGTCGCGGGGTGAAGAAGAACGTCAGCAGTGGCGCGCGGCTGGGCGCCAGCAAGCCCAGCAGGCCGAAGAACGCCGCCAGAATGATCGCGCTGAAGGTGGAACTCAGGGAGCAACCGGAACCGGTGGCAGGATTGGGCGCAACAACACCGGAACCTTCCAGATCAGCACCGGCGCCAAAGTTGCCGTCGAACGAGCAGTACTGGCTGCTCAACCCACTGAGCTGCAGGCCGGCCATCTGTCCGTGACCGATACTGCAGGCGAACGCACTGAACAGCACGCTGAAATACAGCATCCAGGCCAGCAGGCGACGGTCAGTAAGGGTCATTTTCATGGGGCGCGACTCTAGCATTGCTCTGGGGCGCATGTGACGCAGCCGCACTGCGATGGATTGCCGCAGCGCGCTGGCGGCAATCTTAGCAGACCGTTGGAAAATGTTGGCGAGGAAGCCGAGACAAGGCGCTACGCCAGTAACAGCCACCGGCTGGTCAAAACGGCGAGGAAGCGGACTGGGCTCGCACGCGAGTTTACGAGCTGTACCTGAGCATTCCGAGCCTGTTTTTAACGCAGTATCGGCGACGTAGGTAGTTTTCCAACGGTCTGCTAGTTCGGCCAGGGTGCCTGCGCCAACAACTCCGCGCAGCGTGCTTGTACGAACTCACGCAGCAGCAATACCGGTTTACTCAGTTGCGCGCGATGCGCGCAGATCAGGTTGAGCGGCGTCGGCTCACCGCACAGCTCAGGCAACAACACCTGTAGACGACCTGCCCGCACATCGCCGGCCACATCCAGCCAGGACTTGTAGACCAGCCCGGCACCGCTGACCGCCCAGCGCCGCACCACATCGGCATCGTCGCTGACCCGGTCGCCTTTGACGCTGATGCCCTGCTCGCGCTTGCCATCGCTGAAACGCCAGCGGTCATGCAGCCGCCCACCGAGCATGTAGAGCAGGCAGTTGTACTCGGCCAGTTCCTCCACCGCCTGTGGCGCGCCATGCTTGCGTAGGTACTGCGGCGCAGCGCACAACACGCGCCGATTCAGCGCAGCAACGGGTAAGGCGACCAAGCTGGAATCCTCCGGGGCGCCGTAGCGCAGGGCAATGTCCACCGGCTCGCGAAACAGATCCGCCATACGATCACCCAGCAGCAGGCGCAGCTGCACCTGCGGGTGCGCCTGCTGAAATTCATCCAACCAGGGCAGCAAGGTATTGCGACCGAAATCCGACGGTGCAGACAACTGCAACGGTCCACTGATACCAATCTTGCTGCCGGCTAACTGCTGCCGGCCGTCATCCAGACTCTGCAAGGCCAGGCGCGCATGACCGAGAAACAGCTCGCCTTCGGGGGTCAGGCGCAGGCTGCGGGTGGAGCGACTGAACAGGCGCACCTGCAGTTGCTGCTCCAGGCGCTTGAGCGCGGCGCTGGCCACCGCCGGAGAAATATCCAGGCGCCGCGCCGCCGCCGAGAGATTGCCCAGATCGGCGGTAGAGACGAACAACTGCAAATCATCAAAACGCAGCATGGCGGCTCATTATCAAAAAAATATTGAAAGAGACTCTAGTAGCCGCCTGTTTTTCTCGTCAATCAAATAACCGAGCATGGGCAGCACTTAACCGGAGTCCACCATGACCACGCCACTGACCCTGATTGCCACCATCACCGCCCGCCCCGACCAGGCCGAGGCGGTTGAAGCCGGCCTGCGCCAGCTGGTGCCGCCCAGCCAAGCCGAAGCCGGTTGCCTGCAGTACAACCTGCACCGCCATCAGCAGCTGCCCAACCGCTTCATCATGGTTGAGCAGTGGCAGGACGCCGCCGCTCTCAGCGCGCACCAGCAGACCGCCCACTTTCTGCACTTCGGCGAAACCTGCGGCAACCTGCTGGAACAGGTCGATCATCAACTGATGCAACGCATTGTCTAAGGAGCCCTTTATGAAAGCTGTCGCTTATTACCACTCCCTGCCCGCCGACCACACCGACGCCCTGCAGGATGTTGACCTGCCGACGCCAACCACCGGTCCGCGCGATCTGCTGGTCGAGGTCAAGGCCATTTCAGTCAACCCGGTGGACACCAAAATCCGTCGCAACGTCGCCCCAACAGACGGCGCTGCCAAGGTACTGGGCTGGGATGCCAGCGGTATCGTCAAAGCGGTGGGCAGCGAGGTCAGCCTGTTCCAGCCCGGCGATCAGGTGTACTACGCCGGGGCAATCAACCGTGCAGGTGCCAACAGCGAGCTGCATGTGGTGGACGAACGCATCGTCGGGCACATGCCCAAGAGCTTGCCGTTTGCCGAAGCCGCCGCGCTGCCGCTGACCGCGATCACCGCCTGGGAATTACTCTTCGAGCGCCTGCAGATCACTCAGGGCAACACTGACCTGGGCCAGAGCCTGCTGATCGTCGGCGCCGCTGGTGGCGTTGGTTCGGTGCTGGTGCAGCTGGCGCGCCAGCTCACCGGCCTGACCGTGATCGGCACCGCCTCCCGCCCGGAAACCCAAGCCTGGGTCCGCGAACTGGGCGCGCACCATGTGATCGACCATCGTCAGCCACTGAGTGAAGAGCTGAAACGCATCGGCATCAACCAGGTCACCCATGTGGCCAGCCTGACCCAGACCGATCAGCACTATGCACAACTGGTCGAAGCACTCGCCCCGCAAGGCCGCCTGGCGCTGATCGACGACCCGGAGCAAGCGCTGGACATCATGCAGCTCAAGCGCAAAAGCCTGTCGCTGCACTGGGAACTGATGTTTACCCGCTCGCTGTTCGAGACCGCCGACATGATCGAGCAGCATCGCCTGCTAGATAGGGTTGCCGAACTGGTGGATGCCGGCACCTTGCACACCACCCTCGGCGAGCACTTCGGCAGCATCAACGCGGCCAATCTGCGCCGCGCCCATGCCCTGCTGGAGAGTGGCACGGCCAAGGGCAAGATCGTCCTCGAAGGCTTTTAAAGACGCTGAGACACCCCGGCTCATGCTCTGTGTGGGCCGGGCAGCTTTTTTATCGCGCGCCCTGCATTCGACAAGCCACAAGCTAGACTTAGGCCATTGCCTCCAGCAGTGTCGCTGGCAACAAGCCCATCAATCCTCTCGACCTGGCTAGCCATTGGCGGTAAGGGATGCGACCCGATCTTCAAGGCCCACTGCGCCTGGCTGGCGTATATATGCTGTTCAGCACCCTGTGGATTTTCGGCAGCGACTACCTGCTGCACGCACTGGTTGAGGACAGCGAGCTGGTAGCCGAGCTGCAAACAGGCAAAGGCCTGCTGTTTATTCTGCTTAGCACCGGGCTGATCTTCCTGCTCAGCCAGCGTGACCGGCAGGCGCAGCGCCAACTGCTGGAAAAACTCACCCACAACAGCCGCCTGCTGCAACACACCCAGCGCAACGCCGGGCTCGGCAGCTGGGAGTACCGCCACGCTTTCCACTTGAGTGACGAGGCGCTCTGCCTGCTCGGCCGCGACGCTGGTAGCCCGCAGTGCACCAGCGAACAGCTGCTCAGCTGGCTGCACCCCGCCGAACGCGCTGCCGTGCAACGCGCCCTGCAGGCCTTGCTGGAGGGCCACAACCCCATGATGGTAAGCGCCCGCCTGCTGCAACCGCAGCCACATCAGGCCACCTGGCTGATGCTGCGCGGCGAGGTCGACGAGTACGGCAGCATCCTCGGCACGGTGCAGAACATCAGCGCGCAGAAACGCGATGAAAGCGCCCTGCGCGAGAGCGAGCGGCGCTTTCGTCAATTGTTCGAGCAAACGCCACGAATAGCCGTACAGGGCTATGACCGCGAACGCCGAGTGATTTACTGGAACCAGGCCAGCACCCTGCTCTATGGCTATGCCGTGCATGAAGTGATGGGGCGCCGCCTGGAGGAGCTGATTGTACCGCCCGCGGCGCGCAGCAAGGTGGCCAGCGCAATCAACCTGTGGCAGCTCGGTGGCCCACCCATTCCCGCCGCCGAGGTGCAATTACAACGCAAGGACGGCAGCCTGGTGTGGGTCTATTCCAGCCACCTGATGCTGCGCAACAGCCTCGACCAACTGGAGCTGTACTGCGTCGATATCGACCTGACCGAACTGAAGAAAATGGACAACGAACTGCAGGTCAGCGAGAGCCGCTACCGCTCACTGGTCGAGCACCTCGGTGATGCGACCTTTATCACCGATGCCGCCGACAAACTGAGCTTCCTCAACCCGGCCTGGGAGCAGATCAGCGGTTACCCGATCCACGAAAGCCTGGGCAGCCCACTGCAACGTTTTATGCCGGAACTGGGCCAGACCACGCTGCGCCAACGCCTGGAAGAACTGCGCAGCGGCAAGCTCAGCAGCCTGCGCCTGGAATGCCAGCTGCTGACCCACAGCGGCCAGGCGCGCCGCGTTGAACTGCACCTCAACCTGAGCCTGCCCGAGCACAGCCTGCACGGCAGCCTGCATGACGTGCATGAGCGCCATCAAACGCAGCATCTGCAGCAGGCGCGCAATGCGGTACTCGACGAGTTGCTCGGCCTGCGCCCACTGCACAGCATCCTCAACGGCATCACCCGGCGCCTGGAAAGCCTGCAACCGCAGATGCGTGTGTCGATCATGCTGCTCGATGAGCACCAGCGCCTGCATGTTGGCGCTGCACCAAGCCTGCCACAGGCTTACTGCCAAGCCATCGAAGGGATTCAAGCGGCACCGGAGGTCGGCTCATGCGGGCATGCCGCAGCGAGTGGCGAGCTGGTCATTGCCGAGGACCTTAGCCAGCACCCCTATTGGCGCGACTACAAAAGCGTCGCCCTGGCCGCCGGCCTGCACGCGTGCTGGTCACTGCCGTTCAAGGATGACAGCGGCCAGGTGCTGGGCACCTTCGGCATCTACTACCCGCAACCCAGCCGGCCGAGCGCGGCGGATATCGCCCTGGTCACCGAATTCACCCGACTTGCAGGGCTGGCCGTGCAGTTCAGCGCCAACCCCAGTGCAACCCAAGCAAGCGAATCAGACCAACGGTACGCCAGCCGTGATTGATTTGTTACAGGTCAATGAAAGTTCATCTTGAGCGACTAGACTGGCCTTTCTTGCATAGGAGGCTCGGCGATGAACGTAATGATCCAACCGGTAAAAACAGCCGCTGGCTCAGGCTGGCAAGTAAGCTTTGGCAAGCAAAGCGTGACCTTTCGCAGTGAAAGCGAGGCCCGTCAGTTCGTCAGCACCCTGCAAGCGCGTCTGAGCGCGCCGCATATGCTGCCCACCCTGCAGCAGCGCGCGGCAAGTTAAGCTTATGCGCGGATCGCGCCGCGCTCGACCCAGCGGGTAAACAGGGAAAAGCTCACAGCCAGTACCCCGCACCCGAAGATCACCACGGCAATCGGCCAGGCACTGCCGTCATGCAGCACGCCAACCATGGCGGCGGCACTGGCGGCGATCACAAATTGCACGCTACCGAGCAACGCCGAGGCACTGCCGGCATGGCTGCCCTGCCCGGCCATGGCACACGCCGAGGCGTTAGGCAGCAGAATCCCCAGGCTGGCAATGCAGCCGAACAATGGGATCAGCAGCGGCCACAAGGCCTGGGGTTTGGCCAGCGCCACCAGCAGCAGGGCCAGGCCACAGGCCAGGTAGAACCACACGGTCTTGCCCAGCCAGTACGCCGGCCCATGCCGCGCCACCAGCCAGGCATTCAGCTGCGCCACCAGAATAAAGCCCAGGGCATTGCTGCCGAACAACCAGCCGTAGTGCTCGGCGGGGATGCCATACAGCTCAATAAACACGAAGGGCGAGCCGGCGATATAGGCAAACATCCCGGCAATCGCACAACCGCCGGTCAGCGCATAACCGAGAAACGGCAAGTCAGCAAACAGTCGCTTGTACTCACCCAGTGCGCCGCGCAAAGGTGCAGGCGGTGCATCCTTGGCCAGGGTTTCCGGCAGCCACTGGGCCACCGCCAGCAGGCAGATAAAGCTGAACAGCGTCAGGCAGATAAAAATCGACGGCCAGCCCAGCGTGCTCAGCAGCAGCCCACCACCCAGCGGCGCGAGAATAGGCGCCAGGCCCATCACCAGCATCAACTGGGAAAACACCTTGGCCGAGCTGATCGGGTCACACAGATCACGCACCACCGCCCGCGACACCACCATCCCGGCGCAGCCACCCAAAGCCTGCACAAAGCGCGCAGCAATCAGCCACTCCAGGCTCGGCGCCAGGGCGCAGGCCAGCGACGCCAGGCTGAACAGCATGACCCCGACCAGCAGCGGTTTGCGTCGGCCAAAACGGTCGGCCAACGGGCCGTATGCCAGCTGACCAATGGCCAGGCCGGCAAAGTAGGCGGCCAACGACAGCTGCACATGCTCGACATCGGTGGAGAACGCGCGTGCGAGGGTCGGGAAGCTCGGCAGGTAAAAATCGATGGCCAGCGGGCCAAAGGCGCTTAACGCGCCAAGAATCAACAGAAGACGTAACGGCATGGGTGTCCAGAAATGAAATAACCGATGGAGCCGCTGCAGCGCGGATAAACCCCGAACTACAGCGGACTGACAAACCGCTCCCGGATTGCATCCGGGCTACGGTTTGCCCTGACTAGCAGGGGACGGAGATCAAACCGGCGTTTCAGCCTTTTTCCGGCCTTTGCCGATTTTCTCAGCCAGCGATTCCACCAGCAGGTAGAACATCGGGATCAGGAAGATCGCCAGGAAGGTCGCCGCCATCATCCCGCCGATCACCCCGGTGCCAATCGAGTGACGGCTGGCCGAGCCTGCGCCCGAGCTGATCGCCAGCGGTACAACACCGAGAATAAACGCCAGCGAGGTCATGATGATCGGGCGGAAACGCAGGCGTGAAGCCTCCAGCGCCGACTCGAAGATGCCCATACCCTGGTGCCTGCAGATCACGGCGAACTCGACGATCAGAATGGCGTTCTTCGCCGCCAGGCCGATCAGGGTGACCAGGCCGACCTGGAAGTACAGATCGTTCTCGATGCCGCGCAACCACACCGCGAGAATCGCGCCGAACACCGCAAAGGGCACGGCAGTAACCACCGCCAGCGGCAGGGTCCAGCGCTCGTATTGCGCGGCGAGGATCAGGAACACCATGATCAGACCGAAGATAAAGGCACTGCTGCCCGAACCTTGCGACGCCACTTCCTGGAAGGCCGAGCCGGTCCAGCCGATGCTGTAATCGCTGCCCAGTACTTCATCCGCCACTTGCTGAATCGCGCTCAGGGCCTGGCCCGAACTGAAGCCTGGTGCCGGCCCGCCGAGAATTTTCGCCGCCGGGTAGACGTTAAAGCGCGCGTAGGTATCCGGGCCGAGAATCCGCTTAACCTTGACCAGGCTGGCCAGCGACACCAGCTCGCCACTGCCTGCGCGCACATAGACTTGGGACAGGTCTTCCGGCTTGCTGCGGAACTCCGCTTCAGCCTGCAGGCTGACCTGGAAGGTGCGCCCATACAGGCTGAAATCGTTGACGTAGTAGCTGCCGAACGTGGCCTGCATAGCGGTGAATACATCATTGACGGCCACGCCCAGGGCGCGCGCCTTGGTCCGATCCAGGTCAATAAAGTACTGCGGCACATTGGCACTGAAGGTGCTCTGCACCCCAGCCAGCTCAGGGCGTTTCGCCGCGGCTGCGAGGAAGACCTGCACCTTGGCCGCCAGCTCGGCGGTGGTGCCGCCGCTGCGGTCCTGAATAAATCCTTCAAAACCGCCGGTGGTGCTCATGCCGGTGATCGGTGGCGGGTTGAAGCTGAGTACCACGCCATCTTTCTGCGCGGCGCCCATGCCCATAAACTCACCGGTGAGGTTGCGCGCATCCAGCTCGGGCGTGGTGCGCTCGCTCCAGTCTTTCAACGGCACGAAGGACACCCCGGCGTTGCTGCGAGTGCCGAAGGTCAGCACGTCGAAGCCGGCAAAGGTCACCACATCCTGTACCGCAGGGTGCGCCATCAGTTGCTGAGTCACGTCACCGGTCAGTTTCTCGGTGCGGGTCAGCGAGGCGGCTGGCGGCAGGAAGTAGGCGTTGATCACATAACCCTGGTCTTCGTTGGGCACCAGCGAGCTGGGCACCCGGTTGAACAGCACCACCATCACCGCAATCATTGCGCCGAACAGCAGCAAGCCTACCGCCGAACGCTTGAGGAAGAAGCGCACGCCAGCGGTGTAGCCGTTGGTCAGCTTGTCAAAGACGCGGTTAAACGCGCGGAATGGCGCGGCCGGCTCATGGTGCCCAGGTTTGAGCAGCAAGGCGCAGAGCGCCGGGCTCAAGGTCAGGGCGACGATGCCGGAGATCACCACCGACACGGCAATGGTGATGGCGAACTGTTTATACATCTCCCCGGCCAGGCCGCCGAGGAAGCCCACCGGTACGAATACCGCGCAGAGCACCAAGACGATGGCGATGATCGGCCCGGTTACCTCTTCCATGGCCTTGATGGTCGCTTCACGCGGGCCGATCTTGTCGGTGGCCATCACCCGCTCGACGTTTTCGATCACCACAATGGCGTCGTCCACCACGATACCGATGGCCAGCACCATGCCGAACAGGGTCAGCAGGTTGATCGAGAAACCGAGCATGTACATACCGGCGAAAGTGCCGACCAGCGAGACTGGAATCGCCAACACCGGGATCAGCGTGGCGCGCCAGTTCTGCAGGAAGATAAACACCACCAGTACTACTAGGATCAGGGCCTCGAAGAAGGTGTGGATCACCTCCTTGATCGAGACCTGAACAAATTTGGTGGTGTCGTACGGCACCTTGTAGGTCATGCCGCTGGGGAAATTCTTCGACAGCCGCTCCAGTGTCTTGCCCACTGCTTCTGCGGTGTCCAGGGCATTCGCGCCGGGCTGCAGGTATACGCCAAAGGCAGCGTTCTGCTGACCGTTGAGCGAGGTCATCAGCGAGTAGTCCTGCGCGCCCAGCTCAATCCGTGCAACATCCTTGAGCAGCAGGCTGGCGCCGGTTTCGTCGGTGCGCAGAATGACGTTTTCAAATTCTTTCGGGTCGGTGAAACGGCCCTGGGTGGTCACCGTGTAGGTGAAGTCCTGCTCCTGCTTGAGCGGCTGCTGACCGAAGCTGCCGGCGGCAAACTGCGAGTTCTGCTCGCGGATCGAATTGACCACATCGGTCGGCGTCAGGTTGTACTGCGCCAGCTTGTCCGGACGCAGCCAGATGCGCATGGAATAGTCTTTCGAGCCGAACTGGCTGACATCACCGACGCCTGGCAGACGCTTGAGTTCGTCGATCACGTTGATCAGCGCGTAGTTGCTGATATACACCGGGTCGCGCGAGCCATCCGGCGAGTACAGGGTCACCACCTGAAGAATGTCCGAGGACTTCTTCTGCACCTTGACGCCCTGCCGGCGTACCTCTTCCGGCAGTTTGGCCAGGGCAGCCTGCACGCGGTTGTTGACGTCGATGGTGGCCTGATCGGGATCGGTGCCGACCTCGAAATACACTGACAGACTCATGGCGTTGCCGCCGGAGTTGGACTGCTGGTAGATCATCCCCTGCACGCCGTTGATCGACTGTTCCAGCGGCGCGGCCACCGTTTCGGCAATCACCTGGGCGCTGGCACCGGCGTAGCTGGCGCTGACCGACACCTGCGGCGGGAGGATCTGCGGGTACTGAGCGATCGGCAACGAGCGCATGGCCATCAGGCCCGCCAGCACGATGATGATCGAGATGACCGCGGCAAATACCGGGCGGTCGATAAAGAAGCGTGAGATCACCGGGAACGCTCCTTAGGATTGGCTGGCGGCTGGGGCGGCGACTTTGACCGGGCTGTCCGGACGCACCTTCGGCAAGCCCTCGACGATCACCCGATCACCGGCGCTGATGCCGGAAACAATCACCCAGCGACCTTTTGCGGTGTGTCCGGTGGTGACCTGACGCATACGCGCCACGCCGCCCTCATCCACTACATAGACAAAGGTGCCGCCTGGGCCCTGGGCAATCGCACGCTCCGGCAAGGTCATGGCATTGGGGATACTCAGGCCTTTGACCTGCACACTGACGAATTGGCCAGGCAACAACGTCTGCTCCGGGTTAGGCACCACGGCGCGCGCGCTGACGGTGCCGGTGCCGCGGTCAACCAGACTGTCGGTGAAGTCCACCTTGCCTTCCAGCGGGTAGATGCTGCCGTCACCAAGCTTGATCTGCACGCTCATCTTGCCGTCTTCCGGCAGCACCAGGCTGCCGTTCTGCAGGCCGCTACGCACACTCTCCACATCGGAATCCGGGGCGGCGAAGTTGACATAGATCGGGTCCAGCTGGGTGATGTTGCTCAGCAGGCTGGCACTCGGATCGCCGGCCACCATCAGGCTGCCTTCGGAGACGGTTTCCTTACTGGTGATGCCAGAGATCGGCGCTTTTACCGTGGTGTAGTCGAGGTCGATCTGCTTGGACTGCACTTCGGCCTCGGCAGCCTGGATATTCGCCTTGCTCTGCTCGAAGTTGGAGACGGCGTTGTCCAGCTCGCTCTCGCTGGCAAAGCCCTTTTTCTGCAGTTCGCGGATGCGCTTGAGGTCACGCTCGGTCTGCCGATAGCGCGCCTGCTCCTGCGCCAGCGCGCCCTTGGCGCGGCTCAGTGCAGCCTGGTAGGTGCGCGGATCGATGCGAAACATCACCTGGCCCTGCTTGACCTGGCTGCCTTCCAGATAGGTGCGCTCTTGCAGAATGCCGCTGACCTGGGCCCGCACCTGCACCTCACGGAAACCCGCAGTACGTGCGGAGTACTCAAGCTCCAGTGGCAGAGACTCGGCCTTGACCGTTTCTACCACCACCTCAGGCGCTGGCGGAGCATCGGCGGCAAACAGCGGGGCGGCCAAAAAAGCCAACAGCAAGGAACCGGCAGTGACCGGCAAGCGACGAGGAAAAAGCATGGGTGTCTCCGAAAAACGCAAGGCGCGACGTTTGAGGCGGGCAATGCTAGTTACATACACAAGTGTTTGTAAATAGAACATTACCCTTAAGTTCATTACACTTTGTGCTCAGCCTAGCCAGAAATACGCCTGCCGCCATGCGCCGAACCAAAGAAGAAGCCGAGAAAACCCGTTGCGCCATTCTTGAGGCCGCCGAAACGCTGTTTCTGGAAAAAGGCGTGGCGCACACCAGCCTGGAGCACATCGCCCGGCAGGCTGGGGTGACGCGCGGCGCGGTGTATTGGCACTTTGCCAACAAGGCCGATCTGTTCAACGCCATGCTCAACCAGGTGCGTCTGCCGCCTGAGCAGCTAGCCGAACGCATGCGCGGCTGCCCCGAGCACGACCCGCTGATGGCCCTGCGCGCACTGTGCATCGAAGCCATCGAGAACCTGGCCCGCGAGCCGCAGAAGAAACGTATCTTCACCATCCTGCTACGCAGGTGTGAATTCACCGCAGAACTGCGCGAGGCCGAAGAGCGCCAAGAAGCCTTTATTAACCTATTTATCGCGCTCTGCGAACAGCAATTCAACACGCCATCAGTGCGCCTGCGCCTGCATGCCGGGCTGACGCCGCGCCTGGCCGCGCGCACCCTGCATGCGCTGCTGATCGGCATGTTCTACGACTGGTCGCGCGACCCCAATCTATTCGATCCGCTCAGCGACACCGCGCCGATGATCGATGCCTGCTTTCGCGGGCTGATCCACGACTGGCCAAACCCTGCAGTGCTTACGCCAGGCTAACGCCGTAGCCCTGCTCGACGATGGCGACCATCAGCTGATCAACCGGAACACTGCTACTCACCCGCACCTCGCCACCGGGAAACTTCACTTTCACATCAGCCGCCGGGTCACAGGCCAACAGCGCCTCGGTGATGGTCTTGACGCAATTCTGGCAAGTCATGCCATCAACCCGGAATGCGTGAACCTGAGAAACCTGCATAAACAACCTCCTGAATAAATAAGCCGCCATGGTAACCGGACAGTTGCAGTCTTGGCCTTGCCATAAGGGTAAGGTCAAGGGATAAAAGGTCTTGACCTTGCCAGCGTGGCAAGGTTGATCCTGTGCTGGAACTCAATGGAGGACCACCCATGTCCAGCCTCACCACCTTCAACCTGCCAATCAGCGGCATGACCTGCACCAGCTGTGCCGGGCGGGTCGAGCGCGCCCTGGCCAAGGTGGCCGATGTCGTCAGCGTCAGCATCAACCTGGCCAGTGAACAGGCCCGCGTCGAAGCGCCCTCTGGCAGCCTGGAACAGCTGGTCAATGCCGTCAGCGCGGCCGGCTATGCGGTGCCCAGCGAGCGCCTGGAGCTAGCTCTTTCCGGCATGACCTGCGCCAGCTGTGCCGGGCGTATCGAACGCGCCCTGGCGCAACAGCCGGGCGTGCTTTCAGTCAGCGTCAACCTGGCCAGCGAGCGGGCGCAGCTGCAGGTGCTGCGCGGCACTGATCACCAGGCTCTGCTGCAGGCCGTCAGCCGGGCCGGCTACCGCGCCAGCGTGATTGACGATACAACCCAGGCTCAGCCCACCGCCGAACGGCATCTGCAGCGCGAGCGCTGGGCCCTGCTGCTGGCGATTGTGCTGACTCTACCGTTGGTCATTCCGATGCTTGTCGAACCCTTCGGCCTGCACTGGATGCTGCCGGCTTGGTTGCAGTTCGCCCTGGCCACGCCGGTGCAATTTATCTTCGGCGCGCGCTTCTACCGCGCCGCCTGGAGCGCCCTGCGCGCCCGTGCCGGGAATATGGATCAGCTGGTGGCCATCGGCACCAGCGCCGCCTATGGCCTGAGCCTGTATCAGTGGGCGGTGAGTCCAACCGGCAGCATGCCGCATCTGTACTTCGAAGCCTCGGCGGTGATCATCACCCTGATCCTGCTCGGCAAATACCTGGAAAGCCGCGCCAAACGCCAGACCAGCAGCGCCATCCGCGCCTTGCAGGCACTGCGCCCGGAACGCGCCTTGCGTCTGCAGGGTGGCGTCGAGCAGTGGGTAGCGCTGGGCGAGCTGCAGCTGGGCGACTGCATTGTGGTCAAGCCAGGCGAACGCTTCCCGGTGGACGGCCTGGTTCGCGAAGGCCAGAGCCATGCCGATGAAGCGCTGATCAGTGGCGAGAGCCTGCCACAGCCCAAGCAGCCGGGGGACAGCGTTACCGCCGGGGCGATCAATGGCGAAGGCCGCCTGCTGGTGGAAACCACCGCCCTCGGTGCGGAAACCGTGCTGTCACGCATCATTCGCCTGGTCGAAGACGCCCAGGCGGCGAAAGCACCGATCCAGAAGCTGGTGGATAAAGTCAGCCAGGTCTTCGTGCCCAGTGTGCTGCTGATCGCCATGGCTACGCTGCTCGGCTGGCTGCTGGCAGGCAGCTCGATCGAAACCGCACTGCTAAATGCCGTGGCGGTATTGGTAATTGCCTGCCCCTGCGCCCTCGGCCTGGCCACCCCCACCGCGATTATGGCTGGCACCGGCGTGGCGGCGCGCCACGGCATTCTGATCAAGGATGCCGAAGCCTTGGAAATCGCCCATTCGGTAACCCTGGTGGCCTTCGATAAAACCGGCACCCTAACCGCAGGCAGCCCGCGCATTGCTCATCTGCGCGCGGTTGATGGCAACACCACCCAGCTGCTGCAACTAGCCGGCGCCCTACAGCACGGCAGCGAACACCCGCTGGCCAAGGCAGTGTTGGATCAGTGCACAGAACAGCAACTGAGCCTCGCCGACGTAAGCAACAGCAAGGCGCTCGCCGGGCGCGGTATCGCCGGGCAGCTCGGCGAACGGCAACTGGCCCTGGGCAACAAACGTTTGCTGGAAGAACACTTTCTGCTGCCTGACGAACTGGCTGCCGACGCCCTGGCCTGGGAGGCCGAAGGCCGCACCCTGTCCTGGCTGCTGGAATTGGCGCCGCAACCGCAGGTGCTCGGCCTGTTCGCCTTTGGCGACACGCTCAAGCCGGGCGCCGTGGATGCCATCGCCGCGTTGAACGCACGAGGCATCGCCAGCCATCTGATCAGCGGCGACAACCCTGGTAGCGTCAAGGCCGTGGCCGAGGCCCTGGGCATCAGAGCAGCGCACGCCGACGTGCTACCGGCGGACAAAGCAGCGATCATCAGCGAGCTGAAAAAACATGCGGTGGTGGCCATGGTCGGCGACGGCATCAACGACGCGCCAGCGCTGGCTGCCGCCGATGTCGGCATCGCCATGGGCAGCGGCACCGATGTGGCCATGCACGCCGCCGGCATCACCCTGATGCGCGGCGACCCGCGCCTGGTGGCCGACGCCCTGGATATCAGCCGGCGCACCTACAACAAGATTCGCCAGAACCTGTTCTGGGCCTTTGCCTATAACCTGATCGGCATTCCGCTGGCAGCCGCTGGGCTGCTTAACCCGATGCTCGCGGGCGCGGCCATGGCGCTGTCCAGCGTTAGCGTGGTGAGCAATGCCCTGCTGCTAAAAACCTGGAAACCGAAGAGCTCGGAAAGCGTGTAGCCCGGATGAAATCCGGGAGCGCGTTGCTAGACGCCGAACCGCCCCGGATTGCATCCGGGCTACCAGGCTGGAACCCATAACCCTATTCGCGGCCATGGGCCGCTCCTACATGATTGCGTATCAACCCGCGCCTCCCCTGTAGGAGCGGGCCATGCCCGCGATCACGATTTCACGGACAGACCGCAAGATGGGAGGCAAGAAAGATGAATATCGGCCAAGCCGCCAAGCAAACCGGCCTGAGCGCCAAGATGATTCGCTACTACGAAAGCATCGACCTGCTGCCTGAGGCCGGTCGCAGCGACAGCGGCTACCGCCAGTACAGCCAGCAAGACCTGCATCGCCTGGCATTTATCAAACGCTCGCGCGATCTGGGCTTTTCCCTGGCCGAAGTCAGCCAGCTACTGGCCCTGTGGCAGGACCGTCAACGCGCCAGCGCCGACGTCAAAGCCCTGGCCGCCGCGCATATCAGCGAACTGGAACGCAAGATCGGCGAACTCAGTGGCCTACGCGACACGCTCAAGGATTTGATGGACAACTGCCAGGGCAACGACCGCCCGGACTGCCCGATCCTCAAGGACCTGGAATCCGGCTGCTGTCATTAACAGACGCTGCGATTAACCGTAGCCCGGGTGAAATCCGGGGCATTGCCGGATACGCGCGCCCGCAGTCCTGGATTGCGCTGCGCTTATCCAGGCTACTCGACTGACTGCGCGCGTCCGCTACAACACCTGCTGCAACGCCCGACAATCCACGGCGAAATGATCAACCAGCTCCGGCCAGGGGTTTTCCGCCAGATTGACCAGTACGCTGCGCGCGCCAGCCGCGCGGGCGCATTCCAGGTCAAAGCGGTAATCACCGACCATCACCAGCTCGCTCGGCGCGACCTGCCAGCTTCTGGCGAAATGCAGCAAGCCGCCCGGATCTGGCTTGGGCGGCGCTTCGTCACGGCCGATCACGTCCGGCACGGCAAAGCAGTCATCCAGGCCGATGGCGCGCAAGGTCAGCAGCGCCAGTTCATGGGCATTGCGGGTGAGGATGCCAAGACGGCAACCACGGCCGTGCAGCTCGCGCACCAGCTCAATCGCCCCAGGCGCCGGCTCAGCAGTCAGCGCCAGTTCGCGCTCGTGCTCCAGCAGCCAGGCATGCTTGGCCGCAGCCAGCGCTTCCGGCAGCGCCGCCAAATGGCCGAGGATGTCGTCCTCAAGGGGAATATCCAGCGCCCGCTTGATCGCCTCGAAGTCGTGCACCGCCAGGGTCAAGGTGCCGTCCATATCGAACACCCAATTGCGGGCAGCGCTCAGACTCACTTCCAATCCTCACGGCTCATTTCCAATCCTCACGGATTCGGGTCAGCCCTTCCTGGGCCACCGAGGCAACCAGCTGGCCCTGGCGATTGAAAATGCTGCCACGGGAGAAACCACGGGCATTACCGGCCCAGGGGCTGTCCATGCTGTACAGCAGCCAGTCATCCATACGCAGGTTGCCGTGGAACCACAGCGAGTGGTCGAGGCTGGCGACCTGCATAAACTTCTGCCACACCGATACGCCGTGCGGCAGCATCGAGGTGGTCAGCAGGTTGAAGTCGCTGGCGTAGCCCAGCAGATATTTGTGCAACTGCGGATCATCCGGCAGCTCGCCCGCAGCGCGAAACCACACATGCTTGGCCGGCTCACTGGGTTTGGGCGCAAAGGGATTACCAACGGTTACCGGGCGGATTTCGATTGGCTTGTCACTCACCGCCCGCTCACGCATGCGCTCTGGCAAGGCATCGACCACTAGGCGCGCCAGTTCGGTTTCCGATTTCAACTCTTCCGGCCCCGGCACTTCTGGCATCAGGTTCTGGTGATGAAAGCCTTCTTCATCGGACTGGAACGACGCGCTGCAGGTAAAGATCGGTTTGCCCTTCTGAATCGCCGTGACCCGCCGCGTGCTGAAGCTGCCGCCATCACGCACACGCTCAACCTGATAAACCACTGGCAGCGTGGCATCGCCGGGGCGCAGGAAGTAGCCGTGCATAGAATGCACATGCCGCGCGGTATCCACCGTCTGGCTGGCCGCCGAAACGCACTGCCCCAGCACCTGGCCGCCATACAACTGGCGAAAGCCGAGATCCTGGCTGACGCCTCGAAACAGATTCTCTTCGATGGTTTCCAGGGTCAGCAGGGCGACCAACTCATTCAACACCTGACTCATGCATGCTCTCCTGTAAACGCACCTGACTGGGGGCGAGATGGTAAAGACTTTGCCAACACTTGTCGGCCCGACTGAAAGATGGATGCGGACAATAATGGCAGCATTCTGGCCAATCGGGAGCCAGACTTGAGGCTTGCGCACCCATGCCGCCATACTCGCCACATCTTCGCTCGAGCACGCTCCCATGCGCCTGCCGCTGGTCTATCACGACGATTACAGCCCGCCCTTCCCAGCCGGCCACCGCTTCCCTATGGAGAAGTTCCGCCTGTTACGCGATCACCTCGTCGACAGCGGCCTGAGCACCGACGCCGAGCTGCTGCGCCCCGACCTGTGCCCAACGGACGTGCTCGCCCTGGCCCACTGCCCGGCCTATATCCAGCGCTTTGCCAGCGGCGAACTGACACACGAAGAGCAACGCCGCCTCGGCCTGCCCTGGAGCGCCGCTCTCGCGCAGCGCACTATTCGCGCCGTGGGCGGCTCGCTGCTGGCCGCCGAACAAGCCCTGCAGCATGGCCTGGCTTGCCACCTGGCTGGCGGCACCCACCATGCGCATTACGACCATCCGGCCGGCTTCTGCATCTTCAATGACCTGGCGGTGATCAGTCAGTACCTGCTGGCCAGCGGTAAAGCGCAATGCGTGCTGATCTTCGACTGCGACGTGCACCAGGGCGACGGCACCGCGCGCCTGCTGGAAAACACCCCGGAGGCGATCACCGTGTCGCTGCACTGCGAAAAGAATTACCCGGCACGCAAGGCCGCCAGCGACTGGGATATTCCCCTGCCCAACGGTATGGGCGATGACGACTACCTCAAGGTGGTCAACGACACCCTCAACTACCTGCTGCCGCTGTATCAGCCGGATATCGTGCTGTATGACGCTGGCGTCGATGTGCACCAGCACGATGCCCTCGGCTACCTCAACTTGACTGATGCCGGCATCGCTGCCCGTGACGAAGCCGTGCTCAACCACTGCCTGAGCCGCGACATCCCCGTGGTCGGACTGATCGGCGGCGGCTACGACAAGGACCGCCTGGCCCTGGCCCAGCGCCACGGCATTCTGCATCACAGCGCCGCCAAAATCTGGCAGGCACGCAGGCTGGGATAAAAGCACCACATGCGCTGTCACATCGCGCATCACCACAACCAAGGAATCTCGCACAGCATGTACGCAAAACTCAGCACCCTGTCGGCCCTGCTCGCCGCACTCACATTCGGCAGCGCCACTGCCGCGCCAGCAACCGACACGCTGCAGTCGCTGGTGGACGCAACCATTCGCCCGGTGATGGCGGAACACGATATTGCCGGCATGGCCGTGGCGATCAGCCACAACGGTCAGGCGCACTACTTCAACTATGGCGTGGCGCGGCTGGACGACCAGCAGCCCGTGACCAGCGATACCCTGTTTGAAATCGGCTCGCTGAGCAAACCGCTCACCGCCACCCTCGCCGCCCTGGCGCAAAACACCGGCAAACTGAGCCTCGGCGACAGCGCCGGCCAGCACTGGCCCGCGCTGCAAGGCAGCAAGCTGGAACACGCCAGCCTGCTCGACCTCGGCACCTACACCGCCGGCGGGTTGCCGCTGCAGTTTCCCGACAGCGTGACCGACCCAGCCAGCATGCTTGCCTATTACCGCCAGTGGCAGCCTGAATACGTGGCTGGCAGCCACAGACGCTACTCCAACCCCAGCATCGGCCTGCTCGGCTATCTCACCGCACGCAGCATGGGCCAACCCTTCCCCACACTGATGGAGGGCACGCTGTTCCCCGCACTTGGCATGTCGCACAGCTATATCCAGGTGCCGGCGGCGCAGATGCCGCGCTATGCCTACGGCTACAGCAAGGACAACCAGCCGCTGCGCGTCTCACCGGGGATGCTCGACGCCGAAGCCTACGGGGTGAAAACCAACGCCAAGGACATGCTGCGTTTTGTCCAGGCCAACCTTGATCCGGCCAGTCTCACCAAGGACCTGCAACGCGCCATCGCCATAACCCACACCGGCTATTACCGCGTCGGCGAAATGACCCAAGGCCTCGGCTGGGAGCGCTACCCCTACCCGATCAGCCTGGAGCGCCTGCAGGCCGGCAACTCCCCGGCCATGGTTCTGGAAGCACAACCCGCCACGCGCCTGCTGCCAGCGGAGTTGGAGCCGGGCGACAGCCTGTTCAACAAAACCGGCTCCACCGGCGGCTTTGGCGCCTACGCCGTATTTGTCCCCAGTCAAAACCTCGGCCTGGTCATGCTGGCCAACAAGAACTACCCCAACGCTGCCCGAATCAAGGCCGCCCACGCCATACTGAGCGCGCTGGATAAGCCATCCCCCACACACTGAATGGAATCCCGTCATGGATGACTCGTTTGCCCTGAACAAAGCCAACTGGAACGAGCGCGCCGCCTTGCATGCGGCGTCGCCCGATTACCAAACTCAGCTGTTTATCGCTTCACCCACGCACTTATCCGAGGTGGTTCGCTTTGATCTGCCGCGCCTTGGCGATATGCGCGGCCTGCGCGCGATGCACCTGCAGTGCCATATCGGCACCGACACCCTGTCGCTGGCCCGCCTCGGCGCGCAGATAAGCGGGTTGGACTTCTCATCCGCCTCCCTGGAACAGGCCCGTAAGCTGGCAAATGCCTGCGGTGAGCAGATCGAATTTGTCGAAGCCTCGGTCTACGACGCCGCCAAGGTGCTCGGCGAGCAATCATTCGATCTGGTTTACACCGGCATCGGCGCGCTGAACTGGCTACCGCATATCGATGACTGGGCGCGCAATGTCGCCGCCCTGCTCAAGCCCGGCGGCCGCCTGTTTCTGCGCGAGATGCATCCCGTACTGATGACGCTCGATCAGGACCGCCAGGATGCTCTGCAGATGATCCATTCCTACTTTGAACATAGCGAGCCACAGGTCTGGAATGACGAGTACAGCTATGTGGTCAGCGACAGCAAACTGACTGCCACCACTACCCACGAATGGAACCACGGCCTGGGCGAAATCATCACCGCGCTGCTACGCCACGGCATGAACCTGACGGCCCTGGAAGAACACACCAGCCTGCCCTGGGACGCCCTGCCGGGCCAGATGACTCTGGGTGAGAATGGTGAGTGGCGGCTGAATAGCCAGCCGGAACGACTACCACTGAGCTATACGCTACAGGCGGTAAAGGTCGGCTAAACCGAAGGATGGTGTTGGGCGCAGCGATACCTATCGGCAGTTAATGCCGATGGGTTATAGAAGCAGGTGAGCTGGGAAATGGATTAACAGGGCATTACTGATGGATATTGTTTTGCTCAACCCAAACTACGTTTTGCCCTGGACCGCGTTTAAATAGCATTCATATTGGCTTTGTAATCACGGTGATAGTGATGCCATTAAAAACCGACGACATACCATGCCGCGAGGCTCGCAAAGCTCAACGTGAGCTTTATGAGTCAGCCCATACGTTATTTATGGATAGGCTTGAAGTCTTCATTGACCCTATCGAATATCCATTGCCATACGACCTTTCAAAGGAAATTCAGGAGGCCTACTGGGGCCCCGCGTTTATGTCGCTAGCCATAGCTAGCGAGCTGAAAGAGTCCATCAATCAACTCCACGCCTGGTACGGTTACTTGGTCGACTGGTCCATCTGGATTGATGTGCTCAAGCAGTTCCATGGAAGTGAGGAATGGTATGTGCGCCGGCAGTATGTCGAGCAGCTGGCCTTCTACTGCATGCTGCAGCCAAGTGCCACGCGCGAGCGCTTTGGCTCAATCGCAACCAACGCCATACACCAAGCAAATTTAGCGCTTCAAGAAAACTACAAGGATCGATTGGATCAGGATCAATCTGGCCACCTAAACCGCAAAAAACGCATAGAACAACTCAAGCGCATAGGCGCTCATTACAGATGCTTCGCTTCTTTTCAACAGGCGCTTACTTGTTTAGATGACAAAGCCTTCAGCAGAACAAGCTACAACTTTCGAGATCTGGCCAACCACGGAATTGCTCCCCGGTTTGAACAAGGTGAAACCAGCTTCGTAAAGCGCTCCATTGAGCCGTGGAGCGAGCTAATTGAACAACCCAACGGAACAGCCCTACTCGTTGACCACCCGACAAAAAAGGTCGTGTGTTACGGTTTCGGCGGGACGGCTCCATTGACTTTCAATCAAGCTCACGATGCCTGCTGGCAGGAGTATTTAAAGGGAATAAAGCTATTTCATGCCTACCAAGCACTCCTGCGCGAGCTCTTGAATGCACTATCTCAGCGCTATCCCAAAGCGGGCATCAGTGACACAAATAACGAGCCGAAACCCACCGTATAGAAAAGTTAGGCACCGGTTACCCCGCCAACACCTTATCCAACGCCTGCCCCAGGGTCGCTACGGTGCGTTCGATATTGCCCAGCTTGTCCAACCCGAACAGGCCCAGGCGGAAGGTCTGGAAATCCGCCGGCTCATCACACTGCAACGGCACGCCAGCGGCTATCTGCAGGCCTTGGGCGGCGAATTTGCTGCCGTTTTTGATGCTGGCGTCGGTGGTGTAGCAGACCACCACACCTGGGGCTTCGAAGCCTTCAGCGGCGACGCTTTTAAAGCCTTTGCTGGCGAGCAAGGCGCGCACACGTTCGCCGAGCTCCTGCTGCTGGTTGCGCACGGTGGCAAAACCGATGGCTTCGGCCTCGCGCATGGCATCGCGGAAACGCGCCAGGGCATCGCTGGGCATGGTGGCGTGGTAAGCGTGGCCGCCCTGCTCATAGGCGTGCATGATCTGCAGCCACTTCTTCAGGTCGCAGGCAAAGCTGGTGCTCTGAGTGGCTTCAACGCGGGCCTGGGCGGCTTCGCTCAACATAACCAGGGCGCAACACGGCGAGGCACTCCAGCCTTTCTGTGGGGCGCTGATAAGGACGTCGATGCCGCAGGCCTGCATATCCACCCAAAGGGTGCCCGAGGCGATGCAATCGAGCACAAGCAGGCCGCCCACCGCATGCACGGCATCCGCCACGGCGCGCAGGTAGCCGTCCGGCAGGATCATCCCGGACGATGTTTCCACATGCGGGGCGAACACCACCTGGGGCTTTTCCGCGGCGATAACGGCCAGCACATCGACCAGCCGCGGCGGGGAAAACGCCGCCTGGCTACCCTCAGCTACCGGGCGAGCCTTGAGCACAATCGATTCAGAGGGGATCTGGCCCATCTCGAAAATCTGCGTCCAGCGGTAACTGAACCAGCCATTGCGCAGCACCAGGCACTTCTGCCCGGTGGCCAGCTGACGCGCCACCGCTTCCATGCCATAGGTACCGCTACCGGGCACGATGGCCATGGCATGGGCGTTGTAGACCTGTTTCAGGGTGCTGGAAATATCCTTCATCACGCCCTGAAACGACTGCGACATGTGGTTGAGGGAGCGGTCGGTGTAGACCACCGAGTATTCGATCAGGCCGTCGGGGTCGATGCTGGGATAGAGGTCAGACATAAGGGGCTCCAGGCAGAAATTCACCCCGCGACCCTGCCCGAAGCCGGGGCAAATGACAAGGTCGCGGCGGCCTCGGTTAGAATGCACACCATTAATCCCCACCCGATATCGCCATGACCGACAACCGCCAACCACCCGCCCCTCGCGTTGCCATTATCGGCGGCGGCCCTGCCGGGCTGATGGCGGCTGAAGTACTGGCCCAGGGCGGCGTGCAGGTCGATCTTTACGACGGCATGCCGTCGGTGGGGCGCAAGTTCCTTTTGGCCGGGGTGGGCGGCATGAATATCACCCATTCCGAGGCCAAGCCGGCCTTTGTCGCCCGCTACGGCCAGCGTCAGGCGGAAGTAGCCGGCCTGCTGCAGGATTTCGATGCCGACGCCCTGCGTACCTGGATTCATGACCTGGGCATCGACACCTTTGTCGGCACCTCGGGCCGGGTATTCCCCACCGATATGAAAGCCGCACCGCTGCTGCGCGCCTGGCTCAAGCGCCTGCGCGAGCTGGGCGTGCAAATACACACCCGGCATCGCTGGCTGGGCTGGGATAACCACGGCGCGCTGCGTATCGCCTCGCCCACCGGCGAACGCACAGTGAATGCCGACGCCACCCTGCTGGCCCTGGGCGGCGGCAGCTGGGCGCGGCTGGGTTCGGATGGCGCCTGGGTTAGCCTACTGCAAGCACGCGGCGTGCAGGTCGCGCCCTTGCAGGCGAGCAACTGTGGCTTCGATGTCAGCGCCTGGAGCCCGTTTCTGCGGGACAAGTTTGCCGGCGCACCGCTAAAGAACGTCAGCCTTAACCTGGCCGCTGCAGCACCGCGCCTGGGCGAGTTTGTGCTGACTGCCAGTGGTATCGAAGGCAGCCTGGTGTATGCCTTGTCGGCGGCTATTCGCGAAACGATCAACCAGCACGGCAGCGCTACCGTACACCTCGATCTGCTGCCGCAAACGTCGCTGGCTAAGTTGCAGACGGCCCTGAGCAAACCGCGCGGCTCGCAGTCCATGGCCAAGCACCTGCATCGCCAGGCTGGGATCGACGGGGTCAAAGCCGCCTTGCTGCGCGAGCTGGCCAGCGCTGCTGCCTTTAATGATCCGGCGCTGCTGGCCAGCGCGATCAAATCCCTGCCGATCACCCTGATTCGCCCACGGCCGCTGGATGAAGCCATCAGTACGGCCGGCGGCGTGCCCTTCGAGCAACTGAACGGCCAGCTGATGCTCAAGGCCCTGCCGGGCACCTTCTGCGCCGGAGAAATGCTCGACTGGGAAGCGCCCACCGGCGGTTATCTGCTGACCGCCTGCTTTGCCAGCGGCCGCCGCGCCGCCCAGGGCATGCTTGAATGGCTCAAGTACCGCGCCGAATAAGCCGCCGCGCACAATCTCAAGCGACTATGCTTGAGGGAAACCGCCCCAGAGCGGTGCTCTTCAACGCGCACAGGTAACCTCCAGCCGTGATCCCTCTAGTGGTCTGCGACGACTCGAACATGGCGCGCAAGCAGTTGATTCGCGCCCTGCCGCCCGAATGGCCAGTGACCATCAGCCAGGCCACCAATGGCCAGGAAGCGCTGACTGCGCTACGCCAAGGGCTGGGCCAGGTAATGCTGCTGGACCTGACCATGCCAGTGATGGATGGCTACGAAACCCTCGCTGCGCTACGCGCCGAAGGCCTGGCCTGCAAGGTGGTGGTGGTTTCCGGTGATGTGCAGGAAGAGGCCGTAAGGCGGGTCAAGGAACTCGGCGCGCTGGCCTTTATCAAGAAGCCTGCCGACCCCGAAATACTGCGCGCCACCCTGCTCGAGCTCGGCCTGTTCGACCCCAAAGCCACGCCTGGCGCCATCGCCCAGGCGGCGGTGCTCGATGATCTGAAAGTAAATTTCCGCGATGCCCTGCGCGAGGTCACCAACGTCGCCATGGGCCGCGCCGCCGCATTGCTGGCCAAGGCGCTCGGGGTCTTTGTGCAGTTGCCGGTGCCGCAGGTGAATATCTTCGAGGTCAGCGAGCTGCATATGACCCTGACCGATGCCATGCGCGGCGAGCGCCTGAGCGCGGTGTGCCAGGGTTTTATTGGCGATGGCATCGCCGGCGAGTCGCTGCTGCTGTTCCATGACTCGGAAGTCGCCGATATGGCGCGCCTGCTCAACTGGCAGCCAAAGGATGACCTGGAAACCTCGGAAATGCTTCTGGATCTGGCCAGCATCCTGATCGGCGCGTGCCTGGCCGGGATTGCCGAGCAGATCGACGTGCGCTTCTCCCAGGGCCATCCGCAATTGCTCGGCCAGCATTCTTCCATCGAGCGACTGATTCACCTCAATCAGCGCCGCTGGAAAAAGACCCTGGCGGTGGAAATCAGCTACAGCCTGGAGGCGCACAACATCCACTTCGACCTGCTGCTGCTGTTTACCGAAGACTCGATCAAGCGCCTGACCAACAAGATCAACTACCTGATGAACTAGGCGGTACGTCCATGCCCGCACAGATAGATATTCAAGAGGTGCACTGGCTGCTCGATATCGTGCAGTGCATCGATGTCGGGGTCATCGTCCTCGACCGCCAGTACCAGGTGGAAGTATGGAACAGCTTTATGGAGAACCATTCGGGCATGGGCCCGGACGAGGTGCACGGTAAAACCCTGTTCAGCCTGTTCCCGGAGATTAACGAAACCTGGCTACGGCGCAAGGTCGATACCGTGGTGCAGCTCGGCACCCGCGCGTTCAGCTTATGGGAGCAGCACCCCTACCTGATGCACTTCAAGAACTACCAACCGATCACCGGCCAGGAAGACTTTATGTATCAGAACGTCACCCTGCTGCCGCTGGCCGGGGCCAAGGGTGATGTGGAGCATATCTGCGTGGTGATCTACGACATGACTGCCGCCGCGACCCACAAGAAGCAACTGGAAGCGGCGCAGGCCAGCCGTTAATCTCTGCTCGCCAGGCCCCGTTAGAGGGCCGGCGCAACCGTTATCAGCCTGTTCGACATCACTCGTGCAGGAGTCATCCGATGCTGCAAAGCGTTGAACTGAAAACCTTCGTACCGGCCCGCGATTTCGCCTTGAGTCAGGCGTTCTACCGTGCCTTGGGCTTCAAACCCGGCTGGGTCGGTGATGACCTGGCCTATTTCAGCCACGGCGATCACTGTGCTTTTTTACTGCAGGACTTCTACGTCAAGGAGCAGGCAGAGAACTTCGTTATGCACCTGCTGGTGGAAAACGTCGACGCCTGGTGGCAGAAGGTGCTGGATGAGCAGCTTGGCGAGCGCTTCGGCGTACGCCTGGTGCCACCCCAGGATCAGCCCTGGGGCATGCGCGATTTTGTGATCATCGACCCCAGCGGCGTGCTCTGGCGGATTGCACAGAACATTTAGCCTATCTGGTGGACAAGCTTCGCGTTGTCCACCCTACGGCTTTCTGCCGCCCTTGGGCTTGCCGCCAAAGCTTGGCACCTTGCGCACCACCTTGACCGACGGCGCGGCTGGTTCGTCGGCTTCCATCCAGCGCCCAAGGCTGCCGCCTTTGCCGCCACCGACCACTTTCGGCTTCTTGGCCTTCTTCGGTTTTTTCACCACCTGGCCACCGGGCAGGGTCTGCGGTACGCGGTGGTCGGGGATAAAGTCCGGCTCGTCGATGCGCTGCAGCACTTGCTGGGTCAGGGTTTCGATGGCCGAGAGCAGCTGCACTTCATCGGCGCAGACCAGCGACACCGCCTGACCGGTGGTGCCCGCACGGCCGGTACGGCCGATGCGGTGTACATAGTCTTCGGCAACAATCGGCAGGTCGAAATTGACCACCAGCGGCATGTCGTCGATATCCAGGCCACGGGCTGCCACATCGGTGGCCACCAGTACCTTGACCTCGCCGTCCTTGAAACGCTGCAGCGCGCGCTGGCGGGTGGCCTGCGGCTTGTCGCCATGGATCGAGTCGGCGCTGATGCCGTGGCGCTGCAGCTCGGCTTCCAGCTCATCAACGCCTTTGCGGGTTTTCACGAACACCAAAGCCTGGCTCCAGCGCTTGGCCTGGTACAGATGCAGAAACAGCTCGCTCTTGCGCTTCTTGTCCACCGGGATCAGCCACTGCTTAACCGACTTGGCCGCAGCGTTGCGCGGGCTGACTTCAATGCTCAGCGGATCATTGAGCATCTCACCGGCCATGCTGCGGATCGCTTCGGAGAAGGTCGCGGAGAACAACAGGGTCTGACGTTTTTTCGGCAGTGCGCGGAACACACTGTCCAACTCGTTGGCAAACCCCAGGTCGAGCATGCGGTCGGCTTCATCCAGCACCAGGGTTTGCACCTGGTTGAACTTCACCGCGTTCTGCCGGAACAGATCGAGCAAGCGGCCTGGGGTGGCCACCAGCACGTCCACGCCTTTACGCAGTTTCATCATCTGCGGGTTGATGCTCACCCCGCCATACACCGCATAACTGCGCAGCGGCAGATGCTGGCCGTAGGTTATAAAGCTCTGCAGCACCTGCTCGGCCAGCTCACGAGTCGGCACCAGCACCAGCGCGCGCACTGAGTTGCTGGCAACCTCTGGCCCTTCCATCATCAACCGCTGCAACACTGGCAGGGCAAAACCGGCGGTTTTGCCGGTGCCGGTCTGCGCCGCGGCCATCAGGTCGCGGCCTTGCAGGACCGGCACAATGGCCTGGGCCTGCACGGCGGTGGGGGTTTTGTAGTCGAGGCTGTCGAGGGTGCGTAGCAGTGGCTCGATCAGGCCGAGGGAGGCAAACGTCATAGGGCTAACCGCTGAAATAAGTCGATGGCGCAGAGTTTATCCTGCTTGGGCGCAGACGGCCCGGCTGTCTTCAGCTGGCCATCAACTGCAAAGCCCGGAATGATCCGGGCTTTAAGGTATGAGCGTACGCGTGTTGAGTTAAGGCTTGTGCGGCCGCGCGAGAAACTCGTGGGATTGCATTTCCAGCAGACGACTCAGCGTGCGCTGGAACTCGAAGGTCAGGCGACCACCGGTGTAGAGGTCTTTCAGCTCCACTTCGGCAGAGATGATCAGTTTGACGTTGCGGTCGTAGAACTCATCCACCAGGTTGATAAAGCGCCGCGCCATATCGTCCTTGGCGGTGCTCATCTGCTCGACGTTAGCCAGCAGGACGGCGTGGAAGATCTTACCCAGTTCGATGTAGTCGTTCTGGCTGCGCGGGCCATCGCACAGTTCGCGGAAATCGAACCAGGCCACGTCATCGCCGACCTTGCGCGCGACGATGGCGCGGTTCTCGATCATCAGCGCCTCGTTTTCCTGCACCTCGCAGTGCTCGGGCAACAGGCTGACGAAACTCTTCTGCAGGCTTTCCTCGGCGGCGGCATCCAGCGGCCAGTGGAACAGTTCGGCCTGTTCCAGGGCGCGCAGGCGGTAATCGATACCGCTGTCGACGTTGACGATTTCGGTGTGCTGCTTGAGCAGGGCGATGGCCGGCAGGAAGCGCGCGCGCTGCAAGCCATCCTTGTACAGGCCGTCGGGTACGATGTTGGAAGTGGCGACCAGGCTGACGCCGTTCTTGAACAGCTCTTCCAGCAGGGTGGCGAGGATCATCGCGTCGGTAATATCGCTGACGAAAAATTCGTCGAAGCAGATCACCCGTGCCTCATCGGCGAAACGCTTGCCGATGATAGTGAGCGGGTTCTTTTCGCCCTTAAGGGTGCGCATTTCTTCATGCACGC
>NZ_JAUXXP010000083.1 GCF_030684895.1 Pseudomonas sp. | reverse complement strand
GTACAAAGACCTGTTCGAGAAGAGCCACAACGGCGTACGCCTGGGCTTTATGTCGTTCTTCGTCAAGGCCGCCACCGAAGCGCTGAAGCGTTTCCCTGCAGTCAACGCCTCGATCGACGGCACCGACATCGTTTACCACGGTTACGCCGACATCGGTGTTGCCGTATCCAGCGACCGTGGCCTGGTCGTTCCGGTGCTGCGTAACGCCGAGCTGATGAGCCTGGCTGAAATCGAGAACGGCATCGCCACCTTTGGCAAGAAAGCCAAAGACGGCAAGCTGTCGATCGAAGAAATGACCGGCGGCACCTTCACCATCACTAACGGTGGTACGTTCGGTTCGATGATGTCGACGCCGATCGTCAACCCGCCGCAAGCCGCGATCCTGGGTATGCACAACATCATCCAGCGTCCGATGGCAGTTAACGGTCAGGTGGTTATCCGTCCGATGATGTACCTGGCGTTGTCCTACGATCACCGCCTGATTGATGGTAAGGAAGCCGTGACCTTCCTGGTGACCATCAAGAACTTGCTGGAAGACCCGGCGCGTCTGCTGCTGGACATCTAAAAGCCAGTTTCTCCCACGGCGGCTCTCTAACCAGGGCCGTCCGGTTTATTCGAGAAGGAATACGTTATGACCCAGAAATTCGACGTGGTAGTCATCGGTGCCGGCCCTGGTGGCTATGTAGCCGCTATCAAAGCAGCTCAACTCGGTTTGAAGACTGCATGCATCGAGAAGTACCAGGATAAAGAGGGCAAGGTTGCGCTCGGTGGTACTTGCCTGAACGTCGGTTGCATTCCGTCCAAGGCGCTGCTGGACAGCTCCTGGAAGTACCACGAAGCGAAAGACGGCTTCGCCGTGCATGGTATCGAAGCCAAGGGCGTGACCATCGACGTTCCGGCCATGGTGGCGCGCAAGAACACCATCATCAAGAACCTCACCGGCGGTGTTGCCGGCCTGTTCAAGGCCAATGGCGTGACCCTGCTCGAAGGCCACGGCAAGCTGCTGGCCGGCAAGCAAGTGGAAGTCACTGGCACCGACGGCAAGACCCAGGTGGTCGAAGCCGCTCACGTGATCATCGCCTCTGGCTCCAAGCCGGTCGAGATCCCGCCGGCCCCGGTCGATCAGGACGTCATCGTTGACTCCACCGGTGCCCTGGAATTCCAGAGCGTACCGAAGAAGCTGGGTGTTATTGGCGCTGGCGTGATCGGTCTGGAGCTGGGCTCGGTATGGGCTCGCCTGGGTGCCGAAGTCACTGTCCTGGAAGCCATGGACAAGTTCCTCGCTGCTGCCGACGAGCAGATCGCCAAGGAAGCCCAGAAGACCCTGACCAAGCAGGGCCTGGACATCCGCCTGGG
>NZ_JAUXXP010000078.1 GCF_030684895.1 Pseudomonas sp. | reverse complement strand
CTTCACGGCTAACCTGCTCCGCCTGCACCGCCTCAATATCAATACGGTTGTACAGCGTCTCGATACGCTCGGCAGGCCAGTTCGGCAAACAGGCACGCATATCATCGCGCACCGCATTGGAAACGCCGAGCAGCGCCAGGCGCTTACGAAAGAAGTTGGCAAACAGCTGGCGGGTTCGCCGCTTGTAGTCGCCAAAAGCATGATGCACACCGATCACGGGGAGATCGCTGCCCAGCAGGGCGACGTAAATCGGCTTAAAACGGTGGGCGACACAGAATTTAAAGTCGCGCGAAGCGGCGATGCGTTTGAGGTCGCGGATCGCCTTGAGCTTGAGTCCTCGCACTTCACGACTGGAGTAGTCGAGGAAAATCACTTCGTCAGACGCCGAGCCTTGTTCGACAACCACGCTCGGTTTACCCGTCAGATAAACCGTGCAGACTTTATAAGGCGTGCCGACAAAGAGCGCGGCGTACTGCCGTGCGCAATCGAGGAAGGGGCCGTCATAGCCGTGACAGAACTGCAGAACCCACGGCTGATCAGCCCCGGCAGCCTCAGATGTTGTCATACCACCCCTTGCCATCCTTGACCACCAAGATGTCTTCCATGATCAGGTACGGCAGGTCCGAGCCGAAGAACATATTCAGCGCATCGGTCGGCGAGCAAATCATCGGCTCGCCGCGACGGTTGAGCGAAGTGTTCAGCGAGACGCCATTGCCGGTGAGTTTTTCCAACTCCAGCATCAGGTCATACCAGCGCGGGTTGTATTCGCGTTGAAGCACCTGGGCACGCGAGGTACCGTCTTCGTGCACCACTTCGCTGACGCGGGTTTTCCACTCTTCATTCACTTCAAAGGTGAAGGTCATAAACGGGCTGGGGTGATCCACCTTGAGCATCTGCGGGCCGACAGTGTCGAGCATCGACGGGCAGAAGGGCCTCCAGCGCTCGCGAAACTTGATTTGTTCGTTGATCCGGTCAGCCACGCCGGGAATGCTCGGGCAACCGATAATCGAGCGACCACCCAGTGCACGCGGACCAAACTCCATACGCCCCTGGAACCAGGCCACGGGGTTGCCGTCGACCATGATCTTGGCGATGCGCTGCGGCATGTTGTCGATCTGTTTGAACACTGGCTTGTTCGGGTGACGGGCGCAGGCGGCGATCACCTCTTCGTTGGAGTACGACGGACCGAGGTAGACGTGTTCCATCTTCTCCACCGGCACGCCGCGCTGGTGCGACACATAGGCGGCTGCGCCGACGGCTGTACCGGCGTCGCCGGAAGCGGGTTGTACGAACAACTCTTTCACGTCGTCGCGAGCAATGATCTTCTGGTTCAACTTGACGTTCAGCGCGCAACCACCAGCGAAGGCGATCTTGCCAGTTTCGCGGATGATGTCGCCCAAATAGTGCTCCATCATCTGCAGCGCGAGCTTCTCGAACAGCGCTTGCATGCTGGCGGCGTAGTGGATGTAAGGGTCATCGGCGATATCGCCCTGACGCTTAGGCCCCAGCCACTCGATCAGCTTCTTGGAGAAGTAGAAGCCTTTGCCGTTTTCTTTATAGCGGCGCAGACCGATGACGTTGGCGTACTCGGTGTTGATGATCAGCTCGCCGTTTTCGAACGTGGCCAAACGCGAGAAATCGTACTTGCTGGCATCGCCGTAAGGGGCCATGCCCATGACCTTGAACTCACCATCAAGCAT
>NZ_JAUXXP010000074.1 GCF_030684895.1 Pseudomonas sp. | reverse complement strand
CCATGATCAAACTCTTCAGTTCAATACTGCTTGGGTTTTGAGAAAACCCTAAACTTAGCTCAGCAATCGTTGGTTACATCTTTGATTTCTCGCGGAGTAACTTGTGATGCTGATAATCTTGCGACTAGCAGTCTTACCTCTCAAGCACCCACACGAATTGCTTGATTCAGTTGTTAAAGAGCAGGTGGTTAAGTCTTTCGTCTCAACCGAGGCGCGCATTCTACAGCAGCCTCATCTTCCGTCAAGTGGTTTTTTCTTACCGAGAGTGAAAATTTCTTTTCAATCTCAACCACTTGCGCTTTCGATCAACATCTAGCTTCTCGTCAGCGGGATGCGAATTCTACAGCGTTTCAAACCGCTGTCAACCGCCTCTTTTGCCGCTTCCGATCAACCCGACCGAACCCCTTCAGACTCAAACACAACATCCTGAAGAGGAAGCGCATTCTACGCAGCTTTCGCTGCTTTGCAACTCCTTTTTCAAATCTAACTTCTTGTTTTATAAGAAGTTTAAGGAGCCGCATACGCCTGAAGAGCTGCGCATTATAGGGACTGCCGAACGAAGGTCAATCGATTGTTATGCTTTTGTTTCAATAGCCACGAAATCAAGGTCTGCAGCCACACAGCCACCTGCGCGCCGCCTGCAGAAACGACAAAGCCGTTGAAGCTGACGCTTCAACGGCTTTGTCGCAACCATCACGCAAGCGTGCAACCAATTACTCGGCCTTAAGCGTGATACGCGCGAACGCTTTCTTGCCGGCCTGGCAGACGTGCACAGCACCTACCTTATGTATATAGGAGCGATCCACCACCTCACCATCCACGCGCACGCTGCCGGAACCCAGCAAATCACGCGCCATCGCGGCGTTCTTCACCAGGCCTGCTTTATTAAGCAGCGCGGCAATCGGCATATCCTCAGCCGACAGAACCTCGACCTCTGGCAGATCCTCAGGCAACTCACCTTCCTTCATGCGGTTACCTGCCGAGCGATGAGCGCTAAGCGCCGCCTCTTCGCCATGGAACCGCGCGACGATCTCTTCGGCCAACTTGATCTTGATATCACGGGGATTAGCACCCTGCTCGACATCTCGCTTGAACTGCTCGATCTCCTCCATGGATCGGAAGCTGAGCAGCTCGAAATAGCGCCACATCAAAGCATCCGGCATAGAGACCAGCTTGTTGTACATGACGCCGGGGGCTTCCTGGATGCCAATGTAGTTGCCCAGCGACTTGGACATCTTCTTCACGCCATCCAGACCTTCAAGCAACGGCATGGTGACGATGCACTGCGACGCTTGGCCATAGGAGCGCTGCAACTCGCGCCCCATGAGCAGGTTGAACTTCTGATCAGTACCGCCCAGCTCAACATCCGCCTGCAACGCGACCGAGTCATACCCCTGAACCAGTGGGTAGAGGAACTCGTGAATAGCGATTGGCTGGTTGGTCGAATAGCGCTTGCTGAAGTCATCGCGCTCAAGCATGCGTGCGACGGTGTACTGCGAGGTCAGGCGGATGAAATCCGCCGGCCCCATCTTATCCATCCAGGTGGAGTTGAAGGCAACCTCGGTTTTCGCCGGGTCGAGAATCTTGAACACTTGGGTTTTATAGGTCTCCGCGTTCTCAAGCACCTGCTCGCGAGTCAGAGGCGGGCGCGTGGCGCTCTTCCCGCTGGGATCACCAATCATTCCAGTGAAGTCACCGATCAGAAAAATCACCTGATGACCCAGCTCCTGGAACTGACGCAGCTTATTAATAAGCACGGTGTGCCCGAGGTGCAGATCCGGCGCAGTCGGATCAAAACCGGCTTTAATGCGCAGTGGCTGACCACGCTTGAGCTTCTCAACCAGTTCGGCCTCAACCAGAACCTCTTCCGCGCCACGCTTGATCAGCGCCAACTGCTCTTCAACCGACTTCATGACAGGACTCACGACCACTCAAAAACGAAAGGGAACCAACCATACAAGATCGCGGACAAAGCACAAGTTCTGCCCGCCACTCACCTACGCTAAGACCGCCTTGCGACAACCGGGGTTGCCTAGCTAGCGATTTGGTTATATTTTATACAGTTACTGCATATTCATCATTTTGTTTATCTATTTCTTCTCATCTTTAAAAGTCAAAAAGCAGCCTATGACCTCTACAACTAAAGCGCCGCCCCTGTACCCGAAAAGCCATATTCTGGCGGCCAGTGGCGTCGCCGCCCTCCTGAGCCTAGCCCTACTGGTATTCCCCTCCCGCGAAGTTGAAGCAAAGAAAACCTACATAAACCTTGAGCTGGATAACGGCGCAGAATACGCCGAGTTCCAGGACGAGCCTGACTCTGCCGCCTCGCAGACGCGCCAGTCGCCGTTCGCCGACACAGCCGCCGCCGATACACCGACAGATAATGAGCCGCAGGCCGCGCAGGTTGAAGAGCCGCCAGAAACCGACCCACTACAACGCATTGTTCGCGTAGAGAACGGTGACACGCTGTCTACGGTATTTGCCAAGGTCGGCTTGAGCGCCACCACTCTGCATTCCGTGCTTAGCAGCAGCAAAGAAGCCAAGCAGCTGACACGCCTGAAAGTAGGCCAGGCACTTGAGTTCAAACTGAGCACTGACGGTGAGCTTGAAAGCCTGCACAGCAAACTCAGCGACCTGGAAAGCATTGCTCTGGCCAAAAGCGAGAACGGCTTCAGCTTCAAACGCGAACTGGTCAAGCCAGAAGTTCAAACCACCTACAGCCACGGCGTGATCAACAGCTCGTTGTTTCTCTCGGCCAAGCGCGCCGGCCTGTCGCACAGCCTGACCATGGATCTAGCCAACGTGTTCGGCTACGACATCGACTTTGCCATGGATATTCGTGAAGGCGACGAGTTCGAGCTGATCTACGAAAAGAAAGTGGTCAACGGCAAGCAGGTGGGCACCGGTAACATCCTCTCCGCCCGCTTCACCAACCGCGGCAAGACCTACACCGCCGTGCGCTACACCAACAAGCAAGGCATCAGCAGCTACTACACCGCCAATGGCGACAGCATGCGCAAAGCCTTTATTCGCACCCCGGTGGATTTCGCCCGCATCAGCTCACGCTTTTCCACGGGGCGCCGCCACCCAGTGCTGAACAAGATTCGCGCGCACAAGGGTGTGGATTACGCCGCCCCACGCGGCACACCGATCAAGGCCGCCGGCGATGGCCGTATTACCCTTGCAGGCCGCCATGGCGGCTACGGCAATGCGGTGATCATTCAGCACGGTCAACGCTACCGCACCCTGTATGCCCACATGAATGGCTTTGCCAAGGGCATCCGCAGCGGTAGCAACGTCAAGCAGGGGCAGATCATCGGCTATATCGGCACCACCGGCCTGTCCACGGGCCCGCATCTGCACTATGAGTTCCAGGTCAACGGCGTGCACGTTGACCCACTGAGCCAGAAACTGCCAATGGCTGACCCGATCGCTAGCAGCGAAAAAGCCCGCTTTATGCAGTTGAGCAAACCGCTGATGGCACAAATGGACAAAGAGAAGTCCACGATGCTCGCCCTCAACAATCAGCGCTAAGCCATGCCCCTCTACCTTGGCGTGATGTCCGGCACCAGCCTGGATGGGCTGGACATTGCGCTGATTGAGCAGGAACACGGCACCCGCCTGCTAGGCACCCGCTACTTACCCATGCCAGACGAACTGCGTAGCAGCTTACTCAGCCTGTGTGCATCCGGCCCGGATGAGCTAGCACGCGCGGCTATTGCCGAGCAGCAGTGGGTCGCGCTCGCCGCGCAAGGCATCAATGAGCTGCTGTTGCAGCATGACATCCCCGCACACAGCGTTCGCGCCATCGGCAGCCATGGTCAGACCGTGCGCCATGAGCCTGCGCGTGGTTTCACTATCCAGATCGGCAACTCCGCTCTGCTCGCCGAGCTGACCGGCATCAGCGTCGTCAGTGACTTCCGCCGCCGCGATGTTGCCGCTGGTGGCCAGGGCGCACCGCTGGTTCCGTCATTCCACCAGGCCTTGTTCGCCAGCGAGGGCAGCACCCGCGCAATCCTCAATATTGGCGGTTTCAGCAACCTCAGCCTGCTTGAACCTGAGCGCCCGGTGCATGGCTTCGATTGCGGCCCGGGCAATGTGCTGCTGGACACCTGGATTCAACGCCATCAGGGCCTGACATACGACCAGAACGGTCAATGGGCTGCCAGTGGCCAGGTACAGCCGCAGCTTCTGCAAGCCTTGCTGAGCGATCCCTACTTCCAGACTCAGGGCCCGAAGAGCACTGGGCGCGAGCTGTTCAACCTGGACTGGCTGGATCAGCATCTGCGTAACCTGCCGGCGTTTGCTGAGGCTGACGTGCAGGCAACTCTGCTGGAACTGACCGTCATCAGTATTACCGAAGCGCTCAAGGCTGCTCAGCAGCACACCGAGATGCTGCTGGTGTGTGGTGGTGGCGCGCATAACCACACACTGATGCGCCGCCTGGCGCAGCTGCTGCCCAATAGCCAGGTGAGTAGCACCGATGCGCATGGCGTGCCCGCCGATTGGGTTGAGGCCATGGCCTTTGCCTGGCTCGCACACTGCTGCCTGGAAGGCATTCCCGCCAACCGGCCGAGCGTCACCGGCGCTCGCGGCCTGCGGGTACTTGGCGCGATCTACCCCGCCTAACGGCCGAGGTAAAACTCTGCTTCCCCCCAGAAACGACAACGCCGTGCACAAGGCACGGCGTTCGCTTGAACAGCCTGCAACTCAGATCGAGAACGAAGAACCGCAACCGCAGGTGGTGGTGGCGTTGGGGTTGTTGATAACAAATCGCGAACCTTCCAGACCTTCCTGATAGTCGACCTCGGCACCTGCCAGGTACTGGAAGCTCATCGGGTCAACCACCAAGCTCACGCCTTCGCGCTCGATGATGGTGTCATCCTCGGCCACTTCTTCATCAAAGGTGAAGCCGTACTGGAAGCCGGAACAACCGCCTCCCGTTACAAACACGCGCAATTTCAGGCGCGGGTTGCCTTCTTCATCGACCAGGCTCTTCACCTTGTTCGCTGCGCCCTGCGTAAATTGCATAGCGCTGGGGGTGAAGGTTTCGACGCTCATGCTGATTAACTCCCGGCGCTAAGCGCCATACTGCATTCTGATCGGCATTATCCGCTTACCCGAGAAAAGCGGTCAACTATTGTGCGGCATCCAGCGTTTCGGGCAATTCCAGTGGACGCGCTTCGTCTTGCAAACGGCAGAGGCGCCCTTCGATCTGCGCCCCCATGGCCATTTCCATCAGGGCGTAATACAGATTGCCACGCACCCGCGCCCGTGCGCCCAGCTCAAGGTGGCCACTGGCGTGCACATCGCCGACCACTTCACCGTCAATCACTATATGGGGGGCGCGAATCTCACCTTCAACCCGGCCCTGCACACTGACGCGCACCATACCTTCGCTGGCCACCAGGTTACCGATGACCTTGCCATCGACCTGCACCGCGCCTTGAAAGCGCAAATCGCCATGCAGTTCGGCACCCACCGCAATCAGGCTGGTCTTGCCGGCGAAACGCTGCACGTCAGTGCGCGCCTTATCTTTATTCCACATAAGGAACAGTCACTCCTCTTTGTTCCATTTGAATGTGCGCAGCAAAGGCTTCTCGCCTTTTACCTCGGCACGCACCTTGATCTCGCGCGGGATAAACCCTTCAGGCACCTTTAGCTCGGCAAATCGCCCGGCCTCGGGAATAGCCTGAAAATGCTTAAAGGCGAAGGTAATCGACTGCTCCGGCAGGCCATCGGGCAAGCCTGCACTCAGCGCTGCCAGCTCAAGCGTGACATCCTGCCCGTCCTGCTTGCCAACGATAGACACCTGTAACTGGCCTTCCAACGGCGTATCACCTTTGCCCACGCGGCTGAGGAGTATCTTGTAGCGGAAATGTTCAGGTCTGTCCGTGGCCTGCAGCTCAAAGGTCTTGATGCGCAGGCCTTCACGACGGCTGGCAGGCGCCAACACACCTTTATAGAAGGCCAGATCCTGTTGCTGTTTGTAGATCTGCTCTTCCAGCAGTTTGATGGTCAGGCGGCTCTGTTCGTTGGCTTGCAGACTGACTTTTTCTGCACTGCCGAGCACCACCAAACGCTGACGCAACTCATCGACCTCGCGCAGCAACTGCTCATCGCGCACCGGTTCGGCCGGCTGCCCCACAACCACTGCAGGCTGGCTGTACTGCAGCCACCAACCGCCGGCATAGAAGGCCAGCGGAATGCACAGCACCAGCAGCAAGCCAAGCATGCGCCGTCGCCGAGCACGCCCCGGATCGCTTGGGCGAACCTCCCAGCCCGCCATCAGGGCAGCATGCCCGCGTGGGACAAGCCCAGACGCTCATCGAGACCGAAGAGGATGTTCATGTTCTGCAGCGCCTGACCCGACGCACCTTTGACCAGGTTGTCGATCACCGACAGCACCACCACCAGGTCGCCATCCTGCGGCCGATGCACAGCGATCCGACACACGTTGGCACCGCGCACGCTGCGGGTTTCCGGGTGGCTGCCGGCCGGCATCACATCGACGAAGGGCTCATTGGCATAGCGCTGCTCGAACAGCGCCTGCAGGTCCACCGAGCGGTCGACCACAGTGGCGTAAAGCGTGGCGTGGATACCGCGGATCATCGGCGTCAGATGCGGCACAAAGGTCAGGCCAACATCCTTACCGGCAGCCCGGCGCAGGCCCTGGCGAATTTCCGGCAGATGCCGATGGCCTTTGACCCCATAGGCTTTCATGCTCTCGCCCGCTTCGCTGAACAGCGAACCCACGCTGGCACCGCGACCAGCACCGCTGACCCCGGACTTGCAGTCGGCGATCACCTGCGTGGTATCGGCCAGGCCTGCTTCCAGCAGCGGAATCAGCGCCAGCTGTGCGGCAGTGGGGTAGCAGCCTGGCACAGCGATCAAACGCGCCTGTTTGATCGCCTCCCGATTGACTTCCGGCAGACCGTAAACCGCCTCTGGCAGCAGATCCCGCGCGCCGTGGGGCTGGCCGTACCACTTGGCCCACTCGTCGGCATCCTGCAGGCGGAAGTCGGCCGACAGGTCGATTACCTTGGTCCCGGCTGCCAGCAGCTCACCGGCCAGGGCATGGGCCACACCATGCGGCGTGGCGAAAAACACCACATCACAGGCACCCAAGGTGGCTACGTCTGGCACGCTGAAGGCCAGGCGGTCGTAATGGCCGCGCAGGTTTGGGTACATCTCGTCGACACGCATGCCGGCCTCGGAGCGCGAGGTAATCACCTCGACCTGCGCTTGCGGGTGTTGCGCCAACAAACGCAACAGCTCGACACCGGTATACCCCGTGCCGCCGACGATTCCGACCTTGATCATCACTTGCCCCTTTGCAATACCAGCAGTGGAAAGCTGCCGATGATACGGCCGCTTCGGCCAGGGGCCAACACTTGAGCGCCGTCAGTGATGACGGAGGCGGTCATGCCCACTACTATCGGGGCACTTTCCTGCAACGAGTGCGCGCAATGCTTTATCTGTGGCTCAAAGCCCTGCACATCATCGCCATGGTCTGCTGGTTCGCCGGCCTGTTCTACCTGCCGCGCCTGTTCGTCTACCACGCCATGAGCACTGATGAGATCAGCAGAGAGCGCTTCTGCATCATGGAGCGCAAGCTGTATCGCGGGATCATGTGGCCGTCATTGATTCTCACCGTTGGCCTGGGCTTGTGGCTGATCAGCCTCAACCCGAGCTACTACTTCAGCCAGGGCTGGATGCACGCCAAGCTGAGCCTGGTGGCACTGCTGCTGGTCTACCAGTTTATGTGCGGCGCCCAGCTCAAGGCCTTTGCCCGCGGCGAGAACCAGCGCAGTCATGTGTTCTATCGCTGGTTCAATGAAGCGCCCGTGCTGGCCTTGCTCGGCATTGTCATTCTGGTCGTGGTTCGCCCTTTCTAAACACATCAAGAGGAATACTGCATGTCGCTGCCAGCCCTGCTCGAACAACGCCTGCGCCTGCCCGTCGTCGCCGCGCCGATGTTTCTGGTGTCCAACCCGCAACTGGTACTGGCCTGCTGTAACAACGGCATCGTCGGCAGCTTTCCAGCGCTGAACCAGCGTGAGAGCAGCGGTTTCAAGGACTGGCTGCAAGAGATCGACGCCGGCCTGGGCAGCGATGCAGCGCCTTATGCGGTCAACCTGATCGTGCACGGCAGCAACCCGCGCCTGCAGGCGGACCTGGCGATCTGCGTTGAGCAGCGTGTGCCTATCGTGATCACCAGCCTCGGCGCGGTGAAGGAAGTGGTGGATGCTGTGCACAGCTACGGCGGCCTGGTATTCCATGACGTGACCACCCGCCGGCATGCCGAAAAAGCCGCCGAAGCCGGCGTCGACGGCCTGATCGCGGTAGCCGCCGGTGCAGGCGGACATGCTGGCACCTGGAGCCCATTCGCGCTGATCGCCGAAATTCGCCAGTTCTTCGATAAAACCCTGCTGCTCGCCGGCTGCCTTAATCAGGGCCACGAAGTGCTGGCCGCGCAACTGCTTGGCGCCGACCTCGCCTACCTCGGCACCCGCCTGATCGCTACTCAGGAAAACGCTGCTTCCGCCGCTTACAAGCAGATGATCCTCGACGCCAAAGCCGCCGATATCATTCACACCCCAGCGGTCTCCGGGGTGCCCGCAAGCTTTATGCGCCAGAGCCTGGAGCTGGCCGGTTACGACCTCAAGCAGCTGCAGAGCAAAGGTGAGATCAACTACGGTGAGAAGCTCAAACCCATGGATGAAGAAGCCAAGGCTTGGAAAACCGTGTGGTCGGCCGGCCAGGGCGTCGGCAATATCCGCGACCTGCCCAGCGTCGAGCAACTGATCGCCCGCCTCGACAGCGAATACCGCGCCGCCCTCACGCACAGCCTGCAGCTGCAACAACGCTGGGCGCGATGAAGCGACGCAGCCTGCTCGGTCTCGGTGCGCTGGGGTTGCTGGGCGGCTGGGCGCTACGCCCAAGCGATCTCGGCCAGCCGCACACGCCTTACTTTGCCGCACTCAACCAATTGCTGCGGCGTGCAGGGGCCGGGCTGCCGCTGCTGGTGGTGGATCTCGAACGCCTGGATCAGAACGCCGAGCTGTTGGCTGGCCAGCTCGGTAGCCAACTGCCGTTGCGCCTGGTGGCTAAGTCGCTGGCGTCCACCGGCTTGCTCGACTACCTGGCGAAGACGCTCGGCACGCAGCGTTTTATGGTGTTCCACCAGCCACAGATCAACCAGCTGGCAGCGAGCTTTCCCCAGTCCGATCTGTTGCTCGGCAAGCCCTTGCCCAGTGCAGCAGCCCTGAGTTTCTACCAGCAACTGCCGCAGGGCAGCGGCTTTGTCCCGGCTAAGCAGCTGACCTGGCTGATCGATAGCCAGACCCGCCTGCAGGAATATGCCGCACTGGCCAACGCCCTCAACCAACCGCTGCAGATTGCCTTTGAAATCGACATCGGCCTGGCCCGTGGCGGCTTTGCCACCCCCGCAGAACTCGGCGCCGCACTCACCTGGCTGCGTAACACGCCCAACCGGCTACGCGTGCGCGGCCTCATGGGTTATGACGCCCATCTCGCCCATACGCCGTTCTGGACCGACCAAACCAGCGACTTTGCCCAGAGCGCTGCGCGTTACCGCGCGTTTATCGCCAGCGCTGCGGCATTCAACGAGCTGTGGCCGCAACAGCCGCTGCTCAATGGCGCCGGCAGCCTGACCTATGCCCTGCACACCCAGCGCGATACGCCACTAAATGAGGTCGCGGTCGGCTCCGCACTGCTCAAACCCAGTGATTTCGACAGCGATCTGCTGGCCACCCAACAAGCCGCCCTGTGGATCGCCAGCCCGGTGCTCAAGGCGCTGCCTGGGCAGCTGCCGTTTCTCGACAGCTCGCACCAGTTGCTGCAACGCTGGAACCGTAATCGCCAGCAGGCTTATTACCTGTATGGCGGGCAATGGCCAGCAACCCCGGTGTCCCCCGCCGGGCTCAGCTATGACGCCCTGTATGGCCGCAGCGCCAACCAGGAGCGCCTGATCGGCTCAGCCGGCACCGGCTTACAGGTCGACGACTGGGTATTTCTTCGCCCGCAACGCTCGGAAGGTCTGTTCGAGTTGTTCAACCAGCTCGTCCTTCTACGCAACGGCCGCTTGGTCGGAAGCTGGTCCGCCGGCAGAGCGTGAACCGTCTCTAGGCCCTGCACATTTGCGCGCAGGCAGCTTGTTTACCGGGTTACAGGCCGGCTAGTCTGTAGCGCATCTCCATTCTGGCACCGACAAGGACGCCGACATGACCCAAGCCCGCTTCAAGATTGTGTTCAACGGCGAGTTGATGCCCGACGTCAGCCTGGAAACAGCCAAAGAAAATCTCGCCCGCCTGTTCAAGAGCGACCACACCCGGATCAACTCGCTGTTTAGCGGCGGCAATGTCGATATCAAGCGCGACCTCAGCGAAAACGAAGCCGACCAGTACCTCAAGGCGTTGCAAAGTGCCGGTGCCAAAGTGCGCAAGGAACAGGACCTGGCCGCCAGCCTGAGCCTGGTGGAGACCGATGATCACCGCACGGAAAGCAGCGAAGCTGAAAGCAACGTGCCAATGACCTGCCCCAAGTGCGGCCACCAGCAAAGCAAGGCTATCGAATGCTCGGCCTGCGGCATCGTTATCGAGAAATTTCTCGCCCGCCAGGCCATGCTCGCGGAAAACCCGCCGGAAGTGGTCAGCGCCGCGGCCACGCCCTACGCCACACCGAAAGCGGCCGTGGCAGAAACCCTGCCGGAATTCGGCGAACTGAAGGCCTTTACCACCGACGGGCGCATCGGCCGTTTGCGCTACCTGGCCTGGTCGATGGTGCTGATGCTGGCCTGCTTGCCGTTGTTCGGTATCGCTGGCGGTTTCTTCGCCGCGTCGGAAATTCTTGGCGGCCTGTTGATGGTCGTGGTGGGTATCGCCGTGGCGGTGGTCGGCATCATGTTCGGCGTGCAGCGCTTGCATGATATCGGCTGGTCAGGCTGGCTGCTGCTGGTCACCCTGGTGCCGATTGTTGGCGGGGTGTTCTCGCTGCTGCTGTTTATCATCCCCGGCAGCACCGCCGCCAACCGCTTTGGTCCACCGCCACCACCAAATAGCCGTGCGGTAAAAATCCTCGCCCTACTCTGGGTGGCGATCATCGCCCTCGGCATCGTGGCCGCCATCGCGATACCAGCCTATATGGGCTATTCCAACGCTGGTCTGTAACCCACTGGCAACCTTGCGCGGTACATGGGGTCGAAAGGCCCCATCACGGAGAACCCTATGACCCGTTACGCGCTTATCACTGGAGCCTCTAGCGGTATTGGCCTGGCCCTGGCCGAAGCCCTGGCCCGGCGAGGTCGCAAGCTGATTCTGGTGGCGCGCCAGCGCGATGCATTGGAAAGTATTGCCTGCGAGCTGACCCAACGTTTTTCCGTGGAGGTGCTGTTTCGCGTCTGCGACCTCAGCCAGCCGCTGCAGGTCAGCGGCCTGCTGCATGAGCTGGAACAAGGTGAGCGCAGTATCGACCTGCTGGTAAACAACGCCGGCATCGGCACCTCAGGCGCTTACGTGGCTCAGGACTGGGCTCGCGAACAGCAACTGATCGAACTGAATATCCTCGCTCTCGCCCGCCTCTGCCACGCCATCGGCACCATCATGGCCGGCCAGGGCTGCGGGCAGATTCTCAATGTCGCCTCGGTTGCCGGCTTTCAGCCCGGCCCGGGTATGAGCAACTACTACGCGAGCAAAGCCTACGTATTGCACTTTTCCGAAGGCCTGCGCGAAGAGCTTAAAGAGTACGGCGTTAAAGTCTCCGTACTCTGCCCGGGGCCAACCCGCAGCGCGTTTTTCCGCACGGCACGCATGAACAGCGAGGCGCTACAGGGCAGCAAACTGATGATGAGCGCCGAGGAAGTAGCGCTTATCACCGTCAAGGCGCTGGAGAAAAACCGCGCGATCATTATTCCTGGCTGGCGCAACCGCCTGCTCGCCCTCAGCCCTCGGCTGGGCCCGCGCTGGCTGGTACGGCGAATCAGCGCACGGCTCAATCGCCAGTTCGGCAAGCCAATCTAAAACTCCACCTAACCTGCATTGACCGTGCGCCCATCCGCCCAGGCGCGCAGGGCGGCAAGGTCCTCGGCCATCACCACCGACAGCGGTGCGGTGCTCTGGATGCTCTGCAGCAACAATGCCTGATTGACCGCTTGCTGCTGAGCTTGCGCGGCATACAGGGCGCTGACCACCGCCTGCTCGATTTCCGCGCCGGAAAACCCATCACAAGCCGCCGCCAGCTGCGTCAGGTCAAAACCTGTCGCCTCCAGCTCGCGCCGCGCCAGATGAATCCGGAAGATCTCGGCACGCACCGCCGCATCCGGCAGGTCGACGAAGAACAGCTCATCGAAACGCCCCTTACGCACCAGCTCCGGCGGCAGCCGCGAGATGACGTTGGCGGTCGCCACCATAAAGACCGGCGCCTTGCGCTCGGCCATCCAGGTCAGCAGGGTGCCGAGCACCCGCTGACTGACGCCACCATCGTGATCGCCGCTGGCCAGGCCCTTTTCGATCTCATCCATCCACAGCACACAAGGCGCCATCTGCTCGGCCAGCTTGAGGGCTTCACGCAGATTGCGCTCGGTCTCGCCGAAGAACTTGTTGTACAGGCAGGCAAAGTCCAGGCGCAGCAGAGGCAGGCCCCACAGTCCGGCGATGGCCTTGGCGGCCAGACTCTTACCGCCGCCCTGCACACCGACCAACAGCACGCCCTTGGGCAGATCAATGCCTTTGCCTTCGAGAAAGATGCTCTGCCGATCACCCAGCCAGCGCTTGAGGTTACTCAGCCCACCGACCTCGGCGAAACGTGCGGTGTCGTACTCGAAACTCAGCACGCCATCGAGATCGAGCAATTTGAATTTGGTCTTGTTCAGCTCCGGCAGGTCTTCCTGGGTAATCGCGCCGTCATCGCAGATCACATTGCGCGCCAGCGCACGGGCCTCTGCATGGCTAAGGCCGCGCAGATTCTTCACTACCTGCTGCAGGGTACGGTTATCGGTGCGCACCCGTGCATTGCGGTTGCGCGCACTCCAGCCGGTTGCCTCGTCGCGCACAATGGCCAACAGCTCCTCCTCGGAGGGCAGCGACAGGCTGAAACGCGAGGCGTAACGCTGCACTTCCGGTGGCAGTTTGCAGGCGTGGGATACCAGCACCAGTGTCGGCTTGCTGGGCTGCTCGTTCATGGCGATTTCCTTGAGCAAGCGCACCAGTTTAGGATTGTCGTCAAGAAAGGGATGCAGATCGCACATCACATACAGCGTCGGCTGGGTGTCCGCCTTGATCAGGCGCAGGGCGGTTTCTGGTTCCAGAGTGGCGCTGTCGACGGGTTCCTGAATGGAAAACCCCACGCGCTGCAAACCTTCAGTCACCGACCACAGCTGCAAGCCAAGACTGCGGCGCACCGCCAGGCTGGTCAGGGTTTCCAGCACCCGCAGCTCATCCCAGGACTCAATTAATACAAGCTTGGTCTTGGAATCCAATACCAAGCCCAGATCATGAATATCGTTTTTCACCCACGCTCCTTGTCCACAAAAAGGCCGTTTAAAAAATGTTGCCGAGGCAGCCGAGACAAGGCAAAAGCAGACGAAAAAGCGGAGTTTACGAGCAGTAAATGAGCATTTTGAGTCTGTTTTTAACGCAGTATCGGCAACGCAGGTAGTTTTTCAACGGCCTGTTAAACTCGGCCTCTTTAATACCGGCCAGGAGACTGTCCATGGACTGTCTATTTTGCAAGATCGTCGCTGGTGAGATACCGGCGCGCAAGCTTTATGAAGATGACCAGGTGATTGCCTTTCACGATATCGGCCCGCAGGCACCGGTGCACTTTCTGGTTATCCCGAAAAAACACATCAGCACCCTCAATGACCTGAGTGAGGCGGACAAGCCGCTGGCCGGGCATATTCTCTTCACCGCACAGCGTCTGGCCACGGAGCAAGGCTGCGAGGAAGGCTTTCGCGTGGTGATGAACTGCAATGACCTGGGCGGCCAGACGGTGCACCACATTCATATGCACGTACTGGGTCAACGGCAGATGGCATGGCCACCGGGTTGAGTCGTTCATTATGCGGCGCACTGACCTTGCTCGCCCTGCTGGTTGGCAATCCCGCGCAGGCACATACGCCTGGCAGCGTATTCAGCGACGCGTTGCCCCAGGACCAGCAAGGACCGCAGCTGGTTGTAGTCCCGGCCGGGCGCTATCTGCTGGGTGACCACAGCGGCCGCGGCAATCATAACGAGCGCCCACTCACGCCGATTGAAATCAGCCACCCCTTCGCCATTGGCCGCTACGAAGTCAGTTTTGCCGACTGGCAGCACTACGCCGAAGCCACCGCCACAGCGATGCCGGACAACGAGGGCTGGGGACTGTCGGCACAGCGGCCGGTGATCCATGTGTCCTGGCACCAGGCCCAGGCCTACAGCCAATGGCTGTCGACGGTCACCGGCCAGCGCTATCGCTTGCCTACCGAAGCCGAGTGGGAATATGCCGCCCGCGCCGGCAGCACCAGCTACTACTGGTGGGGTGAGCAGCTCGACAGCCCGGAAACCCGCCCTCGCGCGCATTGCCGTGGCTGCGCTACCTCGCGGCTGATCCAGAGTAAGACTGAGCGTGTCGGCCAATTCGCTGCCAATGCCTTCGGCCTGCATGACACGGCCGGCAATGTCTGGGAATGGACCGCCTCGCGCTTTGCCAGCCCCTTCGATGGCAGCGAGCAACAGGCGGCTAGCCTGCTCGACAAAAGCCCGCGAGTGGTTCGCGGCGGCGCCTGGAACAGCGGCCCAAGCTACCTGCGCAGCAGTCAGCGCGATATGAAACAGCCGCATTACAAGGACTATGCACTAGGGTTTCGTGTACTGCGCGAGTTGCCCTGATCTCGGTCAAGCCGACGGCCAGTGTTTGCAGTAAACTGGCCGCCGTAATCATCGCCGGAGGTCCCTATGGCCAGCGAACGTCACTTCTCACCTGTTGATCGCCTGCTGCTGCAAGCCGATGCTGCGCTGCGCACATTGCTGCCCTTCAGCGGCCAGCCAAGCCGCCCATCGCCTGCCATCGTGCAGCCGGAAGCCGCGCTGGACGAGCAGCAGGCCCAGCATGTCGCCGGTTTGATGCGCATCAACCACACCGGCGAGGTCTGCGCCCAGGCGCTGTACCAGGGCCAGGCACTCACTGCCAAGCTGCCACAGGTACGCAAAGCCATGGAGCATGCCGCCGATGAGGAAATCGACCACTTAGCGTGGTGTGAGCAGCGTATCCGCCAGCTGGGCAGTCAGCCGAGCATCCTCAACCCGCTGTTCTACGGTTTGTCCTTTGGCGTAGGCGCAGCCGCCGGGCTGATCAGCGACAAGGTCAGCCTGGGCTTTGTCGCCGCCACCGAAGACCAGGTGGTCAAACACCTTGATGAACACCTGCAGCAGATTCCGCAGGAGGATCAGAAATCGCGCGCGATTCTCGAACAGATGCGCGTCGATGAAGAACAGCATGCCTGCAACGCTCTGGATGCCGGCGGCCTGCGCTTCCCGGCGCCGGTAAAGTTCGGTATGAGCCTGCTGGCCAAAGTGATGACCAGCACCACCTACCGGGTGTAAGGCTGAACGAGGGGCACAATAAAGGGCACCGAGGTGCCCTTTTTCGTTCACAGGTTTATCGCTGCAGGCTACTCGCCCAGCTCGATAATCTCGTAGTCGTGGGTGATTTCGACGCCGCCACGGCCCAGCATAATCGAGGCCGAGCAGTATTTCTCGGCCGATAGCTCAACCGCACGCTTGACCTGAGCCTCCTTCAAACTGCGGCCCTTGACCACGAAATGCAGGTGAATCTTGGTGAATACCTTGGGCTCTTCAGTGGCGCGCTCAGCTTCCAGAAAGGCTTCACAGCTTTCTACCGCCTGACGGGATTTTTTCAGAATGCTGACCACATCGAAGTTGCTGCAACCGCCCAAACCGATCAGCACCATCTCCATCGGGCGCACACCCAGGTTGCGTCCTCCGCTCTCTGGCGGGCCGTCCATCACCACCGCATGGCCGCTGCCCGACTCCCCAATAAACAGGGCTTCGCCGGCCCACTGAATACGCGCTTTCATTACTCGGGCTCCGCTGTTAAAAAGGAAGGCAGCTTAGCACAGCACCGTTACAACCTCTTTGGGTGCCGAGAGAGCCAAAAGCTCGTGCTGAGTGTTAGCCAGGTCGCAAAACAACACCTAGTCTTGGACTGGTGGTTAAGCTGATAGCTAATTACTGGCACACTTGTACAGATAACTATTATTAGAACTTCAGCCGCACAACGGCTTACCTTTATAAATTCGGGATTCAGGCATGGTAGCTATTACCCTCACACCTAAAATAAAAAATCTCGACAAGCTTCTCGCGCATTGCCACCGCCGTCGCTACACCGCCAAGAGCACCATCATCTATGCGGGCGATCGCTGCGAAACGCTGTTCTTCATCGTCAAAGGCTCGGTCACTATCCTGATCGAAGACGATGATGGTCGTGAAATGATCATCGCTTACCTCAACTCCGGCGATTTCTTCGGAGAAATGGGCCTGTTCGAAAAGGACGGCACCGAGAAAGAACGCAGCGCCTGGGTGCGCGCCAAGACCGAGTGCGAAGTGGCGGAGCTGAGCTACGCCAAGTTCCGCGAGCTGACGCAGCAGGACCCCGACATTCTCTACGCCCTGGGCAGCCAGATGGCCGAACGCCTGCGCAACACCACGCGCAAGGTTGGCGACCTGGCCTTTCTCGATGTCACCGGCCGCGTTGCGCGCACCCTGCTCGATCTGTGCAAGCAACCTGACGCCATGACCCACCCGGACGGCATGCAGATCAAGATCACCCGACAGGAGATCGGCCGTATCGTCGGCTGCTCCCGCGAGATGGTTGGCCGCGTGCTCAAGGCCCTGGAAGAACAAGGCCTGGTCAACGTCAAAGGCAAAACCATGGTGGTGTTCGGCACGCGCTAAGCCGCATGCTAAAGAGGTAAAAAAGCCGACGCATGCGTCGGCTTTTTTATTTTACGGTGGTTTCAGTCCACATCAGGCGCAGCAATCACCCGCTTACGCTCGGGAAAGAACAACCGCTCCAGCTCAGCCCCTGGATTGTCGGCGCGCATAAACGCCTCGCCAACCAGGAAGGCATACACCTCGCTGATTTCCATCAGCTCGACATCGGCGCGATTGAGAATGCCGCTCTCGGTCACCACCAGGCGATCACGGGGAATCCGCGGTAGCAGGTCGAGGGTGGTTTCCAGGCTGAGCTCGAAGGTGTGCAAGTTGCGGTTGTTGATACCGACCAGCGGCGTGTCCAGGGTTTTCAGCGCACGCTCCAGTTCATCGCCATCGTGTACTTCCACCAACACATCGAGATCGAAGGCCTTGGCAGTCGCCGCCAACTCGGCCATCTGCCCGTCCTCCAGCGCCGAGACGATAAGCAGCACGCAGTCGGCACCCAGGGCACGGGCTTCAACGATCTGATAGGGATCGATCATAAAGTCCTTGCGGATCACCGGTAGCGAGCAGACCGCACGGGCTTCCTGCAGGTAGCGATCCGCGCCCTGGAAGAAGTCGACATCGGTCAGCACCGATAGGCAGGTGGCCCCGCCGCTCTGGTAGCTCTGGGCAATCTCGGCCGGGACGAAGTTTTCGCGCAGCACGCCCTTGCTCGGCGAGGCCTTCTTGATCTCAGCGATCACCGCCGGCTGTTTGCGCTTGGCCTGGCTGATCAGCGCCTCGGCAAAACCGCGCACCGGATCGGCGTTGCGGGCTTGCTGCTCGATTTCAGCCAGGCTGACGATACTGCGGCGAGCCGCCACTTCCTCAGCCTTGCGCGCGAGAATTTTCTCCAGAACGGTTGGAATACTCACCCGGCATTCTCCTCTTTGAATACAGCGGTAAAGGACACCAACTCCTGCAACTTCTCCCAGGCCAGCCCGGTATGCAAAGCATCGTGGGCCAAATGCACGCCTTCTTTCAAACTGCTCGCCAGATCGGCTGCGTATAGTGCAGCACCAGCGTTCAGCGCAATCATGTCTGCCGCCTTCTGCCCAGCGTCAGTTTTACGCTTGCTTAGGGCATCGCGAATCAAGGCCAGCGAGGCTTCCGGGCTTTCCACGGCCAAACCGACCAAGCTCTGGCTCTTCAAACCGAGATCTTCCGGCAGCACTTCGTACTCGGTGATCTGCCCATTCTTCAGTTCCGCCACATGGGTCGCGGCGGCCAGGCTGAACTCATCCAGACCATCACGCGAATGCACCACCAAGATATGCTGGCTGCCGAGGCGCTTAAGCACCTCGGCCAGCGGTCGGCAGAGCGCCTGGCTAAATACACCGACCACCTGATGCTTGACCCCCGCCGGGTTGGTCAGCGGGCCAAGCATATTGAAGATAGTGCGCAGGCCCAGCTCACGGCGCGGCACGGCGGCGTACTTCATCGCCGAATGATGCACCTGAGCAAACATAAAACCGACGCCGACGCTCTCGATACAGCGCGCCACCTGCTCCGGCGTCAGGCTCAGGTAAATACCCGCCGTTTCGAGCAGATCGGCACTGCCGCTCTTGCCTGACACCGCGCGATTACCGTGCTTGGCCACCTTGCCGCCAGCGGCGGCGACAACAAAGCTCGCTGCGGTCGACACATTGAAGATATTCGCACCATCGCCACCGGTACCGACCACGTCGACCACGTGGTCGAGGGTCTGCAGGTGCACATGGCTGGCCAGCTCACGCATCACCGAGACCGCGCCGACAATTTCGTCGATGGTCTCGCTCTTCATGCGCATGCCCATCAGGAAGGCGCCGATCTGCGCGTCGGTGCACTGGCCGGTCATGATCTCGCGCATGACGCTCTGCATTTCTTCGGTCGACAGATCGAGCTGGCTGACTACCCGGTTAAGGGCTTCCTTGATATTCATCAGCGCAGGCCTCCTTGTTGTTTGAGGAAGTTGGCAAACAGTTCATGGCCCTGCTCGGTAAGAATCGACTCAGGGTGGAACTGCACGCCCTCGATATGCAGAGTTTTGTGGCGCAGGCCCATGATCTCGTCCACCGAGCCGTCCTCATGCTGAGTCCAGGCGGTGATTTCCAGGCAGTCCGGCAAGGTTTCGCGCTTGACCACCAGGGAATGGTAGCGGGTGACCGTCAGCGGGTTGTTCAGGCCGGCAAATACGCCCAAGTCGCGGTGGAACACCTGGCTGGTCTTGCCGTGCATCACCTGGCGCGCGCGCACCACATCGCCGCCGAAGGCCTGGCCGATACTCTGGTGGCCGAGGCACACACCGAGAATCGGCAGCTTGCCGGCAAAATGCAGAATCGCCTCGATGGACACCCCGGCTTCGGTCGGCGTGCAAGGGCCGGGCGACACCACAATACGTTCGGGCTTAAGCGCTTCGATCTCGGCAATCGACAGTTCGTCGTTGCGGATTACATGCACATCGGCGCCCAACTCACCCAGGTACTGCACCACGTTGTAGGTAAAGGAGTCGTAGTTATCGATCATCAACAGCATGGCAAGACTCCTCAGCGCTTGGACTGGTCAGGGACGGTTTGCTCGGCGAGCGCCACAGCACGGAACATGGCGCGACGCTTGTTCAGCGTTTCCTCCCATTCCAACGCGGGCACCGAGTCGGCAACGATGCCACCACCGGCCTGCACATGCAGTTCGCCATCTTTGATCACCGCCGTACGGATGGCGATGGCGGTGTCCATATTGCCGTTCCAGGCCAGATAGCCCACCGCGCCGCCGTAAACACCGCGCTTGACCGGTTCCAGCTCATCGATGATTTCCATGGCGCGAATCTTCGGGGCACCAGACAAAGTGCCGGCTGGCAGAATCGCGCGCAACGCATCCATCGCGGTCAGGCCTTCTTTAAGCTGGCCAGTCACGTTGGAGACGATATGCATAACGTTGGAGTAGCGCTCGATCACCATTTTCTCGGTGAGTTTGACGCTGCCGGTGCTGGCAACCCGGCCGACATCGTTACGGCCCAGGTCGATCAACATCAGGTGCTCGGCAATTTCCTTGGCATCCGAAAGCAGATCCTCTTCCAGCGCCAAATCGGCCTCTTCATTGGCACCGCGCGGACGAGTGCCCGCGATTGGCCGTACAGTAATGAGATTGTCCTCAACACGCACCAGCACTTCCGGCGAGCTACCCACCACATGGAAGTCGCCAAAATTGAAGAAGTACATATAGGGCGTTGGGTTGATGCAGCGCAAAGCGCGGTACAGGTCAATCGGCGCAGCCTTGAAGTCAATGGACATACGCTGCGAGGGCACCACCTGCATGCAGTCACCCGCCAGAATGTACTCCTTGATCCGATCCACCGAGCGCTCGTAGTCCTCGCGGGTAAAGCTGGAACGGAAGGTCGGCTCAGCACCTGCGGGCGCATTCAGGTCAACCCCCAAACGCGGGGTAATCGGCTGACGCAACTTATGCAAAATTTCCTGCAGACGAGCTTGGCCTTGCTCAAACGCATCGTTCTCGGCGGGATCTGCCAGCACAATCGCGTGCATCTTGCCGGCGAGGTTGTCGAACACCACCACCGCATCGGACACCATTAACAGAATATCCGGGTTACCCAGCGGATCTGGGTTGGGACATTTGGCTAGACGCTTTTCTACATAACGTACGCTGTCATAACCAAAGTAGCCCACTAGGCCACCGTTAAAGCGCGGCAGGCCGGGTAAGGTCGGCACTTTGTAGCGATCTTTGAATCGCTCAACAAAGTCCAGCGGGTCTTCGCAGTGATGGCGCTCGACTTCCACACCATCAACAGTAATCGACACATCGTGCTCATAAGCCCGCAGCACAGTGCGGGCCGGCAGGCCGATAATGGAGTAACGCCCCCATTTCTCGCCGCCTTGGACGGATTCGAGCAGGTAGGTATTGGCCTCGTCGGCCAGCTTCAGGTAGATGGACAACGGGGTGTCGAAATCCACCAGGGTTTCGCAGGCAACAGGAATGCGGTTATAGCCGGCAGCGGCTAAACGCAGGAATTCTTCGCGGGTCATGATCAGCCTCGTGGCTTGAGGTAATTCGGTCGTGTGCAAACGCGCCGCCTAGGCGGCCAAGATCAGGTCAGGGGCGCCAGCGCCAACGGGCCAGGGCCTTGATGATTTTCATGTCGGTGCTTGCCGACCAGCGCGTGCAGGTAACCACCACGAAGCTCTCTTAATTCAGGCGGGATTGAAGTTCGGCCACACTAGCGCAGGGCCGGAAGCGAATCAACCCGCAAACCCCGGCGACGCGGTAACCGGCAATAGCTCGCACAGACTATCCAGCACTCGCGCCGGATTCTCCTCGGCAATCGGCCGACCATGGTTATAGCCGTAGTTCAGGGCCGCACAGACGATGCCAGCCGCCTTGGCCGCCAGCACGTCATTGCGCGAGTCGCCGACAAACAGTGCCTGCGCCGCCTCCACCCGTGCCAGTTGCAGCACATGCAGCAGCGCCGCCGGGTCGGGCTTCTGCTGCGGCAAGGTGTCACCGCCGATAATCCAGCGGAAATAGCCACCCAGGCCCTTTTCATCCAGCAGCGGCGCGACAAAGCGCTCAGGCTTGTTGGTGACAATGGCCAGCTCGACCCGTTGCTCGCGCAGCCAATCCAGGGTGGGTCGCACGCCAGGATAGACCTGGGTCAGGGCGTGGCTTTCGGCGTAGTGCTGCATAAACAGCTCCAGCGCCTGCTCGGTGCGGGCCTCATCTATATGCTCATGCTGCAGGCCGCCCGCCAGGGCGCGGCGCACCAGCACCCGTGCGCCATTGCCGACCCAATCGCGCACCTGTTCGATGCCCGCTACCGGCAGACCGAGCGATAGCAAGGTCTTGTCGATGGCGGCGGCCAAATCCGGCACCGAATCCACCAGGGTGCCGTCCAGATCAAACATCACCAGACGCGGCAACTCACCCTGGAACAGCTCGCGCAGCATACTCACCCGCGCGCCTGGGCCAGCTCGGCGCGCATGGCGTCGATAACGGCTTTGTAATCCGGCTGATTGAAAATCGCCGAGCCGGCGACAAAGGTGTCGGCGCCTGCCGCGGCGATTTCGCGGATGTTCTGCACATTGACCCCACCATCAATTTCCAGACGAATATCACGCCCCGATGCGTCGATCAGCGCACGCGCCTCTTGGAGCTTCTCCAAGGTATGGGGAATAAACTTCTGCCCGCCGAAGCCTGGGTTGACGCTCATCAGCAAAATCATGTCGACCTTGTCCATGACGTGCTTGAGCACCTCCAGCGGGGTGGCCGGGTTGAACACCAGGCCGGCCTTGCAGCCGCCATCACGGATCAGTTGCAGGGAGCGGTCGATATGCTCGCTGGCCTCGGGGTGAAAGGTGATATAGCTGGCGCCCGCCTCGATAAAGTCACCAATGATGCGATCCACCGGTTTGACCATCAGATGCGCGTCAATCGGCGCGGTGATGCCGTACTTGCGCAGCGCCGCGCAGACCATCGGGCCAATGGTCAGGTTGGGCACATAGTGGTTGTCCATTACATCGAAGTGCACGATGTCAGCACCGGCGGCGAGCACCTTATCCACTTCCTCACCCAGGCGAGCGAAGTCAGCGGAAAGAATCGACGGAGCAATGGCGAAGGGTTGCATAGCGCACCTCGGTGGCATTCACGGAAGGCGCGCATTGTACCAGCCCGATCCAAGGCCTGGCGCGCGTGAGCGACACCTGACAAAGCCGAGCGGAAAAGGCTAGGCTGCTGAGACCCGATGTTCGCTGGAGATCCCCATGTTTTCGCGCCCCGCCACCCTTGCCCTGAGCCTGCTGCTAGCAATCAGCCCACTGCAGGCGGAAGAAGAGACACCTGCAGAAGCAGCCACCGCCGCCACGGGCAACTCAACCGAGCCGACGGAAGAGGTACGTGCGCCCCTAGCCGAACGCAGCGAGGTGGAAGCCACCGCACTGGAACAGCGCCTGGAGCAAAAGGAACAGCAGCAACTGCAAGCGGGCAACGAACGCTTCCTGGCCCTCTGGCTACCTGCCAATGTCGCCGAGCCCAGCGGCGCGGTGATTATCCTGCCGGGCGACGATGAAAGCGCCGACTGGCCGCAAAGCGTAGGCCCCTTGCGCAGCAAGCTGCCCAATGCGGGCTGGCACAGCCTCAGCCTGACCCTGCCCGACCCCAGCAGCGATGCGCCGCCACTGCGCAGCGCCGAACCCGCGACTACGCCCCCAACAGAAGAAGCGGCAGCTGACGCCGCTGAGGCGCCAACAGCGGATGACGCCGAGAACAGCCCTGCGACAGATGAAGCCGCTGGGCAAACCAGCAACAGCCAGATCGACAGCGCCGAGACTGCGGCGAGCAAAGTGAAAACCATTGAGGCGCAACAGAACGCCCATGCCGAACGCGTATTGGCACGCATCGAGTCGGCCATTGCCTTTGCCGAGCAACAACAAGCCAAGACCATCGTGCTACTCGGCCACGGCAGCGGCGCTTACTGGGCCGCACGCTACCTGGCCGAACGCAAGCCAGCCAATGTTCAGAATCTGCTGCTGGTCGCCGCACAATTGCCCGCCGGCTATACCCCGCCACTGGATGAACTGATTCCGCAACTGCAGCTGGCCACCGGCGACTTCTACTACAAGGACCTGCCCGCCGACCGCCAGGCCGCACTTAAACGCTCGCAAGCCAGCAAACGGCAGAAGCATCCCGCCTATATACAGATCGCCATGAAGGCCCTGCCGGGCAACCGCGAAGCGGAACAGGAACAGCTCTACCGCCGCATTCGTGGCTGGCTGACGCTAAAGCTGCAGGCGAAATAGAGCCTAGCGAAAGCCGTGACGCTGGCGAATCAGATCATAGGCCTGGTGCAGTTCACGGGTGCGTTCAGTCGCCTCGCGCACCCGCTCTGGCGTGGCGCCGCTGCCCGCCAGCTTGTCCGGATGATGGCGACTCAATAAGCGCCGATAGGCCTGCTTGATCTGCGCAGGCTCGGCATCGGCATTTACATTCAACAGGTTCAGGGCGCGTTGATAGGCGTTGCTGGCCGTCGAGACCAGCGGCCCCTGCGGCGGCGCGTAGGCGTCACTCAGCTGCGCCTGGATCGCTGATGAAACCTGCAGCCACTTGCCCCAGAGCATAATTAGCTCGCGCTCGGCCTGCCCAACCTGACCATCCACCCAGGCCATTCGCCAGCACGCGCGCATCAGCATTTCACTTCGCGCGTGCTGGCGCCGCAGCGGCACGCGCAAACTGTCGCGCCCGGTCTTGCCCCGAGCAAAAGCCGCGATGGCCTGGCGCTGCCCCTCTGCATCCAGTCCCAGGCGCTGCATTTCCGCCCGCGCCTGCTGGATATGCGCCGGCAGCACGCGACCACCGCTCTTGGCCAAGCGCCCCAAAAGTACGAATAGTAGCCACTCGTCACGCCCCCCGGCACGGCCGCCCAGGCGCTCCCGCAAGGCCGCCCAGGACTGCAGGCGCAAGCGTCTATCCAGTACCTGCCCCAGCAAACCGCCGAGCATGGCACCCGGAATACTGGCCACCGCCAGCCCGGCAACCGCCCCGAGAAGGGTCACAGGCCAAATCATCCTAGCCACGCGCCTCAAGCAAACGCTCGACCTGAGCCAAGCGCTCATGAGTACCCACATCCACCCAGCAACCGTCAAACCGCTCACCGCTCACCTGCCCAGTCGCCATGGCCGCGCGTAACAACGGCGCAAGCAAGAACACACCGGGCTGACAACCGGCGAACAGCGCAGGCGATAACACTGCCATGCCGCTGTAGGTGAGGCTGTCCTGCCCCTCTTGCGCATCCGTGACCTGTCCTTTCTGCAAACAGAAGTCGCCTTTGACGTGATGGCCAGGGTTCTCGATCAGCACCAGATGGGCCAGGCCGTTTAACGGCCGGCGCAGCTCAGCAAAGGGGTAGTCGGTGAAGATATCGCCGTTGATCAGTACGAAAGGCTGATCACCCAACAGCGGCAGGGCCTGTAAAATTCCGCCACCGGTTTCCAATGGCTCACCTTCAGCGGAATAGGCAATGCTGACGCCGAAGCGCGATCCATCACCCAGGTAATCCTCGATCTGCTGCCCCAGCCAGGCATGATTGATCACCAGCTCGGTAAACCCGGCCGCCGCCAGAGCGCGCACGTGGTATTCGATCAAGGGCACGCCGGCTGCACGCACCAGGGGTTTAGGGGTATGCAGAGTCAGCGGGCGTAGCCGCTCACCTTTGCCGGCGGCCAGAATTATCGCCTTCATACAGACTCCCGCGGCAGACTGGCCAGCAATTCGCCCAGCTCAGCAAGCTCCGGTCGACGCGCCAAAACCGCCTCTATATAAGAGAAGAACCGCGGCACATCCCCCAGGTACTTGGGTTTGCCATCGCGATGGCAAATGCGCGCAAAGATACCGATTACCTTGAGATGGCGTTGTACGCCCATCAAATCACTGGCACGCAGGAAGTCTTCCAACTCCGCCTGCACCGGTACACCCAGATCACGCGCCTGTTGCCAATACTGCTCCAACCAACTGCGCACGCGCGCCTCAGGCCAGCTGAGGAAGGCATCCTTGAACAGGCAGGTGACGTCATACGTCACCGGGCCGTAAACCGCATCCTGAAAATCCAGCACGCCAGGATTCGGCTCACTGAGCATCAGGTTGCGCGGCATATAGTCGCGATGCACCAGCACCTTGGGCTGTGTCAGGGCGCTGTCGATCAACAGCTGGCTTACGCGCTGCCACAGGGCCTGCTGCTGTTCGCTGAACTCGACGCCCAGGTGGCGTTGTACATACCACTCGGGGAATAGCTGCAGCTCACGGCGCAGCAGGGCGTCATCGTAGCCGGGCAGCGGCGTGGTCATTGGCAGCTGCTGAAGTGCCATCAGGGCCTGCATGGCATCTGCAAACAGCACGTCCGCATTGTCTTCGTTGATCACATCCAGGTAGGTCTGCCGACCTAAATCGTTGAGCAATAAAAAGCCTCGCTCAAGGTCAGCGGCAAGAATCTGCGGCACGTTGAGGTGCGCCTCAGCCAGTAGCTGCGCTACTTTGACAAAGGGCGCACAGTCTTCCTGCGGCGGCGGTGCATCCATCACGATCAGGCTGCGCTCAGCAGCTTGCCAGCGGAAATAACGACGAAAACTGGCGTCACTGCTGGCAGAGGCAAGCGTGGCGGCTGGTACAGCGCCCCACCCCTGTTCGGCAAACAGCCCAGGCAGCTGTTGATCCAGCCAGTTTTCGAGGAGTTTTAAGCGTACATCTTCATCAGGCATTACAAGGTCTCCGACGGCGCTAGCCGTTGCGCGGGTCATGCTTTATTATCCAGCATCTTTTCAAGCCCATCGAGAGGCGTGCGGCCTCAGGGCCAATGGCGCGCAGGAAGCCCGGAAAAAATAAGATGGCAGTAAAATACCCCGCGTTTCGTAAAAAATTCCCTCTACTGGTCACTGGCAGCCTTCTGGCGCTACAACCTTTAGCCGTTCCTTTTGCTATCGCTGCCGAGCAGTACGATTGCCAGGTTTCCGCCACCGGCGGCTGGGCATGCGCCCCGAAGACCAGCAATGCTGCACTGCCAGCACGGCCAGTACAACGTGATTCGGTTGCCAGCAACAAAGCTGGCGAAAGTGGCACCGAAGCACCTCAGGGGAAAGCCGCGCAAGCGACCCTGGTGACTGAAAGCCGTGGCAAAGGCCTCGCCTCGCGCAGCGCCGATTTCAGCCACCTGGACTGGGTGCCGCGAGAAAATCTCAGCGCCGCTCAATTGGCAGAAGCCGGCCCCTACTGCGCAGGCGCGTACATAGAGCCGATGCGCCCGGGCATGGACGACAAGACGCCGATGGATGAAGCGCCGATGTTCGTATCGGCCAAAGCCTCGCGCTATGAGCAGGAAGAGCAAGTCGCCACCCTCGCCGGTGATGTGGTCTTGCGCCAGGCCGGCATGCAGGTCGAGGCGGATGAAGCCAACCTGCGTCAGGCGGAAAACCGCGGTGAGCTGATCGGTAATGTGCGCCTGCGTGATCAGGGCATGCTGGTCGTGGGTGACCGCGCCGAGCTGCAACTGGACAACGGTGAAGCCAAAGTTGATAACGCCGAATACGTGCTGCACAAGAGCCATATCCGCGGCAATGCGCTCTATGCCAAGCGCGAAGAAAGCGCGATTATCCGCCTAAAAGATGGCACGTACACTAGCTGCGAACCAGGCAGCAACGCCTGGCACTTGAAGGGCAACAACATCACCCTGAACCCGGCCACCGGTTTTGGCACCGCGACCAACGTCACCCTGCGCGTGAAGAATATTCCGGTGTTCTACACACCTTATATCTACTTCCCGATTGATGACCGTCGCCAGTCAGGCTTCCTGCCGCCGAGCATCGGCAGCTCGAGCGATAACGGCTTGACGTTGCAAACACCGTATTACTTCAACCTGGCGCCGAACTACGACGCCACGCTGTACCCAACCTATATGAGTGATCGCGGCTTGCTGATGGAAGGCGAATTCCGCTACCTCACCAAGAACAGCGAAGGCCAGGTTGGCGGCGCATTCCTGCAAGACAGCAATGACGACCGCAAACTGCAGTCTGATTATGAAGATCAGCGCTGGATGTACAGCTGGCAGCACAAGACTGGCCTTACCTCACGCCTGCTGGCCGAAGTCGACTACACCGATATCAGCGATCCGTATTACTTCCAGGATCTGAACACTGATTTGGGCGTCGGCGCCACCAGCTACGTCAATCAGCGCGGCACCTTGACCTATCGTGGCGACAGCTATACCGCGCGCTTGAATGCGCATGCCTATGAGCTGGCGAACATTACTGACGTCACCCCATACAACCGCTTACCGCAACTGACTCTGGATGGCGTACTGCCATTTAAGCCAGCTGGGGTGAACTTCAGTTACGGCACGGAATATGTGCGCTTTGACCGCAGTCTGCGTAAAGGTAACTTTATTGATGAGGACGGCGGCCCACTCAACGCCGATGGCACAGTCGGCACGCCGTGGTATGACACTCGCCTGCAAGGCCTGGCTCGCGCCAACGGCGAGCGTTTACACGCAGAACCGGCCGTGAGCCTGCCACTGAACTGGAACTGGGGCTTTATCAAGCCTCAAGTTAAGTACCTGCAAACCAACTATGACCTGACTCTGGATCAGCAAGGCAAAAATACGCTGCTTGCAGAGCAGGAATACAAGAGCAGCCAAAGCCGCGGCGTAGGCATGTTTAGCCTGGATAGCGGCCTGTACTTCGACCGCGACACCCAGTGGTTTGGCAAGAACTATCGCCAAACACTGGAGCCACGCCTGTTCTACCTCTATGTTCCCGAAGAAGACCAGACCGATATCCCGGTCTTCGACACTGGCGAGAGCACATTCAGCTATTCCTCGCTGTGGCGTGAAAACCGCTTCTCCGGCAAGGATCGTATCGGCGACGAGAACAAACTCTCTCTGGGTGTGACCAATCGCTGGATTGAGCCAAATGGTTTTGAACGTCAGCGTTTCAGCATTGGCCAAGCCTTCTACTTTGAAGACCGCCAGGTGCAGTTGCCAGGCATTGATTACCGCACCCGCGGCGACGCAACGGCATCGGTATCGCCTTATGCGCTTGAATACCTGTATCGCTTTAACCGTGACTGGCGCTTCTCTTCGGACTTCAACTGGGATCCGGATAGCGGCAGCACCCGTTCGGGTAGCGCAATGTTCCATTACCAGCCAGAAGACAACCCGAACAAGGTGGTCAACGCAGGCTATCGCTACCGCAACGACAGCGTACGCTTTGACGAAGCCAAAGGTGAGTGGGGTTTCGGTAGCGATTACGGCACACCTGGCAGCCCTGAATACATCAAGGACTACTACAAGATCAGCCAGCACGATTTCTCGGTTATCTGGCCGATCGTGCCGCAGTGGAGCGTGATTTCCCGCTGGCAGTATGACTATGGTCGCGACCGTACTTTGGAAGCCTTCGCCGGCTTCGAGTACGACAGCTGCTGCTGGAAACTGCGCCTGATCAACCGCTACTGGATCGACTACGACGAAGTCAGCCTGAATCCGTCACTGAACGACCAGGCTGATCGCGGCATCTTCTTGCAGATCGTACTCAAAGGTCTGGGTGGCGTAGTCGGCAATAAAGTTGAGACTTTCCTCGACCAAGGCATTCAAGGTTATCGTGAACGTGAAGATCAAGCTTTCTGATTGCGTGCGCCCCCTGCTGTTGGGCGCGCTGTTTCTGGGTACCGCGGCAAATGCTGCGGTTCAACCACTCAACCGCGTTGTAGCGATTGTCGACAATGATGTGGTGATGCAAAGCCAGCTCGATTCACGCTTGCGTGAAGTGCAGCAAACCATCACCCAGCGCGGTGCAGCCCTGCCGCCTGAGCATGTGCTCAGCCAGCAGGTGCTTGAGCGCCTGATTATCGAGAACATCCAGTTGCAGATTGGCGAGCGCTCCGGCATTCGCATCACTGACGAAGAACTGAACCAGGCCATCGGCACCATTGCCCAGCGCAACGGCATGAGCATCGAGCAGTTCCGCGCTGCTTTGGCGGCAGATGGTCTGTCGTATACCGATGCACGTGACCAGGTACGTCGCGAGATGATTATCAGCCGTGTGCGCCAACGCCGCGTGGCAGAACGCATTCAGGTGACCGATCAGGAAGTGCAGAACTTCCTCGCCTCGGACATGGGCAAGATGCAGCTGTCGGAAGAGTTCCGCCTGGCCAACATCCTGATTCCAGTACCCGAAAGCGCCTCCCCGCAGGACATCCAGGCCGCTGACCGTCAGGCCCGCGATCTCTATCAGCAATTGCAGCAAGGCGCTGATTTCGCCCAGCTGGCTATTGCCCGCTCAGCCAGTGAAACCGCGTTGGAAGGCGGCGAGATGGGCTGGCGTAAAGCCGGACAGCTGCCACCGCCCTTCGACAGCATGCTTAGCGCCTTGTCGGTCGGCCAGGTAACTGAGCCGATGCGTACCCCAGGCGGCTTTATCATGATCAAGCTGCTGGAAAAACGCGGCGGCGACAGCCAGGTACGTGACGAAGTGAATGTTCGCCATATCCTGATCAAGCCTAGTGAAATCCGTAGCGAAGCCGAAACCAAACGCCTGGTCGAGCGTCTGCACCAGCGCATCCTGGCTGGGGAAGACTTCGCTGAACTGGCGAAGAACTTCTCTGAAGACCCTGGCTCGGCGCTGAACGGCGGCACCCTGAGCTGGATCGACCCGAACGTATTGGTGCCCGAGTTCCGCGAGGTGATGAACAACACGCCAGCTGGCGAGCTGTCCAAACCCTTCAAGAGCCCTTACGGCTGGCACGTCTTGGAAGTCATGGGCCGCCGCGCCACCGACAGCAGCGCGCAATACCGCGAGCAGCAGGCGATGACCGTGCTGCGCAACCGCAAGTACGATGAAGAACTGCAGGCCTGGCTACGCCAGATCCGCGACGAAGCCTACGTCGAGAGCAAGCTCTGATCGACCTAGCACGCGGACGCAGCTAGCGTACGCAACAAATCAAGCCCGGCTTTATGCACACGCAGAGCCGGGCTTTTTTTCGCCCGCTAATAACGCGTCTCTTTACTAACCGCCGCCGCACTAACAGAGTTGGCGCATAGCCACGGAGAGCTTCCCAATGACCACGCCCCGCCTTTTCGCACTGACTCCCGGCGAGCCTGCAGGCATAGGCCCTGACCTGTGCCTGCTGCTGGCACGCGAAGCACAACCACACCCGATCATCGCAATAGCCAGCCAACAACTGCTGGCCGACCGCGCGAAACTGCTAGGCCTGAACATCCAGCTGATTAGCGTCAGCCCCGCAGCCTGGCCGCAGCAGGCCGCCGCTTCCGGCAGCCTGTATGTCTGGGACACACCATTGGCAGCAACGGTCATTCCCGGTCAACTGAACAACGCTAACGCCGCCTATGTACTGCAAACCCTGACACGTGCCGGGCAAGGCTGCATCGACGGGCACTTCGCAGGGATGATCACCGCCCCCGTGCACAAAGGCGTGATCAACGACGCCGGTATTGCCTTCTCCGGCCATACCGAATTTCTTGCCGAGCTGACCCACACCGCGCAGGTGGTGATGATGCTCGCCACCCACGGCCTGCGCGTGGCGCTGGTGACGACGCACCTGCCACTCAAGGATGTGGCCGCAGCCATCACCCCTGAGCGCCTCAGCCGGGTCACACGTATTCTCGACCATGACCTGCGCACAAAATTCGCCATCGCCCAGCCGCGTATTCTGGTTTGCGGCCTCAACCCACATGCGGGTGAAGGCGGCCACCTGGGCCGGGAGGAGATCGAAGTGATCGAGCCCACCCTGCAGCAACTGCGCAGCGAAGGTATCGACCTGATCGGCCCGCTACCCGCCGACACCCTGTTCACCCCCAAGCACCTTGAGCATTGCGATGCGGTGCTGGCGATGTACCACGACCAGGGCTTGCCGGTGCTCAAATACAAAGGCTTTGGCGCAGCGGTAAACATCACCCTGGGCCTGCCCATCATCCGCACCTCAGTCGACCACGGCACCGCACTGGACCTGGCCGGTAGCGGCAAGATCGACAGCGGCAGCCTGCAGGTCGCCCTGCAAACCGCGTATGAAATGGCCGCCAGCCAGGTGAAAAGCGCCTGACTGCCACGCCCAGCACGGGGCGTACGCCGTCAATGCTGTTAAACTGCCGGGCTTTCTACCCGCGTTACATTCGCTTCAAGCCGATGCTTTGAAGCCTGGAGCTGCTGCATGTCCGAATACCAACACCGCGCGCGCAAGCGTTTCGGCCAGAACTTCCTGCATGACGCCGGAGTGATTCATCGCATCCTGCGCGCCATCCACGCCCGCGAAGGCGAGCACATGCTGGAAATCGGCCCAGGTCAGGGGGCGCTGACCGAAGGCCTGCTGAACAGCGGCGCGCAGCTCGACGTGATTGAACTCGACCGCGATCTAATCCCGATCCTGCAACACCAGTTCGGCAGCAACCCGCGTTTTCGCCTGAACCAGGGCGACGCCCTCAAGTTCGATTTCAATCAGCTGCAGGCCGCGCCGCACAGCCTGCGCGTGGTCGGCAACCTGCCGTATAACATCTCCACGCCGCTGATCTTCCACCTGCTGAGCAATGCCGCGCTGATTCGCGACATGCACTTTATGCTGCAGAAGGAAGTAGTCGAGCGCCTGGCCGCCGAGCCTGGCGGTGGCGATTGGGGCCGGCTGTCGATCATGGTGCAGTACCACTGCCGCGTGGAGCACCTGTTCAATGTCGGCCCGGGTGCGTTCAATCCACCGCCCAAAGTCGACTCAGCGATCGTCCGCCTGGTGCCGCACGACGTACTGCCGCATCCGGCCAAGGACCATCACCTGCTTGAACGCGTGGTGCGCGAAGCCTTCAACCAACGGCGCAAGACCCTGCGCAATACCTTGAAGAACTTACTGCCCGCAGCGGCAATTGAAGCCGCCGGCATCGACGGCAGCCTGCGCCCTGAACAATTGGACCTGGCTGCGTTTGTACGCCTGGCGGACAAACTGGCTGAACAACCCATCGCCGACTGACAGCGGCTAGACTGGGTTTCTGCCCACCGAGTTAATTACGCATGAGCGATTCGCGCTACAACATCGACGTCAGCGTCGTCACCCGCTACCTGCCGGAGCAGTCACAGCCGGAGCAGAACCGCTTCGCCTTCGCCTACACCGTCACGGTCAGCAATAAAGGCGAACTGCCGGCCAAACTGCTCTCGCGCCACTGGGTGATTACCGATGGCGATGGTCGCGTGCAGGAAGTGCGCGGTGCTGGCGTGATCGGCCAGCAGCCGCTGATCGAGGCTGGCGCCAGCCACACCTACAGCAGCGGCACCGTGATGACTACCCGCGTCGGCATCATGCAGGGCAGTTACCAGATGCTCGCCGACGACGGTAAACGCTTTGACGCCCTGATCGCGCCCTTCCGCCTTGCGGTGCCGGGCTCGCTGCACTGATGGCCACCTACGCCGTCGGCGACCTGCAAGGTTGCCTGAAACCCCTGCAATGCCTGCTTGAGCGCGTGGCTTTTGATCCGGCGCAGGACCAGCTGTGGCTGGTCGGTGACCTGGTCAATCGCGGCCCCGAGTCCCTGGCCACGCTGCGCTTTCTCTACGGCATCCGTGATGCACTGACCTGCGTGCTGGGCAATCACGACCTGCACCTGCTGGCCGTCGCGCACAACATCGAGCGCCTGAAGAAAGGCGACACCCTGCGCGAGATCATCGAAGCGCCGGATGCAGCGGACCTGCTCGACTGGCTGCGCCGGCAGAAGCTTCTGCATTACGACGAAGCCCGCGACACCGCCCTGGTGCATGCCGGCATACCGCCGCAGTGGACCATGAGCAAAGCGCTCAAGCGCGCCGCCGAAGTCGAAGAAGCCCTACGCGATGATGCGCGCATGCCACTGTTTCTCGACGGCATGTATGGCAACGAGCCGGCCAAGTGGCACGGCGATCTGCACGGCGTGACGCGCCTGCGAGTGATCACCAACTACTTCACCCGCATGCGTTTCTGCAAAGCCGACGGCACCCTCGACCTGAAGAGCAAGGAAGGCGTCGGCAGCGCACCACCGGGCTACGCCCCCTGGTTCAGCTACAACCAGCGCAAGACCCGTGACCAACGGATTATCTTCGGCCACTGGGCAGCGCTCGAAGGGCAATCCCCGCAGCCCAACGTGATCGCCCTGGATACCGGCTGCGTCTGGGGTGCGAGCATGACCCTGATGAATATTGATAGCGGCGAGAAATACAGCTGCGACTGTAAGGAGCAAGCATGAGCGAATTCAAACGCATCCCCCCTGAGCAGGCTCAGGCCTTACGCCAGCAGGGTGCAGTAGTGGTCGACATCCGTGATCCGCAGAGCTTCGCCGCCGGTCATATCAGCGGCTCGCAGCACCTCGACAACCACTCGTTGCACGCCTTTATCACCCAGGCCGATCTCGATGCGCCGCTGATTGTCGCCTGCTATCACGGCAACTCCAGCCAAAGTGCTGCGGCCTATCTGGTCGGCCAGGGTTTCAGTGATGTCTACAGCCTCGATGGCGGTTTTGAGCTATGGCGCGCCACCTTTCCCGATGACACCGCACACGCCTCCGAAGAATAATTTTTTTCACCGCCCAGGCCGCACCAGCAGCGGCCTGCCGGCACCTCCCGACCAACGGTAATATCCTGTTATCGTTGCGCGCCCCTTGACCCCGCCGATTCCGAACTATCCTTTAGCTCAGGCCATCCAAAACAAGGTAGAGCCGGCCAAACGGCATCGGGCCATCGGTAAGAACCTGTTCAAGGTCTCGCGAGCTAGGGTCATGCAAGGCAAGAACAGGCGAGGAAGCGGAGTTTACGGATGTAAATGAGCATTCCGAGCCTGTTCTTAACGCAGCAGGGCCGACGCGCAGCAGACGTTGGACACGTTCTAAGATTATTAGGTGTTCTGGGGGTTTATCCCGGCTGCATCCGCACCGGAGCTGCCAAGCACCTGACCGATCCCGCACCGGCTCTGCGCATCGAGCGAGGTGAAGTCATGAGCATTTTCAGCCACTTCCAACAACGTTTCGAAGCGACTCGCCAGGAGGAACTCACCCTCCAGGAGTACCTCGAACTGTGCAAGCAGGATCGAAGCGCCTATGCCTCGGCAGCCGAGCGCCTGTTGCTGGCGATTGGCGAGCCGGAACTGCTCGACACCTCGACCGACCCACGGCTGTCGCGGATCTTCTCCAACAAGGTGATCCGCCGTTACCCAGCCTTTGCCGATTTCCACGGCATGGAAGAGTGCATCGACCAGATTGTCTCCTACTTCCGCCATGCTGCTCAGGGCCTGGAAGAGAAGAAACAGATCCTCTACCTGCTCGGCCCGGTGGGCGGCGGTAAATCGTCCCTGGCGGAAAAGCTCAAGCACCTGATCGAGAAAGTGCCGTTCTACGCGATCAAGGGCTCGCCCGTGTTCGAGTCGCCGCTCGGCCTGTTCAGCGATGCCGAGGACGGCGCCATCCTCGAGGAGGATTACGGCATTCCGCGGCGCTACCTCAACAGCATCATGTCGCCCTGGGCCACCAAGCGCCTGCAGGAGTTCGGCGGCGATATCAGCCAGTTCCGCGTGGTCAAACTCTATCCCTCGATCCTTAACCAGATCGCCGTGGCCAAGACCGAGCCGGGCGATGAGAACAACCAGGACATCTCCGCATTGGTCGGCAAGGTGGATATCCGCAAGCTCGAGGAATACCCACAGAACGACGCCGACGCCTACAGCTACTCGGGCGCACTGTGCCGGGCCAACCAGGGCCTGATGGAATTCGTCGAGATGTTCAAGGCACCGATCAAGGTGCTGCATCCATTGCTCACCGCGACCCAGGAAGGCAACTACAACAGCACCGAAGGCCTCGGTGCGATCCCCTACAGCGGCATCCTGCTGGCCCACTCCAACGAGTCGGAATGGCACAGTTTCCGCAACAACAAGAACAACGAGGCGTTTATCGACCGCATCTACATCGTCAAGGTGCCGTACTGCCTGCGCGTGACCGACGAGATCAAGATCTACGACAAGCTGCTGTTCAACAGTTCCCTGGCCAAGGCCCACTGCGCGCCAGACACCCTGAAAATGCTCGCGCAGTTCTCCACCCTCAGCCGCCTGAAAGAGCCGGAAAACTCCAACGTCTACTCGAAGATGCGCGTGTACGACGGCGAAAACCTCAAGGACACCGACCCCAAGGCCAAGTCAATTCAGGAGTACCGCGACACCGCTGGCGTCGATGAAGGCATGAACGGTCTGTCGACCCGTTTCGCCTTCAAGATCCTCTCCAAGGTGTTCAACTTCGACCCGCACGAGATCGCCGCCAACCCGGTGCACCTGCTCTACGTGCTGGAGCAGCAGATTGAGCAGGAGCAATTCCCCGCCGAGGTGCGCGAGCGTTACCTGCGCTTTATCAAGGAGTACCTGGCGCCGCGTTATATCGAGTTTATCGGCAAGGAAATCCAGACTGCTTATCTGGAGTCCTACAGCGAGTATGGGCAGAACATCTTCGACCGCTACGTGCTGTATGCCGACTTCTGGATTCAGGATCAGGAGTACCGCGACCCGGAAACCGGCGAGATCCTCAACCGCGTAGCACTAAACGAAGAGCTGGAGAAAATCGAAAAACCTGCTGGCATCAGCAACCCGAAGGATTTCCGCAACGAGATCGTCAACTTCGTGCTGCGCGCCCGGGCCAACAACAATGGCAAGAATCCGACCTGGCTCAGTTACGAAAAGCTGCGCGTGGTGATCGAGAAAAAAATGTTCTCCAACACCGAGGACCTGCTGCCGGTCATCAGCTTCAACGCCAAAGCGAGCAAGGAGGATCAACAGAAGCACAACGACTTTGTCACTCGCATGGTCGAGCGCGGTTACACCGACAAGCAGGTACGCCTGCTGTCCGAGTGGTATCTGCGGGTTCGTAAATCGCAATAACGCGGCCTGACGCGACAGGCTGCCAGCGGCTACAGGGCGCGCGACCAACGCCGCCCTGTGTTGGCTACGCCTGATGTCTGCAGCGCACGGAGGGCAGTTATGAGCCATGTGATCGACCGACGTCTGAACGGTAAAAACAAGAGCACGGTGAACCGCCAACGCTTTCTGCGGCGTTACCGTGATCACATCAAGAAGGCCGTGGAAGAGGCGGTCAGCCGCCGCTCCATCACCGATATGGAGCACGGCGAACAGATCAGCATCCCCGGCCGCGATATCGACGAGCCGGTGCTGCACCACGGCCGTGGCGGCCGCCAAACCACCGTCCATCCCGGCAACCGCGAGTTCACCACCGGCGAGAAGATTGCCCGCCCGCAAGGCGGTGGCAGCGGCCAAGGCGCCGGCAAGGCGAGCAACTCCGGCGAAGGAATGGACGAGTTCGTCTTCCAAATCACCCAGGAGGAATTCCTCGACTTTATGTTCGAGGATCTCGAACTACCCAATTTGATCAAACGCCACCTGACCGGCAGCGACACCTTCAAAAGCGTGCGCGCCGGGATCAGCAATGAAGGCAATCCATCGCGCATCAATATCGTCCGTACCCTGCGCTCGGCCCATGCCCGGCGCATCGCCCTCTCAGGCAGCAGCCGCAACAAACTCAAGAGTGCTCAGGCCGAACTGGAACGCCTGAAGCTGGAACAGCCGGACAACCTTGGCGATATCCAGGCGCTTGAAGAGGAAGTCAGCAAACTGCGTGCGCGGATCAAGCGCATCCCCTTTCTCGACACCTTCGACCTCAAGTACAACCTGCTGGTCAAACAGCCCAACCCCAGCTCCAAGGCAGTGATGTTTTGCCTGATGGACGTGTCCGGCTCGATGACCCAGTCGACCAAGGACATCGCCAAGCGCTTCTTTATCCTCTTGTACCTGTTCCTCAAACGGAACTACGACAAGATCGAGGTGGTGTTTATCCGCCACCACACCAGCGCCCGCGAGGTGGATGAGGAGGAGTTCTTCTACTCGCGCGAGACCGGCGGCACCATCGTCTCCAGCGCGCTCAAGCTGATGCAGGAGATCATGGCTGAGCGCTATCCGATCAACGAATGGAATATCTACGCCGCCCAGGCGTCGGATGGCGACAACTGGAATGATGACTCGCCGATCTGCCGGGATATATTGATCAAGCAGATCATGCCGTTCGTGCAGTACTTCACTTACGTCGAGATCACCCCGCGCGAGCACCAGGCGCTGTGGTTCGAATACGAGCAGGTCAGCGAAGCCTTCGCCGACACCTTCGCCCAGCAGCAGCTGGTCTCGGCCGGCGACATCTACCCGGTATTCCGCGACCTGTTCCAGCGGAGGCTAGCCACATGAGCAGCAAAGACAAACGCCGCCAACCGATCTCCACCGGCTCGGAATGGACCTTCGAGCTGATCCGTCAGTACGACCGCGAAATCGGCCGACTCGCCGAACGCTATGCCCTGGACACCTACCCCAACCAGATCGAGGTGATCACTGCCGAGCAGATGATGGACGCCTATGCCTCGGTTGGTATGCCGCTGGGTTACCACCATTGGTCCTACGGCAAACACTTCCTCAGCACCGAAAAGGGCTACAAGCGCGGACAGATGGGCCTGGCCTACGAGATCGTGATCAACTCCGACCCGTGCATCGCCTACCTGATGGAAGAGAACACCATCTGCATGCAGGCCCTGGTGATCGCCCATGCCTGCTACGGCCACAACAGCTTCTTCAAGGGCAACTACCTGTTTCGCACCTGGACCGATGCCAGCTCGATCATCGATTACCTGGTGTTTGCCAAGCAGTACATCATGCAATGCGAGGAGCGCCACGGCATCGACGCGGTGGAGGACCTGCTCGACTCCTGCCATGCGCTGATGAACTACGGCGTCGACCGTTACAAACGCCCCTATCCGATTTCCGCCGAGGAAGAACGGCGGCGCATGAAAGACCGCGAAGAGCACCTGCAAAAGCAGATCAACGACCTCTGGCGCACCATCCCGAAAAACGCCAGCAAGGGCAGCGACAAGGACAACAAGCGCTTCCCGGCCGAGCCGCAGGAAAACATCCTGTATTTCCTGGAGAAACACGCACCGCTGCTGGAGCCCTGGCAGCGCGAGATCATCCGTATCGTGCGCAAGATCGCCCAGTATTTCTACCCGCAGCGCCAGACCCAGGTGATGAACGAAGGCTGGGCGACCTTCTGGCACTACACCCTGATGAACGACCTGTACGACGAGGGCCTGGTTACCGAAGGTTTTATGATCGAGTTTCTCCAGTCGCACACCAGCGTGGTCTACCAGCCGCCGTTCGACAGCCCCTACTACAGCGGCATCAACCCCTACGCCCTGGGCTTTGCCATGTACCGCGACATTCGCCGCATCTGTGAGGAACCAACGGAAGAAGATCGCCGCTGGTTCCCGGAGATTGCCGGCAGTGACTGGCTAAGCACCCTGAAATTCGCCATGAACAGCTTCAAGGACGAGAGTTTTATCCTGCAGTACTTGTCGCCCAAGGTGATCCGCGACCTCAAGCTGTTCAGCATTCTCGATGACGACCAGAAAGACGAACTCTACGTCCCAGCGATTCACGACGAACCCGGCTACCAGCAGATTCGCGAAACCCTGGCCGCGCAATACAACCTGGGCAACCGCGAACCCAATGTGCAGATTTGGAGCATCGACCGCCGTGGCGACCGCTCGTTGACCCTGCGCCACCAGCAGCATGACCGCAAACCGCTGGGCAGCTCCACCGAGGAGGTGCTAAAACACCTGCACCGCCTGTGGGGGTTCAATATCCACCTGGAGCTGTACCAGGGTGAACAACTGATCGGCACCCAGTATGTGCCGCCCAAGCATGAAGCCGAACATGACAGCGACTACCCGCGCCTCGACCTGATGATCCCGCCCATTTGATCGGTTGCGCGCCCACGATGCCAAGCACCAGCATGCGCAGCAGACCAACCGGGAATCTGCCGATGCGCCTGTTTATCGTATTACTGCTGTGTCTGGCACTGGCCACCTGCAGCAACCAGCTGCCCCGCGCCCAGGTGCTAACCCCCGCCAGCGCCGAACTGACGGGCAAGCGCAGCTTCAGCCTGATTGCCGCTGAACAGGCCGTAGCAGGCGACGTGCCATTTGCCGAGCGCTATGCACAGCTTGAGCAATTGCTGCGCGAAGGCTTGAGTGCACGCGGTTACCAGGCCAACCCGCAGGCAGAGATTCAGGTGTATTACTGGCTGGCGGTGCAGGACAGCCCGCTCGACTTCAAGATCGACGCCGCCCCACCCACCCCGCTCGGCCCCTACCAGGCGATCCACCGCCTGCGCGATGAAACCGGCACACTGCGCATCCGCCTGACCACCCCAGCGCAGCACACCCTCTGGGAAGGCCTGATCAGCACAGGCCTGAGCCCCGCCAAAGACAGCGCCGAACTGCTGGAGCGCGCCACTCAAGCGCTATTGCAGCAGGTTCCGCTAGCCAGCCCGTAGCCCGGATACAATCCGGGAACACGCTAAAACCCTCAGAACTGCATCCAGGCTACCCCTCGTCAGCGGCCAGCCGCTATCCTCCGCACTTAGCGGAGGAACCATGATGCAGATTTACAAAGTAGGCGGCGCAGTACGCGACCGCCTGTTAGGCCGCGAGGTTAGCGAGATCGACTGGGTCGTGGTCGGCGCCAGCGCCGAACAAATGCTCGAATTGGGCTACCGCCCGGTGGGTGCGGATTTCCCGGTATTTCTGCATCCGCAGACCGGCGAGGAATACGCCCTGGCCCGCACCGAGCGTAAAAGCGGGCGTGGCTACGGCGGCTTCACCTTCTTCGCCAGCCCGGAAGTCACCCTGGAAGAAGACCTGATCCGCCGCGACCTAACCGTCAACGCCATGGCCGAGGACGATCACGGCACGCTGATCGACCCCTACGGTGGCCAGCGTGACCTCGCAGCTCGGCTGCTACGCCATGTATCTCCGGCCTTCGCCGAAGACCCGCTGCGCGTGCTGCGCGTCGCCCGCTTTGCCGCCCGTTACGCGCCACTGGGTTTCAGCGTAGCGCCAGAAACCCTGGCGCTAATGCGCGAACTGAGCGAGTCCGGCGAGCTAGGTGCGCTGACGCCAGAGCGCAGCTGGAAAGAAATCTCCCGCGCGCTGATGGAGCCGCGCCCCGATGTATTTATCCAGGTGCTACGCGACTGCGGTGCGCTGCGTGTTCTGCTGCCGGAAGTCGACGTGCTGTTCGGCATCCCGCAGCCACCGGCCCATCACCCGGAAATCGACACCGGCGTGCACGTGCTCAGCGTGCTGCGCCAATGCGCCGAACACCAGCAGCCGCTGACGGTGCGCTGGGCCTGTCTACTTCATGATGTCGGCAAGGGCCTTACCCCCGAGGCCGAGTGGCCACGCCACATCGCCCATGAACACAAGGGCCTGAAGCTGATCCGGGCGATCAACCAGCGCTGCAAGGCGCCCAAGGATTGCCAGGAGCTTGCCCTACAGGTCGGTGAGTTTCACACCCACGGCCACCGCGCCCTGGAGCTCAAGCCCTCGACCCTGCTCAAGCTGCTGCAAAGCTTCGATGTGTTCCGCCGCCCGCAGCGTTTTGAAGAGTTTATCGCCGCCTGCGAAATGGACGCCCGCGGCCGCCTCGGTCTGGAGCAGCGCGCCTACCCACAAGCCGACTACCTGCGCGCCGCCATGCACGCCGCCCGCACAGTAGCCGTGCAACCGCTGCTCGCACGCGGCCTGCAAGGGGCCGAACTGGGCAACGCATTGCAGGAAGAACGCCTGCAGGCGTTGCAGCAATTTCGCCAGAACCACCCTCAGGCGTAGCGTTACGCGCAGCACACTGATAGGCTGCAGGCCTTGCAGCACTAGGCCTCCAGCCTTATCACGCATAAATTTTGACGCCAAAATCTAAGCGCGTGAGCTTTACTCAACAAGAGCCTGCCGTGCACCGCGCCAACGCGCGTCGCCTCAGCGCCGAACAGGCCAAGCCGGAGACCTTTACCTTGCATCTGAATCGTCCAGTGTTTATGCGCGCCAATCGAAAAGTCCTCTGCTGCACCCTACTGGCACTCTTGCCGGCACTGGCCCATGCCGAACCAGCCGACGCCGACAGCGCCACGCTGCGCGCCACTCAGGTCGCCCATGTGGTGCACGGCATCCTCAGCTATGCGCGCTGGCCGCAGCAGCCCGAAACCCTGCGCCTGTGCGTGATTGCCCCAACCGAGTACGCCGACTTGCTGTGGCAGAACCACGAGCTGGAATCCCGCCAGCCAGTACAGACCAAGCGCCTGCTGGTTGACAGCCCATTGCTGGAAACCGACTGCGAAGCTGTCTATCTCGGGGTGATCGAGGACAGCCAGCGGATTGCCCTGTTCAGCCGCCTGGTCGGCAAACCCATCCTGACCATCAGCGAATCCAGCCAGGCCTGCAGCGAAGGCAGTCTGTTCTGCCTGGGCATCAGCGATGAGCATGTGGGGTTCAAGGTCAATCTCGACGCCGTCGCGCGCAGCGGTATCCGCATTCACCCGAACGTGCTGCAGTTGGGCAAGCGCGCAGGACCGCAACCATGAACCGCAGAAAGCCCGAAGTCATCCAGCAGCGCCCGAGCCTGCGCCGCCTGCTGCATAACGCTCACCTGCGTGTCGCGTTGCTGGCCATGGGCCTGACCAGCCTGTCGCTGACCCTGGTCAGCCTGCTCGCGCTTAGCACCTACGCCAGCCACAACCTGCAACTGATCGCCCGCTCCCTGGCCTACACCCTGGAAGCCGCCGTGGTGTTCAACGACCGCGCAGCGGTGCGCGACGCCCTGGAGCAGATCTGCAAGACCGAGGAAATCGCCCAGGTGGCCGTCTTCGATAAAGACGGCGCGCTGCTCGCCAGCCTGGACGCAGCCAATAACACCGTACTCAACAACGCCGAGCAATCAATCGCCCGCCTGCTGCTGCCGGACGTGGTGATTCAACCCATCACCTATCAGGGCCAACAGATCGGCGCCCTGCACCTCAGCGGCCAAGGCACCACCCTGCTGCGCTTCCTGATCGGCGGCCTGCTTGGCCTGCTGGCCAGTCTGGCGCTCAGCGCACTGGGCGCCACCTATGGCTCCAAGCGCATACAGCGGGCAATCACCCAGCCGCTGCGTAACCTGTCGCAAGTAGCGCACAACATTTCCGTGGAGCGCACCTTCAACCAGCGCGTGCCGGCCACCCATATCGCCGACCTCAACGAGCTAGCCGAAGACTTCAACGCCCTGCTTGATCAACTGGAGGCCTGGCAGCATCAGCTGGAACGCGAGAACGCCTCGCTGGCGCACCAGGCCAGCCACGACGCTCTGACCGGGCTGCCCAACCGCGCCTTCTTCGAGTCGCGCTTGCTCGGCAGCATGCGCGAGGCCCGCGACAGCCAGACGCAAATGGCCGTGCTGTTTCTCGACAGCAACCGTTTCAAGGAAATCAACGATCAGCTCGGCCACGCCGCCGGCGATGCGGTGCTGATCGCCATTGCCCAGCGCCTGCGCGCCCAATTGCGTGAAGGCGACACCGTGGCGCGTCTGGGCGGCGACGAGTTTGCCGTGCTGCTCAAACCCATCCACCACGAAGACGATGCGGTGCTGATCGCCGACAAGATCATCGACAGCATGCACGAACCCATCGCCCTACCCGAAGGCGGCAGCATCACCACCTCCCTGAGTATCGGCATCGCCCTCTACCCGGAGCACGCCGACAACCCCGAAGCCCTGGTGCACGAGGCGGACGTTGCCATGTACCACGCCAAACGCAGCCAGGGCGGGCGAACCATGGCCAGAGGCCAGGATTCACTTACCAACTGAAAAGGAGCTTCATTGTGCGCAGCTTAATGCGATTGATCTTTATCGGCGTGCTCGGCGCGGCACTGTTCATCAGCGGCTGCCAGAGCACACCCAAAGGCCTCAGTGCCGAGCAGGTGGCCTTGCTCAAGAGCCATGGTTTCCAGTGGACCGAAGACGGCTGGGAACTCGGCCTCTCCGGCAAAGTGCTGTTCGACACCGACTCGGAAGTCGTCTCCAGCGCCAGCACCGCGCAACTGACGCAAATCACCCAGGCACTGCTGGGCGTCGGTATTCAGCAGGTGCGCCTGGAAGGCCACACCGACAATGTCGGCCAGCCGGCTTATAACCAACAACTGTCGCTGCGCCGCGCCCAGACGGTGGCGGCTGTGATGCAAGGTGCGGGGATGGATGCGCAGCTGATTGCCACGCAGGGCATGGGCCAGAGCAAACCAATTGCCGACAACAACACCGCCGAAGGGCGCAGCGAGAACCGCCGCGTGGCGATTATCGTCAGCACGCCCTGATCAGGGCTTGGCCGGATACTCGGCGCACAGCGCAGACGGCGTCAGCTGCTGCTCGCGCCAGCTGAATGCCACCGGCCACAGCTGCTGATCAATCTGCGCCGCCTGCCACAGCTCGGCAAAGCTGCGCTGCTGCGCCGGATGCAGGACATCCGGCGCCAGCAAGGCTAGCGGCCAGAGCACAAAGGCGTTCTTGAGGATTTCCGCCCGCGGCAGAATCAAGCCGTCGAAGTTGCCGACCAGATCGCCGTACAGCAGCACGTCGATATCCAGCGGCAGGCCTTTGCGTTCAGGCGCGTAGCGGCCGTTATCGGCTTCGATAAATTTCAGCCGACGGTCCAGTTCACCCAGCGGCAGCTCGCTATAGCCGGCCACCACCAGATTGAAGAACGGCCCGCTCTTGATGCCCACTGCCTGGCTTTCAAACACCGGCGAGCAGCGCATCTCACTGAGCAGGCCGGCGAGCGCATCAAGGCCGGCGCACAGGTGCGCTTCGCGGCCGATATTGCTGCCCAGGCCAAGTAGAACGGGAATTAGCGACATCCGCGCTCGATCTCCACGCCCACCCCACCACTGGCCGCCGGCACCGCACCGGGCTTGGTCAGCTTGAGCCGTACCCAGGGAACCTGGAACTCAGCCATGAGCAACTCGACCAGCCGCTCGGCGAAGGTTTCCACCAGGATAAACTGCGACTCGCTGGCAAACGCCTGAATCCGCTGCGAGACCTTGGCGTAATCCAGCGCCTTGTCCAGCTCATCACCGGCGGCAGCGGGACGGTTATCCCAGCCCAGGTACAGGTCCAGACGCAAACACTGGCGAATGGTGCGCTCCCAGTCGTAGGCACCGATCACCGTATCGACTTCCAGACCCTCGATAAAAACTGTGTCCAAGCACGCTCTCCGTGGCACGACAAGGCTGCCGCACCTAGTTAGAATCAGGGCTCCCTTGCCCCGGAATGGATACCATGTTTTGGCTGTTGGCGACCCTCGCCTACCTGCTCGGCTCGTTGTCCTTCGCCATTCTGCTCAGCCGCCTAAGCGGCGGACCGGACCCGCGCGCCAGTGGCTCGGGCAATCCCGGTGCCACCAATATGTTCCGCGTCGCCGGCAAACGCCTGGCCATCCTCACGCTGATCGGCGACCTGCTCAAAGGCCTGCTGCCGGTACTGATCGCCAGCCTGCTCGACTTCAGCCTGCAGCAACAAGCCTGGGTCGGCCTGGCAGCCGTTGTCGGCCACCTGTATCCGCTGTACTTCAACTTCCGTGGCGGCAAGGGTGTCGCCACGGCCGCTGGCATGCTCCTGGGCCTGTACCCGCCCGCTGCCTTGCTGGCCGTTGCTGCCTGGTTGCTGACCTTTGTCCTGACCCGTACCAGCTCGCTGGCCGCACTGATTGCCACGCCGCTGACCCTGCCACTGCTGGCCTGGCAACAACCCGACGCACTGCTTCCCGTTTGCGTACTGACCGGGCTGATCGTCTGGCGCCATCGCGGCAATTTACGCGATCTGTTCGCCGGCCGTGAGCGGCATTTCTAAATAGCCCGGCTGAATACGGCCCATGCTTAAAGGGCCGGCAGTTGCTCCATCGGCCAACGCGCCTGCACCTTGATGCTCAAATCCTCATGCTGCCCCGCCAGCAAGCGCTGGCAGCCGGCGTAGGCGATCATTGCGCCGTTATCCGTGCAGAACGCCGGGCGGGCGTAGAACACCTCGCCCTTGAGCTCAGCAAGCATTTTCTCCAGCGACTGGCGCAGCGCCTGGTTGGCACTCACACCGCCGGCGATAACCAGGTTATTCAACCCGGTTTGCTTCAGTGCACGCTTGCATTTGATGGTCAGGGTATCGACCACCGCCTGCTGGAACGCCAGGGCGATGTCGCAGCGGGTCTGCTCAGAGTTGTCGCCTGCCGCCTGGCACTGCTGCCAGGTGTTCAGGGTGAAGGTCTTCAGGCCGCTGAAGCTGAATTCCAGCCCAGGGCGATCAGTCATCGGCCGCGGAAACTTGAAACGCCCAGGCGTGCCGCTCAGCGCCAGACGGGCAATCTCCGGCCCACCGGGATACTGCAGGCCCATCAATTTGGCGGTTTTGTCGAAGGCCTCGCCTGCAGCATCATCCAAAGACTCACCGAGCAACTGGTATTGACCGATGCCATCGACACGCACCAGCTGGGTATGCCCGCCCGACACCAACAAAGCGACGAACGGAAAAGCCGGTGGTTGTTCTTCCAACATCGGCGCCAGCAGATGGCCTTCCATGTGATGCACACCGAGCGCTGGAATACCCCAGGCAAAGGCCAGCGCCTGCGCGCAGGACGCGCCCACCAGCAGCGCGCCGACCAGGCCGGGGCCGGCCGTATAGGCGATGGCGTCGATGTCAGTCGCCACGCAGTCGGCCTCACTCAACACCTGGCGGATCAACGGCAGCATGCGTTTGACGTGATCGCGCGAGGCCAACTCCGGCACCACGCCGCCATACACACGGTGCAGGTCAATCTGACTGAACAGCGCATCGGCCAGCAGGCCACGCTCGCTGTCGTAGAGCGCGACACCGGTTTCGTCGCAGGAGGTTTCCAATCCCAGAACCAACATGGGCAGTGCCTTGTAGTAGAGTGTGCAACTTCGAAGGCGCGCATGATAAAGGCCGCTGGCGCGAGCCGGCCAGCGCTTTTCGATCAGAGGCTTTGCATTCCTCGCGATGAGGCGGTAACATCCGCAACCCTTAAAAACCTACGTTCTCCAGCGCCATTTGCCAGGAGTAACGTTACCCCCGGTAATAAAGAAGGTAAGCCCTGGATGCCAGCCGTCAAAGTTAAAGAGAACGAACCCTTCGACGTAGCTCTGCGTCGTTTCAAGCGCTCCTGCGAAAAAGCCGGTGTTCTGGCTGAAGTTCGCAGCCGCGAATTCTACGAAAAGCCGACTTCCGAGCGTAAGCGCAAAGCAGCAGCCGCTGTTAAGCGTCACGCCAAGAAAGTGCAGCGCGAGCAGCGCCGCAGCGTTCGCCTGTACTAATCACCGCAGCTTCGTCTGCACGATTAGCTACAAGCAACGCCTGACACCCGGCTTCGGCCGGGTTTCGCTTTTAGACTCCGCGCCACCCTCGGGTGACGATCGGAGTCTTTTAGTTTTTGCCTCCACCTGTTCTGCCCCAGCGCATGACAGTATTCTGAGCGCCTATGGCCGGCCTGATCCCACAGTCTTTTATCGATGACCTGCTCAACCGCACCGATATCGTCGACGTGGTCGCCTCGCGCATCCAGCTGAAAAAGGCCGGCAAAAACTACACCGCCTGCTGCCCCTTCCACAAAGAAAAAACCCCCTCGTTCAGCGTCAGCCCGGACAAACAGTTCTATTACTGCTTTGGCTGCGGCGCCGGCGGCAACGCCCTGGGTTTTGTCATGGACCACGACCAACTGGATTTTCCCCAGGCAATCGAGGACCTGGCCAAGCGCGCCGGCATGGAAGTGCCGCGCGAGGAAGGTGGCCGCAACAACAAACCGCGCCAACCCACCGACTCGCCGCTGTACCCGCTGCTGACGGCCGCCGCCGAGTTCTACAAACAGGCGCTGAAAAGCCACCCGCAACGTAAAGCCGCAATTGAGTACCTGAAAGGCCGCGGCCTGTCCGGCGAGATCGCCCGCGACTTCGGCATGGGTTTCGCGCCACCCGGCTGGGACAACCTGCTCAAGCACCTGGCCAGCGACAGCCTGCAACAGAAGGCGATGATCGACGCTGGCCTGCTGGTGGAGAACGCCGAAAGCGGCAAACGCTACGACCGCTTCCGCGACCGCATCATGTTCCCCATCCGCGACAGCCGTGGCCGAGTGATCGCCTTCGGCGGCCGGGTACTGGGTGACGAGAAGCCGAAGTACCTGAACTCCCCGGAAACCCCAGTGTTCCATAAGGGCCAGGAGCTTTACGGGCTATTCGAGGCGCGCAAACACAACCGCGACCTCGACGAGATCATGGTCGTCGAGGGCTATATGGACGTGATTGCCCTGGCCCAACAAGGCCTGCGCAACGCCGTCGCCACCCTCGGCACGGCCACCAGCGAAGAACACCTCAAGCGCCTGTTTCGCGTCGTGCCCAGCGTATTGTTCTGCTTCGATGGCGACGCCGCCGGGCGCAACGCCGCCTGGCGCGCCCTGGAGGCGACCCTATCGAGCCTTCAGGACGGCCGCCGCGCGCGCTTTCTGTTCCTGCCCGACGGCGAAGACCCAGACACCCTGGTGCGTAGCGAAGGCACCGACGCCTTCCGCGCACGGATCAATCAGCATGCGCAGCCACTGGCCGACTATTTCTTCCAGCAACTCAGTGAAGAAGCCGACCCGCGCTCCCTGGAAGGCAAGGCGCACCTGATGACCCTGGCCGCACCGCTGATCGACAAGATCCCCGGCAACAACCTGCGCGCCCTGATGCGCCAGCGCCTGAGCGAAATCACCGGATTGTCCGGCGAAGCCCTACAGCAAATGGCGCCAACTGCGCGCAGCAGCCAGCCAAGCCAGAACAGCGCACCACCCAGCGACTACCCGGATTACCCCGAGATTCCCGACAGCGCCTATTACGATGTCGAGCCGAGCCGCAACGAATACGAAAACCCCAGCCCCGCGCCGGAGTTTGAACGCAATAAAGGCAAGGGCAACTGGAAGAAAGACGGCGGCAAGTGGAGCAAGAAGGGCCAGGGCGAGTTCGCACCGCGCGCCCCACGCACGGCAGTCAGCGTCGAATCGCCGCACCTGAGCGCGCTGCGCACCCTGCTGCACCATCCACAATTGGCGCAGAAGGTCGAAGATGTCAGCCATTTCGCCGCCGAAGACGATACCTACGCCCAGCTGCTGGTCGCCTTGCTCGGCGCCCTGCAAAAAAGCCCCAACCTGCGCTCGCTGCAACTGATCGCACGCTGGCATGGCACCGAACAGGGCCGTCTATTGCGCGCCCTGGCCGAAAAGGAATGGCTGATTTCAGCCGACAACCTTGAACAACAGTTTTTCGACACTATAACTAGTCTAGTAGCCCGCCAACGCGAGCGCAGCCTGGAACATTTGCTGCGCAAAGCCCGTCAAAGTGAGTTGAGCGCAGAGGAGAAAGATCAGCTGCGCAGCTTGCTGAGCCGTAATGCATCACCGGTAATCCCGAGTCCAACTGGCGCTTAGGGGTGTTACTCGGGTATAATCCGCGGCTTGTTTTTTGCCCGCCAAGACCTTCAGTGGATAGGGTGTTATGTCCGGAAAAGCGCAACAGCAGTCTCGTATCAAAGAGTTGATCACCCTGGGTCGTGAGCAGAAGTATCTGACTTACGCAGAGGTCAACGACCACCTACCGGAAGATATTTCTGATCCGGAGCAGGTGGAAGACATCATCCGCATGATCAACGACATGGGGATCCCCGTACACGAGAGTGCTCCCGATGCGGACGCCCTTATGTTGGCCGACGCCGATACCGACGAGGCAGCCGCTGAAGAAGCCGCTGCAGCGCTGGCAGCGGTGGAGACTGATATCGGCCGCACGACGGACCCGGTGCGCATGTATATGCGTGAAATGGGTACCGTGGAATTGCTGACCCGCGAAGGCGAGATCGAAATCGCCAAACGCATCGAGGAAGGCATCCGTGAAGTGATGGGCGCTATCGCTCATTTCCCCGGCACTGTCGACAGCATTCTGGCCGAGTACACCCGTGTTACCACCGATGGTGGTCGCCTGGTTGAAGTCCTCAGCGGCTATATCGATCCGGATGACGGCATCGTTCCCGCTGAAGCGGCTGCGCCTGTCCCAGTTAAAGACGGCGACGCTGCCGAAGAAACTGACGACGACGAAGCTGATTCCAGCGATGACGAGGAAGAAGAAGGCGACGGCGGTCCGGACCCAGAAGAGGCCCTGCGCCGCTTCACCGCGATTGGCGACGCCCTTGAACTCGCCAAGAAAGCCCTGAAAAAGCACGGCCGCAGCAGTAAGCAAGGCATTGCCGCGCTGAAAGAAATGGCTGAGCTGTTCATGCCGATCAAGCTCGTACCTAAACAGTACGATGCACTGGTTGTGCGTGTGCGCAGCTCCCTGGAGCGCCTGCGCGCCCAGGAACGCGCCATCATGCAACTCTGCGTACGTGATGCCCGCATGCCGCGCGCCGACTTCCTGCGCCTGTTCCCAGGCAATGAAATTGACGTCGAGTGGTCCGCAGGCCTGGCCAAAGGCAAGGCCAAGTACGCCGAAGCCATTGGCACCATGCAAGCCGACATCCAGCGCTGCCAGCAAAAGCTGTCTGCCCTGGAAGCTGAGTGCGAGCTGACCCTGGCTGAAATCAAGGACATCAACCGTCGCATGTCGATCGGCGAGGCCAAGGCCCGTCGCGCGAAGAAAGAAATGGTTGAAGCGAACTTGCGTCTGGTGATCTCGATTGCCAAGAAGTACACCAACCGTGGCCTGCAGTTCCTCGACCTGATCCAGGAAGGCAACAT
>NZ_JAUXXP010000061.1 GCF_030684895.1 Pseudomonas sp. | reverse complement strand
CGAGATGTTCTACAACCCGAAACGCCGACACGGTTTCAACAATCAGCTGTCACCGGTAGAGTTTGAAAAACGCTATTTCCAGAGCTTGGAGAGTGTCTAGAAAACCGGGGGCGATTCAATTTTCACTTCCGGGTACTGGTGTACTATAAATCCTGTTGTCAGGCACCCGTTCAATATATGCAATTTAACATAATATATATTATACGAACCTCAGTATGCCGAACGGTGAACCCAGATCACTCAGGATTCACTGCTCTCGCCCTAATTTGGGCTTCGCATAATGTGAGTTATGTTTAACGCGCGCCGAGATCCAGCAGCACGCGGCCACGGCTTGGGCAGGTTTCCATATAGCGATGCGCTTCAACTACATCGTCGAAGCTGAACACCTTGTCGATCAGCGGCTTGAGCAAACCATCTGCCGTCAGTTGGTTGATGCCTTGCACGGCCTTGGCTACGGCAGCCTGGTCTTGCGGAATGTTCAGCTCTTCCTTGCCGGTGAAGTTACCGATGCAATGCACGAAGAACTGAATGTTCTTCTGGAACGCCGCGCAGGCTGGGAATGGCGTTTCATTGCCTCCTTGCAGGTCGAACAGGATCAGTCGACCACGCGGCGCGATGGCGTCGCCCAGCAGGCACATCTGCGGGCCGCCGAGTGCATCCATCACCACATTCACGCCACGGCCATCGGTCAGCTTGCTGACGCGGCTAACCAGGTCCTGCTCTTCGGTAAGGATGATGTAGTCGGCGCCCAGCTGCTTGAGAAAGTCACTGTCTTCAGCAAAGGCCGTAGCGGCAATTACTGTGGCGCCCAGGGCTTTGCCCATCTGCACGATATACGGGCCCCAGCAGCGGCTTGCGGCGGTTACCAGCACGGTTTCGCCGGGTTGCAAACGGGCCAGCTCGCTAAAGCCGAACCAGCCGACCATTGATGGCAGATAGTGCACGGCGGCCTGTTGCGCAGTCAGATTGTCCGGGTAACGCGCCAGAGAGCTGCGCGGTAATACCACCTGTTCGGCGTAACTGGGATAGCGATTGGCGCTGTGCCCCGGGAAGCTGGCCACTCTGTCGCCCACGGCCAGATCGGTAACGCCATCGCCGACTGCCAGTACCACGCCAGCCAGTTCGTGGCCCAGGCCTGCCGGCAATTGCGTCGGGGTATTGGCCAGGTTCTGCCGCCAGAGCACGTCGTACCAGCTGACGCCCACAGCTTCAACACCGACCAGCACTTCACCTGCGGCCGGCGCAGGCGCTTGGCGCTCTTCGATCTTGAGGACATCAGCCTCACCAAACTCATGGAAACGCACTATGCGGGACATCGCAAACCTCTTCGGTTGACCCATTCAGATCGCGGCACTGTCTGGCATTTCTGCGCTATACAGCTGTGGCGACCCCTTATGGCCACGGACTTTATCCGGGCTTTGCCAGCAATTCCACCGCTCGGGGCTGATATTCACCATGCTTGTCGATGATGATGAGCCACAAACACATCATTTAGCCGTGCATATTGCCTGGCGACGGCATTCGGCATTAGCCTGAGTCGCGCGCAAAACCGCAGCCACTCCTGAATGGACACCGGATGAACCGTAATGATCTTCGCCGCGTCGATCTCAACCTGCTGATCGTCTTTGAAACGCTGATGCATGAACGCAGCGTAACCCGTGCGGCGGAAAAACTGTTTCTCGGTCAGCCAGCCATCAGTGCTGCCCTCGCCCGTTTGCGCAGCCTGTTTGACGACCCGCTGTTCGTGCGCACCGGCCGCAGCATGGAGCCTACCGCGCGGGCTATGGAAATCGCCGCCCTGCTCTCGCCGGCGCTGGATTCGATCTCCACTGCCGTCAGCCGCGCGGCGGAATTTCACCCGGCCACCAGCACTGCGGTGTTTCGCATCGGCCTGTCGGATGACGTCGAGTTCGGCCTGTTGCCGCCACTGATCAAGCGCCTGCGTGCTGAAGCGCCGGGCGTGGTGCTGGTGATTCGCCGCACCAACTATCTACTGATGCCGTCGCTGCTGGCCTCTGGCGAGATTTCCGTGGGCGTCGCCTACACCGATGAACTGCCGGCCAATGCCAAGCGCAAGGTGCTGCGCCGCAGCAAACCGAAACTGCTGCGCGCCGATGCGGCGCCGGGGCCACTGAGCCTGGATGACTTTTGCGCGCGGCCCCATGCGCTGGTGTCCTTTGCCGGTGACCTCGGTGGCTTTATCGATACCGAACTGGAGAAAATCGGCCGCAAACGTCGGGTAGTACTCGCCCTGCCCCAGTTCAACGGCCTCGGCACCCTACTTTCCGGCACCGATATTATCGCCACCGTGCCGGACTACACCGCAGCAGCCCTGACCTCTGCAGGCGGCGTGCGCGCCGAAGAGCTGCCGCTTCCGTCGCAAACCTTCGAGCTGCACATGGCCTGGCGCGGCGCCCAGGACAACGACCCGGCGGAACGCTGGCTACGTTCACGCATCCAGATGTTCTGCGGCGATCCCGACAGCCTTTAGCCTGTCCGTCGGTTGCTGCTAGCCCAATAGCCAATTCGGATAAACCCGTTGGGCTTCGGCGCTACGCGTCTCAACCCAACCTACTCACCCACCTCGCGACGCTTTGTTCACATCAGCAACTATCGATACAAGCCGGCGAATCATCACTAAGACTGATACTCATCTTCGCCCCGTTCGATTCGTCGTCATCGCACCCGCCGCCGCAGACTCCGCCCATTCATAACACCCTCTGGCGGAAGCACACATGCAACAGTCCAATAAGAACCTCTGGCATTTTCCCCTGGCCCTTGCCGCAGTAGTGGTACTGAGTGCTTGTGGCAAAGCGCCGGAAAGCGCCCAACAGATGCCGGCTGCCAAAGTCAGCGTGGCCGAAGTGATCGAACAACCAATCAACGAATGGGATGAATTTACCGGCCGCCTGGAAGCACCAGAGTCAGTGGAAATTCGCCCACGGGTATCCGGTTTCGTCGACCGCGTAGCCTTCAATGAAGGCAGCCTGGTGAAGAAAGGCGACCTGCTGTTCCAGATCGATCCGCGCCCCTTCCAGGCCGAAGTCAAACGCTTCGAAGCCCAGCTGCAGCAGGCCCGCGCCAGCCAGGCACGGACTCAGAGCGAGGCCAATCGCGGCGAGCGCTTGCGCCAGAGCAATGCCATCTCCGCCGAGCTGGCGGATGCCCGCGCCAGCGCGGCGGCGGAAGCCAAGGCAGCAGTGGCCGGCATCCAGGCAGAGCTGGATAACGCCCGCCTCAACCTCAGCTTTACCCGGGTTACCGCGCCGATTGATGGCCGCGTCAGTCGGGCAGAAATCACCGAAGGCAACCTGGTCAATGCCGGGCAAAGCCTGCTGACCACCCTGGTCAGCACCGACAAGGTTTACGCCTACTTCGATGCCGATGAGCGCGTGTTCCTCAAGTACGTTGAGCTGGCGCGTCAGGCCGGCGGCCAGACCCGTGATGCCAGCCCGGTGTACCTGGGGCTGTCCAGCGAAGACGGCCACCCGCACCTGGGCGAGCTGGATTTCCTCGACAACCAGGTCAACCCGCAAACCGGCACCATCCGTGGCCGTGCGGTGTTCGACAACCGTGATGGGCGCTTCACACCTGGCCTCTACGCACGTCTCAAGCTGGTCGGTAGCGGCCAATACGCCGCGGCGCTGATCAAGGACGAAGCGGTCGGCACGGACCTCGGTAAGAAGTACGTGCTGGTGCTCGATAAGGACAACGCCGTGCAGTACCGCGCCATCGAGCTGGGGCCGAAGCTGGAAGGCCTGCGCATCGTGCGCCAGGGCCTGGCCAAGGGCGAGAAGATCGTGGTTAACGGTCTGCAGCGCGCGTTCCCCGGGTCCACGGTCGATCCGCAAAGCGTACCCATGGCCGATGAACAGACCCAAGCGCTGCTGACTGAGCAACGTCAGGCCATCGAACGCCAGAACAGCCGCCGGGTCGCTGCGAAAAACAGCCCTGCCAACACTGCGCCACGCGGCTAATAGGTAGACGACGATGAATTTCTCGCAATTTTTTATTCAGCGGCCGATCTTCGCCGCCGTGCTGTCACTGCTGATCCTGATCAGCGGGGCCATCTCGCTGTTCCAATTGCCGATCAGCGAATACCCGGAAGTGGTGCCGCCTACCGTAGTGGTGCGCGCCACCTTCCCCGGTGCCAACCCCAAGGTGATCGGCGAAACCGTCGCCTCGCCGCTGGAACAGGCGATTACCGGTGTGGAAGGCATGCTCTATATGTCGTCCCAGGGCACTGCCGACGGCAAGATGACCCTGACCCTGACCTTCGCGCTCGGCACCGATCTGGACAAAGCCCAGGTGCAGGTGCAGAACCGCGTCACGCGCACCATGCCGACTCTGCCCACTGAAGTGCAGCGTCTCGGCGTAACGGTCGACAAGGCCTCGCCCGACCTGACCATGGTCGTGCACCTGACCTCGCCGGACGACCGTTACGACATGCTGTATCTGTCCAACTACGCCGCGCTGAATATCAAGGACGAGCTGGCGCGTCTGGATGGCATCGGTGATGTGCAACTGTTCGGTCTGGGCAACTACTCGCTGCGCGTCTGGCTCGACCCAAACAAGGTCGCCTCGCGCAACCTGACTGCCGCCGACGTGGTTAACGCCATTCGCGAGCAGAACCGTCAGGTCGCGGCCGGTTCGCTCGGTGCGCCGCCGTCGGACGCGGGCAATAGTTTTCAGTTGTCGATCAATACCCAGGGCCGCCTGGTCACTGAGGAAGAGTTCGAAAACATCATCATCCGCGCCGGTGAAAACGGCGAAATCACTCGCCTGAAAGACATCGCACGCATCGAACTGGGCTCCAGTCAATACGCCCTGCGCTCCTTGCTGAATAACAAACCTGCAGTCGCCATCCCGGTCTTCCAGCGCCCCGGCTCCAACGCCATCGAGATTTCCGATGCAGTGCGCGAGCGCATGGCCGAGCTGAAGCAGAGCTTCCCGCAAGGCGTGGACTACGAAATCGTCTATGACCCGACCATCTTCGTACGTGGCTCCATCGAGGCGGTGGTACACACCCTGCTCGAAGCCATCATCCTGGTGGTGCTGGTGGTGATTCTGTTCCTGCAAACCTGGCGCGCCTCGATCATTCCGCTGGCCGCTGTACCGGTGTCGTTGATCGGCACCTTCGCCGTGATGCACATGTTCGGCTTCTCGCTCAACGCGCTATCGCTGTTCGGCCTGGTGCTGGCCATCGGCATCGTGGTGGACGACGCCATCGTCGTGGTGGAAAACGTCGAGCGCAATATCGGCCTGGGCAAAACCCCGGTGGAAGCCACCAAGCAGGCGATGAAGGAAGTCACCGGACCCATCGTCGCCACGGCCCTGGTGCTCTGTGCGGTGTTTATTCCTACCGCCTTTATCTCTGGGCTGAGCGGGCAGTTCTATCAACAGTTTGCCCTGACCATTGCCATCTCCACGGTGATCTCGGCGATCAACTCGCTGACCCTGTCCCCTGCCCTGGCCGCTGTGTTGCTGAAAAGCCACGACGCACCGAAGGACCGCTTCTCCAAACTGCTCGATAAACTGTTCGGAGGCTGGTTGTTCAAACCGTTCAACCGCGCATTCGACCGCGCCAGCCATGGCTATGTCGGCACCGTGAAGCGCGTGCTGCGCGGCAGCGGCATCGCCCTGTTCGTCTATGCCGGGCTGATGGGCCTGACCTACCTGGGTTTTGCCACGACACCGAGCGGTTTCGTGCCGCCGCAGGACAAGCAGTACCTGGTGGCCTTCGCCCAACTACCGGACGCCGCGACCCTGGATCGCACCGAAGATGTGATGAAAAAAATGTCGGAAATCGCCGGCAAGCATCCAGGTGTGGCCAACACCATCGCTTTCCCAGGCCTGTCGATCAACGGTTTCACCAACAGCCCGAACAGCGGCATCGTCTTCGTCGCCCTGAAAGATTTCGATCAGCGCAAAGACGAAAGCATGTCCGCCGGGGCTATTGCTGCTGAGCTTAACGGCCAGTTCTCGGGTATTCAGGAGGCCTACCTGGCGATCTTCCCGCCGCCTCCGGTACAAGGCCTGGGCACCATCGGCGGCTTCCGCCTGCAGGTGCAGGACCGTGGCAACTTGGGTTACGACGAGCTGTACGTACAAACCCAGAACGTCATCGGCAAGGCCCGCCAGCTGCCGGAGCTGGACCCGATGTCGGTGTTCACCAGCTACCAGGTGAATGTGCCGCAGATCGATGCTGCCATCGACCGCGAAAAGGCCAAAACCCACGGCGTGGCGATCAGCGACATCTTCGACACCATGCAGATCTACCTGGGCTCGCTGTACGCCAACGACTTCAACCGTTTTGGCCGTACCTATCAGGTTAACGTGCAAGCTGAGCAGCAGTTCCGCCTGGAACCGGAGCAGATTGGTCAGCTCAAGGTGCGCAACAACCGTGGCGAAATGGTGCCGCTGTCGGCCTTCCTCAAGGTCAGTGCCAGCTCCGGTCCGGATCGGGTGATGCATTACAACGGCTTCCTCACCGCCGAAATCAACGGCGCGGCAGCCCCAGGCTACAGCTCCGGCCAGGCCGAGGCAGCGATGGCCAAACTGCTCAAGGAAGAACTGCCCAACGGCATGAGCTTCGAGTGGACCGATCTGACCTACCAACAGATCCTTGCCGGTAACAGCGCGATCTTCGTCTTCCCGCTCTGCGTACTGCTTGCCTTCCTGGTGCTGGCCGCCCAGTACGAAAGCTGGAGCCTGCCGCTGGCGGTGATCCTGATCTTGCCGATGACCCTGCTGTCGGCCATTACCGGGGTCATCCTGGCGGGAGGCGACAACAACATCTTTACCCAGATCGGACTGATCGTACTGGTGGGGTTAGCCTGTAAGAACGCCATCCTCATCGTCGAGTTCGCCAAGGAAAAACAGGAAGAAGGCATGGACCGCGTCAGCGCCGTATTGGAAGCCTGCCGCCTGCGTCTGCGGCCGATTCTGATGACCAGCTTCGCCTTCATTATGGGTGTGGTGCCACTGGTGCTGTCCTCCGGTGCCGGTGCGGAAATGCGTCACGCCATGGGCGTTGCGGTATTCAGCGGCATGCTTGGGGTGACCTTCTTCGGCCTGCTGCTGACCCCGCTGTTCTATGTGCTGATCCGTGCTTTTGTGGAGAAGCGCGAAGCGAAGAAAGTGGCGCGTCTGCAGGAGGTACAGGCATGAAGACCATTACTGCCAAACCTCTAGCGATTAGCCTGTTAGCACTGGCACTGACGGCCTGCGCCGTCGGCCCGGATTACCAGGCGCCGCAGACTGCAGATGCCCAGTTGAGCAGCGCGCAAAGCAGCAGCTACGACCGCTCGCGTTTCGAAGCCAGCTGGTGGCAGCAGTTCGACGATCCGGTTCTCAATCAACTGGTGCAACAGTCGCTGCAGGAAAACCGCCAACTGCGCGTGGCCTTTGCCCGCCTGCTGGCGGCCCAGGCCATCCGTGACGACCTCGGCAACGATCAGTTGCCGACCGTCACCAGCCGTGCCAGCGGTGAATTCGGCAAGGCCCAACAACCCGGCGTCACCGAGCAGCGCGTGCGCGGCGAACGTTACGACCTGGGCCTGGACATGCTCTGGGAGCTGGACCTGTTTGGCCGTATTCAGCGTGAACTGGAAGCCAGCGATGCCGAGCTGGACGTGGCCGAAGCCGACTATCAGCAACTGCAAGTCAGCCTGATTGCCGAGCTGGTGGATGCCTACGGCAGCCTGCGCGGCGCTCAACTGCGCGAACGCATTGCCCGCGCCAACCTGAAAAACCAGCAGGAATCCCGCGCCATTACCGAGCAACTGCGCCAAGCCGGTGTCGGTAGCCAGCTGGATGTGCTGCGCAGCGATGCGCGCCTGGCCGGCACCGAAGCCAGCCTGCCGCAACTACAGGCCGAACAGCAGCGCGCCAAGCACCGCATCGCCACCCTGCTCGGCCAGCGCCCGGATCAGTTAAGCGTCGATCTCTCGGCCCAGGATCTGCCTGCCATCGCCAAAGCCCTACCAGTTGGCGACCCCGGCGAGTTGCTGCGCCGCCGTCCGGATATCCGTGCCGCCGAACGGCAATTGGCCGCCGCCACCGCCAATATTGGCGTGGCCACGGCGGACTTGTTCCCACGGGTGAGTTTGTCCGGCTTCCTCGGCTTTACCGCCGGGCGTGGCTCGCAGCTGGGTTCATCTGCGGCGCAAGCCTGGGGCCTGGCACCGACCATCAGTTGGGCAGCGTTTGATCTGGGCAGCGTGCGTGCACGTATGCGCGGGGCCGAAGCTGAAGCCGATGGCGCACTGGCCAACTATGAACAGCAGGTGCTGCTGGCCCTGGAAGAATCCGCCAACGCCTTTAGCGACTACGGCAAGCGTCAGCAGCGCCTGCTCGCCCTGCTGCGCCAATCCGACGCCAGCCGCGCCGCAGCCGAACAAGCCCGCGTGCGCTACCGCGAAGGTGAAGTGGACTTTCTCGTGCTGCTCGACGCCGAACGCGAACGCCTAAGCGCCGAAGACGCCCAGGCCCAAGCGGAAGTCGAGCTGTATCGCGGCATCGTCGCCATCTACAAGGCCCTTGGCGGCGGGTGGCAGCCTAACGCTTAACCTATTTGCAAACTCTCCCCCGGTTGGCTTGGCCAACCCCTTCCCGCCCCACGGCAGTTGCTCCTTGCCGTGGGGCTTTTTTATGAGGAGTTGCACACAATGTACGCATCAGCGCAGGGTCGCATAGGTAGGTTGGGTCGGGCGGCGCTCCGTTGAGGAGCAACGCGACGAAGCCCAACGAGCATGCTGCGATCTGTTGGGCTTCGCTACGCTCAACACCAACCTACGACTTATCGCCTAGCAACACGCAATTACGGAGCTTTTTTATGAGTGAAACGGCCGCACCTCAACCGGTGCCCGGCAGGCAATGGCGGCCTTGCGCCCCCAGGCCAGCGCTTCTTCCAGATCAGCCGTTTCCAACACCCAGAAACCGCCCACGTGCTCCTTGGTCTGCAGGTATGGCCCGTCGCTAACAAGCACCTCGCCATTGGGCTGTGTTCGTAGTGCTTTCGCGTGGTGCGCCGGGAGCAGGCCGCCGACGAAAACCCTGACACCGGCCGCCACCATCGCGTCATTAAGCACGTCGATATCGCGGGTCATTGCCTCATCCTCGGCAATGGCCGGGTCGTAATCATCGGGATGGTGGATCGCCACCAGATACTGCGCCATAACGCCTCCTGCTACAGGCTTTAGTCGCCCGGATAAATATGCTGAACGCGCTCAGCCCTGCGTCATATGCGCTCTTGCGTCGTGAATGAGCGCAATCCGCCGAGCGCACTTGCAAACAGCAATGCAAAACCGGCATTGAGCAGCGCGTTTTGCCAGAAGCCAGACAGCAGCGAATAGGCTGTGTCGGGGATAAACCAGGCGAGCAGTGACACAACAAACATCCACCATGCGTCTTGGCTGCCTCTGCGCACGGGGCCAAGCGCGAGAAACATCAGCACAGCGCCCCAGCCGAACATCACCGAGCCCAGCACGGCATGCACCAGGCTGATATAAGCCAAGGCTTCGGGGCCGAAGGTATTGAGGTGTGCCGCCGATGCGTAAACCAGCAGGCTGAATGCTTGCAGGGTAAAGCCCGGCATCAGCACAAGCGCAAGCCCGAACAACATCAGCCCTGCGGTGGCTGCAACGAGTAAACGCCAGCAAAAAAGCTGAATACGGTTCACGGCTTCTCCAGATATCTAATGCCTGTACCGAGCCCGTAAACACTGGTTTGTGCCCACGCGGTAAGGGTGTCCATGAGCATGATTAGTTAGCCCGCCGCGCGAGCGCCACTGAGCCTCTTTTGCATAAACACGCTCAGCGGATGTTCAGGGTAGTCGCCGAATGCGCCGCAGGTCTGGAAGCCATGCTTCTGGTAAAACGCCAGCGCCTCTGCTTGATAAGGGCCCGTTTCAAGTTGCAGCAACTGACAACCGCGCTGTATCGACTCGACTTCTAGCTGTAGCAACACCTGCGCAGCCGCACCTTGCGCACGGTTGGCTGGGCGCACAAACATGCGCTTTAGCTCTCCTGCCCCATTGCCAAGCACCACCGCAGCGCAAGCAATGGCCGCCCCGTCGTTGCCTCTGGCCACAGCAAACAACACGTTGTCCTGCTCCAGCGTGGTCAGGTCCAGCGCATAGCGCGCTTCGGCCGGGTACAAGGTGTCCTGATACGCATCCAACTCCGCGATAAGCGCAATAACTTCAGGCTGGTTTGGAGGCTCTAGCTGCACGCGCATACTTATATTCTCTGCGGTTTGTACTGTGATTAAGCGAATGAACGAATCGATCATGCCCCAATAAGCAAAGCGAACGCGTTAAGCATTCAACACCATGGCCAATTTATAAATCTGCGGCATCGGGCGCACGGAAGGCCTTGCTGTAGTAGCCCGACTGGTCGAAACAGCAAACATGCTTCTTGCCGGACGCGAGCATATCGCAGGCATCACCAATTCGTTTGCTGCGCGTCTTAAGTTGCTTGGCTGAAGTAATCCAATGTATCCAGTCCAATCGTGCGATGGTCGTCGTATCGGTCCAAACCTTATGGGCCTCAGGCGTGGCTGCCAGCGCCTCCTGAAAATCAGCTGGAATTTCAGGCTCTGGCTCCTTCTCCACCGGGGTTAGCTCTACCGTGACGATATCCCCAACCACCGCGCCTGCACCTTCGTACAACGCTCTACTGACCTGCAGCCAATGGCTCAGCTGACCATCAGGCTCAAGAGTCGCCTGGAAATGCTGTCCATTAATTGTGCCCTCAACTGTCGTTCTGCCTCGCCTCGGAAGCTTTTCACTGGCATCTCTCGGCAGTACTACAAACGCCCACGATGTATCACTACCAGGCTTTGCCGGACGAAGAAGCTTTGCTTCAAATCGGGATGTCACATCGACTTTGCTCACTGCCACTCCACCCAATATATGCGCCTGGTTAAATTGGCCACTGCCTGAATTAATCAGACGCCGGCTTCAATCATTAACTTAATTTTTGTTGCCTTCTCGAAATGATCAAGTTTATGGGTTTCTATCCACCACGTTGCAGCTTCCATAAGAAGCTCCGGATCATTATTTTTATTTGCGAAGAACGCATAAAAAGAAACGCCAACGACCTCACCTTTGGCAAGTATCTTCTTTGTACAAACACTGATGATTTTATCTCTTAGACCTTGCCGCATTAACTTGAGCCACCTTTTAATTAACGCTTTTAACTAAACAGGCTAGCAATTGCACTTGCTATGCCCTCGACAACTGCCACCACTCCATCAATCATGGCCTCGAAGGTTCCGACTACTATTTCCCAAATTCCTTCATCGCTTTGGACAAGCGGCGCAGCTGCTCCGGCAACGGAAATAGCTATAGCTGCCATAGCGACAGAGTTGAAACCCATCACGACAATGTAAATTGCAGCCCCCATAAACAATGCTGCACAAAGTGAATTTAAGACCCTCAGCAATTTTGACTTTTCTAATTTATTTTTCATTTGCGGCACCATTTGCGGCTGGATGAAAAACATTCCGAGCATGCATAACGTTTGGTTAAGGGGCAGGCTTTAGCCTGTTCCAGTGAGCGAAGCGAACGATTTGTTATACGAGGCTCACAATTTCGCTTCCAGTTTTTGACGTTTTTCCGCAAGCTTTTCTTTGGCCAGTTTTACATTATTTAACCGCGCCAGGGATTTAAAGTATGAGAAACAGCCGGCGGCGGCAGCAGCCCAGGCGGCAACTGCAAACATATAAATAATTCTTTCCAATACATCAGAAAATGGGAATAGTTTTGTTGAGAGGACCATAGAGCCTGACAGCAGCACGATAAAGAGAGCAAGTGATAGAACCCGAAAGCCAGAGCGTATTAGCTCGACGTTACCCCTGCTTATTTTATCAATGAATTGTTCTTCATATTCTAGTTCTGCAATAGCGGATTTAATGCGTTTTTCCCTGCCGCGCAGATACCAAAAAAAGGCGAGGCTGCCCAAGAAAGATGTGAGCACTGAAAATATAAGAGCGAATAGAGAGAACTGTTGATCCATGGATATTTCTCTTTCGTATAGCGTTTTCTAAGGGGCAGGCTTTAGCCCGTTCCAGTGAGCGAAGCGAACGATTTGAGCCTGTTGTTATGTTTCGGCACAACTCTCTAAATTATGCCAGCTTCTTTTTGTAGTTTTTTAATATAGCCATTCAAGGATTTATTAAAAACAGGGATGGTATTGCTCACAAAATCCCAGTTAAAAGTCAATAAGGCGCTGCTCCAGCCTACGCTATAAATAACCCCATCTTCGTCGGGTTTTTTATTGCCATGCGTCATGATAAAACCTTCTTGATCAAAGTGCGCGCCGCGTTTGTTGCGGTAAGCTCTGGCATCTTCTATAAATTTATTGAATTTGACTTTAATTTCACCAGAAAATGCATCTGAAATTATCTCATCAAGAATCGGCTCCCAAAATTTTTTGTTGTTGGCGGCAATAACCCCTTCCTTCCCATAGCCGCCGTTAAAAACAGTGCAAAATTTAATAATTATTTCTTCAGTTGTTAGCTCGTCAATGAGATGGATGTCATGAATGTCAGGAAATAAAGAGCCATGTTTTTCTTCAAAGCTATTTAATTCCTCTCCATCAAGTCGCAAACCAGTTTTCAATCTTCTGCGCTCAATATCATATAATTCGGTAATATGCAAAGGCCTTCCGGTGTTGCAAAAGCGGTGCACTCGCTGCCTAAGCGCTAAAAGATCAATGATTCTATTTAGGGCTATTTGCCACAGATATAACCTACCAAGAATTTCTTTCACTATTAGCATTGCCTTTATTTAGCATTGATGACGAAATTGAAATAACCCAATCAAACTAAGTAAACATAACGTTTGGCTAAGGGGCGGGCTTTAGCCCGTCCCAGCGAGCGAGGCGAGCGATTTGAACCACTTGCTAGAGCGGGCTAGGCTATTTTTTAACCAGTTTTTTGCCGGCTGGCAGCACAATCGGAACACTAAACTTAACCTTTGTTACGGCCACGCTTTCAGAATCAGAGTTGTTTCTTTTGCCCAAGGATATACTCCCTAGAAATACTCCAATTCCTTCACTTGAACCCGATTTATCAGTTGAAGTTAGGCCGACATCAAATTCTACTTGCTGCGGCATTGCATGATGATAAATGCTCCGCTGTCCATCTTTGAAATAATCCATGCCTGCCGGATTGACTATGCCACCTTTGGCATCAATGCTTTCTTGAGCCTGATAAACTCCTTCAACTATCTGTTCAAGGGTTGCTCTGACAAAATCCTTTAGTTCCATTGTGACCTCGTGCTTTGTAGCTCTAACGTTTGGTTAAGGGGCCGGCTTTAGCCGGTCCCAGTGAGCGCAGCGAGCAATTTGAATCACTAGTTAGAGGAATAAGCTACCACCTAACGTCAACGACCAAATTTCCTGAGACATCTCGTTGCTCTACCGATTGAGAGCGGTTAAAGCCTTTAATGGAGGTGTGATCAACATGCTCAACCGAGCCGACCTTTTCTCCTTGAGCGTTAACGATGGAGTATGTGTAGATATCTGTCTCTGCCAAAGGCCCTTTAGACCGATGGCTCTCTTGAATAAGCGTGTCGCCTTCATTTAGCTTCAATTTGTCGCGCATAGAACTTTCTCTTATTTCTCTAACGTTTGGTTAAGGGGCGGGCTTTAGCCCGTCCCAGTGAGCGCAGCGAACGGTTTGAACCAGTTGTTATGATTCAGTGGCAGATGCATATGCCTGCTTCTTAAAGTAGCGTGAAAATAAATAAATTATTATAAGTATGACGTTGAGAAGATAAAGGTTTTTGAATAACTCAGAATCAAAATTTTCTTCAATGGTTTTCTCGATAAATATTGGAGCAGCCAAGGCTGAAATAGTAAAAAGCCAAGTCAATACTCTGAAAGCTCTTACTGTCTGAAGCTTTGTCCTGCCTCGCTGAAGATAAAGTAATGTTTCAAAGCCGATGTAGGTATACATAGTGCTGGTGATGTATATGAAAAATATGGCTGGCACAACATTATTCCATGACTGAATCATAACTATAATTAGACGACGTTCCCGTCGCATAACACCCCATAGGATGTCGTATAAAGTCCCGGACTAGCACTACCCGTTTGAGCAATCCAAAAAATTGCCAAATGCCAAACCGACACCACTCAACACCAGCCAGAACCTACGTCTTTGCCGCCGTACTGTCTAGCAGCCCTCGATCAATTCCTCAGTAGCGTCAGCCCAATGCCAAGCTTCGGTTTTTCACGTTAAAAACAAGCCCCCCCTAAAAAATGCTCACCAAACCAGCAGCATGCGGGCGTCGAGCAGGCATGGGCTGATAAAGCGGCGCCACGCTGGTTTTGTGCTAGATATTTAGCTGATAGTTTTGCTGTTTTTTTAAACCCCAAAACAATAATCGCAAGGGACGGTACGTGCATATGAGTACAGAGCTGAACACAGCCCAGCCCAAGTCCGCCCATTGGCGGTTTAAGTTGGGTATCGCGATTATCTGTTTGATTCCGGCTTTGTGGCTTCTGGTGCCGCTGGCAGCGGCGGCGGATGTGCCGGGGTCCAAGGTGGCGGCGCTTTCGGGGGCGCTGTTTATCCTTAACAAGATTCTCTTGCTGCTGGTTATCGCCATCATGGGCAAGGCGGGTTTCCAGGAGCTGAAGCAGCATATCTACGGCTATATGTCTTCGATGGTGCCGAGCACTGAGGATGAGATCAGCCCGATGCGCCATCGCATTGGCTTGGTGATGTTCTGCCTGCCACTGATTTCTTCCTTTCTTGAACCCTATATCGACGCTATCGCGCCCGGTCTGCGGCCTAATAACTGGGCGCTGCAGATGCTCGGCGATGCCATGTTGATTGGCAGCTTCTTTGTTTTGGGCGGCAATTTCTGGGAAAAGCTGCGTGCGCTGTTTATTCGCACCGCACGGGTTAGCAGCCCCGACGCGGCGTGATGCCGAGTCAACCTTGGTGCTTGCTCCATCTGCCTTACGGGAACCCTTATGTCTGAAGCATTAGAGCAGCCTGACAGCACGCCACCGGCCGAAACGCCGGTGGCTGTCGATAAATCCGCGCCGCCAACCAACCCGCTGCGACGTATTGCGTTGATCGTGGTGTCAGTTGCCGCCGCGCTGTTTGTGCTGTCCATCCTGATGGAGCGCAGTACCCCGTCCACTTCGCAGGCGGTGGTGCAGGGTTATGTGGTGCAGATGGCATCCGAGGTGGGTGGCCGCGTGGTGGAAATCGCGGTGCTCGACAATGCGCGGGTGGAGGCTGGGCAGCTGCTGTTTCGCATTGATCCGCAGCCTTACAAGATCGCCATTGCCGAAGCCGAGGCGCGCCTTGAGCAAACAGGCCAGTCGTTGGGGGCCAACACCGCATCGGTGGATGCGGCCCAGGCTCAGCTCGTTTCTGCCCGCGCCCAGCGTGACAATGTGCGCGAGCAAGCGCGCCGGGTAATGCAGCTGGTTGAACGCGGCGTTTATGCGCGGGCGCGTCTGGATGAAGCCACCGCGTCGCTGAACTCCGCCGAAGCTGCCGTGGTCAAGGCGCAGGCCGATTTGCAGCGGGCCCGTCAGGAACTGGGGCCAACCGGTACGGATAACCCGCAGTTCAAGCAGGCCCTCGCGCAGCTGGAAAAGGCCCGTCTTGATCTGGTGCGTACGGAAATTACCGCGCCGGCCGACGGGGTGATCACCAATCTGCAGCTCGCCGTTGGCCAGGTGGTCAGCTCCGGCCAGCCCGCGCTGACCTTTATCGACACCGGCACCGTGTGGATTTCCGCAGCCTTCAAAGAAAACAGCCTGGAGCACGTGCAGGCCGATGATACGGCCGAGTTGGTGTTCGACGTGTTGCCTGGGCGTATTTTCAATGCGCGGGTCGAGAGTGTCGGCTGGGGCGTTGCAACAGAAGGCAGCAGCTCTTCTGCCCTGCCCTCGGTACGCAACCAGAGCGGCTGGGTACGTGACCCGCAACGCTTTCCCGTGCGCTTGGTGGTGATGGAGCCTTACCCGAAAGGCCTGCGCTACGGCTCGCAGGTTACGGTGGTGATTTACACCGGCGATAACCCGCTGGCGAATATGTTTGGCGTGATCACCGCGCGGCTTGTAGCACTACTGACCTATGTCAACTGAGGCCTTGGCGGCCCCCTCCCCGTCAATCGATCTGGCGCGCGCCAAGCGTCAAGGCTTGCGTGTGGCTCTGGCAGTAACGCTGGGATTCAGCCTGGGCTTGCTCAACGGCAGTGTGCTGCCCTTTCTCGCACCGCTATTTGCCACTCAGTTTCTGCTGGCCAGCTACAGCCCACCCGGTTTGCGTCAGGGGCTGGGCACTGTGTTGCTGATCTTTATCGTGGGCGCACTGCTGATCTTCCTTACCGGCCTGCTCGGTGAGCGGCCGTTGGTGCTGCTGCCGTTGCTCTGGCTGTGCTACTTCAGCTGCTTTTTCGCCCAGGGTCGCCGGGTGGGTGGCGCGGGGCCGGCGTTGATGCTGGTGATTGCGATTGTGGTGCCGCTGCTCGACATCCTCCAGCGTGACCTCGGCGAGTCGATTGTCTTGGTTCTGGCCAAGGCGGTCAGTATCGGCCTGCTGCTTGCCTGGGGCGCTCACGCAGTATTCCCGGATCTCGGCCCCGCGCCGGTAACCCCTGCGCCTTTGCCGCGCGCGGAGCTGGGCAGCGTGACGCGCCAGGCCATGGTCAGTGGCGCCATCCTGTTGGGCATGGTTGCGCTGTGCTTGATCGACTCGCGCCTGGCCACGGCGATGGTCATACCGATTACCGTGGCCTCGTTGCTCAGCCAGTTCGAGCTGGGGATGAGCAGCCGAACCGCTGCCGCGCTGATCGTCATCAACCTGCTGGGCGGGGTTGTCGCATCCCTGGCATTTACCGTGATCGAACTGCGACCCAGCCTCTTGTGGGCCATCCTAATCCTGCTGACGGTGAGCCTGCTGTTTGCCGGCCGAGCCGTAATGGGCGCCGTGACGGGCAAGGTGTTTGGCGGCGGGCTGACGACCTTTCTGATTCTCTTTGGTCTGGGCGTTTCGCCATTGCCCGGCGAAACGCCGGAGCTGTTTTCTACGCGAATTGCCTATGTGCTGTTCGCGGTTCTGTATGCCTTGTGCATGGCCAGCCTGTTCTGGCCCAGGCCGCGTAACGCCAGTCATTAATCGCTGTACTGCTGCTAATCAGGTGCCGTCTATGCGCAAGCTCTGGAGCAAGTACCTGGCGCTGCTGGATGCAGATTTAAGCGCCAAGATCTTCGACAACATCAAAAACCTGCTGGTCTGCGCGCTGCTGTTTGCCGCCGGCACTGACGCGTTGCATGGCAACCATCAGATCTTTATGGGGCTCTGGGGCTCAACCCTGGCAGGTTGGGGGTTGATCATCGTATCGGCGCTTCTGCTGCTACTGAATATCAGCGACGCCCTGCGGCGCCTGGCCAAACTGCGCCATCACGTGGTGCTGCAGCTCATCCTGTTTCTGCTTTACCTGATCCTGGCTGTGCGCGTGGTGGAAATCGTCTGGAGCTTCAGAAGCACATAGCGCCCCACTACAGCTCACCGGCCGCGCGGGTAACGACCAGCAAGCTCACGCAGAACCCATTGCCCGTATTGGCAAACTCAAGTTCGCAGCCACAGCGCTCGGCGATGGCCTTGACGATGGACAGCCCCAGGCCGCTGCCTTCGCCGCTGGAGTTGCGCCAGAAGCGCTCGGTCAACTGAGCGAGCTTGTCCGGGGCGACTCCTGGCCCGGAATCACGCACGCTGAAGCACACCTTATCGCCGCGCATTTGCACGCTCAGGCTGACGGCAGTACCGGGTGGGGTATGGCGCTGGGCGTTGTCCAGCAGGTTGCGCAAGGCAGCAATCGCCAGGGTTGGCGGCATATCCAGCAAGCGCTGGGCGCTGGCGTCGAGCAACTGCAGTTCGATGGCGGGCTGGTCCTGTTGCTGGGCGTCGCCAATAGCCATCTGCGCCACTTGCTCGGCGCTGTATTGCAGGTTCTCGTCAAACGGCAGACGGCCTTCAACCCGCGCCAGGAGCAGCAATTGCTCCAGGGTCTGGTGCAGACGGTCGGCACCGGCTTCAGCGTTGGCCAGTGCCTGGCGGGCGGTTTCGCCTTCGGTCATGCCGGCCACCTGCAGGTGGGTCTTGATCGCGGTCAGCGGACTGCGCAGTTCATGGGCGGCATCGTCGGTCAGGCGGCGCTCGCGTTCGATGGCCTGGGCGATACGTTGAAACAGCTGATTCTGGGTAGCCACCAGCGGTTGCAGTTCCTGCGGCAGGCCGTCGATTTGCAGTGGTTCGATGCAGTCGGCACGACGCTGGGCCAGCGCCTGGCGAATGCGTTGCAGAGGCGACAACTCACGGCTGAGACCAAACCAGAGCACCAGCAGGCTGCCAACCAAGGCCAGCAGCACTGGGGCGGCGGCGGCAAGCAGAATGGAACGTTTGAGCGTGTCGCGTTCGTCCAGTCGGTCTGCCGTGGTCACGCGCATATCGCCTTCAACCAGGGTGAAGGTGCGCCAGGTCAGATCACCAATAGTGCGTTCATGGAAACCCGTTTCCGCCATACCCAAAGCGCTGTCCGGTGCCGCGCGACTGCTGGCGAGTATCTCGCCACGCACCGAACTGATCTGGCAGGCGATGCCTTCGGGAATACCCAGCTGCTCGGTGCTGAGTGGTGTACCGCCCTCCCCCTGTTGCGGTGGCGGTAGCTGGGCGAGCAATCCGGCGACCATACGCGCGGAAGAGGCCAGGCGCTGATCGAGCGAGAGGGTCAGCTGGTTACGCAGGTCGAACAGCATCCACACGGCGGCCAGCGACCAGAGCAGCACAAAGGCCGAGCCGAGAATAAGGGTCAGCCGCAGACGCAGGCTCATGGGCTGTTGCTCTCGTCAGAAGGGGTTGCATGCCCGGCTGGCCCCAGGCGGTAGCCCAGGCCGCGTACCGTCTCGACAATACCGTTGCCCAGCTTTCGGCGTAGGTGGTGGATATGCACGTTGAGGGCATTGCTCTCGACTTCGCCGTCGAGGCCGTAGACCGCGTCCTTGAGCTGTTCGCCGCTGAGCACCCGACCTGGGCTGTGCAACAGCGCCTGCAGCAGCACCTGCTCACGGCGCGACAGGTCAATCGATTGCTCGTGCAAAAACGCCTGGCAGGCCACTGGGTCGTATCGCAATGGGCCATGCTCGACCTGCGGGCTGGCGCGTCCGGCGGCGCGACGCAGCAAGGCATGCAGGCGCGCGGCGAGTTCGCGCAGGTCGAAGGGCTTGACCAGGTAATCGTCGGCGCCGTCCTGCAGGCCAGACACGCGGTCGGCTACCGAGTCACGGGCGGTCAGCAGCAACACGGGCAACGTCACACCGCGCTGGCGCAGGCGGCGCAGCAGGCTTAAACCGTCTTCGTCCGGCAGGCCCAGATCCAGCACCAGGGCGTCGAACTCCACTGTACGCAGCAGCGCCTCAGCCTCGGCCGCAGTCGCGGCGTGCATCACGCGAAAGCCCTGGGCGGTGAGCCCAGCCACCACGCCGCTGGCGATCAGGGCGTTGTCTTCAGTCAGCAATATGTACATGGAACCAGTCCGTGGAGGAGATTGAATTATCCGTTGTCAGGATTAAGCCGACGTTATCGCTAGGCACGAAATGATAACCGGCGACTGCAATTTGCGCCGATTATCACATCGTTAATCCTGACTTAACCGCCAACTGCGATGCTCTGCGCCTCGACATTCACAGACGTGGTTATGCATGCGCACGCTTCTACTGTTCTCTCTGATGTGGGCCTGGCTACTGCAGCCGGTACAGGCCTCCAGCTTTTCAACCAGCCCATTGCTGACGGGTAACAGCCAGCAGGCGGACTTTCTCCCCGCCGAGCAGGCGTTCGAGCTCAGTGTCGAACCGCAGGCCAATGGCGAAACCCTGCTGCGCTGGGATATTGCCCCCGGCTACTACCTCTACCAGCATCGTCTGCAATTCAGCGGTCTGCCTACCGGGGTCAAGCCCGAGCTGCCGCCTGGGTTGCCCTATAGCGATGAGTTCTTCGGCGACTCGCAAATCTATCGCGACCGCCTGGAACTGATTCTGCCTGCCGGCAACACCGGCAGCATCCAGATTGGCTGGCAAGGCTGCGCCGATGCCGGGCTCTGCTATCCGCCGCAGACCCAGCAGATCGACCTGTCAGGCAGTGCTGCGACAAGCCAGCCGGACACTACCCTGGCTGAAGACCAGGCGCTGGTTGGCGGCCTGCAGAACCAGACTCTGGCCTTGAGCCTGCTGGTGTTCTTCGGCCTGGGCCTGCTGCTGGCCTTTGCCCCCTGCTCGTTGCCGATGCTGCCGATTCTCGCCGGCATTGTGGTGGGCAGTGGTGCCTCGCCGCGGCGTGGATTGGCGCTGGCCTCGGCCTATGTGGTGAGCATGGCGCTGGTGTATGCCGCACTGGGCGTAGTGGCAGCCCTGATGGGCGCCAACCTGCAAGGCCTGCTGCAGCAACCCTGGTTGCTGGCCAGCTTTGCCGCACTGTTTGTACTGCTGGCCTTGCCGATGTTTGGCCTGTTCGAGTTGCAACTGCCGGCAGCCCTGCGTGACCGCCTGGAAAATGCCGGCCGCAAGCAGCAAGGCGGCAGCCTGATGGGTGCCAGCATGCTCGGCCTGTTCTCCGGTCTGCTGGTCGGCCCGTGCATGACCGCACCGCTGGCTGCCGCGCTGCTGTATATCGCGCAGAGTGGCGACGCGCTGCACGGCGGTCTGGTGTTGTTTGCCCTGGGCCTGGGTATCGGTACGCCGCTGGTATTGCTGGTGACCCTGGGCAACCGCTTCCTGCCGAAACCGGGCGCGTGGATGGATCGGGTCAAGGTGGTGTTTGGCTTCCTGTTCCTGGTGACTGCGTTGCTGGTGATCCGCCCGCTGCTGGACGAGTCGATCTGGCTGGGCCTGTGGGGTGCGCTGCTGATTCTGCTGGCCAGTGCCCTGCTGCAACTGGCGCGTCAGGTGCAGCAGCACACCAGCCTGAGCAAGGCGACTGGCGCGCTGCTGGGTCTCTGGGGCATGGCGATGCTGCTGGGCGCCGCCGGCGGTGCCAGCGATCCGCTGCAACCGCTCAAAGTGTTCACTGGCACCGCCGTTGCCGCTGCACCGAGCGAGCAGCACTTTATCGACCTGAGCGAGCCGGCCGCGCTGGAGCGTGAGCTGGCCGCTGCCAAGGCCGAGGGCCAATGGGTGCTGGTGGATTACTACGCGGACTGGTGTGTGTCGTGCAAAGTCATGGAGAAAACCGTGTTCGGCAATCCCGAAGTGCAGGCCAGCCTGCAGGGCGTGCGCGTACTGCGCCCCGACGTGACCGAGAGCAACGCGGCAAGCCGCGCGCTACTCAGCCGCTTTGAAGTATTGGGCCCGCCCACGCTGCTGTGGATCGGCCCGAATGGTGAGGAACGCCGCTCGCAGCGCATAACCGGCGCGGTGGATGCCGAGCAGTTTCTGCAGATATGGAGCAATACCAAGGAGCGTGGTTGATGTTAACGATCAATATTGGGCCGCTGGCACTCAGCACCGCCCATGTGCTGTTGCTGCTCAGCCTGCTGCTGGCGACGTTTACCGGCTGGTACGTCGGCCGGCGCAGCGCGATAAATCCCGAGAAACAGCTGTTTCGCTTGCTGCTGGTGGCCATGCTGGTCGCCCGTATAGCGTTCGTGGCGGTGTATTTCGAGCACTACCGCGAGCAACCCTGGCAGGTGTTGGATATCCGTGACGGCGGCTTTATCGCCTGGCCTGGTTTGTTGGCTGCCCTACTGCTAGGTGCCTGGCTGGCCTGGCGCACGCCAACTATCAGAACCTCGCTGGCCAGCGCGCTGGCTGTCGGCGTACTCAGCTGGGGCCTGGGCAGCTTGACCCTGCATGGTCTGGAACAAGGCACGCGCCTGCCAGAGCTGTCCTTCCGCGACAGTAACGGTGCCACCGTGGCGCTGGAGGACTACGTCGGCAAACCACTGGTGGTCAACCTCTGGGCCACTTGGTGCCCACCGTGCCGCCGCGAAATGCCGGTACTGGCCGAAGCACAACGCGACAACCCCGAACTGACCATCCTCTTCGTCAACCAGGGCGAAGGCCAGGGCGTGGTCAACCAGTACCTGGCGGCCGAAGCCCTGGGATTGGACAACGTACTGCTCGACAGCGGCGGCCGCCTGGGTCAGCACGTCGGCTCCATGGCTCTGCCCAGCACGCTGTTCTACGACGCCGAAGGTCGCCAGGTTAGCAGCCACCTGGGTGAGCTCTCCCGCGCCAGCCTGGCTCGTGCGTTTGAAGTATTTAACAAGGAACAGTAACAGTGAAAAAACTAATCAATCTCCCCGTAATGATTTCAGCCTTAACCCTGCTGACCGTGCCCTTGTTGCATGCAGAGGATTGGCCCGAGCCGATCAAAGCCGTTGAAGCGCGCGGCGCTGAAATTATCCAGCGCTTCGATGCACCAGGCGGCCTCCAGGGTTATGCCGCCCGCTACAACGGCCAGGGCGTCGCCCTGTACCTGACGGAGGATGGCCAGCATGTGCTGGTCGGCAGCCTGCTCAATGCTAAAGGTGAAGACCTCTCGCGCCAGCCGTTGGACAAGCTGGTGTACGAGCCGCTGGGCAAGGAAATGCTCGGCAAGCTGGAGCGCAGCACCTGGATCGCCGACGGCAGCGCCAAGGCGCCGCGCATTCTCTATATGTTCTCCGACCCCAACTGCCCCTACTGCAACATGTTCTGGAAACAGGCGCGACCCTGGGTCGAGGCCGGTGACGTACAGATCCGCCACATAATGGTTGGCATGCTGCGCCAGGACAGTGTCGAGAAGGCCGCAGCCCTGCTCAGTGCCAAAGATCAGCAGGCGGCGCTGCATGAGCATGAGTCCGCCGGCAAAGCCAGCAAGCTAAAAGGCTTGAAGAAGATTCCAGCTGCGATCCAGCAGCAGCTCGACAACAACCTTGGCCTGATGGCTGAGATGGGCGTAGCGGCTACGCCAGCGATTTTCTACCCGGACGAAAACGGCCAGCTGCGCCAGCAGCGAGGGGCGCCAAGCCCGGATGTTCTCAAACAGATCATGGGGCCGCGCTCCTAATCGCTACATCGCGCGCTGAGCGGTTTCGGTCGATAATCCGAGCCCCAGGCGCGTGGCAATAGATTGCCCACACCTTAGAGCCTATTCACGATCTTTTGGACTAGAGCCAGACAAGGCAAAAACAGGCGAGGAAGCGGAGTTTACGAGCTGTAAATGAGCATTCCGAGCCTGTTTTTAACGCGGTATGGCCGACGGCCAGGAGATCGTGAACCGGCTCTTAGTCAGACCGACTGACTCAATTTTTGTAATGGAGATACAGCATGACAACCATCCAAACCCTGCAAGGCAAAGTGGCTTTTATCCAGGGCGGTTCGCGCGGCATCGGCGCGGCTATCGTCAAGCGCCTGGCCCGTGAAGGCGCGGCAGTGGCCTTCACCTACGTGTCCTCCGCCGAGCGGGCCAATGCCCTGGCCAGCGAAGTCACCAGCGCTGGCGGCAAGGCCCTCGCCCTCAAGGCCGACAGTGCCGATGCAGCAGCCGTGCAACAGGCCATTCGCGCTGCGGTCGAGCACTTCGGCGGCCTGGATATTCTGGTCAACAACGCCGGTGTGCTGGCCTGGGGCAGTACCGAAGAACTGACCCTGGAACAGCTGGATCACACTCTGGCGGTCAACGTGCGCAGCGTGTTCGTCGCCAGCCAGGAAGCCGCCAAGCACATGACCGATGGCGGACGCATCATCAACATCGGCAGCACCAACGCCGAGCGCATCCCGGTGGCCGGCGGCGCGATCTATGCCATGAGCAAGTCGGCGCTGGTCGGCCTGGCCAAAGGCATGGCCCGCGATCTGGGCCCACGCAACATCACCGTGAACAACGTACAGCCCGGCCCAGTGGATACTGAAATGAACCCAGCCGATGGCGAGGGTGCCGAGTTCCTGAAGGGTCTAATGGCGCTGGATCGCTTCGGTAAAGCCGAGGAAATCGCCGGCTTTGTCGCCTACCTGGCCGGCCCGGAAGCGGGTTACATCACCGGGGCCAGCTTGATGATTGATGGCGGTTTCTCGGCCTAACCTCTGACTGAAACAAGGGCATGTGCGACTCGCCACATGCCCCGATCAGCTGGCGAGGCCTTCGGGAAATTCGATCAATTGCGCATCAGCTGGTCTGGGTGCAACTTGGCTGCCCAGCCGAGTAACGCACGCCGGGGCTGACTGCGGCGTTGAATTCTTTCAGGGCCGATGAGCCGATCAGCAGCGGAAATTCAAAGGCGCTGCGGTCGGTCAGGTTGACCTCGATGCTCTTCAGTTCATCGCCCACGCAGACGTCCATCTCGATCACCGGGCGGGCGGTATACAGCTGTTTGTCGCCGGGTTTGCGGTCATCGGCGCGGCGTTTGATATAGCTCATACGCGCCAGCGGCCTTTCGATGATCTGCGCCTGCTTGGCGTCTTGCATACCCAGTTGGAAGCGCACCCATTCGCCGCCATCACGTTTGAACATTTCAATATTCTTGGCACTGAGCGAGGCGGTTTCGGCGCCGGTATCGAGCTTGGCGGGCAGCTCCAGGGCCAGTTCATGCAGCGAAACCTTCTCGTGCAGGCCGTATATCTGCGGCTGGTTGGCCATCGCGCCGGTGGCGAACAGTGCGGCGCAGAGTGCGAATGCGCCCGGGATCTGTTTGAGCGGTACGCCGGCGAGGTTCGACATCAGGTGACTCCAATAGCATTTAGAAAGTCAGGCTAAGTTAACGGCGCTGGCTGAATTCAAGCTTAATCAGACACTTATAAAAAACTTCGCCCCGCCATGAATGACCATGGCGGGGCGAAGTGGTTTCAATTGAGGCCGGTTAGGCCTCTATGCGGATCACTTGAGATCGAAGCGATCCAGGTTCATCACTTGGGTCCAGGCGGCGACGAAGTCCTGCACAAACTTCGCGGGTGCATCGCTGGTGGCATAAACCTCAGCCTGAGCGCGCAGCTGCGAGTTGGAGCCGAACACCAGGTCAACCTGGGTGGCGGTCCATTTCAAATCGCCGGTTTTGCGGTCGCGGCCTTCCAGCACACCTTCGCTGGCAGACTTCTGCCACTTGGTACCCATGTCGAGCAGGTTGACGAAGAAGTCATTGCTCAGGGTTTCCGGGCGCTTGCTGAACACGCCATGCTGGGCTTTGCCGGCATTGGCATTCAGCGCGCGCAGACCGCCGATCAGCACGGTCATCTCCGGCGAGGTCAGTTCCAGCAGCTGCGCCTTGTCGACCAGCAACTCGGCAGCAACGTTTTCGTAACCCTTGCGGGCGTAGTTACGGAAGCCATCGGCCTTGGGCTCCAGCACCGCGAAGGATTCGACATCGGTCTGATCCTGCGAGGCGTCGGTACGGCCTGGGGCGAACGGCACCACTGCATCCACACCGCCCTTCTTCGCCGCGGCTTCCACCGCTGCGGAGCCGGCGAGAACGATCAGGTCGGCCAGGGAGATTTTCTTGCCGCCGGCGGCCGAGGCGTTGAAGTCCTTCTGGATGGCTTCCAACGCTGCCAGCACCTTGGCCAGTTCGGCCGGCTGGTTAACTTCCCAGTCCTTTTGCGGCGCCAGACGAATACGCGCGCCGTTGGCACCACCACGTTTGTCGCTGCCACGGTAGGTGGAAGCCGATGCCCAGGCCGTATTGACCAGCTGCGCAATCGACAGGCCGGATGCCAGCACCTTGGCCTTGAGGCTGGCGATGTCTTGCGCATCCACCAGGGCGTGGTCGACGGCCGGAACCGGGTCTTGCCAGATCAGCACTTCGGCAGGTACCAGTGGGCCGAGGTAACGGGTACGCGGGCCCATGTCACGGTGGGTCAGTTTGAACCAGGCGCGGGCAAATGCATCGGCAAACGCTTGTGGGTTCTGGTGGAAGTGGCGAGAAATTTTCTCGTAGGCCGGGTCCATACGCAGCGACATATCGGCGGTGGTCATCATCGGCGGGTGTTTCTTCGCCGGGTCGTGAGCGTCCGGGATCAAGTGCTCAGGTTTGACGTTCTTCGGTGTCCACTGGTGGGCACCGGCCGGGCTTTTGCTCAGTTCCCACTCGTAGCCGAACAGCATGTCGAAATAGCCGTTATCCCAGGTGGTGGGGTTAGGCTTCCAGGCGCCTTCGATACCGCTGGTGGTGGTGTGCACGCCTTTGCCAGTGCCGAACTTGTTGATCCAGCCCAGGCCCTGTTCTTCAAGCGGTGCGGCTTCCGGCTCAGGGCCGACCAGTGATGGATCACCCGCGCCGTGGGCTTTACCGAAGGTGTGACCGCCGGCTACCAGGGCCACGGTTTCTTCATCATTCATGGCCATGCGGGCGAAGGTTTCGCGCACATCGCGGCCCGATGCCAGCGGATCAGGGTTGCCGTCCGGGCCTTCCGGGTTGACGTAAATCAGGCCCATCTGCACGGCGGCCAGCGGGTTTTCCAACTCGCGATTGCCGGTGTAACGGCTGTGTGGTTTGTCGCTGGTGGCCAGCCACTCGGTTTCCGAACCCCAGTAGGTGTCTTCTTCCGGCTCCCAGATATCCGGACGGCCGCCGGCAAAACCGAAGGTCTTGAAGCCCATGGATTCCAGGGCGACGTTACCGGCCAGAACGAACAGGTCAGCCCAGGACAGCTTGCGGCCGTACTTCTGCTTGATCGGCCAGAGCAGGCGACGGGCCTTGTCCAGGTTGCCGTTATCCGGCCAGCTGTTGAGCGGCGCAAAACGCTGGTTACCGGTGCTCGCACCGCCACGGCCATCGTGGATGCGGTAAGTACCCGCGGCGTGCCAGGCCATACGAATCATCAGGCCGCCGTAATGCCCCCAGTCGGCTGGCCACCAGTCTTGCGAGTCGGTCATCAATGCCGTGAGGTCTTTGATCACGGCATGCAGATCAAGGGTCTTGAATTCATCGGCGTAGTTGAAGCCCGCACCCATGGGGTCGGACTTGGAGGAATGTTGATGGAGAATTTTCAGGCTGAGTTGGTTAGGCCACCAGTCGGCGTTCTTCGGTGCGCCGCCAGCCACACTGTTGGTTCCGGCAGCACCCGAGAACGGGCATTTCGCATCGTTTGACATGTCTCTCTCCTGTTGTTTTTACCTAACGGGGTGGACTCAGCTTGGTAGCTGGACTGCGAACGAGCCAATAGGATTTGGGTATGACCTTTATAGTAGTCAGGGTATATGACTCAGTGACTATAGAGTCATCGCCGTAAAACAGCTGATAAAGTGGCAGGTGTCTGCGCCCTGTTCGCGCCGAAAAACACCGTGTTAAATCACCCCAAATGAGCGCTAAATCTGTGGAAGAGACCCGCCAAACAGCCGCCGCCAGCGACGCCGAAGTGCTGGCTTATATGCAGCGTCAACTGCGCTCCGGCCGCGTAAAACCGAGCGTGCTGGTGAGCCTGACGCAAAAGGAGTTCGCCGATGTCAGCCATGAGCGCATCGTGCAGTGCTTCAATCAGTTGGACTCTTCTCTACTCAAACGCTGAGCCAGAACAGGACAAGGAGCACAGCATGCCCGCCAGCCGCGTCGAGGAAATTCTACATACGTATCTGCATGTTCAAGATGGCGGAAAAACCCAGCAGGTTGCCGTCACCGAACAGTTCTGGAGTGATATTGCTGGCGGGGCCAAGCCTGAGTTGGACCAGGGCAGGTTGATGTCCGCCTTCAGCTTTTCGGCAGACTGGCCCAGTTGGGAACGCCACCCGGCTGGTGAAGAGCTGGTCATGCTACTAAGTGGCAGTGCAGTGCTACTGCTTGAAGAAGCAAACGGCGAGCGCGAGCTACTGCTGGATATGGTTGGCAACTACGTGCTGGTGCCACAGGGTGTGTGGCACACGGCCAGAACCACACAACACACTACCCTGTTGTTTCTTACCCCCGGCGCCGGCACCGAACATCGCCCTGTTTGATCTAGCCCTCGCTTGCCCGCTCGACCCGGCACTGGAAGCAGTTGAACTTGGAGCGGATATGCACGTAGGCCACGCTGGGGTCGCGAAGAATCTGCTGACAGACCGCTGTTAGCGCTTTGCCTGACACCACCTGGCCGGTGTCGTAACGAATCCAGTCGTCGCTGCCATAGCCACGCACAATCGCCGGTTCCAGAAAGGCAAACCAGGCTGGCAATGTCGCCTGTTCGTAGCGCTCACAGGGCTGCTGATGCAGAAAGATCGGTCCGGTTTCGGCATAGGGTTGCAGCGCCGCAAAGGGCCGGTAAGCCAGCACAAGTTTGGTGGCGCCGGGGGTTATCAAGCTCAGGCAGTGCCTGCAGGGATTGGCCAGGCCTTCAGCCGGGCGTTGCACGGGCAACTGGCCGTTGGCATCCAGCCCGCCCTGCCAGAGATGCATGGCCTCGGCACTGGCTATGCCGCGAACGCGCAGCGCAATGGGTGCTGTATCAGTGGATGGGTTCATCGCCAAGCTCCTTTGTACGGGGTGTGCGACAGACCTTAACCAGCTGAAATGCTGCCTGCGATGCAGTTCTGACTTTCAAACTATGCTGGCCGAGAACATTTCGTGCTTGAATCCGGGCTTGTCTACCTATTCGCTGGCGATCATCCTTGCGCGGCTGGCCCTGTATCTGGATTGCTCAAACAGGTCTGCAACTTAAGCCTGCACTGTACGTCTTAAACGTCAGCTCACTTCCGGCCTTGGCGGCCCTTTCGGAGATTCAGATGTCCCGCCCCACTTCACTCAAGCCACTGCTCGCCCTGATTGCCCTCGCCTGTTTTGCCATGCTCGGCGGTGCCTTGCTGCTGCAGCATCTGGCCGGTTGGGAGCCTTGCACCCTGTGTATTCAGATTCGCCTGTGGCTGCTCTGTGGTGGTGTTGTCAGCCTGTTGATTCTGGCCGCAGAAGCCCTCGGCCTGCGTTGGCTGACCCTGCCGCTATGGCCCTTGCTGTTGGCCGCTGCGGGTATGGCGGTGTATGACAACACGCACCTGGTGCTGATCGAAACCGGCGTGCTGGAAAGCTCCAGTTGCTCGCCCTTCCCCTTTTATGCCTTCTACCTGCCACTGCATGACTGGTTGCCCAGCGTATTTATGAGCGCCGGCGTGTGCGGGCAGAATGATTACAGCATTCTCGGTCTGTCGTTTACCCACTGGACCCTGCTCAGCGTCGCCCTGCTTTTGGCTTTGTGTCTGTTTACTGCCTGGCGCGCCGCACGCCGCTGATCCGCCGGTAGCACTTCCCCTGCAGGTGGCGGTAAAACGCCACCCACGCCCTCAGTAAGCGGTTTTTTGCCGTTTTTTGCGCATAAATGGCGATTTCTCGCCAGTCGCTGTGCGTTCGATCACGGTCACTTCGTGGCCGTTCAAGCCCTGCAGCCGTTTTGCCACTCTGGCATAGGCATTGCGATATAGCCGGTGCACTGCGCACGGCAACCTATCGTGCTGCCGCGCCAACCTGACAGCCTGCACCAGCCAGTCTGCTGAAACTTACCCTGGCACGCCGTCAACACCACAACATAAGAACAACAGGAACAACGCTATGTTCAAGTCGATCTGCGCTATTGCCGCTGGCAGCCTGCTGCTGGCGTCTACCACGCTTCACGCGGCAACCGACAAGGGGCCAATCGTGATCAAGTTTGCCCACGTGGTTGCAGACAACACCCCCAAAGGCCAAGGCGCATTGCTGTTCAAGAAGCTGGCCGAGGAGCGCCTGGGCGACAAGGTAACCGTCGAGGTCTATCCCAACTCTACCCTGTACGGCGATGCCAACGAACTCGAAGCCCTGGCTAAAAACGAGGTGCAACTGCTGGCACCGTCACTGGCCAAGTTCGAGAAATACACCAAGCAGTTGCAGGTGTTTGACCTGCCCTTCCTGTTCGATGACCTGGACGCCGTCAACCGCTTCCAGAAACGCGCCAAAGGCCGCCAACTGCTGCGTTCCATGGAAGACCACAACATCGTCGGGCTGGCCTATTGGCACAATGGCATGAAGCAGCTATCGGCCACCAAGGCGCTGTTGGTGCCGGGCGACGCCGCCGGTCTGAAATTCCGCATTCAGCCGTCCTCGGTGCTTGAGGCGCAATTCAATCAGCTCGGCGCAACACCTTTGGTCATGCCGTTTGCCGAGGTCTTCGACGCGCTGAAAAGCGGCAAGGTGCAGGGCGCGGAAAATCCCTGGTCAAACATCTACAGCAAGCAACTGCACAGCGTGCAGCCGTTTATCACCGAGACCAACCACGGCGTGCTCGACTACATGTTGGTGAGTAATCCGCGTTTCTGGTACGCCATCCCGCATCAGATCCGCATGGAGCTCGAAGGCATCATCGACGAGGTGACCTACGAGGTAAACCGCCAGGCCGAAGCCGCCAACCAGGCCGACCGCGACCGCATCGCCGCAGCCGCAGCCGCAGGGACTCGGATCATCGCCCTTAGCGACGAACAGCGTGATGCCTGGCGCAAGGCCATGCAGCCGGTCTGGCAGCAATTCGAAGGTGTGGTTGGCGCTGACGTGATGAAGGCCGCGCAAACGGTTAACCGCAACAAGCGTTAAGACGTGCGCCATAGCACTCCACGCCCCCGCCAAGTGCAGTAACCTGCGCGCCGCTCTAATTAGCCCCTCTGCCCATCCCTGGTTGATCACCAGGGATGCCGGCAAAAAGCCGCTACGCTGAAAGTACGTATAGCACCTGATTCACTCGATTATTCAAGACTGCTCGCCTGCCTCTACCAAGGACTCTTCTATGTTCAAGTCGATTGCTGTTATAGCCGTTGGCACCCTGCTGTTCAGTGCATTCAACCTCTGCAACGCTCAAGAACAGGAGCCCATCCTGATCAAGTTTGCCCATGTCGCCGATGAGCACACGCCCAAGGGCCAGGGCGCGCTGCTGTTCAAACAGCTGGTCGATCAGCGCCTGGCAGGCAAGGTCAGCGTCGAGGTTTACCCGGCGTCCAGCCTATTCGGCGATGACAACGAATTGCAGGCCTTGGCTAACAACGAGGTGCAACTGTTGGCACCGTCGCTGGCCAAGTTCGAGAAATACACCAAACAACTTCAGGTATTCGACCTGCCCTTTCTCTTCGATGACCTAGAAGCCGTCACGCGCTTCCAGAAACGCGCCAAGGGCCGTCAATTGCTGCGCTCGATGGAGACGCACAACATCATTGGCCTGGCGTATTGGCATAACGGCATGAAGCAGCTCTCGGCAACCAAAGCGCTGCACGTGCCCAGTGATGCGGCGGGGTTGAAGTTCCGTATTCAGCCTTCCAGCGTGCTGGAAGCGCAGTTCTATCAAATCGGTGCGGCGCCCTTGGCCATGCCCTTTGCCGAAGTCTTCGATGCGCTGCAGAGCGGCAAGGTGCAGGGCACCGAGAATGCCTGGTCGAACATCTACACCAAGCAGTTGCACACCCTGCAGCCGTTTATTACCGAGACCAACCACGGCGCCCTCGACTATATGCTGGTCAGCAACCAGCGCTTCTGGTTTTCCATTCCTCACCAGATCCGCAGCGAGCTGGAAGCCATCATCGATGAAGTGAGCTTTGAGGTGAACCGCCAATCCGAGGCCGCCAATCGTGCTGATCGTCAGCGTATCGAGGCGTCGGGCAGCAGCCAGATCATCAGCCTCAACGACGAACAACGCGCTGCCTGGCGCGCCGCCATGCAACCGGTTTGGCAGCAGTTTGAAGCCGACATCGGCGCAGACATACTCAAGGCCGCGCAAACGGTTAATCGCAAATCCCGCGAATAGCGTCTCACGAAGCCTTAAGCGTCAATACGGCGGCCATCCGTACTGACGCTTGGCTGGCTTAGCGGTCTTCTTGCTTTTGCTCTTGCACCTCTAACTCACCCTGCCAACCGCCACCCAGCGCAGCGATCAACTGCACGCTGGTGGTCAAACGGCTGCCCAGCAGGCTGAGAGTGCTGCGTTCGTTGTTCAGCGCCGTGGCCTGCACGTTGACCACGCTGTTGAAGTCCACGGTGCCGGCGCGGTACTGGTTTTCGATCAGGCGCAGGGATTCACGGGCGGCGTCCAGCGCTTCCTGCTGGATCACGGCTTCCTGCTGCAGTACGCGCAGTTGCACCAGGTAGTCCTCCACCTCACGGAAGCTGTCGAGCACCGACTGGCGGTATTGCGCCACGGTCTGGTCGTAGGCCGCCTCGCTGCGTTCCAGCTCGGCGCTGCGCGCGCCGCCATCGAACAGGGTCAGCGCCAGCTGCGGGCCAAGGGACCAGAAGCGGTTGGGCAGATCAATCCAGTCGGCAAAGCTGCTGCCACGGTAGCCGCCGCTGGCGGAGAGGGTCAGATCCGGGTACCAGGCGGCTTCGGCGACGCCGATCTCGGCGTTGGCGGCGATCACCCGGCGCTCGGCAGCGGCCACATCCGGACGGCGTTCCAGCAGTTGCGACGGCAGCGCCACGGGGATTTCTGGCAGCGCAGGAAGTTGTTCACGAGCTGCAATGCTGAGCTCGCTGGGCGGTACGCCGACCAATACGGCAATCGCATGTTCCAGCTGAGCGCGCTGCCACTTCAGGTCAATGGCCTGGGCCTGGGTGCTTTTCAGCTGGGTCAGCGCCTGGCTGACATCGGATTTCGGCACGATGCCGGCGTTGTACTGGTTTTCCGTGAGTTTCAGCGAACGCGCATAGGCCGCGACGGTGGCATCGAGCAGGCGCTGCTGATCATCCAGCACGCGCAGTTGCAGGTAGTTCTGCACCAGTTCGGCCTGCAGGCTGAGTTTTAGCGCGGCGAGATCCGCGGCGCTGGCCTCGAAGCCGGCCCGACTGGACTCCAGCGAGCGGCGCAGCTTGCCCCAGATATCCAGCTCCCAGGCGGCATTCAGGCTCAGATCGTAGCTGTTACTAACACCACCATTGGTGGTCGTGGTGTTGCTGGAACCGCTGCCCTGGCTGCTGCGGCTGGCCCCCGCGCTACTCGACAGGCTCGGGTAAAACGCTGCACGCGCGCCGCGCACCAAAGCGCGGGCTTGGCGATACTGCGCTTCACTGGCGGCCAGGTTCTGATTGGAGATATTCAGCCGCTCGACCAGGGCATTCAGCTCGGCATCGCCATACAACTGCCACCAGCTGCCACGCGCCAGCACATCGCCGGGCTTGGCCTGGGTCCAGCCTTCGATCTGTTTGAACTGCGCCGGGGTTTGCAGCTGCGGGCGCTGGTAATCCGGGCCGATGGCGCAGCCGCCTAACAATACGCTGAGTGCAAGCAGCCCCATGTAGGAGCGGGCCCTGCCCGCGAATGGCTTGGCAATAGAAAGGGGGTCGCGAGCATGGCTCGCTCCTACGGGTATTGGCAGCAGGGTCATAACGGGGTTTCCAGAGCAGCGTCAGTGCGCACACCGCGCCAGCGGTTGACCCGGTGGCGCAGGCGGTCGAAATACAGGTAGATCACCGGTGTGGTGTAAAGGGTCAGCAGCTGGCTCAAAACCAGCCCGCCGACAATGGTGATGCCCAGCGGCTGGCGCATTTCCGCGCCTTCGGCGCTGCTCAGCATCAGCGGCAGCGCGCCGAGAATCGCCGCCAGGGTGGTCATCATGATCGGCCTGAAACGCAGCAGGCAGGCCTGGCGAATCGACTCTTGCGGGCTGAGGTGCTGCTGGCGCTCCAGTTGCAGCGCCAGATCGATCATCAGAATCGCGTTCTTCTTGACAATACCGATCAGCAAAAACAGCCCGAGCAACGAGATCAGGCTGAACTCGATGCTCATCAGCTGCAACGCCAGCAGCGCGCCGACGCCGGCCGAGGGCAAGGTGGAGAGAATGGTCAGTGGGTGGATATAGCTCTCGTAGAGCACGCCGAGCACGATATACACCACCACCAGGGCCAGCAAAATCATCCACGGCTGGTTCTGCTGGGTCTGCTTGAAAGCCCCACCCGTACCGCCGAGCATGCCCTGCACTTCGGTCGGTAAACCGAGCCGGGCAATAGCTCTGTCGATGGCCTGGCTGGCCTGATCCAGGCTGACGCCCTCGGCCAGGGCGAAACCGATGTTTTCCGCAGCGAACTGGCCCTGGTGGTTGACCCGGTCTTCCTCCAGGCTGCGCTCCCAGCGGGCGAAGCTGGACAATGGCACCCGCGCGCCCTCGGCGGTGATCAGCCGAATCTGTTCGAGGGTTTCCGGGTACTGGGCAAACTGCGGGTTGATCTCCATGACCACGCTGTACTGATTCAGGCTGTCGTAGATGGTCGAGACCTGGCGCTGGCTAAAGGCGTTGTTGAGCACGGCGGTGATCATGTTCATATCCACGCCCAGGCGTTTGGCCATGTCGCGATCAACCACCAGGCGGATCTGCTGGGTGCCGTCGGCCTCCTTGGCGTCGATATCGGTCAGCTCCGGCAAGGCTCGCAGTGCTTCGCGCACCGGTGGCAGCCACTTGCGCAATTCGTCCAGGTCGCCAGACAACAGCATGTATTCGTTTTCCGAGCTGCGACCTTCGCGCCCACCGATCTGCAGGTCCTGATCGGGCATCAGAAACATCCGCCCGCCTGGGACTTTCGGCACCGACTGACGCAGGCGGTTGATCACCTCCTGGGCGCTGACTTTACGTTCGGCGACCGGCTTGAGGCGCACGATCATAAAGGCGTTGTTGATCCCGCCACTGCCACCAATAAAGCCCGCCACACTGTCCACCGCCGGGTCAGCCAGCACCGCGCGGCGGAAGATCTCCATCTTCGGCTGCATGACCTGAAACGACAGGCCGTTATCGCCGCGGATCATGCCGATCAGTTGGCCGGTGTCCTGCTGCGGCATAAAGGTCTTCGGCACGCTGACAAACAGAAAGATATTCAGCGCGATGGTCGCCAGCAGGCTAAACAGCATCAGCAAGGAGTGCTTGAGCGCCCAATCCAAACCGCGTGCGTAAAACGCCAGCACGCGGGTCTGCACGGCAGCGCCCCAACGCTGCATGGCGCTGGGCTGATGGGCGGCGGTTTCGGCCTTGAGCCAGCGAGCGCAGAGCATGGGCGTCAGGGTCAGTGACACCAGCAGGGAAATCACGATGGCCACGGCCAGGGTGATGGAAAACTCGCGAAACAGCCGCTCGACAATACCGCCCATAAACAGAATCGAGATAAACACCGCGACCAGCGACAGGTTCATCGCCAGCAAGGTGAAACCCACCTCCCGCGCGCCCTTGAACGCCGCCGCCATCGGCGTTTCACCGGCCTCGATATGCCGCGAGATGTTTTCCAGCACGACGATGGCGTCGTCTACCACCAGACCGGTAGCAATGATCAGCGCCATCAGCGACAGGTTGTTCAGCGAGAAATCCAGCAGGTACATCACAGCAAAGGTACCGACCAGTGATACCGGCACGGCCAACGCGGGAATCAACGCCGCGCGCCAACGGCCGAGGAAGGCGAACACCACCAGAATTACCAGCACCACGGCGATCAACAGGGTCTGCTCGGCCTCATGCAGAGTGGCGCGAATTACCGGCGAGCGGTCCATTGCCACTTCCAACTCGATGTTCGCGGGAATCACCGCACGCAGGGCCGGCAGTTGCTCGCGAATGCCGGCGATGGTTTCGATGATATTGGCGCCGGTCTGGCGGTTGATCACCAGCAGCACCGCCTGTTCATCGTTGAAGAAACCGCTGTTGTAGCGGTCTTCTACGCCATCGGTAACTTGCGCCACATCGCCCAAACGCACCGCCGCGCCGTCCTGGTAGCGAATGATCAGCGGCAGGTAATCGGCGGCTTTCTCCAGCTGGTCGCTGGCCTGCACCTGCCAGTGCCGCTCGCCATCTTCCACCGCGCCTTTCGGCCGTTTGGCGTTGGCCGCACTGATGCTCTGGCGCACTTCATCGAGGGCAATGCCGTACTGGTCAAGCAGGCGCGGCTCCAGCGCCACGCGCACGGCGGGCAAGGAACTGCCGCCGATCTGTACTTCACCGACGCCGGTTACCTGAGCGAGTTTCTGCGCCAGGATGGTCGAGGCCACGTCGTATAACTGGCCCTTGTTCAGCACCTCGCTGGTCAGCGACAGCACCATGATCGGCGCCTGCGACGGGTTGACCTTGCGGTAGGTCGGCATGCTGCGCATGCCGCTGGGCAACAGCTCGCGCGAAGCATTGATCGCCGCCTGCACCTCGCGGGCGGCGGCGTTGATATCGCGATCCAGATCGAACTGCAGCATGATCCGCGTGCTGCCCTGGCTGCTGCGGCTGTTCATCTGGCTGATGCCGGCGATGGTGCCGAGCGAGCGCTCCAGCGGCGTGGCCACGCTGGAGGCCATGATCTGCGGGCTGGCGCCGGGCAAACTGGCCTGCACGGTAATCGTGGGGAAATCCATCTGCGGCAGCGGCGCTACCGGCAGCAGGCCGAAGCTGACGCCGCCAAGCAGCAGAATCGCCAGGCTCAGCAGCAGCGTGGCCACCGGCCGGCGGATAAAGGGCGCGGAGAGGTTCATGGATGCATGCCCTGCTCCCTCTCCCATTTATGGGAGAGGGTTGGGGAGAGGGTCAAGAACGTCACGCGATCTCCACCCTCTCCCCCGGCCCCTCTCCCGCAAGCGGGAGAAGGGAGGAAGAGCCAGATACCACTCATACCGTCACCCCTGCCGCGCTACGGCCGCTGACCCGCCGCGACAGGCGGTCGAAGTACAGGTAGATCACCGGCGTGGTAAACAGCGTCAGCACCTGGCTCAGCAACAGCCCACCAACCATCACCAGGCCCAACGGCTGACGCAGTTCAGCCCCGGAGCCAGTGGCTAACATCAGCGGAATCGCGCCAAACAGTGCGGCCAGGGTGGTCATCAGAATCGGCCGAAAGCGCAGCAACGCCGCCTGGTAGATCGCCGCTTCCGGCTGCATGCCCTGGTTGCGTTCGGCGTCGAGGGCGAAGTCGATCATCATGATCGCGTTCTTCTTGACGATGCCGATCAGCAGAATGATGCCGATGATCGCAATCAGCCCCAGTTCGTTACCGCTGATCAGCAACGCCAGCAGCGCGCCAACGCCCGCCGAGGGCAAGGTGGAGAGAATGGTGATCGGGTGGATATAACTCTCGTAGAGCACGCCGAGCACGATATACATGGTGACGATGGCCGCCAGAATCAGCAGCAAGGTGCTCGACAAGGAGGCGCGGAAGGCTTCGGCAGCACCCTGGAAGCGCGTCTGCACCGCTGGCGGAATACCGATCTCCTGCTCAACCCGCTCAATCACCGCCACCGCCTCGCCCAGGGATACGCCGCTGGCCAGGTTGAATGACAGAGTGGCGGCCGGGAATTGGCCAATATGGTTGATCAGCAGGCTGGCGGCGCGCTCCTCGACCTGGGCCAGGGTCGACAACGCAACCTGCTGGCCATCGGCGGCCTTGACGTGAATCTGCCGCAGCGCCGCTGGGCCGATGCTGCCCGCATTCTCGCTTTCCAGCACCACGCGGTACTGACTGGCCTGGGTGTAGATGGTGGAGATTTGCCGCTGGCCGAAGGCGTCGTACAGCGCGTTGTCGATATCGGCGATGCTGATACCAAGCCGCCCGGCCATGTCGCGGTCGATCTGCAGAAACACCTGCAGGCCCCGGTTCTGCAGGTCACTGGCCACATCGGTCAGCTCCGGCTGCTCGCGTAGCGCGCTGACCAGCTTGGGCACCCACTCTTCCAGCAGGCTGATATCCGGCGATTCCATGCTGAACTGGAACTGGGTGCGGCTGACCCGATCCTCGATGGACAGGTCCTGCACCGGCTGCAGGTACAGCTCAATCCCGGGAATCCGCGCCAGTTCCGGCCTTAGGCGCTCGATGATCTGGCTGGCGCTGACATCGCGCTCGGCCCGTGGCGTCAGGTTGATCAGCAGGCGACCGCTGTTCAGCGTCGGGTTATCACCGTCTACGCCGATATAGGACGACAGGCTGGCCACGGCCGGGTCCTGCAGAATCACCTCGGCCAGGCGCTGCTGGCGCTCGCTCATGGCGCGGAAGGAAATCGACTGCGGCGCCTCGGAAATGCCCTGGATCACCCCAGTGTCCTGCACCGGGAAGAAGCCCTTGGGCACCGCCAGGTACAGCACTACGGTCAGCGCCATCGTGCCGATGGCCACCAGCAGGGTCAGCGGCTGATGCTTGAGTACCCAGGTCAGCCACACGCCGTAACGGGCAATCATAGCGTCGATCAGCGCGCCGGCGGCGCGGTAGAAGCGCCCTTCTTCTTCGGGCTTTTCCGCCTTGAGCAGGCGCGCGCACATCATCGGCGTCAGGGTCAGCGACACCACCAGGGAAATCAGGATGGCCACCGCCAGGGTGATGGCGAACTCGCGGAACAGCCGCCCCACTACATCGGCCATAAACAGCAGCGGAATCAGCACCGCGATCAGCGAGATGGTCAGCGACACCAGGGTAAAGCCGATCTGCTTGGCGCCTTTCAGCGCGGCATTCAGCGGGGTTTCACCCTCCTCCAGATGGCGGGCGATGTTCTCCAGCATGACGATGGCATCGTCCACCACAAAGCCGGTGGCAATAGTCAGCGCCATCAGCGTCAGGTTGTTGATGGTGAAGCCCGCCAGGTACATCACGCCGAAGGTGCCGATCAGCGACAGCGGCACGACGATGGACGGAATAAGGGTCGCCGACACCTTGCGCAAAAACAGGAAGGTCACCAGTACCACCAGGGCAATGGCCAGCAGCAGCTCATGCTGCACGCCCTTGACTGCGGCGCGGATGGTTTCGGTGCGGTCGGTCAGCACAATAACCTCAACGCTGGCCGGCAGACCCTGGGTCAGATTGGGCAGCAGGGTCTTGATGCGGTCGACCACATCAATGACGTTGGCCCCGGGCTGACGCTGCACGTTGACCAGCACCGCTTCGTTGCGGTTGGCCCAGGCAGCCAGACGCTGGTTCTCGGCGCCGTCGATGATGCTGGCGACATCTTTCAGGCGCAGGGTGGCGCCGTCCTTGTAGCCGAGAATCAGCTCGCGGTATTCGTCGACCGATTTCAGCTGATCGTTGGCATCCAGTTGCGACACCCGAGTCGGGCCGTCGAAGTTGCCTTTAGGCTGATTGACGTTGCTGGCGGTAATCAGCGTGCGCACATCGCTAAGGTTCAAGCCATAGGAGGCCAGCGCTTCCGGATTGACCCGCAAGCGCACCGCCGGGCGTTGTCCGCCGGCCAGGCTGACCAGGCCGACGCCGCTGGTTTGCGCGAGTTTTTGCGCCAGGCGGGTATCGACCAGGTCGAACACCTGCGGCAGCGGTAGAGTTTTCGAGCTGATGGCCAGGGTCAGTATCGGGGTGTCGGCCGGGTTGACCTTGTTGTACACCGGCGGTGCCGGCAGGTCGCTGGGCAGCAGGTTGCTCGCGCCATTGATCGCCGCCTGTACTTCCTGCTCGGCGACATCCAGCTGCACCTCCAGGTTGAAACGCAGGGTAATCACCGAGGCGCCGCCCGAGCTGGTTGAGGACATCTGCTTGAGCCCGGCCATCTGGCCGAACTGGCGCTCCAGTGGCGCGGTGACCGCGCTGGTCATCACATCCGGACTGGCGCCGGGATACAGGGTCATCACCCGGATGGTCGGGTAATCCACTTCCGGCAGCGCCGATACGGGCAGCATCCGGTAAGCGATCAGGCCACTGAGGAAAATCGCCAGCATGATCAGCGTGGTGGCGACCGGGCGCAGGATAAACAGGCGGGAGGCATTCATTGGACGCGCGGCGCTCCTTTGCGCTCAGGCGCTGCCTGCTCGATCTGGGCGGCGACGGGTGTGTCGCCAATCACCTCGACCTTGTTGCCGGAGCGCAGACGGTCAGTGCCTTCCAGTACCAGGCGATCTCCCGGTTTGAGGCCCTGCTCGACCACACTGAGCAGGCCATCGCTGGCACCGACGCTGATCGGCGTCAGCTGTACCTTGTCTTCAGCGTCCACCACGTAGGCGAAGGTGCCGCTGGCGCCGAACTGCAGCGCGGCGGCCGGCATCAGGGTGACGTTATGCAGGGTTTTCACCCGCAGGCGCACGTTGACGAACTGGTTGGGGAACAGCAGTTCTTCGGCGTTGGCAAAACGCGCCTTGAGCTTGACCGTGCCGGTGGCGGTGTCGATCAGGTTGTCGACGCTCTCCAACTCACCTTCGGCTAGCTTGAGTTTCTCGCTGCGGTCCCAGGCCTCGACGGCCAGGGTTGCGCCGCTACGCAGCTGCTGCACCACCGCAGGCAATTCGGCTTCGGGCAGGGTAAACATCACGGCAATCGGCAGGGTCTGGGTAATCACCACCAGCGGCAATGCATCGCCGGAGCTAACCAGATTGCCGACATCGGCCTGGCGGATGCCCAGGCGGCCGCTAATAGGCGCGCGCACCTGGGTGAAATCCAGGTTCAGCCGCGCGGTGGCAACATTCGCCTGCAGGCTCTTGATGCCGCCCCGGTACTGATTGACCAGGGCTTCCTGGGTGTCGAGGGTCTGCCTGGCTATCGAGTCTTCGGCGTACAGACCACGGTAACGCGCCAGGTCCAGCTCGGCATTACGCAGCTGCGCTTGGCTTTCCTGCAACGCGCCCTGGGCCTGCTGCAGGGCGATCTCATAAGCGCGTGGGTCGATCACCGCGAGCAGGTCGCCGGCCTTAACCTGTTGGCCATCTTTGAACAGCAGCTTGACCAGCTCACCCTCCACCCGGCCACGCACATTCACCGTGTTATAGGCGGTAACGGTGCCCAGGGCCTTGAGCTCAACCGGGAAGTCGCCCTGGCTGACGCTGGCCACACGCACCGGCACCGGCCCGCCATCACGCCAAGGCCCGCCACGCTTGGGCGCTTCCGGCGGGCTGGGCCAGAACCACCACAGCAGTAAGGCGAGAACAACCAGCGCGAGCGAGCCGACCAGCCATTGGCGCGACAGGTTGCGAGGACGGGTGGTGAGCTGTGTATCAGGCATGGCGACGATCACTTCCTTGGGGAGCGTGAACGATATGCAGTATCAGCCGGCCTGCAAAGCTTCTTTACCGCCTATTTACCTTTCCCTTACGTAACTAAATATCTGATCCACAAATGAAAAGTGCTTGTCATAAAAACCTGCATCAACAAAAACGGCCTGCAGAGCAGGCCGTTGGACACGCATTGAGCGGGTGTTACTTGAGCGCAGCAATCGCGGCGTCATAGTTCGGCTCATCAGCAATTTCGCCAACCAGCTCGCTGTGCAGCACCTTGTCGTTTTCATCCAGCACCACCACTGCGCGGGCGGCAACACCGACCAGCGGGCCGCTGGCAATGGCCACGCCATAGTTCTGCAGGAAGTCGGCGCCACGCATGGTCGACAGGTTGATCACGTTTTCCAGACCTTCAGTACCGCAGAAACGCGCCTGGGCGAACGGCAGGTCGGTGGAAATGCACAGCACCACGGTGTTGGCCAGCTTGCTTGCGCTGGCATTGAACGTACGCACCGAGGTGGCGCAGGTCGGGGTGTCGACGCTTGGGAAAATATTCAGGACTTTGCGCTTGCCGGCCAGGCTGGCCAGGCTCACATCGCTCAGGTCACCGGCGACCAGGCTAAACGCCGGCGCTTGCTGACCAATCTGTGGCAGTTGACCGGTGACTTCAACCGGGGAGCCTTTGAGAGTGACTTGTGCCATGGGAACGATCCTTTTCAGTGGAATTGAGGGGCGGAAAACAAGTAAGGGCGCGAACCTGCCAAATGGCAAGCTCGTGCACCTTTGAGGGGAGGCAGGCATAGCTGACCAAGGAGTCAGACTACCCTGCCCGCCCAGGCGACACATCAATTTTTTGCGAAGTGATCCTTGGTCAGCTTGACCACAATCGGGCTAAGCAACAGCAGCGACAGCAGGTTGGGGATCGCCATCAAACCATTGAGGGTGTCCGCCACCAGCCAGGCGAAGTCCAGATGGGCAATCGCGCCGAACGGCACGGCGACCACCCAGAGAATGCGGAACGGCAGGATCGACTTGGTGCCGACCATGTATTCCCAGCACTTCTCGCCAAAGTAGCTCCAGCCGAGGATGGTGGTAAAGGCAAACACCACCAGGGCAATGGTCAGAATATAACCACCGACGCCTGGCATGGCCTGCTCGAAGGCTGCCGCCGACAGCGCCGCACCGCTGGCACCGCTGGTCCACACGCCGGAGGTAATGATCGCCAGGCCCGTCATCGAGCAGATGATGATGGTGTCGATAAAGGTCCCGAGCATGCCAATCATCCCCGAACGTACCGGGCTGTTGGTGGTGCCGGCTGCCTGAGCGATACCTGCAGTACCCAGACCTGCTTCGTTGGAGAAGATACCGCGCGCCACACCAAAGCGAATCGCTGCCATCACCGCAGCACCGGCAAAACCACCGGTAGCCGCAATCGGGGTGAAGGCGTAGGTGAAGATCATTTCAAAGGCTTTCGGAATTTCCGCGGCGTTGACCACCAGCACCACCAGCGCGGCGATGATGTAGGCGACACACATAAACGGAACCAGAGTCGCCGCCACCTTACCGATACGCTTGATACCGCCGAGGATCACCATGCCCACAAAGACCATGGTCACCACACCGGTGACCCACAGCGGAATATTAAAGGTGGTCTGCAGGGCTGCGGCCATGCTGTTGACCTGCACCATGTTGCCAATGCCGAAACCGGCAAAGCCGCCAAAGATGGCGAACGCAGTGCCGAGCCACAGCCACTTCTTGCCCAGGCCGTTCTTGATCGCGTACATCGGGCCGCCGACATGCTCGCCGCGCTTATCCTTCTCGCGGTAATGCACCGCTAGCACCACTTCACAGTACTTGGTGGCCATACCGACCAGTGCGGTACACCACATCCAGAACAATGCACCCGGGCCGCCGAGGAAAATCGCGGTGGCTACACCGGCGATATTGCCGGTACCCACAGTGGCGGCCAGGCAGGTCATCAATGCCTGGAACGGGCTGATCTCGCCGCTTTCGGCATCGCCTTTCTTGCGGCCTTGCCACATCAGCTTGAAGCCTGCGCCGATCTTGCTCAGCGGCATAAATTTCAGGCGCAACATGAGGAACAGACCAGTGCCGAGAATCAGCACCAGCATGGGCGGGCCCCAGACCACGCCATTGAGTTGATTGACCAGGGTGTTGACGAATTCCATGCTCATTTCCTTATTCTTGTAGTGAACGCGAGGTGGGTAGCCTTCGCTTGTCCGATTGCCGGGTAGGCCAGGCTGTTACGCAGAACACGAGCCGGGTTGGCGCGCTTGCAAACAACCGATCGGGCTATACCAGTCAGCACAACGACTGCCCGGTGATCAGCGGCGGTCAGTATATGAAGACTGTGATAGTGGTTTTCACTGTTTAGATTTCAACGCTCAGACGTTTTGAGCGAGGGGCGCAATTTAAACGCGAATTAACTGGGCTAATCCAGCCTCACCCCGCAGAAACATGGCCTAGAAATCGCGCCGATAGAATAAATCCAGAGAACTGGCCAACCCGCTCGCAGCCTCGAGATAGAGCTTGCGGCTCAGTTCGTAGCGCAGCGCGATGGTATTCGCCGGCTCAAACACCCCCACGCCGTAACGCAGGCTCAGACGCTCGGACAGGTTGCCGCTGGCCACCACACTGGTGGTCACTCCCGAGCCTTGGGTGTCGAGCTGGAAATCACTGATGCCCAGGCCCTGCGCCAGGCTATTGACCAGCGGCGCACTGCCGGCCATGCCCAGGGCCAGAGCTGCCTGCGCCAGCATATTGTTGTCACCGCCGCCCTGCCCCAACGGCCGGCCCATAACCAGGTAGGACAGCGCCTGCTCCTGGCTCATGGCCGGTTCGGAAAACACCGTACTGGTCGGTTGCGCGGCATTGCCACTGAGGCGCAGGCCGGCCGTTACGTCATCGACCTGACGCACCGCTTCGATATCGAGAAACGGCTGATCAATCGGCCCGGCGAACAGCAGACGCGCGCGGCGCACATTCAGGCGCTGGCCGTACGCGCGGAAACGGCCCTTGTTCAGGCTTAGCTCGCCACGGGTGTCCAGATCATTACCGATATGCACGCGGCCAAGCAGCTCGGCCTCCAGGCCAAAGCCGCTGAAAGTCAGGCGCTGTTGGCCGACCTCAACATCAATATCCATGGCAATTGCCGTGGCCTGCTGCGGCGTGCTGTCGCGGCCCACCACCCGAGCATCGCTGGAAACCTGCACGGTTGAGGGCGGCAGTTCGCGCACTTCAATCTTGCCGCTGGGAATCAGCACCTTGCCGGCCAGCGACAGCTGCTCATCATGCAAGCGCAAACGTAGATCCGGCGCGACCTCCAGTGCGGCGTAGGGCTCCAGCATCACTGGCAGCCGGCTGCCGCGCAGCTGCATGTCCGCCAGCAGTCCATCGGCCCAGCTCAGCTCGCCATTCAGGCTGCCCTGACCTTGTTCGCCACTGCGCCAAGCACCCTCCAGCTGCAGTCGCTCACCTGCGATCTGCGCCTGCAGTTGCAGCTGCTCGATATTCATCGGCAGTTCGCCGCCGCTTACTTCGCCATTGACCACGCGCAGGTTGCCGTTGATCTGCGGGGCCAGCAGACCGCCTGACAAGGTGCCCGCGCCATTCAGTTGCCCGGCGATATGCTCGACCATCGGCACAAACGGGCGCGCCAGCGCCAGGTCCAGGCCGTTGAGGCGGAAGCTGCCGGACAGCGGCTTGCTCGCCGGGCGCGGATCAAGCTGGGCCTGCAGCGACAGCTCGCCGATAGCCGGGCCACGCAACTCCAGCAGGCTGTCGATGCGTTGTGGAAGCAATTGCGCGCTCAGGCGCAGGCTGTCGTAAGCAAAGTCCAACCACTGTTGTTGATCACGAATACGCCAGATACCGCTGCCGGCATCCAACTCCAGGCTGCCATTCGGCCCGCTGGCCGGCAGATCCAGCTGCAGCCGGCCATTGAGCTGGCCTTGCCAGGCGAAGTCCTTGGGCCACCACTGCGCCAGGCTATCCATGGGGAAGTTGCTTAGCTGGTAGTTCAGCTTGGGCTGCGGCAGCAGGCGCTGTTCTGCACCGCACAGGCTGGCCTCGCCAGAACGCCAGCAATGCGCGCCCAGGCTGAGCTGCCCATTGGCCAGCCGCACCAGCGTGGCCGGCTGCTGCAGGCGCCAATCCTGGCCACCGCTTTGCACTTCGCCACGGCTCAGGCTGCCGCGCCAGTTGCCCTTGTCCAACTTACCGGCCAGGGCCAGCTGACTTTGTAGCAGGGGGCCTTGCAGCTGCAGCTCAAGGCTTTGTTGCTGTTGGTCACCGGCGGCATTGACATCCAGGCGCCCTAACTCGGTTTCACCCAGCTGAATACCCAATGCCTCCAGGGTGATTCGGCCACGCTGGGCACTGTTCAGGCTGGCATCGAGCTTGAGCTGTTGCAGGCGCTGGTCGTCAAAAGCCAGGCGCTGACCCTGCAGCTGCAACTGGCCCTGGGGCGCTTGCAGACTCCCAGCCAAATCCAGCTGGCCATTGAGTTGGCCCTGCAAGCCCGGCCAGAGCTGACCCAGACGCGGCATTGCCAACAGCAACTGACCGCTCAGCTGTTGACGCAGCACCGCTTGGCCGCTGATGCGGTTATCACCCAGGCGGATATCCAGGGCACTCAACTCGCCCTGTTCCAACCCGCCGGCAAACTTTGCCAGCACCTTGGCTGGCTGGCCGCGCAGGCGACCAGCGAGGTCGATATCGGCATTCAGCTTGAGCTGCTGATTGATCAGGCTGCCGGAGCTGTTTAACGGGCCGGCCAGTGTGCCAGGCAGCTCGGCCAGCCAGTAGGCCGGGTCAAGCTGACTCAACTGCAGCCGCACATCCCAGCTCAGCTGCTCGGCAAAACCCAGGCTGACCTGGCCTTCGGCGCGGCCTTGGCCGGCTTGCAGGCGCAACTCGGGCAGATACAGTTTCTGCAGATCACCACTCAGCGGGCTTTGCAGGCTGAAGGCGCCGGCCGGGCCATCCAGCTCGGCGGCGAAATGGCCAAGGTAATTGCCATCCTGATAAGCCAGCTCACCATTGAGCACCTGTAATGCCACAGGCGCTGGTTCTGCCAGCGGATACAGACGCTGCCAGGGGAAATTCTGCCAGTTGAAGCGGCTATCCAGGCTCAGGCCCTGCTGCCAGTTCAGCTCGCCGCTGATCTGTACCTGCTGCTCAGGTTCGGCGGTCAGGCTTAAGTTGCTGATCGCAGCGCCGTCAGCCTTAAGCAAACCCGCCAGCGCCAAGGCAATCGGTCCTTCAGCTGCCGGCAGGCTGGCACTGCCGGCGACCTGATAGCCATCCTGCAGATCGCCCTGGGCATTTAGCTCAACCTGCTCAAGACTCAAGGTATCGGGCAGTTCGGTGCTGGCCTTGAAGGTGGCGACCTGCAAGCGCAGTTGTGCCGGCAGATGCTCTGCCAATGGCTGCAGCCAGCCCGTCAGCTCACCTTGCAGATAGCCGCTGCTATTGGCTGTCAGTTGCACGCGCTCGCGCAGTTCACCCTTGAGCTGCAGCGCCACCGGCCAGGCCTGCTGCTCGGGCGCCGGCAATTGCAGTTGCCCGCTCAGTTGCAGCGGCCAGTTGCCAGAGGTTTGCAGCTGGCCCTGCAGTGTCAGCTGCAGGTCAGCAGTGCGCAGGCTGAGGTTAGCGATCTGAATGCCCTGCGCAGTCCAGCGCGCGGCCAGCTGTAGCCCTTGCAACTGTTCAACGCCATTGAGCTGCAGGCTGTCGATCTGCACCTGCCCAAGTTGCAGTGCCAACGGCAGGCTCAGGTCCGGCAGGCTGAACGGCTCGCTGCTGGGCTGCTGATCATTCGGGAACACCAGGCTGATCGGCCCGCTGTGCAGCTGTTCGATACACAGCGTCAGGCGCAGCAGACATACAGGCGACCACTCCAGGCGAGGCGCCATCACCTGCACGCTGTCATCGCCCTGCCGCCAACGCAGCTGTGTCGCGCTCCAGCTACCGCCCAGGCGGCCATTGAAATCGTCCACCTGCAAGCCCGGCACCTGCGCCAATAACCAGCGGCTACCAGCCTGGGTGCCCAATAACAGGCTCAGACTGATGGCCAGCACCAGCACCAGCAGCAGCCCCAGCAGACCGAACAGCCCATAACGTAGCCCGCGCTTCACAGTTCCGGCCCCATGGAGAAATGCAGGCGCACACCGCCCTGATCGTCCAGTGGATGCGCCAGATCGAGGCGCAACGGCCCCAGCGGCGACACCCAGCGCACGCCAACGCCCACCGTGCTTTTTAGCGAGGGAATCTGCAGCGAGTCGAAGGTATTGCCCTGATCGAAAAAGCTCGCCAGGCGCCAGCGCTCGGTCAGGCTGTATTGGTATTCCAGGCTGCTGGTAAACAGATAGCGCCCGCCGATCTTGTCGCCGGCACGGTTCTCCGGCGACAGGCTCTGGTAGTCATAACCGCGCACACTCTGGTCGCCCCCGGCAAAGAAACGCAGCGATGGCGGCACCTTGGCAAAGCCGTCGGACTCAGTGCCGCCCACTTGCACCCGGCCGAGCAGTCGATGGCGGTTAAATACAGTGGTCAGGCCTTTGAGCTGGATATTGCCATGCAGCACATTGGCATCGGACAACAGCCCCTTGGCCGCGCCAGACAGATCCAGCTGCAGGCGATAGCCGTGGTTGGGGTCGATCTGGTTGTCACTGTGCAGGTAGGAATAACTCAGGCCCGGCATCAGCAGCGTGCTGGTGCCGGCGTCATCACCGAGGTCGTACTGTTCGTGCCGCCACTTTAGCGAGAGCACGCGCTGCCAGCCGCTGTCGAGCTTGCTGTGCCATTCCGGGCCGAAGGTCAGCAGGCGGCTGCTGCTATCGGTATTAGCCAGGTCTTCGGCCTGGTAACCGCCGGCCACGCGCAGCTTGTCGGTCAGCGGTGGGTCGAGCGGCACGTCATACCACAGCCCGACATTCTGCCGCGGCGCCGACAGCTCCAACTCCGCCCCATAACTGTGCCCTTGCGGGTTAGCCCAGTGCCGCGTCCAATTAGCCCGGCCACGCGGACCCACGTCGGTAGAGAACCCCAGCCCCAGGCCCATGCTGCGCGGCTTGCGTGCCTGCAGCTGAACCTGCACCGGGATCTGCTCGCCCGCAGCGCTGCCAGGGTTGGCATCCACCTGCACCGACTCGAAATAACCGCTGGAGCGCAGCGCCTGATACAGCTCGGCAATCAGCGCCGAGTCATAAGGGCTATCGGCCGGGAACGGCACCATGCGCTGCAGCAGCTGCTCATCGAACGGCGCATCGCCGACAAAGCTCACTGCGCCCAGTTGATAGCGCGGCCCGCTGAGATAGATCAGTTCGATATCGGCAATCCCGGCATCGGGGTCAATCGTCAGGCGCTGACTGCTAAAGCGCCCGGCGAAGAAGCCATAGCGCGAGGCCTGATTCTGAATCTCGCGCTTGGCCGCCTCGTAACGCCCGTGGTTAAGCGGCGCCCCGCTACGCAGCTGCGGGTCATTGGGGGTGCGGAAGGCGCGCAGCTGCGCGGCAGGCCCTTCGACGCGTACCAGCACATCACGCAGACGCACCGGCTCACCGGGCTGAATACGCAGGGTCAGGCGCGGTGTCGTGCCCTCGCTGACTTCGGTGGTGATCTGCGCCTGGTAGTAGCCCAGCGCCTGAGCGGCTTTTTCCGCCTGGTTCTCGGCCACCCGACGATAACGCTGCAGGGCCTCGGCATCGCGCTCGCCCAGGCTGCCGATATAGCCTTCAATATTGCTTTTCAGCGCGCTATTGGCCGGCTCAACCCGCACGCGCAGCTGTGCTTCGGCCAGGGCCGCAGCACTCAGCAAAAGCAGGCAAAGCCCGGTGAGAAGGTTGGGTAAAACAGACATGGGGGCGATGCTAGCACGAGCTCAGGGCCGACTTAGAGCAGCAGTGCGGGCAAATAGTTGCGACTCGATGTGTCGGCAGACACACCGAGTCGGCCATTCTCAGGCGCTGGCCTTGATTGCCACTTGCGGGCTGGGATGGAAAAACACGTGCTCGATAATCGGGCCAATGGCCACTTCGCCGATTTCCTCGTAGCCCTGACGCTTATAGAAATCCAGGTAATGTCCATTGCCGGTATCGAGCACCACGCCTTGGGAACTGGCGTCTTCGGCGCACCAATTGTGCAGCGCCTCCAGCAATTGCTCGCCGAGGTGCTTGCCCTGGTATTCTGGGTGAATACCGAGCAGCGGCAGAACGTGGTACGGCCCCGGCGGCAGGCAGGCGATCACTGCATCGTGGTATTCCAGATAGCGCTTGGTGCAACGGAAACCCGCGGTCAGCAGCATGCGCATGCGCCAGCCCCAACTTTCGGTGATGTCCATGCGCCGCTGCGGCGGTGCGATCAGCGCCATGCCGATCAGGCGGTCGTCGATCAGCAGGCCAATCGCCGGCAGGTCCTCATTAAAGTGCTGCTGCACCAGCTCGCGCACGGTGGCGCGCACACGCTGGTCATAGCCGGGACGCTCGGCTTCAAACAGGTAGGCGAAGGTGGGGTCGTGGCGGTAGGCGTGGTACAGCAGCGAGCGTGCTTCGCGGGCATAGCCGCCATCGAGCATGCGTACTTCGGCGAGACTGTTGGGCATCTGCTTGACCTCTGTTGTTCTTGATTTACTGGGCCTGCAGCCACGTTAGCACCGCGCACCCAGCACCGCCACAGGCTGGCCGGCAGGGTCGCTAATGGGCTAGCATCGCGAGCTTTCCAGAGCCACAGCCAGGACTGCCGCCCATGAAGATCGTCTCCTTCAATATCAATGGCCTGCGTGCACGCCCCCATCAACTGGCCGCACTGATCGAGAAACACCAGCCGGATGTGATCGGTCTGCAGGAAACCAAGGTGGCCGACGAGCAGTTCCCCGAGGCGGATATCCGCCAGCTCGGCTACCACGTGCATTACCACGGCCAGAAAGGCCACTACGGCGTCGCCCTGCTCTCGCGTCAGGAACCGTTGAGCCTGCACAAGGGCTTTCCCGGCGATGCCGAAGACGCGCAGCGGCGTTTTATCTACGGCACCTTCGCCGATGCCCAGGGCAACCCGGTCACGGTAATGAATGGCTACTTCCCGCAAGGCGAAAGCCGCGACCACCCGACCAAGTTCCCGGCCAAGCAACGTTTCTATGCCGACCTGCAACAGCTGCTGCTCAGCCAGTTCAGCCCCGAACAGGCGCTGGTGGTGATGGGCGATATCAATATCTCACCGGAAGATTGTGACATTGGCATTGGTGAGCCCAATCGCCTGCGCTGGCTGAAAACCGGTAAATGCAGCTTCCTGCCAGAAGAGCGCGAGTGGCTGGCCACCCTGAAGAGCTGGGGCCTGGTCGACAGCTTCCGCCATCTCAACCCAGCGGTGAATGATCGTTTCAGCTGGTTCGATTACCGCAGCCGCGGCTTCGAGGACGAACCCAAGCGCGGCCTGCGCATCGACGTGATTCTTGCCTCCCAGGCGTTGCAGGCGCGGATCAAGGATGCCGGTGTCGACTACGACCTGCGCGGCATGGAAAAACCATCGGATCACGCGCCGATCTGGCTGGAACTGGCACAGTAGGCCTGTAGCAGGGCCTTCACAGAGTTAAGTGACTGTCATATTGCAGTCACTTTTTTGTCTTATCGTCGCGGCACTTTCACTCACCCATATAAGGTGTTTGCCGCATGTCGCGCGCCTCCGCTGCCTCAGACCGTGATACCTGGATTCGCACCGCCAGCTTTCTGCTGCTTGGCTCCATCTGCTACGCCCTGCCCTGGTCGGTGTTCGCCGCCCTGCCCGTCCCCAGCGATAACAGCAGCGTGCTGCGCATTCAGGGCTCCAACACCATTGGTGCGCGGCTTGGCCCTGCACTGGTCAAAGGCCTATTCGAAGAACAGGGGCTGAGCGCCATCCGCATTGAGGCAGGCAACGCAGAAAACGAGCAGAAGATCACCGGTAAAACCGCCGATGGCAGCAGCGTCAGCATTGAGGTGGCGGCCCACGGTTCAGGCACCGGTTTTACTTCACTGGCCGACGGCAGCGCCGAATTGGCCGCCTCGTCCCGGCCGATCAAGGACAGCGAAGCCACCAGCCTGCTGAGCCTAGGTGACCTGAAAAGCGCCAGCGCCGAGCAGATCATCGCCCTCGACGGCCTGGCTATCATCCTGCACCCCAGCAACCCAATCGCGGCGCTGAACACTGCGCAGCTGGCGCAGATATTTGCTGGCGAGATCAGCGACTGGGCACAACTCGGTGCACCAGCCGGCGCCATCACCCTGTACGCCCGTGATGACAAGTCCGGCACCTTCGACACCTTCAAGGAGTTGGTGCTCAGTGCCAACGGCAAAGCCCTGTCACCTGGTGCCAAGCGATTTGAATCCAGCGAAAAACTCTCTGATTTTGTCAGTCAGGACCCTAACGGCATCGGCTTTATCGGCTTGCCCTATATCCGCCAGGCCAAGGCTGTGGCGATTGCCGCCGGTGACTCACAACCGATGCTGCCGAGCCTGACCCTGATCGCCACCGAGGATTACCCACTGTCACGCCGGCTGTTCTTCTATAACCAGCCGGACTTGAGCAACCCCTGGGGCCGTGCACTGGTGCAGTTCGCCCACAGCGTCCGCGGCCAGGCGATTGTTGATCAAAACGGTTTTATCGCGCAGACCGTGCAAGCGGTAAAAATTCCCGCCAACGCGCAAATGCCGGCGAACTACCAGGCTCTGGCGCAGAACGCTCAGCGTCTGTCGGTTAACTTTCGCTTTCAGGAAGGCAGTGCCAACCTCGACAACAAGGCCCTGCGCGACCTCAACCGGCTGATGGCTTACCTGCGCGAGCAGAACAAGCTGCACGACAAGGTGGTGCTGGTGGGCTTCGGCGATGCCAAGGCGGACCCGGCCCGCGCCGAGCTGCTGTCCAAGCTGCGCGCCATGGCCGTGCGTCGCGAGCTGAACAAGAGCGGCGTGATCTTCCGCGACATCATCGGCCTGGGCGATGAACTGCCGGTGGCTGCCAACAGCGGCGATGAGGGGCGGATCAAGAACCGTCGGGTGGAGGTTTGGGTTTACTAGGCCAGGGGTTAACCACATAGAAAACCCGGCGTTGTTTGCAGCAATTGCTGCATCTGGCAGTGATTAACAACGCCGAGTGGCTAAGCTGAACAGACTTTCTCGCCTCTATTTGAGGTTCTGCCATGCCCGCTACACCTCTGCGGCTAATCCTGTTACTGGCTCTACTGCTTGTCCAAAGCGCCCAGGCCGAGGTGTTCCGGGTGTTTGGCGCACACGATGGCTTCCCCAAATACTTTGAAGAGGATGGCGAGGCCAAGGGCATTGTCGTGGACATCAGCAAACACTGCCTGAATCAGATGCAGGTGCCCTACCAGATTCAGCTTATGCCGTGGAAACGCGCCTACACCATGGCCGAGCGCAGCGAAGGCGGCGTGATCGGTTTGTCGATCAGTGATGAACGCCTGACGCTGTTCGACTTTTCCGAGCCGATCTTCACCGAACATATCGTGCTGGTGGTGCAGAAAGGCCGCGAGTTTGCCTACCAGAACATCACAGACCTGAAAGACAAACTGATCGGCGCCACCATCGGCACCAGCTATGGCACTGCGTATGACGAGGCTGTGGCCAACGGCACCCTGACCATCGTCGGCTTCAACGATACCCGCAGCGGCCTGGGCATGCTGCAGCGCGAGCGCATCGATGCGATCCTGCTCGGTTCCAGCGTCGATATCCGCAGGCTCGCGCAAAGCTGGCCAGGCTTGCAGCCCGATGCCTTCAGCACTCTGCCGGTGCCATTCAAGAGCGACAGCAAGCACATGGGCATTGCCAAAGCGCTGAAGATGGGCTGGTTCCTTGAGCAGTTCAATCAGTGCCTGAAGAATGGCCACGACACGGGCATTTTTGCTCCGATCATCTACCAGTACAGCAACTGAATCCCCCGTTCCTGCGCTTGCCAAGTTTTCCGCAGGGGCTAATGCTTAGGCCATATTGGTGTTGGCCATTGTCGACATGTTCAGCCCGTTCAGGAGCATTGATCGTTTGAGTTCACCGAGCATTGTTATCGAGTCGCTGGTGCAGCGCGGCAAGCTACGTTGGCAAGTGCGCATGGGCCGCCGCAGCCTGATCTTTCATCAGGAACAAGCCGCCCGCGCCTTTGCCGCGCAACTGCATATGCGCCTGCTCTGGCTGCAACAGAGCGCTAATCCCGATGATGAGTTTGCTCCGCCGGGAACACCGCATTAGCCACAACGCACAAGGCCCGCAGTTGCGGGCCTTGTGCGTTTCCAGTAACGCGTTTTAGCGGCTGGCTTTCATTACCTCTTTCGACACGTACTTGCCGATCTCGAACTTGCCAATAGCCGCGCGGTGCACTTCGTCCGGACCGTCGGCCAGGCGCAGGGTGCGCTGCATGGCGTACCAGTAGGCCAGCGGGAAGTCGTTGGAAACCCCGGCGCCGCCGTGGATCTGGATTGCACGGTCGATCACCTTCAGCGCGACGTTGGGCGCAACCACCTTGATCTGGGCGATTTCACTGGCGGCAATCTTGTTGCCCACGGTGTCCATCATATAAGCCGCGTTCAACGTCAGCAGGCGGGCCATATTGATCTCCATGCGCGAGTCGGCGATGTGATCGATATTGCCGCCCAGACGGGCCAGCGGCTTGCCGAAGGCGGTACGGTTGATCGAGCGCTCACACATCAGCTTCAGCGCGCGCTCGGCCATGCCGATGGAGCGCATGCAGTGGTGGATACGTCCTGGGCCAAGGCGACCCTGGGCAATCTCGAAGCCACGGCCCTCGCCCAGCAGCACGTTCTCGTAAGGTACACGGACGTTTTCAAACAGCACTTCGGCGTGGCCGTGTGGCGCGTCGTCGTAGCCGAATACCGGCAGCGGGCGCAGCACTTTCACGCCTGGGGCGTCCATCGGCACCAGAATCATCGAGTGTTGTTGATGGCGCGGGCCATCCGGGTTGGTCAGGCCCATAAAAATCATGATTTTGCAGCGCGGGTCGCACGCGCCGGAAGTCCACCACTTACGGCCGTTGATCACCCACTCATCACCCTGGCGCACAGCGCTGGCCTGCATATTGGTGGCATCCGAGGACGCCACGCCCGGCTCGGTCATGGCGAAGGCGGAACGAATGGTGCCGTCCAGCAACGGCTTGAGCCACTGCTCTTTCTGCGCGTCGTTGGCGTAGCGCACCAGCACTTCCATATTGCCGGTGTCCGGCGCGGCGCAGTTGAACGGCTCAGGACCGATCAGTGAGCTGCCCATGATTTCCGCAAGCGGCGCGTATTCGGTGTTGGTCAGCCCGGCACCCAGCTCGGACTCCGGCAGAAACAGGTTCCACAGGCCTTCGGCTTTAGCCTTGGCTTTCAACTCTTCCATGATCGCGGTGGGCTGCCAGCGGTCGCCTTCATTGACCTGTTGCTCGAACACGGCCTCGGCTGGATAGACATGGCTCTCCATAAACGCGGTGACGCGTTCACGCAGCTGCTGAACCTTGGGGGAGTAGGCGAAATCCATGGTGGCTACCTTCTGACGCTGATTTTTGGGGAGTTCGGTGAAGTGGAAATGATGCTAGAACAGGGCTTAGGATTTATCTAATCTATTCTCACCGTGTATAAACATTCATCACCGATATATGATTGATTAGGGTCTGTTGCCGTTTCTTCACGAACGAACGAAACAGCAACGGACCCTAATACCGACAACCTGCGGAGCGAGCGTGTAATGAATCTGAACAAGGTCGACCTCAACCTCTTTGTCGTCTTCGATGCCATCTACACCGAGGCCAATCTGACCCGTGCCGGGCAGATCGTCGGCATTACCCAGCCCGCAGTCTCCAACGCCCTCGCGCGTTTGCGTGAAACCTTCAATGACCCGCTGTTTGTGCGCACCGCCCAGGGCATGGTGCCCACGCCAATGGCGCAGAACATCATCGGCCCGGTGCGCAACGCGCTGCAGCAGCTGCGCATCTCCGTGCAGGAAAGCCGCATCTTCAACCCGGCGCAGGCCAACAAGACCTTCCGCATCAGCATGACCGACCTCACCGAGGCCATCGTCCTGCCGCCGCTGTTCCAGCGCCTGCGCCGCCTAGCGCCGAACGTGAACATCGAAAGCATGCTGGCCCGGCGCCGCGAAACCACTAAAGAGCTGGCCGCTGGCCGCCTGGATTTTGCCGTCGACGCGCCGCTCAACACCGACCCGCAGGTGCGCCACGTCAAGCTGATGGAGGACCGCTACGTGTGCGCCATGCGCCGTGGCCATCCGCTGGCCAAAGAGAAAATCAGCCTGGACGAGTACATGGGCATGACCCATATCCATATCTCCAGCCGGCGCAGCGGTCTGGGTCATGTCGACCTGGCCCTGGGCCGCATGGGCATCCAGCGCAAGATCGCCCTGCGTTCACAGCATTACCTGATGGCCACCACCGTGCTGCAAGGCACCGACATGGCCATGACCGTGCCCGAGCGCTTCGCCCGGCGTAACGACCTGCACTTTGTCGAACTGCCGATCAAGGACATGACGCCGCTGGAAACCCACCTCTACTGGCACGAAAGCACTGACCAGGACCCGGCCAACCGCTGGATGCGCGAGCAGATCATCGAGATTTCCCAGCAAGCCACGGCCCAGGAAAAGAAAGCCTAAAGGCGAATACACTGCGCCAGTTGTGAGCAAGCAAATCGCCTGGCGAATGCCAGCACTGTGCTTCAATGACTTGGACGGCCCTGCCTTTGAAACCGCTGGCGATTAGCTCAGGCGCCGCACGAGGATCACAGCATGAATGCAATCCGGATTATCTCCATCGCACTGATCGTGGCGGGCCTGTTAGGGCTGCTGTATGGCGGTTTCAGCTACACCAAGGACACCACCGCCGTGAAGCTCGGCCCAATCGAACTTTCGGTGCAGGAGAAGGAAAGAGTCAACGTGCCTGTTTGGGCGGGCATCGGGGCGATACTCGCGGGCGGTTTGCTGTTCGGCTTTGCCGGTAGAAAGCCTTGAGTCGCACCCAGGACTGATTGACCGGCACAACACGTGACTGCCGTGCTATTGGCCTGCGCGGCGGCCCGTTCGCGACCCATCGCTTATCCCAGGGTAAACAGCCCAACTGGTAGTCTCATCTCAATACGTCACAGCTTGTTTAGCTTATTGCTCTAACCCATTGTTTTTAAATTGATCAATGCCCGCTAAAAACTCCACTCACTCGGTGCTTAATCAATCGAGTTGACTAAATCGGTCCGCAGCCTTACGTTAACGTAAAGGTAAACAAGAGCGCTGCCGTATGTCCGCCACCACCTACTCTATTTCCGAACTGGCCCGCGAGCTGGACATCACCACCCGCGCCATTCGCTTCTATGAAGAGCAGCAGATGCTCTGCCCCGAACGTCGCGGCCAGGAACGTATCTACACGGCCAAGGACAAGGTCACCCTCAAGCTGATCCTGCGCGGCAAGCGCATCGGCTTTTCCCTGGCCGAGTGCAGGGAACTGATCGAGCTGTACGACCCGGTGCACGGCAATCACAAGCAGTTGCACACCTTTATGGCGAAGATCGCCGAACGCCGCGCCCAGCTGCAGCAGCAACTGCTGGACATCGAACAGATGCAGCTTGAGCTGGATACCGCCGAAGAGCGCTGCCTGGCGGCTTTAGCTGAAACTGATAAAAAACAATCCGTTATCTCCTGAACTTAATTCGAACAATTACAGGTGGAACCATGAGCTACCCATCCCTCAACTTCGGTCTCGGCGAGACCATCGATATGCTGCGCGACTCGGTGTATCAGTTCTCACAAGCCGAATTGGCGCCGCGCGCCGCGCAGATCGACCGCGACAACGAGTTCCCCATGGACATGTGGCGCAAGTTTGGCGACATGGGCCTGCTCGGCATGACCGTGGAAGAGGAATACGGCGGCACCCATATGGGTTACCTGGCGCATGTGGTGGCCATGGAAGAGATCAGCCGCGCCTCGGCCTCGGTCGGCCTGTCCTACGGCGCGCACTCCAACCTGTGCCTGAACCAGATCCGCAAGAACGGCACCCACGCGCAGAAGGCCAAGTACCTGCCCAAGCTGTGCTCCGGCGAGCACATTGGTGCATTAGCCATGAGCGAGCCGAATGCCGGCTCTGACGTGGTGTCGATGAAGCTGCGTGCCGAGAAGCGCGGCGACCGCTACGTGCTCAACGGCAATAAGATGTGGATCACCAACGGCCCCGACGCCCACACCTACGTGATCTACGCCAAGACCGACATCAGCGCCGGCTCACGCGGCATGACCGCGTTTATCGTCGAGCGTGACTACAAGGGCTTCTCCCGCCACCAGAAGCTGGACAAGCTGGGCATGCGCGGCTCCAACACCTGCGAGTTGGTGTTCGAGGATTGCGAAGTACCGGAAGAGAACATCCTTGGCGCCGAAGGCGGCGGCGTACGCGTGCTGATGAGCGGCCTGGACTACGAGCGCACCGTGCTTTCGGGCGGCCCCACCGGAATCATGACCGCCTGCATGGACGTCGTGCTGCCCTACGTGCACGAGCGTCAGCAGTTCAAGCAGTCGATCGGCGAGTTCCAGCTGGTGCAGGGCAAGCTGGCCGATATGTACGCCGGCATGAACGCCTCCAAGTCCTACCTCTACAACGTCGCCAAAGCCTGTGATCGCGGTGAGGAATCGCGCAAGGACGCCGCCGCAGTGATCCTCTACACCGCCGAAATGGCCACCAAAATGGCCCTGGACACCATCCAGCTGCTCGGCGGTAACGGCTACACCAACGAGTACCCGGCCGGCCGCCTGCTGCGCGACGCCAAGCTCTATGAGATTGGCGCCGGCACCAGCGAAATCCGCCGAATGCTGATCGGCCGTGAGCTGTTTAACGAGACGAAATAACCATAAGCCGCAGGAACCGTAGCCCGGATAAGCCTTGGCGCAATCCGGGAGCAGTTGGTGCGACACAGTGTCCCCGGATTGCATCCGGGCTACGAATGGAGTGAGCCGAATGGCCATCCTGCACACCCAGATCAACACCCGCTCACCAGAGTTCGCCGCCAATAGTGCGGCAATGCTTACCCAGGTAAACGACCTGCGCGCCCTGCTCGCCCGCGTTCATGAAGGCGGCGGTACCAAGGCCCAGGAACGCCACACCTCGCGCGGCAAGTTGCTGCCGCGTGAACGCATTAATCGCCTGCTGGATATCGGCTCGCCCTTTCTGGAAATCGGCCAGTTGGCTGCCTACGAGGTCTACGGTGAGGATGTACCGGCGGCTGGTGTGGTGGCCGGTATCGGCCGGGTCGAGGGTGTCGAGTGCATGATCGTGGCCAACGACGCCACGGTAAAAGGCGGCAGCTACTACCCACTGACGGTGAAAAAACACCTGCGCGCGCAGACCATCGCTCAGCAGAACCGCCTGCCGTGCATCTACCTGGTGGATTCCGGCGGCGCCAACCTGCCGCGTCAGGATGAAGTGTTCCCGGACCGCGAGCACTTCGGGCGGATCTTCTTCAACCAGGCCAATATGTCAGCCATGGGCATCCCGCAAATCGCCGTGGTCATGGGCTCCTGCACCGCTGGCGGCGCCTATGTGCCAGCCATGGCCGATGAAGCGATCATGGTGCGCAACCAGGCCACCATCTTCCTCGCCGGACCGCCGCTGGTAAAAGCCGCCACCGGTGAGGTGGTCAGCGCTGAAGACCTCGGTGGTGCCGATGTGCACTGCAAAACCAGCGGCGTGGCCGACCATTACGCCGACAACGACGAACATGCCCTGGCCTTGGCCCGGCGTAGCATCAGCAATCTCAACTGGCGCAAGCTCGGCGTGCTCAACAACCGCGCACCGATCAATCCGCTGTACAGCGGCGAAGAGCTGTACGGGGTGATTCCGGCAGATGCCAAGCAGCCGTTCGATGTGCGTGAAGTGATCGCCCGCACCGTCGATGGCAGCGTATTCGATGAGTTCAAGGCACTGTTTGGCGCCACCCTGGTCTGCGGTTTTGCGCATATCCACGGCTATCCGGTGGCGATCCTCGCCAATAACGGGATCTTATTCGCCGAGTCTGCACAAAAAGGCGCGCACTTTATCGAGCTGGCCTGCCAGCGCGGCATTCCGCTGCTGTTTTTGCAGAACATCACCGGCTTTATGGTCGGGCAGAAGTACGAGGCCGGCGGCATCGCCAAGCACGGCGCCAAACTGGTCAACGCAGTGGCGTGCGCCAAGGTGCCGAAATTCACCGTGATCATCGGCGGCAGCTTCGGCGCCGGTAACTACGGCATGTGCGGCCGCGCCTACGATCCACGCTTTTTGTGGATGTGGCCGAATGCGCGCATCGGCGTGATGGGTGCCGAACAGGCCGCCGGCGTACTGGTGCAGGTCAAACACGAACAGGCCGCCCGCGCCGGGCAGCGCTTCTCCGCCGAGGATGAGGCGGCGCTCAAGCAGCCGATCCTCGAACAGTACGAGCGCCAGGGCCATCCCTACTACTCCAGCGCCCGCCTGTGGGACGACGGTGTTATCGACCCGGCGCAAACCCGCGAGATATTGGGCCTGGCGCTGTCCGCCAGCCTTAACGCGCCGATTGAGCCGACCACCTTTGGTGTGTTCAGAATGTAATCAGGACAAACCGTAGGATGGGTGCAACCCATCGATATCGTTTGATGGGTTAGCACCCATCCTACAGGTGCAACGCACGCGCCCCAGTGAGTGACCATGACCGACTTCAACACCCTCGAACTACAAACAGACCCACGCGGTTTTGCCACCCTCTGGCTCAATCGCGCGGACAAGAACAACGCCTTTAACGCCGAGATGATCCGCGAGCTGATTCTCGCCCTTGACGCGGTAATGGCCGACAAAAGCCTGCGCTTCCTGCTGCTGCGCGGCCGTGGCAAGCACTTCTCCGCCGGCGCCGACCTGGCCTGGATGCAGCACGCGGCAACCCTGGACTACAACGCCAACCTGGCCGACTCGCGCGAGCTGGCCGAGCTGATGCACAACCTGTATCAGCTGAAGATCCCCACCCTGGCCGTGGTGCAGGGCGCGGCCTTCGGCGGCGCCCTGGGGCTGATCAGCTGCTGCGATATGGCCATCGGCGCCAATGACGCCCAGCTGTGTCTGTCCGAAGTGCGCATCGGCCTGGCGCCAGCGGTGATCAGCCCCTTTGTCGTACAGGCGATTGGCGAACGTGCAGCACGGCGCTACGCCCTGACGGCTGAGCGCTTTAGCGGCCAGCGCGCGCAGGAGCTGGGGCTGTTTGCCGAATGCTATGCCGCCGATGCCCTGGAGCAGGCCGTGGCCGAGTGGGTCGACACATTGCTGCTCAATAGCCCGCAGGCGATGCTCGCCAGCAAGGATTTGCTGCGCGAAGTGGGCAGCGGCGTGCTGACTCCAGCGCTGCGCCGTTATACCGAGAACGCGATTGCCCGTATCCGCGTCAGCCCCGAAGGCCAGGAAGGTCTGCGCGCCTTTCTGGATAAACGCAAGCCCGCCTGGCAGGAGCAATAAGCATGAATATCCCCCGCAATAGCCGGCTGGATAAACGCCCATACCTCCGGCAGGAGCCACAAGCATGAGCCTTAAGCCTATCGATACCCTGCTGGTGGCCAACCGTGGCGAGATCGCCTGCCGGGTGATGCGCACGGCCCAAGCCATGGGCATCCAAACCGTGGCGGTGCACAGCGCCATCGACGCCAACGCCCGCCATGTGCGCGAAGCCGATCTGGCGGTCAATCTGGGCGGTGCCAAACCGGCGGACAGCTACCTGCGAATCGACGCGCTGATCGCTGCGGCCAAGGCCAGTGGTGCCCAGGCGATCCATCCCGGTTATGGCTTTCTTTCGGAAAACGCCGGCTTTGCTCGCGCCATCGAAGCAGCCGGGCTGATCTTTCTCGGCCCGCCCGCCTCGGCCATCGACGCCATGGGCAGCAAATCGGCCGCCAAGGCGCTGATGGAAGCCGCCGGCGTACCGCTGGTGCCGGGCTATCACGGCGAAGCACAGGATGTAGAAACCTTCCGCGCAGCCTCGAACGCAATCGGCTACCCCGTGCTGCTCAAGGCGGCGGCCGGTGGTGGTGGCAAGGGCATGAAAGTGGTCGAGCGTGAAAGCGAACTGGCCGAAGCCCTGGCCAGCGCCCAGCGCGAGGCGCAATCGTCGTTCGGTGACTCGCGCATGCTGGTGGAAAAATACGTCCTCAAGCCGCGCCATGTGGAGATTCAGGTTTTTGCCGACTCGCATGGCAACTGCCTGTACCTGAATGAGCGCGACTGCTCGATCCAGCGGCGTCACCAGAAGGTCGTCGAAGAAGCACCGGCTCCGGGTCTGTTAGCGGAACTGCGTTGCGCCATGGGCGAGGCTGCGGTCAAGGCTGCTCAGGCCATCGGCTATGTCGGCGCCGGCACCGTGGAGTTTCTGCTGGATGAGCGCGGCGATTTCTTCTTTATGGAGATGAACACCCGTCTGCAGGTCGAGCACCCGGTGACCGAGCTGATCACCGGCCTGGATCTGGTCGCCTGGCAGATTCGCGTAGCCCGTGGCGAGGTGCTGCCGATCAGCCAGGATCAGGTGCCTCTGATTGGCCACGCCATCGAGGTGCGGCTGTATGCGGAAGATCCGGACAACGACTTTCTCCCGGCCACCGGCACCCTGGCGTTGTACCGCGAAGCCGCTGCCGGCCCAGGTCGCCGGGTAGACAGCGGCGTCAGCGAAGGCGATGAAGTCTCGCCCTTCTATGACCCGATGCTTGGCAAGCTGATCGCCTGGGGCGAAAACCGCGAGGAAGCACGGCTGCGCCTGCTGGCCATGCTTAAAGAAACCTGCGTGGGCGGCGTCAGAACCAACCTGGCCTTTCTCACCCGCGTACTGGCCCACCCGGCCTTTGCCAATGCGGAGCTGGACACCGGCTTTATCCCGCGCCATGAAGCGCAGCTGCTGCCGCCAGTGAGCGAATTGCCCGCCGAATTCTGGCAACTGGCCGCCGAAGCCTTTGTGCAGAGCGAAGCGCCGCAGCAACGCCACGACGATTTCCATTCGCCCTGGTCACGCAACAACGGCCTGCGTCTGGGCCTGCCGGCAGAAACCGACTTGCACCTGAGCTGCCAGGGCGAGCGCCAGGTGGTACGCCTGCGCCATGCTTCGGCTTCCACTGTGCAATTACAGGGCGAAGTCCTGCAGGTAGAGCGCGATGGCCTGCGCCAGCAGCATCTGGCAATTCGTCGCGGCGATACCCTGTACCTGCACTATGCCGGCGAGCTGCGCAGCATCCAACGCGTCGACCCGATTGCCGAAGTGGAAGCCAGCCATCAGCATCACGGCGGTCTGACCGCCCCAATGAACGGCAGTATCGTGCGGGTGCTGGTGGAAGCCGGCCAGCCGGTCGAAGCCGGCACTGCGCTGGTGGTGCTGGAAGCGATGAAGATGGAACACAGCATCCGCGCCGCCCATGCCGGTACGGTAAAGGCGCTGTATTGCAATGAAGGCGAGATGGTCAGTGAGGGCGCGGTACTGGTGGAGCTTGAAGAAATCAGCGCATAACCTTTTGTAGGAGGGGCTTTAGCCGCGATCAGCGATAAAAAGCTCGCCGCTAAAGCGCCTCCTACAACGCAGTAATTCACCTAAGCGCGCGCCCCATCGAAATAAACAACGA
>NZ_JAUXXP010000055.1 GCF_030684895.1 Pseudomonas sp. | reverse complement strand
ACCAGGGCCTGGACGTGCTGTGCATCCAGAACGCGGCGACCAGCCGTGAATACATGGGCTTGCCGCACATCATCGAGAAAACCACGGGGGCCAAGCGCAAGGTGGTGATCGTTGGCGGCGGCCCAGCCGGTATGGAAGCGGCGCGCGTGGCGGCCGAGCGCGGCCACGATGTAACCCTGTTTGAGAAGAAGGACCAGCTCGGCGGGCAAATCAGCCTGGCGGCCAAGGCGCCGCAGCGCGACCAGATGGCCGGCATCACCCGCTGGTTCCAACTGGAGATCGCGCGCCTCGGCGTCGACCTGCGCCTAAGCACGGGTGCTGATGCTGCGAGCATTCTCGATCTACGTCCGGATATTGTCGTGCTGGCCAACGGCGGTCATGCGTTTATCGAGCAGAACGAGCACTGGGGCTCAGCCGAAGGCCTGGTGGTGAGCAGCTGGGACATCCTCGATGGCAGCGTTGCACCGGGCAATAACGTGCTGGTGTACGACACCATTTGTGAGTTTGCCGGTATGTCGGTGGCCGACTTTATCGCCGACAAAGGCGCCAAGGTGGAGATCGTTACCGACGACATCAAGCCGGGTGTGGCCATGGGCGGCACCAGCTTCCCGACCTACTACCGCAGCATGTACCCCAAGGAAGTGATCATGACCGGCGACATGATGCTGGAAAAAGTCTACCGCGAGGGCGACAAGCTGGTGGCGGTGCTGGAGAACGAATACACCGGCGCCAAAGAAGAGCGAGTGGTTGATCAGGTGGTGGTGGAAAACGGCGTGCGTCCAGACGAGAGCCTGTACTACGGGCTCAAGGAAGGCTCGCGCAACAAGGGTCAGATCGACGTCGAGGCGCTGTTCGCGATCAAACCGCAGCCTTGCCTGAGCGAGGCCGGCGACGGCTACTTGCTGTTCCGCATCGGTGACTGCGTGGCCCAGCGCAACATCCATGCGGCGATCTATGACGCCCTGCGTTTGTGCAAGGATTTTTGATCCGGGCGCTGAATCGTTGTGGGAGGGGCTTTAGCCGCGACAAGGCGAAAAGCATCGCAGCTAAAGCCCCTCCCACTAGCCTCACCTTTTGGATTGAGGATGTCCTCGATGTTGAACACCCTGCTCCCTATTCTGCTGTTCGCTGCCCTGGCCCTTGCGGTTATTGGCGCGGGCAAACGCTTTCTAATGTGGCGCCGTGGCCGTCCGGCTCAGGTTGATTGGCTGGGCGGCCTGCTGGCCATGCCGCGCCGCTATATGGTCGACCTGCACCATGTGGTCGCACGCGACAAATATATCGCCAACACCCACGTGGCCACGGCCGGCGGTTTTGTTCTGGCGGCGGTGCTGGCGATTCTGGTGCACGGCTTTGGTCTGCACAGCCGCATTCTCGGCTTCGCTTTGCTGGGCGCAACCGCATTGATGTTTGTCGGCGCGCTGTTTGTCGCCAAACGTCGGCTCGACCCGCCGTCACGGCTGTCGAAAGGCCCGTGGATGCGCCTGCCGAAAAGTCTGCTGATGTTCGCCGCCAGCTTCTTTATCGCCACCCTGCCGGTGGCCGGCATCCTGCCTGCCGACTTTGGTGGTTGGGTGTTGGCATTGTTGCTGACGGTCGGCGTGGCGTGGGGCGTGTCCGAGCTGTTCTTCGGCATGACCTGGGGCGGGCCGATGAAGCACGCCTTTGCCGGCGCGTTGCACTTGGCTTGGCATCGTCGTGCTGAGCGCTTTGCTGGTGGCCGTTCCACCGGTTTGAAACCCCTTGATCTGGATAACCGCAACGCCCCACTGGGGGTTGAAAAGCCCACAGATTTCACCTGGAACCAACTGCTTGGCTTCGACGCCTGCGTGCAGTGCGGCAAATGCGAGGCGGCTTGCCCGGCCTTCGCTGCCGGCCAACCGCTTAATCCGAAGAAGCTGATTCAGGACATGGTGGTCGGTTTGGCCGGCGGCACTGATGCCAAGTTCGCCGGTTCACCGTATCCAGGCAAAGCCATCGGTGAACACAGTGGCGGTCCGCACCTGCCTATCGTTAACGTGGGTGGCAAGGCGCTGGTCGATGCCGAGACGCTGTGGTCGTGCACCACCTGCCGCGCCTGCGTTGAGGAATGCCCGATGATGATCGAGCACGTCGATGCCATCGTCGACATGCGCCGTCATCTCACGCTTGAAAAAGGCGCGACGCCAAACAAGGGCGCTGAAGTACTGGATAACCTGATCGCCACCGACAACCCTGGCGGCTTCAACCCCGGTGGCCGACTGAACTGGGCAGCGGATTTGAATCTGCCGCTGATAAGCGACAAACAACAGGTCGACGTGCTGTTTTGGGTTGGCGACGGCGCCTTCGACATGCGCAATCAACGCACGCTGCGTGCGTTCGTCAAAGTGCTCAAGGCGGCCAAGGTCGACTTCGCTGTGCTCGGTCTGGAGGAGCGCGACAGCGGTGACGTGGCCCGTCGTCTGGGCGATGAAGCGACCTTCCAGCTGCTGGCCAAACGCAATATCGCCACCCTGGCCAAATACCAGTTCAACACCATCGTCAGCTGTGACCCGCACAGCTTCCATGTACTGAAAAACGAATACGGCGAACTGGGCGGCCACTACCAGGTACTGCACCACAGCACCTATATGGAGCAGCTGATCAGCGCGCAGAAGTTGAACCTGGGCCAACATAAGGGCGGCAGCGTGACCTACCACGACCCGTGCTACCTGGGCCGCTATAACGGCGAGTACGAAGCGCCGCGCGCTGTGCTGAATGCCATCGGCATTGAAGTGAAGGAAATGCAGCGCTCGGGCTTCCGCTCGCGTTGCTGCGGCGGCGGCGGCGGTGCGCCGATCACTGATATCCCAGGCAAGCAGCGGATTCCCGATATGCGCATGGGCGACATCAAAGAGACCGGCGCCGAGCTGGTGGCCGTCGGTTGCCCGCAATGCACCGCCATGCTCGAAGGCGTGGTTGGCCAGCGGCCGGAGGTTAAGGACATTGCCGAGCTGGTGGCCGATGTATTGATCGAGCAATCCGCACCGGTAACGGCAGCGCCTAAAACAGTCGTGGAGGTCGCGTAATGTATGGCATCAGTGCTTGCCTCCCCTCTCCCGCGTGCGGGAGAGGGGCCGGGGGAGAGGGTTGCATTCACCACGCCGGTGTCGCCTGCTTCCCCCTCTCCCTAGCCCTCTCCCCCGAAGGGGCGAGGGGACTGATTGTGTCAGCTCAGGAGTTGCGTCTATGAGCGACCTGATCCGCCGTGATCCACGGGCTGAGTGGATCGCCCGCAACCGCCTTCACCCACTGCATGCTGCATCGCAGCCAGCGGCCGTGAGCTGGATGGGGCCAAATGGCGTCATCCGTAAGAACCCGCATGGCGTCGGCTTTATCGGCCCTAATGGCCTCAAGCGCATCGACCGTTCCGGCGCGCAGCAGGGCGGCAGCCAGAAACGCAACACGGCCAGCGCCGTGGTGCAGTTGCCGCTGCACGTGATTGAGCAACCGGCGTTCTATATCGCCGTGGTGCCGGATATGCTCGGCGGCCGCTTGAGCGCCCACGACAAGGACCTGCTCGGCCTGGCGCACAAGCTCGCCGGCAGCGACGGCGCAGTGGTTGCGCTGATCTTTGGTGAACACAAGGAAAGCGCCTTCGACTGCAACGGTGTTGACCGCCTGCTGCAGTTCGCAGATGACACTTTCGACGGCTACGCCCCGGAAGCGCGGGTGCTGGCCCTCGGCGCAGTAGAACGGCAACTGTCGCCTCGCCACTGGTTGCTGCCGGACAGCCGCAGCGGCGGTGGCGAGTTGGGTCGCCGCCTGGCTGCCAAACTCGGCGAGCGCCCAGCGACGCGGGTCTGGCAGGTGGCCGATGGCATGGCCAGTGGGCGTGCCGGTGCTGGGCGGGAAGATTTGCTGCAACAAGCGCCACGCTTGATTCTGGCGGCGGTGGAATGCGCCGAGCCGGTCAGCGAAACCCGCCATGAAGTGCGCCCGCTGGCGCTCAGTGAGGCGCTGGCCAGCCATTTACCGCGTATTCAGGATCTCGGTGCGGTGGCGGTCGACCCGGCGCAGATCCCCATGGCCGAGGCCGAATTTATTCTCTCCGGCGGCAACGGCGTTAAGGACTGGGCGCTGTTCCACCAGGCCGCCACCGCGCTGGGCGCCACCGAAGGGGCCTCGCGGGTGGCGGTGGACGATGGCTTTATGGGCCGTGAGCGCCAGGTCGGCGCGTCCGGCATCTGGGTCACCGCGCGGGTGTATGTGGCCGTGGGCATCAGCGGGGCGATCCAGCACCTGCAAGGCATTGGCGCCTGCGACAAGGTGGTGGCGATCAACCTCGACCCGACCTGCGACATGATCAAACGCGCCGACCTCTCGGTGATTGGCGAGTCTGCGGCGATCCTGCAGGCGCTGATCGAGCGCGTCGCCGCCCACCGGCAGGGAGCAGAACGTGATGCGGCATAAGGTAGCCCGGATGCAATCCGGGGCCCTCAACACCGACTCCCGGATTGCATCCGGGCTACGGGGGATGCATGGCTGACTTGAATATCGTTGCGCTGGTCTCGGTGGGTGCCCACCCGACTTCCGGTCGCCCGCGCCGCGCCGAGCAGGATGCCCGCGCCGTCGAGCTGGGCCTGCGCCTGGCCGGTGAGCGGTTGCAGGTGCTGCATGCCGGCGACCCACAGCAGGAGGCGCTGCGTGCCTACCTGGGCATGGGTCTTAATCAGATCAAAATTCTCGAACAGCCGGCGCACAGCGATGCGCTGCCGGTGCTGGCCGAGTACCTGGCCGACTCCAGCGCACAGCTGGTGCTGACCGGCAGCCAGGCGGAAACCGGTGAAGGTTCGGGCATGCTGCCTTATCTGTTGGCGGAACAGCTCGGCTGGCCACTGGTGGTCGGGTTAGCGGCGGTGGAGCAGGTCAGCAATGGCGTGGCCCAGGTGCTGCAAGCGCTGCCGCGCGGTCAGCGGCGGCGCTTGCAGGTGCGTTTGCCGTTTGTCGCCAGCGTCGATAACGCTGCGCCCGTCGCCCGCCAAAGCGCTTTCGGCCCGGCGCGGCGTGGCCTGTTGACGGCCGAGGAGGTGGAGCGGGTCGCCGATCCGCTGTTCGCCAGCGCGCAACTGCAACCGGCCAAACCGCGGCCCAAACGCCTTAAGGTAATCAAGGCCAAGACCGGCGCAGAACGCATGAAGGCTGCTACTGCCAAAGCGTCCGGCGGTGGCGGGCAGGTGCTCAAAGATGTATCGCCACAGGCCGGTGCCGAGGCTATCTTCAAGTTGTTATTGGAAGAGGGCGTGCTGCGTTAGCGCCGCCTAAGAGCACCACAGGTCGTAGCCCGGATGAAATCCGGGAGGCCGCGATCCCCGGATTGCATCCGGGCTACGGTTTACTACTGAGCCCACGTCATCACCGCACCACTGGAGGAATGGACCATGATGCACGCCGACCTGATCGATCATGAAGATCTACGCGAACGCCTGGTGGCGCTGGGCCTGTCGATTCCGTCTGGAGTCACGGCGGAGCAGGCGTGTGAGCATGCCGTTAGTGGACTGAGCCCGGAGCGGGCGGTGGCGCTACGGCGCCTGGTGGAGGAGTTGCTCGGCGGTAGCGCGACGCTGTTGCCGAATGTGCGCGAGGCCATCTCGCGCACTTTGTTACCGGCACTTGTGCCGCGCTAGATGCGCCGCAGATTATCCATGTAGGAGCGGCTGGGCGGCATCCGCCATGCCCGCGAACCTCGCAATCGCGGCCATGGGCCGCTCCTACAGGTTGCAACCGATAACGGGGAGCAAGTGTCTCGCAAGAGACGCTGTAACCATCTGAGTCGAAAAGGTTCTAGTTCGTTGCCGTCATCGCCTGGCGAATATCCCCCGCCAGCTGTCGCACCCGCGCTTCGTCGGTGTCCCAGGAGCACATAAAGCGCGCGCCGCCTGCCCCGATAAAGGTGTAGAAGCGCCAGCCCTGGCCGCGCAGAACTTCGAGAGCAGGTTCCGACATCTGCAAAAACACCCCGTTGGCCTCAACCGGGAACATCAGGCTAACCCCCGGAATATCGTTGACCAACTCGGCGAGCAATTGCGCGCAGTGGTTGGCGTGCTGGGCGTATTTCAGCCAGGCATCGTTCTGCAGGATGCCGACCCAGGGTGCGGACAGGTAGCGCATCTTCGAGGCCAGCTGACCGGCCTGCTTGCAGCGGTAGTCGAAGTCGACCGCCAGGTCCTTGTTGAAAAACAGGATGGCCTCACCCACGGCCATGCCGTTCTTGGTGCCACCAAAGCACAACACATCGACGCCGGCCTTCCAGGTCAGCTCGGCCGGGCTGCAGCCGAGAAAGGCGCAGGCGTTGGAGAAACGCGCGCCGTCCATATGCAGATGCAGGCCCAATTCGCGGCATACCGCGCTAATCGCGCGCACTTCATCGGGCGTGTAGGCCGTGCCGACTTCAGTGGCTTGGGTGATAGTGACTACGCGGGGTTTCGGGAAGTGGATGTCCTGGCGTTTGAGAGCGAGCTCGCGGATCGCTTCGGGGGTCAGTTTGCCGTTCTCGGTCTTGGCCAGCAGCAGCTTGGAGCCGTTGGAGAAGAACTCCGGTGCGCCGCACTCGTCGGTTTCGACGTGGGCGGTCTCCGAGCAGATCACGCTGTGATAGCTCTGGCACAACGACGCCAGGGCCAGGGAGTTGGCCGCCGTGCCGTTGAAGGCGAAAAACACTTCGCAATCGGTTTCAAACAGACGGCGGAAATGGTCGGCAGCGCGCGCTGTCCACTCGTCGTCGCCGTAGGCGCGCTGGTGGCCCTGATTGGCTTCGGCCATGGCGGCCCAGGCCTCGGGGCAGATGCCGGAATAGTTGTCGCTGGCGAATTGTTGCGAGAGATCGGGCATGGGGGCTTCCTTGTGGGCGACCGAGGCTAAGCAATTTGGGATGCCTCTACTGTATCTGCGGTCACGTCGCCGTGCAGATACCAGGGCGACATCCTCTGCCACGCAGGCGAAGCCGCAATGCGCTGTCGTCTATAAGGCCTGCGCAATTGCGACGCGTGCATGTCGCAAACGCAATCCCCCGTGGCGTGCCTAGGCATCTGACTGATCAGGGCCAGTCATACCATCGGCTCACAAGGGCACAGCCCGTTCCGACACAGATGCGCTGCGTTAAGGCGCCGCAGGAGATCAGCGATGTTCAGCAAGCACGACCAGATTCAAGGCTACGACGACGAATTGCTTAGCGCGATCAACGCCGAGGAAAACCGTCAGGAGCACCATATCGAGCTGATCGCCTCGGAAAACTACACCAGCCAGCGGGTGATGGAAGCCCAGGGCAGCGGCCTGACCAACAAGTACGCCGAAGGCTATCCGGGCAAGCGCTATTACGGCGGTTGCGAGCATGTCGATGTGGTCGAGCAGTTGGCCATCGACCGCGCCAAGGCGCTGTTCGGCGCCGACTACGCCAACGTGCAGCCGCACTCTGGCTCCTCGGCCAACAGCGCGGTGTACCTGGCGCTGATCAATGCCGGCGATACCATCCTCGGCATGAGCCTGGCCCACGGCGGGCACCTGACCCACGGCGCCAAGGTGTCGTCCTCGGGCAAGCTGTACAACGCCGTGCAGTACGGCATCGACACCGCGACCGGCTTGATCGATTACGACGAGGTTGAGCGCCTGGCCGTCGAGTGCCAGCCGAAGATGATCGTCGCCGGTTTCTCCGCCTACTCGAAAACCCTGGATTTCCCGCGTTTCCGCGCAATCGCTGACAAGGTCGGGGCGCTGCTGTTTGTCGACATGGCCCACGTCGCCGGTCTGGTCGCTGCCGGTCTGTATCCCAACCCGATTCCGTTTGCCGATGTGGTGACCACCACTACCCATAAAACCCTGCGTGGTCCGCGTGGTGGGCTGATCCTGGCCAAGGCCAATCCGGATATCGAGAAGAAACTCAACTCGGCGGTCTTCCCCGGCGCCCAGGGCGGCCCGTTGATGCACGTGATCGCGGCCAAGGCGGTGTGCTTCAAGGAAGCCATGGAGCCGGGCTTCAAGGAATACCAAGCGCAGGTGATCAAAAACGCCCAGGCCATGGCCAAGGTGTTTATCGAGCGTGGCTACGACGTGGTGTCCGGCGGCACCGACAACCACCTGTTTCTGGTCAGCCTGATCCGTCAGGGCCTGACCGGTAAAGACGCCGATGCTGCCCTGGGGCGTGCCGGCATCACGGTTAACAAGAACGCCGTGCCGAATGACCCTCAGTCGCCGTTTGTCACTTCCGGGCTGCGTATCGGTACGCCGGCCATCACCACCCGTGGCCTCAAGGAAGCGCAGAGCATCGAGCTGGCCGGCTGGATCTGCAACATCCTCGACCACCTCGGCGATGCCGATGTGGAGGCGCAAGTGGCGACCTTGGCGGCAGGCCTGTGCGCTGACTATCCCGTTTATCGCTGATTGATCCCTCTCCCTACGGGAGAGGGTGCCCGAAGGGCGGGAGAGGGTAAGTATCTCGCGCTGCGAGTATTTTGAATCGACAACCCGTAGCCCGGATGAAATATGGGGAGATGACCGAACACGATCAATACCCTCGCCGCTGAAGAGGGAAAACCGGCAGTTTCGCGGTGTTCTCGGCCCTCTCCCCCAGCCCCTCTCCCATGAATGGGAGAGGGGAGCTACCCGCGAAACCCGCCCTACGAAATACAGCGCCTAGAAACAACAAGGCCCGTCATCGACGGGCCTTGTTGTATTTCGAGCTGGAGCTCAGACCGCCGAGACGTCTTCCGCCTGCAGGCCTTTCTGGCCCTGGGTCACGCCGAACTCGACCTTCTGGCCTTCGACCAGGGTGCGGTGGCCGTCGCCACGAATGGCGCGGTAGTGAACGAATACGTCCGGGCCGCTTTCGCGCTGAATGAACCCG
>NZ_JAUXXP010000023.1 GCF_030684895.1 Pseudomonas sp. | reverse complement strand
AGGTAGTGTCGTGGCTGATTGACAGTCTCATGCGACCTCCAGGTAGGAGCTTTGGATGGCTTGGCCCAGCTGGCGAACCAGCAGGATGAAATCGGTGAGCCAGGCGTGCAGGCCCTCGTCGAGTACTTCTTCGATGCTGGTGTAGCGCAGCCGCGCTTCCAGTTCGGCGGCCAGGCGTTGGGCTGGGCGGCCGTTGTCGCCGGGCAGGCTGGCGAGCATCAGGCTCAGTTCGTCCATGCAGGCACGCAGCGAGCGCGGTACATCGGCACGTAGCAGCAGCAGTTCGGAGACTTTGCGCGTACCGGGCGAGCCGCGGTAGATCTCAGCAAACGCCTCGAACGAGGACAGCGCACGCAGCAACGCAGTCCACTGGTAGTAGCTGCGTGCGGGGCGGCCGTCGACTTCGTCGATATCCTCGCCAAGCATTTCGTAGCGTGCATCGAGCAGACGCAGGGTGTTGTCGGCGCGCTCGATAAAGGTGCCGAGGCGGATAAAGCGGTACGGGTCGCCGCGCATGATGGTGCCGAAGGTGGCGCCACGGAACAGGTGCGAGCGTTCCTTGACCCATTCGCAGAAACGGCTGATGCCGTAGCGGCTCAGGCCTTGCTGGGCGATGCCATGGATTTCCAGCCAGGTGGCGTTGATGTTTTCCCACATATCAGCGGTGATCCGCCCGCGCACGGCGTGGGCGTTGCTGCGCGCGGCTTGCAGGCAGCAGTAGATGCTCGCCGGGTTGCTCGCATCGAGGGCGAAGAAGTGCAGCATGCGCTCAGCGTGCAACGGGCCGTGACGCTCCAGGTAATCGTCCAGGGTGCCGGTAATCAGCAGCGGCAGGGCCAGTTCTTCCAGGCCATCACCGCGCCCGTCCTGCGGCATCAACGACAGCGAATAGCTGACTTCAAGCATGCGCGCGAGGTTTTCCGCGCGCTCCAGGTAGCGCGACATCCAGTACAGATCAGAGGCAGTACGACTCAGCATGATGAATCCTCCACCACCCAGGTGTCTTTGGTGCCGCCACCCTGGGACGAGTTGACCACCAGCGAGCCTTCGCGCAGCGCGACGCGGGTCAGGCCGCCGGGGACGATGCGAGTTTCCTTGCCAGACAACACAAACGGCCGCAGATCGATATGCCGAGGCGCGATGCCGCGCTCAACAAAGGTCGGGCAGGTCGACAGGCACAGGGTCGGTTGGGCGATATAGGCCTCGGGGCGGGCAATCAGGCGGGCGCGGAAGTCTTCGATTTCGGCCTTGGTGGCGGCCGGGCCGACCAGCATGCCGTAACCGCCAGAGCCCTGGGTTTCCTTGACCACCAGGTGTTCCAGGTTGGCCAGCACGTGGGACAACTCAGCCGGTTTGCGGCACTGGAAGGTTGGTACGTTCTTCAGGATCGGCTCTTCGCTCAGATAGAAGCGGATCATGTCGTCGACATAGGGGTAGATCGATTTGTCGTCCGCCACCCCGGTGCCGATGGCGTTGGCCAGCACCACGTTGCCGCTGCGGTAGCAGGCCAGCAGGCCGGGCACGCCGAGCATGGAGTCGGGGTTGAAGGCCAGCGGGTCGAGGAAGGCGTCGTCGAGACGCCGATAAACCACGTCCACCTGCTTGGCCCCGGCGGTGGTGCGCATAAACAGCTTGTCGTCACGCACGAACAGATCGGCGCCTTCAACCAGCTCCACACCCATTTCCCGGGAGAGGAAAGCGTGCTCGAAGTAGGCGCTGTTGAAGCGCCCAGGCGTCAGCACCACCACGTTGGGGTTATCCAGCGGGCTGGAGGATTTCAGCGTGTCGAGCAGCAGGTTCGGGTAATGATCAATCGGCGCCACACGCTGAGCGGCGAACAGCTCGGGGAACAGGCGCATCATCATCTTGCGGTCTTCGAGCATATAGCTGACGCCGCTGGGCGTACGCAGGTTGTCTTCCAGCACGTAGTAGCTGCCGTCGCCATCGCGCACCAGATCGACCCCGGCGATATGCGCGTAGAGGTCGCGGTGCAGGTTGAGGCCCTGCATGGCGATCTGGTAGCCCTCGTTGGCCAGCACCTGCTCGGCGGGCACGATGCCGGCCTTGATGATGCGCTGATCGTGGTAGAGGTCGGCGAGGAACATGTTCAGCGCCTGCACGCGCTGAATGCAGCCGCGTTCGACGATGCGCCATTCGCTGGCGGGGATGCTGCGCGGGATGATGTCGAATGGAATCAGCCGCTCGGTGCCCTGGTCGTCGCCGTACAGGGTGAAGGTGATACCGGCGCGGTGGAACAGCAGGTCGGCTTCTCGGCGGCGCTGGGCCAGCAGTTCATCCGGTGTATCCGCTAACCAGCGGGCAAAAGCTTGGTAGTGCGGGCGGACAGCGCCACTCGCGTCGTACATCTCGTCATAAAAGGTGCGGGCCATGCCGTACTCCTTGTCACCCGGACATGGAGACAGCTTTGCAAGGCCCGCGCCATACAATAAAAATGTTTTAAATCAGTAGCTTGAGTATTAGCGATGCGAGCAACGCACCAAGCCGGGGCGCAATGGTGACCGCCAGGTCGCAGGGCGCGCCATTTTAAGGCGGACATCCGGGCTAAAGCACCGTAGGGTGGATAACGCTCTTTTTATCCACCGCACTGCAGCCACCGGTGGATGGGTAAAGCGCCATCCACCCTACCCGGCCTCAGAGCCCGGCCAGCTGCAGCCAGTGGCGATAGAAGCCTTCGGCCACGCGGTTCAACGCCACGACCTTGGCGGACAACTGGTCAAGCATCTGCGCCCTGCTCTGCTGGCTGGGTTGGCTTTCATCCAGCAGGTGATGCCAGTCGCCGAGCCACTGGCGCACCAGGGCCTCGTCCATTTCCGGATGGCCTTGCAGAGCCAGAACTTTATCGCCCCAAGCAAACGCCTGGTTGCTGCACCAGGGACTGCTGAGCAAGGGCTGGGCGCCCTCGGGAATGGCAAAGCTGTCGCCGTGCCACTGGAAGATTGGGAACTGTTCGGGCAAGTGCTGCAGCCAGGGGCTGGGCGCCGCGTGGTCAAGACGGCTCAGCGGCTGCCAACCGCTTTCGGTGTAGGGCATGCGGCTGATTTGCGCACCCAGGGCCTTGGCCAACAGCTGGCCGCCCAGGCAGTGGCCGATCAGCGGAATATCGCGGCGAATAAAATGCTGCAGCGCGGCAACCTCAGTGGCCAGCCAGGGCAGCGGATCATTCACGCTCATCGGCCCGCCCATGATGGCCACGGCCTTGGGGCGGTCGAGATCAATGTCGTCCAGCTCGCCAAGATCAGCGCGCAGCACGGTAAATGAGTGGCCAGCCTGCTCCAGCACCTTGCCCAGGTGGGCCGGCGGGCAGTAATCGATATGGGTGAAAATCAGGATGTCGGTCATGCGCCAAGTCTGAAGCAAAGCGCGGGCTGGGGTCGAGGGGCGATTGGCTGGGCGCGCGTCGGCGAGGTAGAAATGACACGGGCCAGCTTATGGCCGGCCCGTGTTTGGATTGCAGAACCTGTTTACGATCTCGCGAGCTAGAGCCATGCAAGGCAAAAGCAGGCGAGGAAGCGGAGTTTACGGTTGTAAATGAGCATCCGAGCCTGTTTTTAACGCAGCAGGGCCGACGCGCAGCAGACCGTAGACAGGTTCTCAGGGCTGTCTCACCTCCTGGGTTACGCCCCACCCATCCAGTTTGCCGCCAAGCGGCGCCACGACCGACTCCAGGTCATGCTCGAAGTCGTCGATGCCGTGGTATGTCGCGAACATTACTTTACTGACTTGCAGGTGCCAGACACCGTCATCACGCTCGGTCACCAGGGCGTGTAAAGATTCACCTCGAAATTTGCGGGTGGCCATACGGGCCCGCTCCTCATCCGGGAATAAGGCGTAGAACTCGATGGGATGGAAGCTGGCAAAGTCGAAGCCACCCTCCTTCATCCGCCGTAAAACCCCGTTACTGACATCATCGTGCAAGGCTGTGCTCATGAAGTGACCTCCTCAGGCGATGGACAAATTTACAGGACGCTAAAGAACCAACTGTGAGTCGATACTGCAGTGCAACGACCTGGTAAACGCTTTCCCATTGCGACCGCCAGAGCATCAGCGGTGTTGCGGCACCGATTGCAGTGCCGCCCGAGAATCAAGCGATGTGCTGCCTGATATGTCATAAGCCAGACCTGAAACCAGGGCTGGTCAACGCAGGCTTGTTCAGAGCGAACAAGTCAGAAGCGTTAGGTGCAGACTAGTCCCATCGCGCGGCATTTGCCCAGCGAAAGTTGTTTCAGAAACACATCCAGCCCCTCAGTCGCGCCCTAGCCAGGCCATGATGCGCCGGGTCAGCCAGGCGGGCGTCAGCTGGCCGGACCAGAACAGCAGCTTGAATTGCAGGCTGATCGGTCGGTGTACCGCCCTGCTGCGGCTTTGCGCCCAGGCCGCCTGAGCCACGGCTTCGGCCTCAAGATTGACGCCCAAGCGCTTTAGCACCGGGGCCTGGAAGCGTTGGTTGTTAAGCATCGGCGTGCTGACAAACGGCGGCATCAAGTCGCCGACGCGGATGCCGTGCTTGGCCCATTCCAGATCCAGCGCCTCAGTCAGCCCGCGCACGGCGAACTTGGAGGCCGAGTAGCTGGCCAGATGCGGCACGCCATACAGCCCGGAGGCCGAGCCCATATTGATCACCTGGGCATCGGGCGTGGCTTGCAGATAGGGAAAGGCGGCGTGGGTCATGTTCAGCAGGCCCTGCACGTTGATCTGCAGAATGCGCGCATGCTCGCTCAGTTCGATTTCCTCGAAGTGCCCGCACTGCAGAATCCCGGCGCTGTTGAACAGCAGGCGCAACTGACCGCCATGCAGGGCACAGAAGTCCGCCAGGGCGACCTTCACCGCCGCCGGATCACTCACATCCAGCTCGGCATGCCAGACGTTACTCAGCTCGCCGGCCAGCTTGGCCAGTGCCTGGTGGTTGATATCCAGCAAACCAACCTGCCAACCATGCTGATGAAACAGCCTGGCGGTGGCCGCGCCGATCCCCGAGGCTGCGCCGGTAATCAGAATATTGTTCACTCAGCAGCCTCGCTCACGCAGAAAGCTCACCACTTCAGCCAGGGCAAAATCGGCGGCCTTGAGCAGACCCGCGTGGGCCTGGAACACATGCCACAGGTCCGGATAGCGCTGCAGGCGCACATCCACACCGGAGGCCTTGGCCTTGTCGGCAAAGCGCAGACTGTCGTTACGCAGAATCTCGTCCTCACCGACCTGGATCAGCACAGGGGCCAGGCCCTGCAAGTCGGCAAACTGTGGCGATAAGCCAGGGTCGTCATGTGCCAGTCCAGCCGGGCAATACAGCGCCAGGGCCTGCTCCACCCATTTGCGGTGGATCAACGGATCACCGGCGGGCGGCTCGTGCAGCTGCGTGCCAGTAAAGTCGGTGACCGGGGAGAAACACACCAGCGCCGCCGGTTGCGGCAGGCCCAGGTCGCGCAGGCGCAGACTAGATATCAGGCTCAGGTTGCCGCCCGCTGAATCGCCGCCGATGACAATCTGCTCAGGCTTGTAACCCAGCTTGATCAGTTCCTGAAACGCTGCCAGCGCATCCTCGCGAGCCGCAGGATATTGATGTTCCGGCGCCAGGCGGTAATCCAGGGCGCATACATTCATCTGCCCGCGTTTGGCCAGGTTGGAGCAGATCGTACGGTGGGTATTCGCCCCGCCGATCAGATAAGCACCGCCATGCAGATACAGCAGAACGGTGCCACGGCTACTCTGCGGCTTGTGCCACTCACAAGGCCGTCCGCCCAGGGTGCCGGAACTACGGGTGATGCCACGCGGCGCCGGGCTGGCTGCAGTCAGCAAACGCAGCACCGCACGCTGCCCGGCAATCGGCATCGGTGGGCGCACCAGGCCACGGAACAGCAGGCGCAAGCTGGTACGCAAGACGCTGCGCAGCAGCGCCTGATCGGCCGCTGGAGCGGTGAATTCAACGGGTGCATTCATAGTCATTGGGCTCCGGTGCGCGGGTCTGCAGGCGGTAGGTAAAGGTATAGCCCGGCCAGTTATTGGTGCTTTTGCCGGAGGCGGTTTTGTACCAGCTTGAGCAGCCCTGCTCCCATATCGTTCGATGTGAGCTGGCTTGAATCTGCTGGTTGTAGCGCTGCTGCACTTGCGCTTTTACGTCCAGATAACGGGCGCCCTGCTGGCACAGCAAATCGATGCAGCCAAGCACATAACGGAACTGGCTTTCGAGCATATAAATGATCGAGTTGTGCCCCAGGTTGGTATTGGGTCCGTAAAGGATAAACAGGTTGGGAAACCCGCTTACGCTGATGCCCTTATAGGCTTCGGCGCCATCGCGCCAGGCCTGGTTCAGCTCCTGCCCGCCGAGCCCGCGAATCTGCATTGGCGCGAGAAATTCCGTGGCAGCGAAGCCGGTGCCATAGATCAGCACATCACAGGGGTGTTCGCGGCCATCGGCGGTGATGATCGCCGTTGCGCTGACGTGACTGATCGCCTCGCTGACCACCGTCACATTGGGCTGCGCCAAGGCGGGGAAATAATCATTACTGATCAGGATGCGCTTGCAGCCCATGGGGTAATCCGGCTGCAGCTGGGCGCGCAGCTGTGGATCACTGATGTGCTGTGTGAGGTGGCGCTCGAAGCTGAAGCGAAACAGCTTCATCAACCACGGCATGCTGATAAACGCCAAACCGCGCACTTCATGCTGCAGGTACTTGAGGCCACGGTCGATGCGTTGCAGCCAGGGCAGCCGGCGCATTACCGCCAACTCCCACGGCCGATAGGCGCGGTCCGGCTTGGCCAACACATAGGCCGGCGAGCGCTGAAACAACTGCAACTGCGCGACCTTGGGCTGAATCTGCGGGACAAACTGAATCGCCGAGGCTCCGCTGCCGATCACCGCCACGCGCTTGCCGCTCAGGTCAAGATCGTGTCGCCAGCGCGCCGAGTGAAACGCCTCACCAGTAAAATTCTCGATACCTGGCAATGCCGGATAGGCCGGCTGGTTGAGCTGGCCGCAGGCGCTAATCAGCACCTCGGCGCAGAGTTCTTCGCCATTGCTCAGGGTTACCCGCCACAAAGCCTCAGCCTCATTGAAGGTCGCAGAAGCTACCTCGGCATTGCAGCGAATACGTGAGCGCAGTTGATACTTGGCCACGCAGTGCAGCATGTAAGTATGGATTTCCGCCTGGGGCGCGAACTTGCGGCTCCAGTCGCTTTTCGGCTCGAAGGAAAACGAATACAGGTGCGACGGCACATCGCAGGCCGCCCCCGGATAGCTGTTGTCGCGCCAGGTGCCGCCGACTTCTGCGGCTTTTTCCAGCAGCAGAAAATCCTCAATCCCGGCCTTCTGCAGCTGAATGGCCATGCCCAGGCCGCCAAAACCGCTGCCAATAATCAGCACGCGCAAGGGAGCCTGGTTCTGGGAAGTGTTGTGCATTGTTATATCCCCAACCGCAAACAGTGCGGATGCCAGGATGCTACTTGCCTGCCGCGTGATGGGTTATGGCATAGTCGGCCAATTGATTGTGAGTTTCGGACAAACGAACGGGAAACTGCATGTCGGCCGCCCCCTACACCCTGCCACGGCGCAGCATCACCAGCGTGCAACTGCTGACCCAGCTGGGCATCGACCATGGCCTGAGTGTCGAACGCTGCCTGCACAACACCGGCCTCAGCCCCCTGCAACTGGCCGAGTTGCACAGTGAAATCGAAGGGGCGCAGGAACTGCAATTGATCCGCAACCTGATCGACGCCCTGCCCGCGCAATACGACCTGGGCCTACAGGCCGGCCTGCGCTATCAGCTGACCACCTACGGTATCTGGGGTTATGCCCTGCTCAGTAGCCAGACCTTCCGCCAGGCCGCCGACCTTGGCCTGCGTTACCTGGACCTGACCTTTGCCTTCAACCGCATCTCCTTGTGCGAAGACGCCAGCCAGGCGCATCTGCAGCTGGACGGCAGCCACTTGCCGGATCAGGTGCGCGATTTCCTCCTGCTGCGCGATGCCGTCGCGGTGATGGTAATTCAGCGCGAACTCACTGGCGCCAAGATGCCCCTGAGCCGGGTGCAATTGAGCATGCCAGCGCCCGCTGATCCGACGCGTTTTATCGAGCAATTCGGCCTGCTGCCGGAGTTCGCCTGCGCACAGAACCGCATCAGTTTCCCGCGCCACCTGCTCGACCTGCCCCTGCCCCGCGCCAATCCGCACAGCGCGCAACTCTGTGAGTTGCAGTGCCAGGCCTTGCTGGCCAAACGTCAGGTGCGCAGCGGCCTGGCCGGGCAGATTCGCGATCGCTTGCTGAGCACACCAGGTCGCCTGCCGGATATGGAAGTGATCGCCAGCGAACTGAATATCAGCAGCCGCACCTTGCGCCGCCGCCTGGAAGACCAGGGCAGCAGCTTTCGCCAGTTGCAGGAAGAAGTGCGCCAGGCCCTGGCCGAAGAACTGCTGGCCATCGCCAGCCTGAGCCAGGAGGAGATTGCCGAACGCCTGGGCTATAGCGAGGTGTCGAACTTTCTGCACGCCTTCAAACGCTGGAAAGGCCTCACGCCAGGGCAATACCGCCAGACACTGGGCTGAACAACGCGACTGACAAGTCGTCGGGCTGCAGGCCAGATAACTGGCACTTTGCTATTTCATCCGCCAAATTGGCGCTTTCCACCCTCAAGCCGGCGGTCATTTGCGCCGATACTGCTGAACAACCTACTGACTGGAGTTTTCATGCGACAGGGTTTCCTTGGGCAGTTCCTGCCACATGATTTGACCGACCAGGCCAGCATCCTGTTAGCCCGCACCCTGGCCTTCAGCGGCTTGTGCAGCGTGATTATCGGCCTGTACAGCTGCATCAAATGGGGCCGCATGGGCAACGATGCGCTGATGTATGGCTCGTTGCTGCTGGTGCTGGGCATGCCGCTGATGCTGCTGGTACTGCGCAGCGCCATGCTGCCGCTGGCTGTGGCGGCGAATATGGCACTGGCCTGCATGGCCAGCTACTCGATGCTGCTGATCTACCAGTTGGGCGGCCTGCACTCGGCGCATATCTACTGGCCGGCGGTGATTATCGTCTTCGCCTACCTGCTGGCCGGCCCGCGCAGTGCCATGGTCTGGAGCCTGGTGCAGGTGCTGTTCGTGTTCTGGTTGATCCGCCTGGAACGTAGCGGCGCCAGCCTGCCGGTATTTGAATTAAGCCCGCGCGATGCCGCAGTAAACACCTACTCGGGCTACATCCTGCCGGTTCTGACCGTGTGGCTGGCGCAGTGGTACAGCGCGCAACTGCGCAACCAGGCGCTGGCCGATGCCGAGCTGGCGCTCAACGAATCCCGCGAGTTCGGCCAGCGCGCGGCACGTAATCAGGAGCAACTCGGCGGTATCGTCGATGAAGTGCGCAGCACCGCCAGCGATCTGCTGCAGATGGCCGGCCAACTGCAACAGACCCTCGGTGGCATCCGCCAGCGCTGCCAAAGCATCGACACCGATGTGCAGCAACAAGCCGACGCCATGCACCAGCTTGATCTGGCCCTGCATGAAGTACTGGATAGCCTTGCTTCCAGCACCGGCCATATGCAGCAGCTCAGCCAGGACACCCAGCACAGCAGCAGCCAGGTAAATGCCTGCGCGCAACGTATGGAGGATGCCCAGGCCAGCATGCAGGCCATCCAGCAGAGCAACCAGCGCATCGCCGAATCCATGCAGATGATCAGCGCCATCGCTCAACAGACCAACCTGCTGGCGCTTAACGCAGCCATCGAAGCGGCCCGCGCTGGCGAACATGGCCGCGGCTTTGCCGTGGTTGCCGATGAGGTGCGCAACCTCTCACGGCGCAGCAACGAAACCGCCGATACGGTGCAGAACGTACTGGGCCAGTCGCAGCAGATCATCGATACCGGGGCGAAGCAGGTCAGCGATGTCGGCACTGCGTTAAGCAGCAACGCTGGGCTGACCGACAACCTCTCCAGCTCGATTCTGCAGCACAGTCAGGCACTCACCCGCGCCCACCAGCAACTGCTGCACGTACGCGACAACAGCGCCGCGCAGCGGGACGCCAGCCAACGCCAACGCGCCGCCAGCGCTGAGTTGCTGGATGCCCAGGAGTCGCTGGTGCAATTGGGTGAGCAACTGGAGCAGTTGTCGCATCAGCTGCATCAGCGGGTCGCCAGCGCTTAGTTATTCTGCGACCCTCTCCCACATCAGGGAGAGGGTAAAGCCTTGACCACTGCAGTTTGAAAGTCAGTTCTGCACTGACAGCCAGCCGAGCTGCGGGTATTGTTCGGCCATGAGCCAAGCACCCAATACCTTATTACTGACCTACCAACCGCCCTGGCAGTGGCAACAGTTCCACGCGCACTTTGCCCTGCGCGCCCTGACGGGAGTGGAAAGTCTGCAGCCGCACAGTTACGCACGCAGCGTGCAGTTGGATGGCCAACTTGGCTGGTTCCGCGTGCGGGCGCTGGATAATCAGCACGCGCTGCAGTTGCACTACAGCGAATCCCTGCAACCCTGCCTGGCGACACTTACCGCCCGGGTGCGCAAGATGTTTGATCTGGACTGCCAGCCGCAGCAGATCAGCGCGCACTTTGCCAACGATGCGCAGCTCGGGCCGCTGGTTGCACGTAATCCCGGCTTGCGACTGCCCACTGCTTTCGAGCCGTTCGAGCAGGCCGTGCGCGCCATTGTTGGCCAGCAGGTTACGGTCAAGGCGGCAGTGACCATCACCGGCCGCCTGGTTACGCGCCTGGGTGAGGCGCTGCAATTTGCCGATGCGCCAGAGATTCAACGACTGTTCCCTACGCCCGCAGCCATTGCCGAAGCCAATCTGGATGGCATCGGCATGCCCGGCAAGCGCGTGCAGACCTTGCAGCACTTCGCCGCCCAGGTGGCCAGCGGCGAGCTGCGCTTGGATCTGCAGGCCGGCTACACGGCCTTTGTCGAGCAGCTGTGCGCCCTCCCCGGCATCGGCCCGTGGACCGCGGAATATATTGCCCTGCGCGCCTTTGGCGAGGTCGATGCCTTTCCCGCCAGCGACTTGGGCCTGCTCAAAGCGCCGGTGTGGGGTGCGGATGGCATCGACACCAAACAACTCAAGGCCCGTGCCGAAGCCTGGCGACCGTGGCGCGCCTATGCCGCCGCGCACCTATGGCACAACTACTCGGAGGGTTGAGGCGATGTTCTACCGCTACCACGACAGCCCAATCGGCCGCCTGCTATTGGTCGCCGACGCAACCGGCCTGCAGAAGCTGCTGATGGCTATCGATGACAAGCCCTGGCATATCAGCGAACACTGGCACAGCGCCACAAATGAACTGGATGAAGTGTGCCGACAGCTGGATGAGTATTTTGCCGGGCGGCGCCAGCGCTTCGAGCTGCCCTTGGCACCGCAGGGCACAGCGTTTCAGCAGGCCGTGTGGCAAGCGCTGCAGACCATCCCGTTTGGCCGCACCAGCTGCTACAGCGCCCTCGCCGCCGAGATCGCGCGCCCCAAGGCAGTACGCGCCGTCGGCGCAGCCAATGGCGCCAACCCGATTGCCATCATCATTCCCTGCCACCGGGTGATCGGCCGTGACGGCAGCCTTACCGGTTATGCCGGCGGCCTGCCACGCAAAGCGCTGCTGCTCAAACTGGAAGGCGCGCAGCTACCGGAGCAGCGGCTGCTGAGTATTTAACCGGCGCAGCGATTCAGGGCTGAACTCGCGCCAATAAGCGCGCCGGAGCCTCTAGCGGTAACGCCAGAATCAGCCCTTCGCCAGACGCCGGATAGATGCCGGTCAGCGCGGTGATATTGACCTGATGGGAGACCAGCACCAACGACGCACCACGGGGTTGCGCATTGATCTGCTCGATCAGCGCAGCGGTCTGCTCACGGGCGGTGTTGGGTGTTTGAAAGAATGAATCTAGGGCTGGCAGCGCTTCGACTGCGCCCAAGCCCATTTCACGGGCCGTGTCCTGCGCGCGGCACCAGCGGCTGCTAAGCAGGCGCGGCTCGATCCACTGACTACGCAACAACTGTCCCCAGCGCTGCGCTTGCTCGCGACCAAGCTGATTGAGATTGCGCTGCGTGCGGCAATCATTCAGCTGAAAATTCGCCGGATCACCCGTACCGGGCGCTGTGGCATGGCGCAACAGCAGCACGGCGCGGCCTTCACGCAACGCGGTCCAGGCTTGCTTATCGCTAGCTTGAACCGCGCCGCTCAGCAGATACAGCGCCAACAGCCACGCGCCGTATCGCCAACGCAGGTAGTTTTTCAACGGCCTGCTAGAACTTGACCGTGCCACGCGGGCCCATCAATGCCCAGATAATCAGGCCGATCACCGGCAGCAAGACGATCAGCAAGATCCACAGCACCTTGATGCCCGTTTCGGCGTTGCTTTTGATGACGCTGAGAATCGCCCAGATATCCAGCGCCAGAATGACCAGCCCCAGCAAACCGTTGAATGTTGAACCCATAATTTGACGCTCCTATGCGAAGGTTTCGCCTTCGTAGGATAGCCGCTCGCTACAAGAGTTCAGCCGTTTGCTCTTTCAGCAGTCATCCAGCCCGGTAAACGCGGCGGCAAAATCACCCTCTGCAGGCACAAACCCTGGCACCTGACGGCTATCGAACAGGCGCAGCATGGCAAAACGTGGATGTTCACCCGCATCGAACCAATGCGCGATGCCAGCAGGCAGCCCTACCAAGTCGCCCTTCTCGCACAACAGGCTGTAGACGTACTCACCAATATGCAGCGCCAGCAGGCCACGTCCGGCCAGGTAGTAATGCAGGTGAGCCGGTTGGCACGCCTGCGCCTGGCGCAGCCCACGGGCCAGTTCACTGCCCTCGCCGCGCTCATCACACAGGCTCAGTATTTCGGCACTGGCGTAGCCATGCGCAGTCATCAGTTGGTCGATCTGCACACGGCTGGCCGCCAGCAGTTCATCGCTGGCAGTGCCGGCGGTAACTGGCTGCTGCACTGGCGCCTGGCTGAACTGCACGCCCACGGCGGCCAGGGTGCTGATGATGTCTTCGGCGTGGGTCAACAGCTTGTTCGGGTACTCGGGCGAAGACTGGTGGTAGACGGTCAGGCTGCTCATGGTCAGGGCTCTCGTACGGTTTCAGTTCAGATAATCAGGTTTATGGCCGCTCATCGCGCATATAGCATGCGGTGATCAGCGCAGCCGCCAGGGCAATCAGGCTGGCAATGGCAAAGGTCCAGGCAGCGCCGAGACTGTGCCAGCTATAACCGGAATACAGCGCGCCCAGCGCACCGCCGACCCCTGCCAGCGCGGCATACAGCGCCTGACCCTGGCCCTGCTGGCGGTCGGCAAAGCTGCGCTGAACAAAATGCATGGCCGCCGCATGGAAGCTGCCAAAGGTCGCGGCGTGCATCAGCTGAGCAAACAGCAGCACCGGCAGATGCCCGGCCAGGTTGCCCAACAACAGCCAGCGCACGGCGGTAATCAGAAAACTCGCCAGCAGCACGGTACGCAGGGAATAGCGCGCCAGCAAACGGGCCATGACCATAAACAGCACAATCTCGGCTAGCACGCCCAACGCCCACAGCTGGCCGATCACCCCGCGCGAGTAGCCGAGAGCCTCCAGATGCAGGCTGAGGAAGGTGTAGTAAGGGCCGTTGCTTAACTGCATCAGCCCGGCGCTAAGGTAGAACGCGAGAATCCCTGGGCGCCGCAGTTGCTGAAGAAAGCCGCCTTGCTCCAGGGTATTCGGACGCATCTGCGGCTGCGCATTGGGCACCCACCAGCTGCTCAGGACGATGCCGCTCATGATCAGAATCAGCGCCCAGGGATAGGCGTCCAGGCTGAGCACCTCGAACAGCTTGCCCAGCCCCACCACGGCGGCGATAAAGCCGATACTGCCCCATAGGCGGATCTGGCTGTAGCGCGCCGCCTGCTCCTTGAGATGGGCAAAGGTGATGACCTCGAACTGCGGCAGCACCGCGTGCCAGAAGAACGCATGCAAGGCCATGATCAGTGCCAGCCAGGCGTAACTCTGGCTGATAAAGATGCCGGCAAAGCACAGCAGCGTGCAGAGCGCACCGAAACGTACGATGGCCAGCCGTCGCCCGCTGTAGTCACCCAGCCAGCCCCAGATATTCGGCGCGATGCAGCGCATCAACATAGGAATGGCGATCAGCTCGCCAATTCGCGCGGCAGAAAACCCCAGGTGATCGAAATACAGTGCAAGAAACGGCGCAGTGGCGCCGAGCAGCGAGAAATAGAAGAAGTAGAAACCGGACAGACGCCAGTAAGGCAATCCCGGGCTCATGCTGTGCATAAACCCGGAAGCATGCTGCGGGACGCGCTTGGCCGCGCAGCAGCGCTGATCACAGCTGCGGCAGCACCGGCGTGCTGACCCGTACATCGGCATTCTGCGCGCGGTGGCGCAGCAGATGGTCCATCAACACGATGGCCATCATCGCCTCGGCAATCGGCGTGGCGCGGATGCCCACGCAGGGGTCGTGACGGCCCTTGGTGATGATATCCACCGGGTTGCCGTGAATATCAATCGAACGTCCCGGCGTGGTGATGCTTGAGGTTGGCTTGAGCGCCAAGTGCGCAACAATCGGCTGCCCACTGGAAAGCCCGCCAAGAATGCCGCCGGCGTTGTTGGAAAGGAAACCCTCCGGGGTCATCTCGTCGCGGTGCTCGGTGCCGCGCTGCGCAACACTGGCGAACCCCGCGCCGATTTCCACACCCTTGACCGCGTTAATGCTCATCAGCGCATGGGCCAGTTCAGCGTCCAGACGGTCGAAGATCGGCTCGCCCAGACCCGGCATCACGCCTTCGGCGACTACGGTGATCTTCGCCCCGACCGAATCCTGATCGCGGCGCAGTTGGTCCATATAGGCTTCCAGCTCCGGGACCTTGTCCGGGTCTGGGCTAAAGAAGGCGTTCTGCTCGACGCTGTCCCAGGTCTTGAACGGGATTTCGATTGGCCCGAGCTGGCTCATATAGCCACGAATCACAATGCCCTGGGTCGCCAGGTACTTCTTGGCGATGGCTCCAGCCGCGACGCGCATGGCCGTTTCGCGCGCCGAGCTGCGGCCGCCACCACGGTAGTCACGCACGCCGTACTTGTGGTGATAGGTGTAATCGGCGTGGGCCGGGCGGAAGGAATCCTTGATCGCCGAGTAGTCCTTGGACTTCTGGTCGGTGTTGCGGATCAGCAGGCCAATCGAGCAACCGGTGGTTTTGCCCTCGAACACCCCGGCGAGGATTTCCACTTCGTCGTTTTCCTGGCGCTGCGTGGTATGCCGGCTGGTGCCTGGTTTGCGCCGATCAAGATCGCGCTGCAGGTCTTCCAGGCTAATCTCCAGCCCTGGCGGGCAGCCATCGACAATGGCGACCAACGCCGGGCCATGGCTTTCGCCAGCGGTGGTGACAGTGAACAGCTTGCCGTAGGTATTGCCGGACATGTGCAAAACGCTCCGCGAAAATCAGCTCCGAGGCTACGCCAGCCGGCGCAAAACCCCACTTGAGTAAAGGCGGCGAGTATACCCGTGGCGTCCGTACAGATCATCCTCGAACCTTCAGGGCAGATAAACGTCCAAATGGCTCACCCCTGGCAGTTCCTATCCATGACCCGAGTTCTTCTGTTGCCCCTTCTTCTCTGCAGCGCCCTGCTAAATGCCGCGCCCAACGCCGCCCACAACACCACCGCACACAGCAGCGTGCAACAACCCATGCGCCTGCAGACCGACCAGGGCACGCTGCATGGCACGCTGCTCAAGCCCAGCAGTACCACGCCAGTGGCCGTAGCGTTGCTGATTGCCGGCTCCGGCCCCACCGACCGTGACGGCAACAACCCCGAAGGCGGCCAGAGCGACAGCCTCAAGCGCCTGGCCCAGAGCCTGGCCAAACAGGGCATCGCCAGCCTGCGTTATGACAAGCGTGGGGTAGCCGCCAGTCGCGCCGCCACCCCGGATGAACGCGACCTCAGTGTCGAGGGTTATGTCAGCGATGCCGTGGCCTGGGCGCAGCTGCTCAGGGCTGATCCGGCATTTGATCGACTGATTCTGATCGGCCACAGCGAAGGCGCGCTGATTGCCAGCCTGGCAGCCGAACAGGCCCAGGCCGACGCCTTGGTCGCAATTGCCGGCAGCTCGCGGCCGATTGATCAGCTATTGCGTGAGCAACTCGCCTCCCGCCTGCCGCCGCATCTGTTGGCGCAGAGCAATCAAATCCTCGACCGCCTGCTGGCCGGGCAATTCAGCCCCAAGGTGCCCAAAGACTTGCTGGTGCTGTTTCGCCCCAGTGTGCAGCCCTATTTGATTTCGCTGCTGCGGCAGAACCCAGGCCAAGCCTTTGCTCGTTTGCAGATTCCGGCGCTGATCGTGCAAGGCAGCCATGACATCCAGGTCAGTGTCGCCGATGCCCATGCGCTGCAAGCGGCCAAGCCGGATGCCGAGTTGCTGATCTTCCCCGGAATGAACCATATGCTGCGCATCAGCGCACTGGATTTACCGGCGCAACTGGCCAGCTATGACAATCCTCGGCTACCGTTGGCACAGGGGTTGGGCGAGCAGATCGTCCAGTTCATCCAGCGCAGCGGCAAAAAGCCAGCCTCCAGTTAGCCGAGCGGCGGCCGATAAGCGCATCAGGCGACACCTAAGATGTCGCGCACAGGATCGCCGTGTATGACCGACAGCCCAGAGCCACAAACCGATACCGACGCCGCCCCGCAGGAGGTTGTCGAGCAGGCCCATCCCTGGGCTGAGCTTGCGCCCGAACACTTTCGCTTATTGCGCCTGGCCGCCCTGCCCACCGACCGCCATACCGGCGCACGGCCCTTGCGTTTTATCCAATTCGGCCGCGTCGAGCGCCTGGGCAAGCAGCACAGCCTGCTGCGTCTGACATTGCAGCTACCCGGTCAGCGCGTGCGCAAGGAACAAAATATTCTCGAAGTCTGGGCCGATCACGAGCAGCGCCTGCTCAGTTTCGGCCCCGACAGCGCGCTGCAGGTGCAGCCGGAAAACCGTGGCCTGGGGCGCTTTATGCTGGCCCAGGGGATTAGCTGGGCACGCCAGCACTTCGCCCACTATCAAGTGGCCAATACCACACTGCCCAGCAAGGACGCCTTCAGTGAAGAGGCCCGCGCCCGCCGCGACCACTGCCTGCAGGCCCAGGGCTTTGTCGTCGAATACCTCGACCCACTGAAGATCAAGGCCCAGTGCGGCGCGCCACGGGTCAGCTCGCTGCATGGTGACTGGCATACGGAAAAGGTGCAGATCGTCGAATTGCTGGACGCCGCCAGCATGCTGCAACAGGCCGATCAAAGCCTGCGCGAGCTGGAAGTGAAGGTGCGCAAGCTGGAAGAACGCATCGAAGTGTTCAAACGCGAAGACGGCGGCTTGCGCTTTACCATCACCTGCCTGGTGGCCTTCTGCGTGTTTCAGGCGGGGTTGCTGATCTGGATTGCCACGCGCTAGCGAACAGCGCTGGCTTGACGATACTGCCCTGGCGCCACGCCATAAGCCTGCTTGAACTGCCGACTTAGATGGCTCTGGTCGGCAAACCCTAGCTGCATCGCCACACTCAGCGGTGCACAACCACTGCGTAATAACGCCCGGGCCTGCTCCAGACGGCGCTGCATCAACCAGCTGTGCGGCGGCAGGCCGGTGGCGCGGCGAAACACCCGTGCGAAATGAAAGGGCGACAAGCCCACAGCCTGCGCGAGTTGCTCCAGTGATGGCGGCGCCGCCAGCTGGCTGCTGAGCAATTCCTTGGCGCGGCTGACGGCGCGCGGTTCATGCCCCGGCGCCAGGCCCTGCGGCAAACGCGCGTGACGCTGAAACAGCAGCAGAATCGCCTCACGCCAGGCGGTTTGCAGCTGCAGCGCCGAGGCCTGACTGTCCAGCAATTGGTGCAGGTTGCCGAATTGGCGATGCAGCTGCGGGTCATGCAGCACGCTTAGGGCGAATGACGGCATGCCCTGCTGACCCAATTCCAGCTCGGCCAATACACCACACACCTGCGCGTTGTCCGGGTAGAAGCCGCGGTAGTGCCAGCCCTGGTCATGGGCCTTGGAGCCGGTGTGCAGCTCATCCGGGTTGATCAGCACCATGCTGCCGGCCGGCGCCAGGTGCTCGCTGCCACGGTGGCGAAAGCGCTGGGCACCCTCCTCGATCACCGTGAAAACGAAGCCTTCATGCACATGGGGCGAAAAGCGCTGCTCGATATAGTGCGCGTGCAGCAGCTCAATACCGCCCAGCTCGCGCGCCTGCCAGAATCGTGTCTGTTCGCCACCCGCCTGCGCCATGCCTTAACCGCTGAAACGCGCCTCCAGCTGCTGCTTGATGGTCGGCCAATCATGGTCGGTGATGCTGTACAGCACGCTGTCGTCCAGACGGCCATCGGCCAGGCGGCGGTGATTGCGCAACACACCTTCACGCTGCGCGCCGAGCTTTTCGATGGCGCGTTGCGAGCGCAGGTTGCTGGCCGCAGTTTTCAGTTGCACACGGACCAGCCCCCAGTGCTCGAAAGCATGCTTGAGCATCAGGTACTTGATGGTGCTGTTAAGGCCCGTGCCGTGCTGGCTGCGATCCAGCCAGGTCCAGCCGATCTCCGCCGCCGGCAAGGTATTCATAAAGTCGCCGAAACGGGTGGTGCCCACCAACTGCTCGCCCAGGCGAATGACAAAGGGCAAGGCCCGCCCTTCACGCTGTTCAAGCAAGCCCTGGCGATACCAGTCAAGGCGCTGGCTGCCACTCATATAGATCAACTCCTGGCGATTGGCTTCGGCCAGACTGATCAGGGCGGGAATATCGGCGTCGACCATTGGCTCGATGCGCAATCCACCACGTTGCAGGGTAATCAGTTGCGGCTTGAACATAGGGTCCCTCCTCGGACAGAGTCGCAGGCGCGACACGCTAACAGGGCCGGCAAGTGTGCACAATCCACAACAGCAACATGTTCTTCGCCAGTGCGACCTTGGTCGTGCCTGACGCACCGTCACTTTGCTGCGAGACTGATCAGCAATCATCTACCGTGGACGCTGATGCGGTAGGCTCTGGGCAGCCGCTGCGCTGCCAGATATGACCCCGGCAGCCCCCTATAGTTTGTTTTCGGAGTTTGCATGACCCTGTCTAGCGGGCTGATCGCCGCGGTTGCGCTGATTTACATGGCCATTCTGTTCGCCATCGCCTTCTACGGCGACCGCCGCGCCGCGCCCATGCCGCCGAAGATCCGCGCTTGGGTGTATAGCCTGTCACTGGCGGTGTACTGCACCAGCTGGACGTTTTTCGGCGCGGTGGGCCAGGCCGCCGAGCAGCTCTGGTCATTTCTGCCGATCTACCTCGGGCCAATCATCATTCTGGTCTTCGCGCCCTGGGTGCTGCAGAAGATGGTGATGATCAGCAAGCAGGAAAACATCACCTCGATTGCCGACTTTATCGCCGCCCGCTACGGCAAATCCCAGGCCCTGGCGGTGGTGGTGGCGCTGGTCTGCCTGGTCGGCGTATTGCCCTATATTGCCCTGCAGCTCAAAGGCATCGTGCTCGGGGTCAACCTGCTCAGCGGTGCCGGCGCAGGCGCCAACGGCACTGGCGCCCAGGACACCGCGCTGATCGTGTCGCTGGTACTGGCCCTGTTCACAATATTGTTCGGCACGCGCAATCTGGATGTCACCGAACACCACCGCGGCATGGTCCTGGCGATTGCCTTCGAGTCGCTGGTCAAGCTGCTGGCCTTCCTCGCCGTCGGCGCGTTTGTCACCTATGGCTTATACAACGGTTTTGGGGATCTGTTCAGCCAGGCCAAGGCCAGCGCCGAATTGGAAGGTTTCTGGGCAGAAACGGTGAACTGGCCAGCGATGATGACCCAGACGGGCCTGGCGATGATCGCCATCATCGCCCTGCCACGGCAGTTCCATGTGACGGTGGTGGAAAACATCGAGCCCAAGGACCTGCGCCTGGCGCGCTGGGTGTTCCCCGCCTACCTGGTCCTCGCCGCATTGTTTGTGGTGCCCATCGCGCTAGCCGGGCAAATGCTGCTGCCGGCTGGTATCACCCCGGATTCCTTCGTGATCAGTCTGCCGCTGGCCGAAGCCCATCCTGCGCTGGCCATGCTGGCCTTTATCGGTGGCGCCTCGGCGGCCACCGGCATGGTGATTGTTGCCTCGGTGGCGCTCTCCACCATGATTTCCAACGACATGCTGCTGCCCTGGCTGCTGCGCCGGCAAAACACCGAGCGGCCGTTCGAGGCCTTCCGCCACTGGATGCTCACCGCCCGCCGGGTGAGCATCGTGCTGATCCTGCTGCTGGCTTACGTGTGCTATCGCCTGCTTGGCTCCAACGCCAGCTTGGCGACCATCGGCCAGGTCTCCTTCGCTGCCATCGGCCAACTGGCTCCGGCGATGTTCGGCGCGCTGGTGTGGAAGCAGGCCAACCGCCAGGGCGTGTTTGCCGGGCTGTTCTTCGGTGCGCTGATCTGGTTTTACACCCTGGTCATGCCGCTGGTGGCGCGCGGCCTGGGCTGGCCGGCGGATGCCTTGCCGGGGGTGCAAACCCTGCTGTACGGGCCGATTGGCTTTCAGGTCGACCCGCTGACCCGTGGTGTGGTGCTGTCGCTGGCCGGCAACTTCCTGTTGTTTGCCTGGGTCTCCTACTTCTCACGCACGCGGGTGGCCGAGCACTGGCAGGCCGGGCGTTTTATCGGCCATGACCTGGGCAACAAACCCAGCAACCGCAGCATGCTCGCGGTGCAGGTCGGCGACCTGCTGCTGCTGGCCAACCGCTTTGTCGGGGAAGACCGTGCGCGACAGAGCTTTATGCGTTTCGCCTACCGCCAGGGCAAGGGCTTCGACCCCAACCAGACCGCCAACAGTGAATGGATCGCCCACACCGAACGCCTGCTGGCCGGTGTGCTCGGCGCCTCATCGACCCGCGCGGTGGTCAAGGCAGCCATCGAAGGCCGCGAGATGCAGGTCGAGGATGTGGTGCGCATCGTCGACGAAGCCTCGGAAGTGCTGCAGTTCAACCGTGCGCTGCTACAAGGCGCCATCGAGAACATCACTCAGGGCATCAGCGTGGTCGACCAGTCGCTGCGCCTGGTGGCCTGGAACCACCGTTATATTGAGCTGTTCAACTACCCCGACGGCCAGGTATACGTCGGCCGGCCGGTGGCCGAGCTGATCCGTTTCAACGCCGAACGCGGCCTGCTCGGCGGCGGCGATATAGAAGAACACGTCAGTAAGCGCCTGTACTGGATGCGCCAGGGCACCGCGCACACCTCCGAGCGGTTGTTTCCCAACGGCCGAGTGATTGAGCTGATCGGCAACCCCATGCCCGGTGGCGGTTTTGTTATGAGCTTTACCGACATCACCGAATTCCGCGAAGCCGAGCGCGCGCTCAAGGACGCCAACGAAGGCCTGGAACAACGGGTCAGCGAACGTACCCAGGAGTTGTCGCAACTGAATCAGGCGCTGACCGAAGCCAAGGGCGTGGCGGAAGCCGCCAACCAGTCGAAAACCCGCTTTCTCACCGCCGTCAGCCATGACCTGATGCAGCCGTTGAATGCCGCGCGGCTGTTCTCCGCTGCCCTGTCCCATCAGGACGACGCCCTGCCCGCCGATGCCCGTGAGCTGGTACGCCATTTGGACAGCTCGTTGCGCTCGGCCGAAGACCTGATCAGCGACCTGCTGGATATCTCGCGCCTGGAAAACGGCCGCATCACCCCGGACCGCCACGCCTTTGTGCTGAACAACCTGTTCGACACCCTCGGGGCGGAATTCAAGGTGCTGGCCGCCGAACACGGCGTGGACTTCCGCCTGCGCGGTAACCGCCTGCGGGTCGACAGCGACATCAAATTGCTGCGGCGCATTCTGCAGAACTTCCTGACCAACGCCTTCCGCTACGCCAAAGGCCGCGTGCTGCTCGGCGTGCGCCGCAACGGCCAGCAGCTGCGTTTGGAAGTCTGGGATCGCGGCCCGGGTATTCCCGACGACAAGCGCAAGGTAATTTTCGAGGAATTCAAGCGCCTGGACAGCCACCAGACCCGCGCCGAGAAAGGCCTGGGCCTGGGCCTGGCGATTGCCGACGGCCTGTGCCGAGTGCTTGGCCACCAGCTGGAAGTGCGCTCCTGGCCAGGCAAGGGCAGCGTATTCAGCGTCACCATTCCCCTGGCCGTGCATGCCGAGCCGCCCGTGCTGGTCAGCCAGCCCGAGCAGCACGGCGAGGCGCTGGCCGGCATCCAGGTGCTGTGCATCGACAACGAGGACAGCATCCTCGCCGGTATGCACAGCCTGCTGTCACGCTGGGGTTGTCAGGTCTGGACGGCGCGCAATCGTCTGGAGTGCGAACACCTGCTGAATGAAAACGTGCGGCCGCAGCTGGCGCTGGTGGACTATCACCTGGATGACGGCGAAACCGGCACCGAACTGATGGCCTGGCTGCGCACGCGCCTGGGTGAGCCGCTACCGGGCGTGGTGATCAGTGCCGACGGCCGCCCCGAGCTGATCGCTCAGGTGCATGCCGCCGGCCTGGATTTTCTGCCCAAGCCGGTTAAACCGGCCGCTTTGCGCGCCCTTCTCAGCCGGCATCTGGTGCTGCGCTAATCAGCCATTTAGGCGCTGACGAAACAGCGCCTGATGCTCGCGGCATTGCGCGGCCGCGAGCAGGAATACGCCGTGACCGCCGCGCTCGAATTCCAGCCAGGTGAAGTCGACTTCCGGGTACAGCGCCTCGACGTGCACCTGGCTATTGCCGACCTCGATAATCAGCACGCCCTTCTCGGTCAGATGATCCGCCGCCTCGGCGAGCATACGCCGCACCAGGTCCAGGCCATCGTCGCCGCAGGCCAGGCCCAACTCAGGCTCGTGCTGGTACTCGGCCGGCATATCGGCGAAATCCTCGACATCCACGTAAGGCGGGTTGGAGACGATCAGGTCAAAGCGTTGCCCCGGCAACCCGGCAAAGCCATCGCCCTGCACGGTGTACACGCGCTCATCCAGGCCATGGCGCTCGATGTTCTGATTGGCCACTTCCAGCGCCTCAAACGACAGATCACCGAGCACCACTTCAGCCTCGGGGAACTCGTAGGCGCAGGCGATACCGATGCAGCCCGAGCCGGTGCACAGGTCGAGAATCCGCGCCGGCTCCAGCGCCAGCCAGGGCTCGAAGTGCTGCTCGATCAACTCGGCAATCGGTGAGCGTGGAACCAGTACACGCTCATCGACAATAAAAGGCATGCCGCAGAACCAGGCCTCACCCAGCAGGTAGGCGGTCGGCACGCGCTCATCGATACGCCGCGCCAACAAGGCGTGCAGGTGCACGTGCTCGTCGTCTTCCAGGCGGCAATCGAGGTAGCTGTCGGCGATTTCATAAGGCAGGTGCAGGGAACCAAGCACCAGTTGGCGGGCTTCGTCCCAGGCATTGTCGGTGCCGTGGCCGAAGAACAGCTCCTCGCCATGAAACCGACTGACCGCCCAGCGAATGTAGTCGCGCACCGTGCGCAGGCGGGTTGGGTAGGTATGTGTAGCGTCGCTCACGGCAGCTCTCCGCAGAAAAAAGTGCGCCATTCTAGCAGCCTGGCGCACCGGCTCGCGCCGGGCGCTGCGCTTGTTTAGCCGCACGACGCATTGCTGACCACAAAGGCCGCCACAGTCACAAAGTAGACCTGCCCAAGCATCATGCTCATCAGTATAATTTTGTTACCAATTTCTAACCCTTCCCTCCCTTTCTCAAGACACCCCTAAAAATGGTCATAGATCCCTTCTCGATCACGGGCTTGCTCGTGCTGGCGATATTTTTGATTGGCATGACGCTGATTGTTTTTGAAGCACAACTGGAGATGGATAAGTTCAAGCCGGCGATGTTCATGATGTCCGGCCTGATTGTTATCGGCGCCCACTACGCGTTTTACGACCCCAACGGCTTTCAGTACTTCCTGCACGCGCAAAGCGAGATCAAGGAAGAGCTGTTTGGCCTGATCGCCTTTATGGCGTTTATGTGGATGGTGGTCGAGCTGCTTAATGAGCGAAACGTCTTCACTGCGCTCAATGGCTACTTGATGCGCAAGGGCCTTGGCGCACGCGGCATGTTCTGGGCCACCGGCGCGCTGTCGGCGCTGCTCTCGCCGTTTCTCAACAACATCACCACGG
>NZ_JAUXXP010000009.1 GCF_030684895.1 Pseudomonas sp. | reverse complement strand
CCCCATAGGGGAGAGGGAGCCGTTCGTATCAGCCTCAGACCTTGATCGCCAAGCCGTACTCGGCGCTGGCGTCCTGCAGCCACAGCCAGAAGTAATCGGAGAAGCTGCGGCGGATCAGCAGTTCCCAGGTGTCTTCGCCAGTGTGACGGATCACCAGTTGCGACTTGGCGAAGTGGGTGCCCACCGCCTTGCCCACCGGGAAGTTGCTCGGATGAACGTCGTAGCTGGTGGACTTCATCAGCACTTCGCGCACCTTCGGCCCGCTCAGTTCCAGCAGGGTCTGCCCGCCGCTGACGTTGACGATCGAAATATGCTGACCCTCCAGGGCTTCGCGCAGCTTCTGCTCGACTGCGAACTCGCTGCCGCTCGGCACAATCAGCAGCCACTCATCCGGCGCCAGCCATTGCAGCGAGGTGTCGCCAGCCGCCACCAGGGTCAGCGCCACCGGCAGCTCCAGGCCCAGAGCCTTGTGTACTCCACCGGCAAACGCCGGGTCCTTGGCGTCGCCACGCAGGGTCAGGTGCCCGAGCAGCTTTTTCTCACGCAGGGTCACCCCGGCGCTGGCTGAACCTTTACCTGCCAGCTGTTCAAGCCCGGCATGGAACAGGGGCGATTCGGCATGTGCGGCGGCCGGACGTTGCTGATAGACATTGATCAAGTTAGACATTCTGGCGATCCCCTTTCGGGTCATAGAACACGGAGCTGACGATTTCGGCTTCGATCAGGCTGCCATCAGCCAGCGGTGCGAACACCCGCTCGCCGATGCGTTTGAGGCCGCCCTTGACCACGCCCATGGCGAAGCTGTAACCGAGGCTGGCGCTTATATAGCTGGAAGTGACGTGGCCGACCATGCTCATTGGGATGGACTGTTTCGGGTCAAATACCAGCTGCGCGCCTTCCGGCAGCACGGTGTTCGGGTCGACGGGCTTGAGCCCGACCAGCTGCTTGCGGTCTTCGCGCAGGCTGTCTTCGCGGTTCATGCCGCGCCAGCCGATCCACGAGAAGGGTTTGGTTCGCCCTACGCACCAGCCCATATTGAGGTCGTCTGGAGTCACCGAACCGTCGGTGTCCTGACCGACGATGATGAAGCCCTTCTCGGCCCGCAGCACGTGCATGGTCTCGGTGCCGTAAGGCGTCAGGCCATGCTTCTTGCCCGCTTCGATGATCTTTTCCCACACGCCCGGGGCGTAATCGGCCTGCACGTTGACTTCATAGCTCAGCTCACCGGTAAAGGAGATGCGGAACACCCGCGCCGGCACACCGCCGACCAGGCCTTCCTTCCAGGTCATAAACGGGAAGCCTTCCTTGTCCAGGTCAATATCGGTGACCTCGGCCAGCAGCTTGCGGCTGTTGGGGCCGGACAGGGTCATGGTCGCCCAGTGGTCGGTGACCGAGGTGAAGTACACCTTCAGCTCCGGCCACTCGGTCTGGTGGTAAATCTCCAGCCATTCCATCACCCGCGCGGCACCGCCGGTGGTGGTGGTCATCAGGAAGTGGTTGTCGGCCAGGCAGGCGGTAACGCCGTCGTCGAAGACCATGCCGTCTTCCTTGCACATCAGGCCATAGCGCGCCTTGCCCACATCCAGCTTGGTCCAGGCGTTGCTGTACACACGGTTGAGAAACTCGCGGGCATCCGGGCCTTGAATGTCGATTTTGCCGAGGGTTGAGGCATCCAGAATGCCCACCGCATTGCGTACCGCCAGGCACTCGCGGGCCACGGCGGCGTGCAGGTCTTCACCGGCTTTAGGGAAATACCAGGGACGTTTCCACTGGCCAACGTCCTCGAACTCGGCACCGTTCTGCAGATGCCAGCTGTGCATGGCGGTGTAGCGTTTGGGCTCGAACAGCGCGCCACAGTGCCGGCCGGCCACCGCGCCGAAGGTCACCGGCGTGTAGTTCGGGCGGAACATGGTGGTGCCCATCTGCGGGATGCTGATGCCCAGCGAGCGGGCGGCAATCGCCAGGCCATTGATATTGCCCAGCTTGCCCTGATCGGTGCCGAAGCCCAGCGCGGTGTAGCGCTTGACGTGCTCGACCGACTCGAAGCCTTCGCGCGTTGCCAGCTCGATACCAGCAGCGGTGACATCGTTCTGCAGGTCGACAAACTGCTTGGGCGCACGCGCCGTCGGTTTGTCGTGCGGCACCTGGAACAGCGCCAGGGAAGGCTCTTCCATGCGTACTGCCACCTGCGGCAGGCTGGCGGAAACCGCCTTGAAGCCTGCTTCGGCAGCCGCCGACACGCCGGCCTCGAAACCATCGGCCAGGGCATCACCCAGGCCGAATACGCCATTTACCGCACCGGCACACAGGCGCTTCTGGAAGCCGCCCTCGCCCGGGACAAAGGCCAGAATATCTTCACGCCAGGTCGGCCGACCGCCCAGGTGCGAGGCCAGATGCACCACCGGGCTGTAGCCGCCGGAGCTGACGATCAGGTCGCAATCCAGCACTTCACCGGGGCTGCTGACTTTATGGCTCTGCACATCGATGGCGCAGATACGCGCAGCGGTAACCCGCTTGCTGCCAGCGGCTTCCACCACGGCGCTGCCGGTGAGAATACGCACACCACGGCTGCGAGCCTCTTCCACCCAGCTACCGCGTGGGTTGCTGCGGGCATCGGCCACAGCAACCACCTGCAGACCGGCGTCGAGCCAGTCGAGCACCACGCGGTAGGCGTAATCGTTGTTGGTCGACAGCACCAGCTGCTTGCCTGGTGCCACGCCATAACGGCGCACGTAGGTGGACACCGCATCGGCGAGCATATTGCCCGGCACGTCGTTGTTGGCGTACACCAGCGGCCGCTCGTGGGCGCCGGTGGCCAGCACCACACGCTTGGCGCGTACGCGATGCATCCGTTGACGCACCATACCGAGTGGCGCGATTTCACCTAAGTGATCAGTCAGGCGCTGGTGAATGGTGAGGAAGTTGTGGTCGTGGTAACCGTTGACCGTGGAACGCGGCAACAGGGTCACTTCAGGCATGCCGGACAATTCGGCAATCACCTGCGCGGCCCAGTCGGCGGAGGGTTTGCCGTCGAGGGTTTCGCGGGTGCTGAGCAGGCTGCCGCCAAACTCTTCCTGCTCGTCCGCCAGAATCACCCGCGCACCGCTGCGCGCAGCCGCCAATGCAGCGGCCAGGCCCGCCGGGCCAGCACCGACCACCAGCACGTCGCAATGCTGATTCATGTAGTCGTAGCTGTCCGGGTCCACGGCGGTTGGCGCACGGCCAAGACCTGCGGCCTTGCGGATGTACTTCTCGTAGGTCAGCCAGAGGTTTTGCGGGTACATAAAGGTTTTGTAGTAGAAGCCCGGCGGCATCATCTTGCCGCCGACCTTGCCGAGAATGCCCATCAGGTCGGTGTTTACGCTCGGCCAGCCGTTGGTGCTGCTGGCCACCAGGCCGGCATACAACGCCTGCTGGGTGGCGCGCACGTTGGGGATCTGCGCCGCTTCGGTGCTGCCGATCTGCAGCACGGCGTTTGGCTCTTCGGCGCCGGCAGCAACAATGCCGCGCGGCCGCGAGTACTTGAAGCTACGCCCGACGATATCCACACCGTTGGCCAGCAAGGCGGCCGCCAGGGTGTCACCGGCAAAGCCTTCATAGCTCTGCCCGTTGAAGCTGAATGTCAGGGGCTGGCTGCGGTCAACGCGGCCGCCAGTAGCAAGACGATTGACCTGGCTCATGCCGTTACTCCTTGGTCGATGGCCTTTTTCTCGGCAGTGCCGGCAGCGGTGACGCTGGGCTTCTCACCGATCTTGTAGGTTTCGAGAATTTCGTAGGTCACCGTGTGACGGGTGGCGTTGAAGTACTTGCGGCAACCGGCCGAATGCACCCACAGCTCATGGTGAATGCCGCGCGGGTTATCGCGGAAGAACAGGTACTCGCCCCACTCGGCATCAGTGCAGGCGGCCGGGTCCAGCGGGCGCGGAATATGCGCCTGGCCCTTGGCGTGGAATTCCTCTTCGGAGCGCAGTTCGCCGCAGTGAGGGCAGAAGATATGCAACATGGGTAAGCCCTCTTAGTGAGCCACGGCAGCAGCGCCGTGCTCGTCGATCAGTGCGCCGGTGTGGAAACGGCCCATGGCGAACGGTTTGGCCAGCGGGTGCATTTCACCCTTAGCCAGGCTCGCAGCGAACACGTGGCCCGAACCCGGCGTGGCCTTGAAGCCGCCGGTGCCCCACCCGCAGTTGAAGAACAGGTTCGGCACAGGGGTCTTGGAAATGATCGGACAGGCGTCAGGCGAGGTGTCGACGATGCCGCCCCACTGGCGGTTCATGCGTACCCGCGAGAGCACCGGGAACATCTCGACGATGGCCTGCAGGGTGTGTTCGATGGTGCCGTAGGAGCCGCGCTGGCCGTAGCCGTTGTAGCCGTCGATGCCGGCACCGATGACCAGGTCGCCTTTGTCCGACTGGCTGATATAGCCGTGCACGGCGTTGGACATGATCACGCTGTCGATAATCGGCTTGATCGGCTCGGACACCAGCGCCTGCAGCGGATGGGATTCCAGCGGCAGGCGGAAACCGGCCAGGCCTGCCATATGCCCGGAGTTACCGGCAGTGACCACGCCCACGCGCTTGCCGCCGATAAAGCCCTTGTTGGTTTCCACGCCGATGCACACGCCGTTTTCCTTACGGAAACCTATCACCTCGGTCTGCTGCAGCAGGTCGACGCCCAGGGCATCGGCGGCACGGGCATAGCCCCAGGCCACGGCGTCGTGACGGGCCACGCCACCGCGGCGCTGCACGGTGGAACCCATCACCGGGTAACGGGTGTTCTTGCTGCAGTCCAGATAGGGAATCTCTTCGGCCACCTGCTTAGCGTCCAACAGCTCGCCGTCCACACCGTTGAGGCGGTTGGCGCTGACGCGGCGCTCGGAGTCGCGCATGTCCTGCAGCGTATGGCACAGGTTGTAGACGCCGCGCTGGCTGAACATGACGTTGTAGTTGAGGTCCTGGGACAGGCCTTCCCACAGCTTCATCGCATGCTCATACAGGTGCGCCGACTCATCCCACAGGTAGTTGGAGCGCACGATGGTGGTGTTGCGCGCGGTATTACCGCCGCCCAGCCAGCCCTTCTCGATCACCGCGACGTTCTTGATGCCGAACTCTTTGGCCAAGTAATAGGCCGTGGCCAAACCGTGGCCGCCACCGCCGACGATGATCACGTCGTACACCGGCTTGGGCGTTGGGTTGCGCCACATGCGCTGCCAGTTTTCGTGGTGGCTGAACGCGTGTTTGAACAGGCCGAAGCCGGAATAACGTTGCATAAAGGTGCTCCTGAATTCTGTTCCCCTCTCCCCCTGGGAGAGGGGCTAGGGGAGAGGGTGGCGGCCCGCTCCCCCCCGTCGGGCACCCACTCCC
>NZ_JAUXXP010000008.1 GCF_030684895.1 Pseudomonas sp. | reverse complement strand
AAACTGCTCAACGGCAAGCTCGTCGATGGCAACGGTAACGTACTGGCCAGCGGCCTGACGGTGGCCGCTGAATCGGCCGCCAACCTGCCCAGCGAGCAGTCGGGTAAAGCGCGCAACAAGCGCCTGGAACCTACCCGCATGATCCAGTTCATCCCTGGCGGCACAGGCACCGCTGGGGTTATTCCCGTGCAGACCCTGCGCCTTGAATAACCCTCACTACTGCGCGCGGGCCGTGCCTGCGCCGACTCACTCAATTGCACACGCTGGGGCGACAATGAAAAGGCTAGGAGTGTTATCGATAGTGTGCGGTGCCGCGATGGCCCTGCAGGTTCAGGCCGACGAGATTCCCGCAGCGATGCTGCTGTACGACGGCGATGTGCATGTGCTGCTGGCACCTGGTGTGGAGCGTGTGGCCGTCGGCAATGTGGCGATCATCAGCGCCACCCTGCTGAAGAATGAAGAGGTGGTGATCACCGCAGAAACACCGGGCGAAACCACGGTGCAGTTGTGGTTCGAAGGCAACCAGCGCAAGCAGGTCAGCGTGGTGGTCGCCAAGGCCAATGGCTACCGCCAGATCGGTGAGTTGCGCGCCTTGCTGTCGGATATTCCGGGGCTGCGCATTCGCACCGTGGGCCGCCAGGTGGTGCTCGATGGTCGCCTGAGCAGTGAGTACCTGGCGCGCGTCAAAGAAGCCGCCAAATTCTATGAAAACGTCCTGGTGCTGGCCGAAGAGCAGAGCGGCGCCGCCACCAAGGCCGACTCGGCCCAGGTGCTGCAGGAAGTGCAGGCCATGCTCGGGCAGATCCCTGGCATCCAGATCAAAGCCGTAGGCCGGCAGATTGTCATCGATGGCGATCTGGATGCCATCGACATCACCCGCATCGAGCTGCTCAAGGAGCGTTATCCGGACCTGCTGGTGCTGGCCCAGCCGATGTCCAAATTCCTCGCGCCGATGATCTATTTCGATGTGCGCATCACCGAGTTCGCCAAGGACGATGTGGAAGAACTGGGCGTCAACTGGAGCACCAGCATCAATGGCCCGACGTTCGCCTTCAACGCCGACGGTGGCACCAACAACCTCTACCGCGGCCAGTTCCCCAGTGCCTCCGGCACCTTTGACGACCTCAATGACGCAGTCGGCAATGTCGGCTCCCACGCCTATTGGGGGGTGGCCAGCGAGATCACCTCGCGGATCAACCTGCTGGAGAAAAACGGTTCGGCCCTAACCCTGGCCTCGCCGCGGCTCAGCGCCCGCAGTGGCGGCAAGGCGGAGCTCACCGTCGGCGGCCAGGTGCCGGTGGTGACCAGCAGCATTAACGGCCCCTCGGTGGAGTACAAGGACTTCGGCATCCTGCTCAATATCGAGCCGCAACTGTACGGCGGCGAAACCATCGCCACCCACGTCAAAGCGGAAATCAGCCAGCTCGACAAAGCCAACCAGGTCGGCGAATACCCTGCCTTCAAAACCCGCCGCACCGAGAACGAAGTGCAGCTCAAAGTAGGGGAGACCCTGGTGCTGTCCGGCTTGGTGACCGAGGACAGTCAGTCAACCATTGAAGGCATCAAGTGGTTGATGAACATTCCTTACCTCGGCGCTCTGTTTCGCAACAAAAGCTTCAAAGGCAATCGCACCGAGCTGGTGATCTTCATCACCCCGCGCCTGCTCACCGAAGGCGCGGACTCGCCTAACGTCAAAGAGCTCGCCCGCGAGAAGCAGATGATCGAGAAGTACGCCAAAACCGTTGGCAATCTCGAACTGATCGATTGAGGGCTGAGCATGTTTGAAGTTGTGGTGACCTACAAAAGCGGCGAGCCGCTCGACACGCTCACCTGCACCTCGGCGCAATGCGACGTAGGCAAGGCGCGCTCCGGGCTGGTACGCCTGCGCGGCTGGAAGGTGGCCCCCAGCCACGCCCGCATCGAACAGTCGCTGGGCGGCCTGTTTGTGGAAAATATTAGCCGCGGCAACGAGCTGCTGGTCAACGGCAAGCCGGTGGAACGCTTCGGCCCGCTTAGCCCGGAAGACCTGATTGGCATCGGCGCCTACAACCTGCAGGTACGGGCCGTTGGGCAGATCGAAACCGAGGCCGACACGCCGCTGCCACCGGATGCGGCGATCAGCAGCGGTGAGGACAACGCACCCTATATGGAGTGGTCGCAGTACGTGCAGGCGGAACTGTTCCGCGCCATGGACCTGCGGCGGATGAACCTCGACAGCATGGGCCCGCTGGAGGTGCGCAACAGTCTGTCCGAGTTGATCAACGGCATTACCGAGCAGATCGCCCACCGCCTGCCGGCCAATCTCAGCCGCGAGATTCTGCACAAGATCGTGATCAACGAAGCCGTGGGCCTCGGCCCGCTGGAAGACCTGCTGGCCGACCCCAGCGTCTCGGAAATCATGGTCAACCGTTACGATGATATTTACGTGGAGCGCTCCGGCCGCCTGGAGCGTACCGGCATCAGCTTCAGCTCCGACTCGGCTGTGCTGTCCACCATCGAACGGATCATC
>NZ_JAUXXP010000007.1 GCF_030684895.1 Pseudomonas sp. | reverse complement strand
GCGGGATTATCAAAGTTTCGGGAGAGTAAAGATGGGCAAAATTATTGGTATCGACCTGGGGACCACCAACTCCTGCGTCTCGGTTCTGGAAAACGGTGTCGCCAAAGTTATCGAAAACGCCGAAGGCGCGCGCACCACGCCGTCGATCATTGCATACGCAAATGATGGCGAGATCCTGGTTGGCCAGTCGGCCAAGCGTCAGGCAGTGACCAATCCGCACAACACCCTGTATGCGGTGAAGCGTCTGATCGGTCGTCGCTTTGACGAAGAAGTCGTGCAGAAAGACATCCAGATGGTGCCGTACAAGATTTCCAAGGCAGATAACGGTGATGCTTGGGTTGAAGTGAACGGCCAGAAAATGTCGCCGCCACAAATCTCGGCTGAAATCTTGAAAAAGATGAAGAAAACCGCCGAAGACTACCTCGGTGAAGCGGTGACCGAAGCGGTGATCACCGTGCCGGCCTATTTCAACGACAGCCAGCGTCAGGCCACTAAAGACGCCGGCCGTATTGCCGGTCTGGACGTCAAGCGCATCATCAACGAGCCGACCGCAGCCGCTCTGGCTTACGGTATGGACAAGGCTAAGGGTGACCACACTGTCATCGTTTATGACCTGGGTGGCGGTACCTTCGACGTTTCCGTAATCGAAATCGCCGAAGTTGATGGTGAGCACCAGTTCGAGGTGTTGGCCACCAACGGTGACACCTTCCTCGGTGGTGAAGACTTCGACATTCGTTTGATCGACTACCTCGTTGACGAATTCAAGAAAGAAAGCGGCATGAACCTCAAGGGTGATCCGCTGGCCATGCAGCGCCTGAAAGAAGCCGCTGAAAAAGCCAAAATCGAACTGTCTTCGAGCAATTCGACCGACGTGAACCTGCCGTACATCACAGCAGACGCCAGCGGTCCTAAGCATTTGAACGTAAAAATCTCCCGCGCCAAGCTTGAAGCGCTGGTAGAAGACTTGGTTCAGCGCACCATCGAACCTTGCCGTATTGCGCTGAAAGACTCCGGTATCGACGTTGGCGCGATCAACGACGTGATCCTGGTCGGTGGCCAGACCCGTATGCCGTTGGTGCAGAAGCTGGTCACTGAGTTCTTCGGTAAAGAAGCCCGTAAAGACGTTAACCCGGACGAAGCTGTGGCCATGGGCGCTGCTATTCAGGGCGCGGTACTGTCGGGTGATGTTAAAGATGTGCTGCTGCTCGACGTTAGCCCGCTGACCCTCGGTATCGAAACCATGGGCGGCGTGATGACTGCGTTGATCGAAAAGAACACCACGATTCCAACCAAGAAATCGCAAGTGTTCTCGACTGCAGACGACAACCAGGGCGCTGTGACCATTCACGTGCTGCAGGGCGAGCGCAAACAGGCCAGCGGCAACAAGTCCCTGGGCAAGTTCGACCTGGCCGAGATTCCGCCAGCGCCGCGTGGCGTGCCGCAGATCGAAGTGACCTTCGATATCGATGCCAACGGCATTCTGCATGTGGGTGCGAAAGACAAAGCCACTGGCAAGACTCAGTCCATCGTGATCAAGGCCAACTCCGGTTTGTCTGAAGAAGAAATTCAGCAGATGGTCCGTGACGCCGAAGTCAACGCCGAGGAAGATCGCAAGTTCGAAGAGCTGGCGACCGCACGCAACCAAGGGGATCAGCTGGTGCACGCCACCCGCAAGATGATCACCGAAGCTGGCGACAAGGCTACTGCTGACGAGAAGGCTGCTATCGAAGCGGCGCTGAGCGCGCTGGAAGTAGCAGTGAAGGGCGACGACAAGGCTGAAATCGATGCCAAGATGACCGCGCTGTCCGAAGTGACCGCACCACTTGCGCAGAAGATGTATGCCGAGCAGCCGCAGCAAGGTGCGCAAGCCCCGGATGCTGAGCAAGCCAAGGACGCAGGCGACGACGTGGTCGACGCTGAGTTCGAAGAGGTCAAAGACAACAAGTAAATAGGCGCAAGCTTATGCCGCTCTGGCCGGGCGCGACGCGAGTCGCGTTCGGCATGATCCGCCGCGCGGGAGCTTGCTCCCGCGTTGGCGTGTCTGGAGTAGACGATTTAAAGGTGTTGAAGACTTATGGCTAAACGCGATTTTTACGAAGTGCTCGGTGTCGAGCGCGGTGCCAGCGAAGCGGAGCTGAAAAAAGCCTACCGCCGTCTGGCCATGAAGTACCACCCGGACCGTAACCCTGACGATAAAGCTTCGGAAGAGAAGTTCAAGGAAGCCAACGAGGCTTACGAAGTGCTCTCCGATGCGGCCAAGCGTTCGGCTTACGATCAGTACGGGCATGCCGGTGTCGATCCGCAGATGGGTGGCGGCGGTGGCGGCCCAGGCGGGGCGAACTTCTCCGATATCTTCGGCGATGTATTCAGCGATTTCTTCGGTGGTGGCGGCCGTGGCGGTCAACGCGGTGGCGCGCAGCGTGGCAGTGACCTGCGTTACACCCTGGAGCTGGATCTGGAAGAAGCGGTGCGTGGCACTACGGTGACTATTCGTGTGCCGACGCTGGTCAATTGCAAACCCTGTGATGGCTCGGGCGCGAAGAAGGGCACCACGCCGGTGACCTGTACCACCTGTGGCGGTATTGGCCAGGTGCGCATGCAGCAAGGCTTCTTCTCGGTGCAGCAGACCTGCCCGCGTTGCCACGGCAGCGGCAAGATGATCACCGACCCTTGCGGCTCCTGCCACGGCCACGGCCGGGTAGAGGAACACAAGACCCTGTCGGTGAAAGTGCCGGCGGGTGTCGATACCGGCGACCGTATCCGTCTATCCGGCGAAGGCGAGGCGGGTGCCATGGGCGGCCCGGCGGGCGATCTGTATGTGGTGGTGAATGTGCGCGAGCACGCGATCTTCCAGCGCGACGGCAAGCACCTGTACTGCGAAGTGCCAATCAGCTTTGCCGATGCGGCGCTGGGCGGTGAGCTGGAAGTGCCGACTCTGGATGGTCGGGTCAAATTGAAGATCCCGGAAGGCACCCAGACCGGCAAGATGTTCCGCCTGCGCGGCAAGGGCGTGGCGCCCGTGCGTGGCGGTGGTGCGGGCGATCTGATGTGTAAGGTGGCGGTGGAAACCCCGGTGCACCTGGATAAGCGTCAGCGCGAACTGCTCGATGAGTTCCGCAAGACCCTGGAAGGCGACAGCTCGCATTCGCCGAAGGCCAATGGCTGGTTCGAGGGCGTTAAGCGCTTCTTTGGCGACCTGTAAATCCCGCTGACAGGCTGCGCGGTCGCTAAGCGGCGGCTGCAGCCTGGGGCGACAGCTTGGAGCTGATAGCTATGCAACGTATTGCTGTGATGGGCGCCGCCGGGCGCATGGGCAAGACCCTGATCGAGGCTGTGCAGCTGGTCGATGGCGCAAGCCTGAGCGCGGCGATTGATCGTGCCGACAGCAGCCTGGTCGGTGCCGACGTCGGTGAACTGGTGGCGCAGGGCAAGATTGGCGTCAACCTGGCAGGCGATCTGAGTGCGGTGCTCGATCAGTTCGATGTGCTGATCGACTTCACTCATCCATCGGTTACCCTGAAAAACTTGGAAATCTGCCGCCAGGCCGGCAAATCCATGGTGATCGGTACTACCGGTTTTTCCCCAGAGGAAAAGCAGCTGCTGAGTGATGCCGGCAAGCAGATTTCCATCGTGTTTGCTGCCAACTTCAGTGTCGGCGTCAATCTGTGCCTGAAGTTGCTGGATACTGCGGCGCGGGTGCTCGGTGATGATGTGGATATCGAAATCATCGAAGCGCACCACCGTCACAAGGTCGATGCGCCGTCTGGCACCGCCTTGCGCATGGGTGAAGTGGTGGCCAATGCGTTGGGGCGCGATCTGCAGAAAGTCGCCGTCTACGGTCGTGAAGGCCAGACCGGTGCGCGCGAGCGCGAAACCATCGGTTTTGCCACCGTGCGTGCCGGTGATGTAGTCGGCGATCACACCGTACTGTTCGCCGCCGATGGCGAACGCGTGGAAATCACCCACAAGGCATCGAGCCGCATGACCTTCGCCAAAGGCGCGGTGCGCGCGGCGTTGTGGCTGCAGGAACGCAAGCCTGGTCTGTACGACATGCAGGACGTTCTGGGGCTTAACTGAGGCATTCTGTCGCAGGAGTGCTTTTTGTCTGGGTCTTAAGCGCAACTGGCGGTGGACCAAAAAGGCAGTTTCCTGTAAGCTTTCTGCTTTAGTGTGTCCACTAAAGTTGCGCAGAATGAATCAGATAAAAAAGCGGGGTGACGGTCGATACGTCATCCCGCTTTTTTACAATCTGCGTTTGCTTCACGTTTTGATTTTTGGAGGTTTTCTTGAGTAAGCCAGCCCTTAAACCTGCCATTTTGGCTCTTGCTGATGGCAGCATTTTTCGCGGCGAGGCCATCGGTGCCGATGGCCAGACTATTGGTGAGGTGGTTTTTAACACCGCCATGACCGGCTATCAGGAAATCCTTACCGATCCTTCCTATGCCCAGCAGATTGTCACCCTGACCTATCCGCACATCGGCAACACCGGCACCACGCCGGAAGACGCCGAGTCCAATCGCGTATGGGCCGCTGGCCTGATTATCCGTGACCTGCCGCTGACCTCCAGCAACTGGCGCAACAAGCAGCCACTGGATGAATACCTCAAGGAAAACGGCACCGTCGCCATCGCCGGTATCGATACCCGCCGCCTGACCCGCATCCTGCGCGAGAAAGGCTCGCAAAACGGCTGCATTCTGGTCGGTGATGACGCCACCGAAGAAAAAGCCCTGGAACTGGCGCGCAGCTTCCCCGGCCTGAAAGGCATGGACCTGGCCAAAGTGGTCAGCTGCACCGAGCGCTACGAGTGGCGCTCCAGTGTGTGGAATCTACAAGACGACAGTCACCCGCAAATCCCGGCCAGCGAGCTGCCGCACCACGTGGTTGCCTACGACTATGGCGTTAAGTGGAACATCCTGCGCATGCTGGTTGAGCGTGGTTGCCGCGTAACTGTAGTGCCGGCGCAGACGCCTGCTAGCGATGTGCTGGCGCTGAATCCCGATGGTGTGTTCCTGTCCAACGGCCCTGGCGATCCCGAGCCTTGCGATTACGCCATCCAGGCAATCAAGGATGTGCTGGAAACCGATATCCCGGTATTCGGTATCTGCCTCGGCCATCAGCTGCTGGCTCTGGCCTCCGGTGCCAAGACCCTGAAAATGGGCCACGGCCACCACGGTGCCAACCACCCGGTGCAAGACCTGAAAACCGGCGTGGTGATGATCACCAGCCAGAACCACGGTTTTGCCGTGGACGAAGCCACGCTGCCGAGCAACCTGCGCGCCATCCACAAGTCGCTGTTCGACGGTTCCCTGCAGGGTATCGAGCGCACCGACAAGGACGCGTTCAGCTTCCAGGGTCACCCCGAAGCGAGCCCCGGCCCTGCCGATGTGGCGCCGCTGTTCGACCGTTTTATCGAAGCAATGGCCAAGCGGCAATAGAGCGAGTCGTCTGGAGAGTGTAGCGAGCGATGTCTGGGCAAGGCGCCCGGAACGCAACGACGAGACAGTACATGTCAGTACGGCGAGGAAGTGAGTACCGCGCAACGCAGCCCAGGCAGCGCGCAGTAACTCTCAAGATGACTCGCCGACTGACCCAAGGATTCGAGAGATAACATGCCAAAGCGTACAGACATTAAAAGCATCCTGATCCTCGGCGCTGGCCCGATTGTTATCGGCCAGGCCTGCGAGTTCGACTATTCCGGTGCCCAGGCGTGTAAAGCGCTGAAAGAAGAGGGCTACCGCGTCATCCTGGTCAACTCCAACCCCGCCACCATCATGACCGACCCGGCTATGGCGGATGCCACCTACATCGAGCCGATCAAGTGGTCCACAGTGGCCAAGATCATCGAGAAGGAGCGCCCGGACGCGCTGCTGCCGACCATGGGCGGCCAGACCGCGCTGAACTGCGCACTGGACCTGGAAAAACACGGCATTCTGGAAAAATTCGGCGTCGAGATGATCGGTGCCAATGCCGACACCATCGACAAGGCCGAAGACCGCTCGCGCTTCGACAAGGCGATGAAAGACATCGGTCTGGCCTGCCCGGTTTCCGGCATCGCACATAACATGGAAGAAGCCTACGGCGTGCTGGAGAAGGTTGGCTTCCCCTGCATCATCCGTCCGTCCTTCACCATGGGCGGCACCGGCGGCGGTATCGCCTACAACCGTGAAGAGTTCGAGGAGATCTGCGCCCGCGGCCTGGATCTGTCGCCGACCAGCGAGCTGCTGATCGACGAATCGCTGATCGGCTGGAAGGAATACGAGATGGAGGTGGTCCGCGACAAGAAGGACAACTGCATCATCGTCTGCGCCATCGAAAACTTCGACCCGATGGGCGTGCACACCGGTGACTCGATCACCGTGGCTCCGGCACAAACCCTGACCGACAAGGAATACCAGATCCTGCGTAACGCCTCTCTGGCGGTACTGCGCGAGATCGGCGTGGAAACTGGCGGCTCCAACGTGCAGTTCGGTATCTGCCCGAACACTGGCCGTATGGTAGTGATCGAGATGAATCCGCGTGTGTCGCGTTCCTCGGCGCTGGCCTCCAAGGCCACCGGCTTCCCGATCGCCAAGATCGCCGCCAAGCTGGCGGTCGGTTACACCCTCGACGAGCTGTCCAACGACATCACCGGCGGCCGCACCCCGGCTTCGTTCGAGCCGGCCATCGACTACGTCGTGACCAAGATTCCGCGTTTCGCCTTCGAGAAATTCCCGAAAGCCGACGCTCGCCTGACGACGCAGATGAAGTCGGTTGGTGAGGTCATGGCCATTGGCCGCACTTTCCAGGAATCCCTGCAGAAAGCCCTGCGCGGTCTGGAGGTCGGTGTTTCGGGTCTCGATCCGATGCTCGATCTGGCCGATCCAGAAGTCGAAAGCACGCTGCGCCGTGAGCTGACCGTACCAAGCGCTGACCGCATCTGGTACATCGGCGATGCCTTCCGTGCCGGTAAAACCGTGGCCGAAGTCTTCGAGCTGACCAATATCGATGAATGGTTCCTGGTGCAGATTGAAGACCTGATCAAGGACGAAGAGCGGATCAAGACCCTGGCACTGTCCAGTATCGACCGTGACGCGATGTACAAGCTCAAGCGCAAAGGCTTCTCTGATATCCGTCTGGCCAAGCTGCTGGGCGTGACCGAAAAGACCCTGCGTAGCCAGCGCCACAAGTTGAAAGTGCTGCCGGTGTACAAGCGCGTCGACACCTGCGCCGCCGAATTCGCTACCGACACGGCTTATATGTACTCGACCTATGAGGAAGAGTGCGAAGCCAACCCGTCGAGCCGCGACAAGATCATGATTCTCGGCGGCGGGCCGAACCGTATCGGTCAGGGCATCGAGTTCGACTACTGCTGCGTACATGCCGCGCTGGCGCTGCGTGAAGACGGTTACGAGACCATCATGGTCAACTGCAACCCGGAGACCGTCTCCACCGACTACGACACTTCCGACCGTCTGTACTTCGAGCCGGTAACCCTGGAAGACGTGCTGGAAATCGTCCGCGTCGAGCAGCCGAAAGGTGTGATCGTGCAGTACGGCGGGCAGACCCCGCTGAAAATCTGCCGCGCCCTGGAAGAAGCCGGCGTGCCGATCATCGGCACCAGCCCTGACGCCATTGATCGCGCCGAAGACCGCGAGCGTTTCCAGCAGATGGTTCAGCGCCTTGGCCTGCGTCAGCCGGCCAACGCCACTGCGCGCAGCGAAGATGAAGCCCTGGCGCACTCCAAGACCATCGGTTACCCGCTGGTGGTGCGTCCGTCCTATGTACTGGGCGGCCGGGCGATGGAAATCGTCTACCAGGAAGACGAGCTCAAACGTTATATGCGCGAAGCGGTAAAAGTCTCCAACGACAGCCCGGTGCTGCTCGACCACTTCCTTAACTGCGCCATCGAAGTGGACGTGGATGCGGTGTGCGACGGCGAAACCGTGGTGATTGGCGCGATCATGCAGCACATTGAACAGGCCGGCGTGCACTCCGGTGACTCGGCCTGCTCGCTGCCGCCATACTCGCTGCCGATGCACATCCAGGACGAGATCCGCGAGCAGGTCAAGAAAATGGCCCTGGAACTCAATGTGGTGGGTCTGATGAACGTGCAGATGGCCGTGCAGGGCGAGGACATCTTCGTCATCGAAGTGAACCCACGCGCTTCGCGTACCGTGCCGTTTGTCTCCAAGTGCGTCGGTGTCTCGCTGGCCAAGGTGGCCGCGCGCGTCATGGCGGGTAAGTCGCTGGCTGATGCCGGTTACACCAAGGAAATCATTCCGCCGTATTTCAGCGTCAAGGAAGCGGTGTTCCCGTTCGCCAAGTTCCCAGGCGTCGACCCGATCCTCGGCCCAGAAATGAAATCCACCGGTGAAGTGATGGGTGTGGGTGATACCTTCGGCGAAGCCTTTGCCAAGGCGCAAATGGGTGCCAGCGAAGTGTTGCCGAACGCCGGCGTGGCCTTTATCAGTGTGCGTGATGACGATAAGCCGTTGGTGGCTGGCGTTGCTCGCGACCTGATCGAGCTGGGCTTTGAGGTGGTGGCAACCGCCGGTACTGCCAAGTTGATCGAAGCCGCTGGCTTGCCAGTGCGCCGCGTGAACAAAGTCACCGAAGGCCGTCCACACGTGGTCGACATGATCAAGAATGACGAAGTTACCCTGATCATCAACACCACCGAAGGTCGTCAGTCCATCGCTGACTCCTACTCCATTCGTCGTAACGCTCTGCAGCACAAGATCTACTGCACCACCACCATTGCGGCGGGTCAGGCGATTTGTGAAGCGCTGAAGTTCGGTCCCGAGAAGACCGTGCGCCGGCTGCAGGATCTGCATGCAGGAATCAAGGCATGATCAAATACCCTATGACCGTCCAGGGCGCTCGCGCCCTGGAGGAAGAACACGCGCATCTGACCAAGGTGGTACGCCCCAAGCTCAGTCAGGACATCGGCACTGCGCGTGAGCTAGGTGACCTCAAGGAGAACGCCGAATACCATGCCGCGCGCGAGCAGCAGGGCATGGTTGAAGCACGGGTGCGGGATATCGAAGGTCGTCTGCAGAATGCGGTAATCATTGATGTCACCACCATCGAACACACCGGTAAGGTGATTTTCGGTACCACCGTGGAAATCGCCAACTGCGAAACCGATGAAAGCGTGACCTACCAGATCGTCGGTGAGGACGAGGCGGACATCAAGCAGCGCAAGATTTCCGTCGGCTCACCTATCGCGCGTGCCCTGATCGGCAAGAACGAAGGTGACGTGGTGGTGGTGCAGACCCCGAGCGGTGCGCTGGAGTATGAGATTGTTGAGGTTCGCCATCTCTAAGCCCGGTACGCGGGATGCTGGTGCGATCAGTTGGCTGCTGGCTCAAACGCTTTGGGTTGGCGGCCTCTGGTTGCTGCACTTTCTGCTGTTGCCGGCAATTGCCAAGATCGGCCTGGCCTCGTTGCTGGTTGAGGAAATCAGCAATACCTTGCGGCCCTTGCTGATTGGTCTGGCGGCGGTATGCGCTGGGTTGCAGGTGCTGGTGTTGGTTCGCGCCGAGCGTCTGGCCAGTTTGTGGCGTGATCCCCGCGGGCAATTGCTATTGGTCGTAGGGGCGATGGCGGGCAGTTACTTTGCGGTGCGCCAACTGCTACCCGAGGCTGAACGGTGGTTGATGTTCAGTTACCTGGTTGTGGCATTTTGCGGGTTGTTACTGGTATTGCAGCCGGTGCCGCAAAAGCTCAGGCACAAGCGCTAAGCAGCGAGATTGGGCAGGGTAGGTGGGTTGCAAAGGCGCTGAGCGCGCCTTGCAACGGCTGATCAATCAGCCGTGATGACGGTGAACGTTAGACAGGTTCTTGTTCACTTTCGGGTTCTTGCGGTAGATCAGCGCCATTTTGCCAATCACCTGAACCAGCTCGGCTTTGCCGGCTTTGCACAGTTCATTGATGGCCGCGAGGCGGTCTTCACGCTCAGTGATGCGTAATTGCACTTTAATCAGTTCATGATCGCTCAGTGCGCGTTCCAGTTCAGTCAGCACACCTTCGGTCAGACCATTGTCAGCCACGATCAATACAGGCTTCAAATGGTGGCCGATAGATTTGAATTGTTTCTTCTGCTCTTGAGTGAGCGGCATAATCTGATTCCTGCATTTAATCTGGTAAAAAACGGCGGTTAGTTTACCCGAGCGCCTTCGGGGCCGCCCAGATATTCATGCGTTGCACATTCGAGGTATTGCGTGGCCCGTTCCAAGACCAGTCAAGGTTGGCTGAAAGAGCATTTCAACGACCCCTACGTCAAAATGGCGCAGAAGGATGGCTATCGTTCGCGCGCCAGCTACAAGCTGCTGGAGATTCAGGAGAAGGATCGCATCCTCAGGCCTGGCATCACTGTAGTCGATCTGGGCGCTGCGCCGGGCGGCTGGTCGCAGGTCACCAGTCGGGTGATCGGTGACAAAGGACGGTTGATCGCGTCAGATATTCTGGAGATGGACAGCATCCCTGATGTCACCTTTATCCAGGGCGACTTTACCGACGATGCGGTGTTCGCGCAGATCCTCGAGGCTGTCGGTAATAAGCCGGTAGACCTTGTGATTTCCGATATGGCCCCCAATATGAGTGGGGTAAGGGAATCGGATCAGCCGCGCGCGATGTACCTGTGTGAACTGGCGCTGGATTTGTCGACTCGGGTGCTGCGTCCGGGTGGTGATTTTCTGATCAAGATCTTCCAGGGTGAAGGCTTTGATCTGTACCACAAGCAAGTGCGGCAGTTGTTCGACAAGGTGCAGATGCGCAAGCCGCTGTCCTCACGCGACCGTTCTCGTGAGCAATATATGCTGGCGCGTGGTTTCCGCGGTCAGCCGGACGTCTGAGCCTGGCGCATTGCCGCCGCAGGCGCACAAGCAAATAAAGGGTTACAGACGGCGTCTGCCAGGTGTGGGCGTTGTGTAGTAAGTTAGATCGGTACATAACTGGTCGTCATGCGAAGCGCGCTTCGACACGGGGCCTGCTTCAGAGGGTAGCTAATTGAACGACATGGCAAAGAATCTGGTCCTGTGGCTGATCATCGCCGCCGTCTTGGTGACGGTGATGAACAATTTTTCCAGCCCGACTGAGTCGAACAAACTCAACTATTCGCAGTTTATCCAGCAGGTTCAGGATGGCGGCGTTAAGCGGGTGACGGTGGATGGTTTCATCATCAGCGGTACCCGTACCGATGGTTCATCGTTCGAGACCGTGCGTCCGGCGATTCAGGACAATGGCCTGATCAAGGACCTGATGGACAACAACGTCGAGATCGTCGGCAAGCAGCCTGAGCAACAGAGCATCTGGACTCAGTTGCTGGTGGCCAGCTTCCCGATTCTGGTGATCATCGCCGTGTTCATGTTCTTTATGCGCCAGATGCAAGGTGGTGCAGGCGGCAAAGGCGGGCCGATGAGCTTCGGCAAGAGCAAGGCGCGCCTGCTCTCGGAAGATCAGGTCAAGACCACCTTTGCTGACGTCGCCGGTTGCGACGAGGCCAAGGAAGAAGTCAGCGAGTTGGTCGAATTTCTGCGTGACCCGGGCAAGTTCCAGCGCCTCGGTGGGCGTATTCCGCGCGGCGTACTGATGGTGGGCTCGCCCGGTACCGGTAAAACCTTGCTGGCCAAGGCGGTTGCTGGCGAAGCCAAGGTTCCGTTCTTTACCATTTCCGGTTCGGACTTCGTCGAGATGTTCGTCGGTGTCGGTGCATCCCGTGTACGTGACATGTTCGAGCAGGCCAAGAAACACGCGCCATGCATCATCTTTATCGACGAGATCGACGCCGTGGGTCGCCATCGTGGTGCTGGTATGGGCGGTGGTCACGACGAGCGTGAGCAGACCCTCAACCAGTTGCTGGTGGAGATGGATGGCTTTGAAATGAACGACGGTATCATCGTGATTGCCGCCACCAACCGTCCAGACGTGCTTGACCCGGCACTGCTGCGCCCAGGTCGTTTCGACCGTCAGGTCGTGGTTGGCTTGCCGGATATCCGTGGCCGCGAGCAGATTCTCAAGGTCCACATGCGTAAAGTGCCGATGGGCGAAGATGTTGCCCCGGCCGTGATTGCGCGCGGTACGCCGGGCTTCTCCGGCGCCGACCTGGCTAATCTGGTCAACGAGGCCTCGCTGTTCGCTGCCCGTGCCGGTAAGCGTGTGGTCGAGATGAAAGAGTTCGAGCTGGCCAAAGACAAAATCATGATGGGTGCCGAGCGCAAAACCATGGTCATGTCGGACAAGGAAAAGCTCAACACCGCCTTCCACGAAGCTGGTCACGCGATTGTCGGGCGTCTGGTGCCCGAGCATGACCCGGTCTACAAGGTGTCGATTATTCCGCGCGGTCGCGCTCTGGGTGTGACTATGTTCCTTCCAGAGGAAGATCGTTACAGCCTGAGCAAGCGTGCGTTGACCAGTCAGATCTGCTCGTTGTTCGGTGGCCGTATCGCCGAGGAAATGACTCTGGGCTTTGATGGTGTTACCACCGGTGCGTCCAACGACATCATGCGCGCCACCCAATTGGCCAAGAACATGGTCACCAAGTGGGGCTTGTCGGAAAAACTCGGCCCGCTGATGTATGCGGAAGAAGAGGGTGAAGTCTTTCTCGGTCGCAGCATGGGCAGTAACCAGAGCAACGTCTCTGCCGATACCGCCAAGCTGATCGATCAGGAAGTGCGCAGCATCATCGATGAGTGCTACGGCACCGCCAAGCGCCTGCTGCAGGAAAATCGCGACAAGCTTGATGCGATGGCTGAAGCGCTGATGAAGTACGAAACCATCGATGCCGAGCAGATCGAGGACATCATGAATGGTCTCGCGCCGCGCGAGCCGAAAGGCTGGCAGGGCGGTGACGACAATAACGGCACGCCGACGGCGCCCGTTGAGGTCGCTGAGTCCACAGAGAAACCAATTGGTGGTCCAGCCGCCGAGCTTTAAGGTTTTCCATGCCTGTTGCACCAACCTTTGACCGGCTGCCCTGTGGCAGCCGGTTTCTTGATTTAAGCCGTCCGCACGTGATGGGCATCCTTAACGTAACCCCCGACTCATTCTCCGATGGTGGGCGCTATGGCCAGCGTGATGCGGCTTTGCGCCATGCCGAGGCGATGCTGCAGGCGGGGGCGACATTGATTGATGTCGGTGGTGAGTCGACGCGCCCTGGCGCTCGCGCGGTTTCTCCGGTTGAGGAGCTGGAGCGGGTTGCGCCGGTCGTCGAGGCCATTGCGCGCGAGCTGGATGTGATCATCTCGGTGGACACCTCAACGCCAGCGGTCATTCGCGAAACTGCGCGACTGGGCGCGGGCTTGATCAATGACGTGCGCTCACTGCAGCGTGACGGTGCCTTGGATGCGGCAGCGGATAGCGGTTTGCCGGTATGCCTGATGCATATGCGTGGCGAGCCAACCACCATGCAGCAAAATCCTCAGTACCCTGATGTGGTGGTCGAGGTGCGCGAGTTTCTCCTTGAGCGCCTTGCGGCCTGTGCGGCGGCGGGGATTGGCGCTGAGCGCGTCATTCTTGATCCGGGTTTCGGCTTTGCGAAAACCCTGGAGCACAATCTTTCACTGTTCAAGCATTTGCAGGTGTTGCATGCGTTGGGTCGGCCTTTGCTGGTCGGGGTGTCGCGCAAGAGTATGATCGGCAAGGTATTGGGGCATGAAGTCGGTGAGCGCCTGTATGGCAGCCTGGCCTTGGCTGCGTTGGCGCTGAGCAAGGGTGCGCACATCCTGCGGGTCCACGATGTGGCGCAAACAGTTGATGTAGTACGGATGATCGCCGCAGTTGAAGCGGCCGAATAAGTTAGAAGGAAGTGTGGGATGGGTAGAAAATATTTTGGTACTGACGGTATTCGTGGGCGTGTCGGTGACTTCCCTATTACCCCGGAATTCATGCTCAAGCTCGGCTGGGCGGCCGGGATGGCGTTTCGCAAGCAGGGCAAGTGCCGCATTCTGATCGGCAAGGACACGCGCATCTCCGGCTATATGTTCGAGTCTGCCCTCGAGGCGGGCCTGTCTGCGGCTGGTGCAGATGTGATGCTGCTCGGCCCGATGCCGACACCGGCCATCGCCTACCTGACCCGTACCTTTCATGCCGAGGCCGGGATCGTTATCAGTGCCTCACACAACCCGCATCACGACAACGGCATCAAATTCTTCTCGGGGCAGGGCACCAAGCTGCCGGATGAGATCGAGCTGATGATCGAGGAGTTGCTCGATCAGCCGATGACGGTGGTGGAGTCCGAGCAGTTGGGTAAGGTCTCGCGAATCAACGATGCTGCCGGGCGCTATATCGAGTTCTGCAAGAGCAGTGTGCCGAGCAGTACCGATTTTGCCGGGCTGAAGATCGTCGTCGATTGCGCCCATGGCGCGGCGTACAAGGTGGCGCCAAGCGTATTCCGCGAGTTGGGCGCTCAGGTAACTGTTTTGTCGGCGCAGCCCAATGGCTTGAATATCAATGACAACTGCGGCTCGACCCACGTCGAAGCGCTGCAGGCTGAAGTACTGGCGCAGCAGGCTGATCTGGGCATCGCCTTCGATGGCGATGCGGATCGGGTGTTGATGGTCGATCACTCCGGCGCCGTAGTGGATGGTGATGAGCTGCTGTTTATCATTGCTCGCGACCTGTTGGAGCGCGGCAAGCTGCAGGGCGGGGTGGTAGGCACCCTGATGAGCAACCTCGGGCTGGAGTTGGCTCTGGCTGATCTGGGCATTCCGTTTGTACGTGCCAAGGTCGGTGACCGCTACGTGATTGCCGAGTTGCTGTCGCGCAACTGGCAGCTGGGTGGAGAGAATTCCGGTCATCTGGTGTGTTTCGAGCACACCACGACCGGTGATGCAATTATCGCTGCACTGCAGGTGCTGATGGCGCTCAAGCGTCGTGAGCAAACCCTGGGTGAGGCGCGGTTAGGGATGCAGAAGTGCCCGCAGGTACTGGTAAACGTACGCTTTACCGGTGGTGTTGATCCGCTGGAACATCCAGCCGTGCAGCAGGCTAGTGCGCGGGTAACCGAGCAAATGGCTGGGCGTGGTCGGGTGCTGCTGCGCAAATCCGGCACCGAGCCATTGGTGCGCGTCATGGTCGAGGGTGACGATGAAGGCCAGGTGCGCGGCTATGCCGATGAATTGGCTAAAGTTGTTGCGGATGTATGTGCTTGATTCGGCTTGCCAGTCGGGTAGCTGTTGGGTAACATCTGCGCCCTCTTTGACCGACGAGGTAAAGCATGCGTCGCCCAATGGTTGCTGGTAACTGGAAAATGCACGGTACCCGCGCCAGCGTTGCAGAGCTGATCAACGGTCTCAAGCAGCAGGTGTTGCCTGCTGATGTAGATGTAGCGGTTTTCCCGTCTTGTTTGCATCTTGTTCAGGTGATTGATGGTCTGGCGGGCAAGGCTGTTGCGGTAGGTGCGCAAGATTGTGCGGCCGAAGCGCAGCAAGGTGCTTTGACGGGTGAGGTGGCAGCAAGTCAGTTGCATGATGCGCGCTGTTCGCTGGTGCTGGTAGGTCACTCCGAGCGTAGATCGCTGTTGGGTGAGGGTGATGAAGTTGTGACGCGCAAATTTGCGGCGGCGCAATCTTCAGGTTTGCTTCCGGTGCTGTGTGTCGGAGAGACCCTGGTTCAGCGTGAGGCGGGGCAGACGCTTGAAGTGGTTGCTGCGCAGTTGTCTGCGGTAACCGATGCGTTGGGTGTTGAGGTGTTTGCGCGTGCAGTCATTGCCTATGAGCCGGTTTGGGCCATTGGTACTGGTCTGACCGCATCGCCAGAGCAAGCGCAAGAAGTGCATGCGGCAATTCGTGCGCAGCTGGCGGCGAAAAGCCCTGGTTTGGCGCGCAAGGTAAGAATTCTTTATGGCGGCAGTGTCAAGGCCGTCAGTGCAGCCGAGTTGTTCGGTATGCCGGATATCGATGGGGGGCTTGTGGGTGGGGCCTCTCTGAATGCGGATGAGTTCGGTGCGATCTGTCGCGCCGCAGGAAGCTAAAGAAATGCTGGAAACAGTTATCGTTGTTCTTCATCTGCTGGGTGCTATCGGTGTTGTTGCGCTGGTTTTGCTGCAGCAGGGTAAAGGTGCGGATGCAGGCGCTTCTTTTGGTGCGGGTGCTTCTTCTACCGTTTTCGGTAGTCAAGGAACTACTACCTTTCTGAGTCGCGTTACTGCTATACTTGCCACCGCTTTTTTCATGACTAGCTTGGGCTTAGGCTACTTTGCTAAAGAAAAAGCTGATGGTATGGCTCAGGTTGGTTTGCCTGATCCAGCAGTCCTGGAAGTACAACAGGCTAAGCCAGCTGTTGAAGATGTACCTGTTCTTGATGCAGCTAAGCCGGCTTCCGAAGCGGCGGACGTACCTCAGGCTCCTGAGCAGCGGTAATACGCAGTAGGTTGTACGCAACAAACGATTTTGCCGAGGTGGTGGAATTGGTAGACACGCGACCTTGAGGTGGTAGTGGCCATAGGCTGTAGGGGTTCGAGTCCCCTTCTCGGTACCAATTTTCAAGAAGGCCCGCTCGATGCGGGCCTTCTTGTTGCTGGAGCGTCGATTGACCCTGGTTAAGGTTCAGTCGTATAATCCGGCCCCAGCTTTGATGTGGGATTGAGCAGCAAGGTCGCTCCTCGGATGTTTAATCCGAAGCTGGCTGGGTAAAGCCAGCCCCCGCATTGAGTTGCAGAGGAGCCCCTTTTAAGGGGCTTTTTGCTAGCTGGGCGACAGCTTTGCCGGCCTTTAGAGGGCGGTTTGATGATGGGCGATTCGCCCATTTTTTATTTTTACAGCATGCGCGAGGGGTTCAGGTGTCGAGCAAGCTAGAACAGTTGCAGGCCTTGGTGGCTCCGGTAGTCGAGGCTCTTGGCTACGAATGCTGGGGTGTCGAGTTCCTGTCACAAGGGCGGCATTCTCTGCTGCGAATTTATATTGATAAACAGCCTGACGGCGTGTTGATCGAGGACTGTGAAATTGTCAGTCGGCAGATCAGCGGTGTGCTCGATGTCGAGGACCCGATCAGCGCTGAGTACACCCTTGAGGTGTCCTCGCCAGGTATGGATCGGCCGCTGTTCACCATTGAGCAGTTTGCCAGCCATGCCGGTGAACAAGTGAAGATCAAGCTGCGTTCGCCTTTTGAAGGTCGACGCAACTTCCAGGGCCTTCTGCGCGGTGTGGAAGAGCAGGACGTGGTAGTGCAGGTGGATGACCACGAGTTCCTGTTGCCGATCGACATGATCGACAAGGCCAACATTATCCCCAGGTTTGATTGAGACGCGGATCCCCCGCAAGTGGCGCGGATAGCGCGGATCCAATGGATTGCGAAAGGCGAGGCGTACGATGAGCAAAGAAGTACTGCTGGTTGTTGAGTCGGTATCCAACGAAAAGGGCGTACCGGCGAGCGTAATTTTTGAGGCGCTGGAGCTGGCTTTGGCCACCGCTACCAAGAAGCGTTTTGAAGATGAAGTTGAGTTGCGTGTGGCGATCAATCGTCAGACCGGCAACTACGAAACATTCCGCTGCTGGACAGTGGTTGAAGAAGCTGACTTTGATGATCCTGCACACCAGGTCACCACTGACATGCCGCGCGCAGTCGAAGCCAACGCCAAAGTTGGTGACGTGCTGGAAGAGAAAATCGACTCCATCGAGTTCGGTCGTATTGCCGCGCAAACCGCCAAGCAAGTAATTGTGCAGAAAGTCCGCGAAGCTGAGCGTGCTCAGGTGGTCGAGGCTTACCGCGAGCGCCTGGGTGAAATCATCTCCGGCACCGTGAAGAAAGTTACCCGTGACAGCGTGATCGTTGATCTGGGTAACAACGCTGAAGCCATGTTGGCGCGCGAAGACATCATCTCCCGTGAAACCTTCCGTGTTGGTGTGCGCCTGCGCGCCCTGCTCAAGGAAATTCGCACCGAGAACCGCGGCCCGCAGTTGATCCTCTCGCGCACGGCACCGGAAATGCTGATCGAGCTGTTCCGCATCGAAGTGCCAGAAATCGCTGAAGAGCTGATTGAGGTTATGGGCGCGGCTCGTGACCCAGGTTCGCGCGCCAAGTTGGCTGTGCGTTCCAAAGATAAGCGTATCGACCCGCAAGGTGCCTGTATTGGCATGCGCGGTTCGCGCGTGCAGGCAGTCTCCGGTGAGTTAGCGGGTGAACGTGTGGACATCGTGCTGTGGGATGACAATCCCGCGCAGTTCGTGATCAACGCCATGTCGCCAGCCGAAGTTGCAGCCATCATCGTCGACGAAGATGCCCATGCCATGGACATCGCCGTTGGCGCAGACAACCTTGCTCAGGCCATTGGCCGCGGCGGTCAGAACGTGCGTTTGGCCAGTCAGTTGACTGGCTGGACCTTGAACGTGATGACCGAAGCGGACATCCAGGCCAAGCAGCAAGCTGAAACAGGCGACATCCTGCAGCGCTTTATCGACGAGTTGGAAGTCGACGAAGAACTGGCCCAGGTGTTGGTCGAAGAGGGCTTCACCAGCCTTGAAGAAATTGCCTACGTACCGATGGAAGAAATGCTCAGCATTGATGGCTTTGACGAGGATATCGTCAACGAGCTCCGCGCCCGTGCCAAAGATCGCTTGCTGACTAAAGCCATCGCCAACGAGGAAAAGCTGGCAGATGCCCACCCAGCCGAAGACTTGCTCTCGCTTGAGGGGATGGATAAGGCGCTTGCGCATGAACTGGCAGTGCGCGGCGTTGTTAACCGCGAAGACCTGGCCGAGCAGTCGATTGATGACCTGCTCGACATCGACGGTATCGACGCTGAGCGAGCCGGCAAGTTGATCATGGCCGCCCGAGCCCATTGGTTCGAGTAAGCAGTTGCGGCCTGAGGAGAGAAATGCATGACGCAAGTCACGGTTAAAGAACTGGCCCAAGTGGTCAATACGCCGGTTGAACGCCTGCTGCAGCAAATGAGTGAGGCAGGTTTGCCGCACAAAAGTGCCGAGCAAGCAGTGACCGACAGTGAGAAACAGGCCCTGTTGGCCCATCTCAAGAGCAGTCACGGCGACAGCAAGACAGAAGAGCCGCGCAAGATTACCTTGCAGCGCAAAACTACCAGCACCCTGCGGGTTGCTGGCAGCAAGACCATCAGCGTCGAAGTGCGCAAGAAGAAAACCTTCGTCAAGCGCAGCGCTGAAGAAATCGAAGCTGAAAAGCAGCGTGAGCTGGCTGAGCAGTGCGCGGTAGCTGAGGCTGCCAAGGCGAAAGCTGACGAAGAAACCAAGCGTCGCGCCGCAGAAGAAGCGCTGCGCCCTGCACCTGCTGCTGGCGAAGCGGTCGTTGAAGCGGCTCCGGTTGTAGCGGTTGAGTTGCCGGTAATGGCTGCTCCTGCGGCAGACGAGCGCAAGAAAGATGAGCCGCGCCGCCCAGATAAAGCGCGCAATGATGATGCCGATCGTCGTGGTGGTGAGCGTAAAACCACCCAGCATCGTCCGACCGTCAAGGAAAAGGCCCCAGCACCACGTGTTGCCCCGCGCTCTATCGACGAGGAAAGCGACAGCTTCCGTCGTGGCGGTCGTGGCAAGGCCAAGCTGAAGAAGCGTAATGCTCACGGCTTCCAGAGCCCGACGGGTCCGATCGTGCGTGAAGTGAAGATTGGCGAGACCATCACTGTGGGCGATCTGGCTCAGCAGATGTCGGTCAAAGCCGCTGAAATCATCAAGTTCATGTTCAAGCTGGGTACCCCGGCGACCATCAACCAGGTTCTGGATCAGGAAACTGCCCAGCTGGTTGCTGAGGAACTGGGCCACAAGGTTACCCTGGTCAGCGACACGGCTCTGGAAGATTCCCTGGCTGAATCGCTGAAGTTTGAAGGCGAGACCTTTGCCCGCGCGCCGGTTGTTACCGTTATGGGTCACGTTGACCACGGTAAAACCTCGCTGCTCGACTACATTCGTCGTGCCAAGGTGGCTGCTGGCGAAGCCGGTGGTATCACCCAGCACATCGGTGCTTACCACGTAGAAACCGAACGCGGCATGGTCACCTTCCTCGACACCCCAGGCCACGCCGCGTTTACCGCGATGCGTGCCCGTGGTGCCAAAGCGACCGATATCGTGATTCTGGTGGTTGCAGCGGACGACGGCGTAATGCCGCAGACCATTGAAGCCGTTCAGCACGCCAAGGCGGCTGGTGTGCCGCTGGTTGTTGCGGTGAACAAGATCGACAAGCCGGGTGCCGACCTCGATCGCATCCGTAGCGAACTGTCGGTACACGGTGTGACGTCGGAAGAGTGGGGCGGTGATACGCCATTCGTATCGGTGTCGGCGAAAGTCGGTACTGGTGTTGATGACCTGCTCGAAGCTGTACTGCTGCAAGCCGAAGTGCTTGAGCTGAAAGCTACGCCGTCAGCTCCGGGTCGTGGTGTGGTAGTTGAGTCGCGTCTTGATAAGGGACGTGGTCCAGTTGCGACCGTACTGGTTCAAGACGGTACCCTGCGTCAAGGCGACATGGTGTTGATCGGTTCCAACTACGGCCGTATTCGCGCCATGCTCGATGAAAACGGTAAGGCGATTAAAGAAGCCGGCCCGTCGATTCCTGTCGAGATTCTTGGCTTGGATGGCACGCCGGAAGCTGGCGATGATATGAGCGTGCTGGCTGACGAGAAGAAAGCCCGCGAAGTCGCGCTGTTCCGTCAAGGCAAGTTCCGCGAAGTGAAACTGGCCCGTGCTCACGCTGGCAAGCTGGAAAATATCTTCGAGAACATGGGCCAGGAAGAGAAGAAGACGCTCAACATCGTCCTCAAATCTGACGTCCGTGGTTCCTTGGAAGCACTGCAGGGCTCGCTCGGCGGCCTGGGTAACGATGAAGTGCAAGTGCGTGTGGTCGGTGGCGGCGTCGGTGGTATCACCGAGTCCGATGCCAACCTGGCGCTGGCCTCCAACGCTGTACTGTTCGGCTTCAACGTGCGTGCCGATGCTGGTGCGCGCAAGATCGTCGAGCAGGAAGGTCTGGATATGCGTTACTACAACGTGATCTACGACATCATCGAAGACGTCAAGAAAGCGCTGACCGGCATGCTCGGCAGCGATGTTCGCGAGAACATCCTGGGTATTGCCGAAGTGCGTGACGTGTTCCGTTCGCCTAAGTTCGGTGCGATTGCCGGTTGTATGGTGGTTGAAGGTACGGTTCACCGTAACCGTCCGATCCGCGTACTGCGCGACGACGTGGTGATCTTCGAAGGCGAGCTGGAATCTCTGCGTCGCTTCAAAGACGATGCCTCCGAAGTGCGTAACGGCATGGAGTGCGGTATCGGCGTGAAGAGCTACAACGACGTTAAGGTCGGCGACAAGATCGAAGTGTTCGAGAAAGTCCAAGTGGCTCGTAGCCTGTAAGCACGAGTCGCAACATGCAGCGCCCGGCCCCGCTTCTGCGCGGCCGGGCGTTTGCCGCTTTTAGGTCCGCTGCTTTTTGAGCTGCGTGACGAGTGAAGGTAGTAGAAATGGCCAAAGAATTTAGCCGGGCCCAGCGCATCGGCGACCAGATACAGCGCGAACTGGCGCAGTTGATCCGCCTGGAAATCAAAGACCCGCGCCTTGGTGGCTTGGTGACCATCACTGCGGTGGAAGTCAGCCGCGACTCCAGCCATGCCAAGGTGTTCGTCACCGTTATGGGTGGTGAGCCGGAAGAGGGTGTTGATCCTGTCGTGCAGAGCATCAAGGTGCTCAACGATGCCAGCGGCTTCCTGCGTATGCAGTTGGGCCGCGCGATGAAGCTGCGCAGCGTGCCGAACCTGCGTTTCCATTACGACGAAAGCGTGATTCGCGGTGCGCAGCTGTCGGCCCTGATCGAGCGTGCAGTCAGCGAAGACCGTCAGCACGGTGATGAACCCGAGGCCAAGGAGTAAGCGCGTGGCCCAGGTCAAACGTATTCGTCGTGCCGTCGATGGCATCATCCTGTTGGATAAACCGAAAGGTTTCAGCTCCAACGCTGCACTGCAGAAGGTGCGTTGGTTGCTCAATGCCGAGAAGGCCGGGCACACCGGCAGCCTCGATCCGCTGGCCACTGGTGTCTTGCCGCTGTGTTTCGGTGAGGCGACCAAGTTTTCCCAGTACCTGCTGGATGCCGACAAAGGCTACGAAACCCTGATGCAACTTGGCGTCACCACCACTACGGCCGATGCCGAAGGTGAAGTGTTGGAGCGCCGCCCGGTGACCGTTGGTCGCGCCGATATCGAAGCGGTTCTGCCCGGTTTTCGTGGTGAAATCAGCCAGATACCGCCGATGTACTCGGCGCTCAAGCGCGACGGCCAACCACTTTACAAGCTGGCCCGTGCCGGTGAAGTAGTGGAGCGCGAGCCGCGTTCTGTTACTATTGCGCGCCTGGAATTACTGGGCTGCGAGGCGGAGCAAGCGCGCCTGGCGGTCGATTGCAGCAAAGGCACCTATATCCGCACTTTGGTCGAAGATATCGGCCACCTGCTGGGTTGCGGTGCACACGTTGCAGAGCTGCGCAGAACCAAGGCCGGCCCCTTCGATTTGAGCCGCACCGTAACGCTCGAGGAGCTGGAGCGGGTGCATGGCGAAGGCGGCAACGAAGCGGTTGACCAGTTCCTGCAACCGGTCGATAGCGGTTTGCAACACTGGCCGTTGCTGCAGTTCTCCGAGCACAGTTCGTTCTACTGGCTGCAAGGGCAGCCGGTACGCGCCGCGGATGCGCCGAAGTTCGGCATGGTTCGGGTGCAAGATCACAATGGTCGCTTTATCGGTATCGGTGAAGTGAGCGAAGACGGGCGCATTGCGCCGCGTCGTTTGATTCGGTCGGCATGACCGTAGCGCAGGCAGGGGGTTTCGGCTCTGGTCTGTGTGTATCGAGGGTGGCTGTTAATAGGCGCGGTCATACCTCACTTAAAAACACGGGAAGCGATTCCCGGCCTATTGCGACTGTTTCGGCAGTTGCCTAACTGAGAGGATTGCCCCATGGCACTCAGCGTTGAAGAAAAAGCCCAAATCGTAACTGACTACCAGCAAGCTGCTGGCGACACCGGTAGCCCGGAAGTGCAAGTTGCACTGCTGTCCGCCAACATCAACAAGCTGCAAGGCCACTTCAAGGCCAACGGTAAAGACCACCACTCGCGTCGTGGCCTGATCCGCATGGTTAACCAGCGTCGTAAGCTGCTGGATTACCTGAAGGGCAAGGATGTTAGTCGTTACAGCGCCCTGATCGGTCGCCTGGGTCTGCGTCGCTAAGCAATGCTTACGCGTAGCTGACTGCCGAAGCTGGAAGTGGGGTTTGCCCCTGCTTCCAGCTTTTGCTTTTCTGCTTTAGCTGTTTTGGACGATAGCGGGTCCGATACCCGTCACCGCCCGCACATTCTGCAAGACCCGTTTTGTTCACGTTGCAGTGATAGAACGGTTGCAAGAAACGCTTTCCCCAAGGGCAACAAAGAGAAGGAAAACACCGTGAACCCGGTAATCAAGAAGTTCCAGTTCGGTCAGTCGACCGTTACCCTCGAGACAGGCCGTATCGCCCGTCAAGCCTCCGGCGCAGTGCTGGTCACCGTTGACGACGACGTCGCTGTACTGGTCGCCGTAACCGGCGCCAAGACTGCCGATCCAAGCAAAGGCTTTTTCCCGCTGTCCGTGCACTATCAGGAAAAAACCTACGCAGCCGGCAAGATCCCCGGCGGTTTCTTCAAGCGTGAGGCACGTCCTTCTGAGAAAGAAACCCTGACCTCGCGTCTGATCGACCGTCCGATCCGTCCGCTGTTCCCAGAAGGTTTCCAAAACGAAGTGCAGGTTATCTGCACCGTTATTTCCACCAGCAAAAAGACCGATCCAGACATCGCTGCGATGATCGGTACTTCGGCTGCGCTGGCCATTTCCGGCATCCCGTTCAACGGCCCTATCGGTGCTGCACGCGTGGCTTTCCACCCGGAAACTGGCTACCTGCTGAACCCGACTTACGAGCAGCTCAAGGCCTCGAGCCTAGACATGGTCGTAGCCGGTACCAAAGACGCTGTGCTAATGGTTGAGTCGGAAGCCAAAGAGCTGACCGAAGACCAGATGCTGGGCGCTGTACTGTTCGCTCACGACGAATTCCAGGTTGTGATCAACGCGGTTGCTGAACTGGCTGCCGAAGCCGCCAAGCCGACCTGGGATTGGTCCGCCAAGCCAGAGAACACTGCACTGCTGAGCGCTATCCGTAGCGAGTTCGGCGAGGCGATCTCCCAGGCTTACACCATCACCGTCAAGCACGAGCGTTATGCCCGTCTGGGTGAGCTGCGCACTGAAATCGTTGCCAAGTTCTCCGGCGAAGAAGGTCAGCCTTCAGCTGGCGAAGTCAAAGACGCTTTCGGCGAAATCGAATACCGCACCGTGCGCGAGAACATCGTTAACGGCAAGCCGCGTATCGACGGCCGTGACACCCGTACTGTGCGTGGCCTGAACATCGAAGTCGGTGTACTGGACAAGACCCACGGTTCGGCGCTGTTCACCCGTGGCGAAACCCAGGCTCTGGTCGTTGCCACCCTCGGTACTGCGCGTGACGCACAGCTGCTCGACACCCTCGAAGGCGAGCGCAAAGACCCCTTCATGCTGCACTACAACTTCCCGCCGTACTCGGTTGGTGAGTGTGGTCGCATGGGCGCCACTGGCCGTCGCGAAATCGGTCACGGTCGTCTGGCCCGTCGCTCCATCGCCGCTATGTTGCCGGCTGCTGACGTGTTCCCGTACACCATTCGCGTGGTGTCGGAAATCACTGAGTCCAATGGTTCCAGCTCCATGGCTTCGGTTTGCGGTGCTTCCCTGGCGCTGATGGACGCTGGTGTACCAATGAAGGCGCCGGTTGCCGGTATCGCCATGGGTTTGGTTAAAGAAGGCGAGAAGTTCGCCGTTCTGACCGACATCCTCGGCGACGAAGACCACCTGGGCGACATGGACTTCAAAGTAGCCGGTACCGCCAATGGCGTCACTGCGCTGCAGATGGACATCAAGATCCAGGGCATCACCGAAGAGATCATGGAAATCGCCCTGAATCAGGCACTGGAAGCACGCCTGAACATTCTCGGTCAGATGAACCAGGTGATCGCGCAATCGCGTACCGAGCTGTCGGCCAACGCACCGACCATGATCGCGATGAAGATCGACCAGGACAAGATTCGCGACGTGATCGGCAAAGGTGGTGCAACCATCCGCGCGATCTGCGAAGAAACCAAGGCGTCGATCGATATCGAAGACGACGGTTCGATCAAGATCTTCGGCGAAACCAAGGAAGCGGCCGAGGCTGCGCGTCAGCGCGTTCTGGGTATTACCGCTGAAGCTGAAATCGGCAAGATCTACGTCGGCAAGGTTGAGCGCATCGTCGACTTCGGCGCCTTCGTCAACATCCTGCCGGGCAAAGACGGCCTGGTGCACATCTCCATGCTGAGCGATGCTCGCGTTGAGAAGGTGACTGACATTCTCAAAGAAGGTCAGGAAGTTGAAGTTCTGGTACTGGACGTGGACAACCGCGGCCGTATCAAGCTGTCGATCAAGGATGTAGCTGCTGCCAAGGCGTCGGGCGTTTAATCGCCGGATTGCTTAAGCGCAGAACAGAGGGCCCTTCGGGGCCCTCTTTTTTTGCCTGCGAAAAGCCGAGCCGTCAGTGGGGCAACAGCTGTCGTGCAATATGCCTTGTGCAGATAGTCCCAACATGCAGATTGCACGACTCAGGCTGTTTTTGTATTTATCTAAGTTATTGATATTTAGATATAAAATTACTTTTAATGGGTTGGCACAGCACTTGCGATAGTACTGGGGAGACTGCAGCTCGTAGTGGCTTGCAGATTGTTCAGTACACGCAGGAGGCATTATTTATGAAAAAGCCAATCAAGCATTTCGCCGTAACCGCCATGACCGCTACCGCCCTGAGTGTGCTGCTCGCCGGGCCGGTTCTGGCTGCTGGCACTCCGACCGTGCAACCGGTCATGCTGGCTGCCAGTGAAACCATGGATAAGGCAGAAGATGCGGTAACCGATACCTGGATTACCAGCAAAGTGAAGTCGACCTTTCTGGCTGACAGCAACCTGAGTGGCATCGATATCAAGGTCGAAACCAACCAGGGTGTGGTGGCACTGTCCGGGGTTGTGGCCAGCTCGGTCGAGCGTGACTTGGCGATTGCCAAGGCCGGCGAGATCAAAGGTGTGAAAGCAGTAGCCGCTGAAGCGCTGAAAACCGCTCAGTAATCCATGGCTGCGTGCCAGGCGCTTTGATGGGCCTGGCCGCCACTCAACGACGAGGACAAGCAGATGAATGCTGACATCATTAAAGGCAAGTGGAAGCAAATCAATGGTCGCATCAAGGAGCGTTGGGGCAACCTGACCGATGATGACCTGGACGTCGCCGAAGGCCATAGCGAATACCTGGCCGGCAAGCTGCAAGAGCGCTACGGCTGGACCAAGGAAAAGGCTCAGGACGAGCTGCGTGATTTCAGCAGCAAGCTGTAATCAGGCGTAAAAAAGCCCCGCTGGCACAACCAGCGGGGCTTTTTTGTGGCGCTTATGGAAAAGCTTAGGGAAATTCTGAAGAAGACTTCCTGATTTTGGCAAAATACCCCGGATTTCACCCGCTGAGTTTTCCGATGAAGCAGATGACCTTCGCCGATGCCGAGTACGCCGGCAAGCGCAAGCAGACCCGCAAAGAGTTGTTCCTGATCGAGATGGATCGGGTGGTGCCGTGGAA